>JAVYPJ010000007.1:0-5255 GCA_038733315.1 Candidatus Aenigmatarchaeota archaeon | reverse complement strand
TCGCTATTATTAAACCTATTATAGCCAATACAGCAACCCTATCCATCACCATCACCACAACGGAATGTGAACTTTACCTATCCTTAACCCCTTAGGGAATTTACTAGAAAGAAGTTGATCAATTGACAACCACCTACTTCCAGTGAACATAAACATAAACGCTGCTGCCCCTTCCACTGCCGCTATTTGCCACTCATCAACACAAGTAGAACCTAACCAACCCGCAGCAGCTCCTATTCCCCACGCTAGTAAAGCCACTACAAGACCAGATAACCTCGTTAAAAATCCTACAATCAAGAACAAGCCAAATATCGCTTCTAACGCCGTGAAAAGAATTATGAAGTCGTAAAGTAACGCTGGATTTTGAAGCGTTGAGATTAAAATCCCTTTTATTGGCCCCCATGCGTGAAAGTAATCAATTTCCCTCCCACATACTGACTAGAGTTTGGATTTAGTTTTGCCGGAACATTTATTACTCTTCTCATAAACGCCGAGAAGAACATGAATCCAAGAGTTACCCTTAATATGGGTAAGTACTTTTGCGTACTTTCTACCTCTGTTTGAGCCATTTTATCACATTTATAATTATAGACTTATTCCAATATAAATTTAATCTAATAACAACTTACTTAACACCATCAAGCTTTTCGAAGATCAATTAAGACCCGTTTAACCAACTCATGATCCTACAAAAGCCAACTTACATAAACAATTACCAATCAACCTACTATACAACTGCCATACAAAACAACTCTCTCTGCTCTACAAATCTAAATTTTTTCAACACCTAAACCAACTAATACTCAGAGTTCCTGGGGTATTAAAAAAGCAACGTTAAGTCAAAAAGATAAAATAAAAACCACATTAATCCTATTTCTTTAATAAAGATTTATATATGAGAATTGAGAAGATAATTATAATGTCTAGCAAGAGAAAATACTACACAATACAAAAAACACTAAGATGCCAATCAGGGTATGGTATATACGAATGCGATGAAAATGACAAATGCACACTAATAGCTTGCACGTACGTTAGCAACCTAACAACACCATTAAACATTTAAGAATTTTTGTGAAAAATATTATTATAATATTACTTTTTCCTTCCTTAAGGTTATACTATTTGACCTCGTAAATTCATTTTCTAGCTTCTATTGTCCCATGATAATGTAAATCATATGCTAATTCATTATGCTTATAAACCCTTATTTTTCTAAAACCATACTCATCCCTTGTCCCTATCATAGTTCCTCCAATATTAGTAGTATATTCTATTCTAACTATTTTAAACTTTGAAATTGCATCATCATTAATTACGTCAAACTTCTTCCCCTTTATATCTAAGTCTAGAAGATAAGGTTCACTTATGTTAAATTCCTTCAAAATAGACTCTAACACTCCTTACTTTCACAGTCTTATATTTACTTGTGTCATACACAGAAGAACTGCCCTTCGCGCGATTTAGTTGATATTAATCGTATGCCTTTGTTTAGAAAAATGAAACTTCGCATTACCTCATTACAGATAAGCAAATTCTATAGTGCTGCATTTGCGGTTAAATAATAGCCTAAATAGTATAGGAGATTAATGCTCAATGTTTATCTCTTTCCAATTTGCATCTTAAAAGCGTTAGGTAACTTGTTCTTTTTTTAAATTCTATGAATTAATCGAAATCACGTCTATACTAAAAGCTAAGTATTACGTGATTTTTCATCTAGACACTGTGTTCCAATATGTTTTTTACAGACAAGTAACCGTAGTAACAACTCTCCCTGATATTATATTAAAAATTTTATTCATATTAAGTAGATGAAAAGAAACTAATGATCTATAGCAGACTCTCTCTTTAATAATTTCTTTGGACCAAATCTCTCTATCACAACTACGTTTTTTTTATCTTATTACACCTAAAAATATTAGTAGAGCAGTAATCCATGAAAAAAGAAAGTTAAACCTAACAAGATATTTGGAAAAAATATTAACTCTGTTAAATTGTTTTACAGAATAATTACACAATAACTATACCTACACTGACAACATTTAAAGCTTTAGCAGATATTACTACCCCAAAACATTCTAGTCTGAAACACTAAATTTTATACTACACTAGAATAGTCAATCAGTCTGTAATTTCTTACGGAAAGCGATTACAATCATCACAGACAATTAAAACTTGCACACGAAAATGAGTTAGACTACATTCTAAATCGCTAAGCGATAGTAAAGTAATTTCCCATTTATAGAGTTGAGGTACTACAGAAACTAGTAACCAACTCTGACCTCCTCCCCGTCATAAAGTGCGGAGAGGTTTAGAGCTACATTCCCAGTCGGGTTTAGCTCTGCGCCCGGTCTCAGGCGCATTACCCCTACCCCGTGTAGAGCGGGACTTGGGGATATGGTTCTTGTCTCGTGGAGAGCATAAACGTGAACGTTAGCTGGCAACACCTCTCTAACATGCCTAGTGCTCCTAAACCTTGTCTGAGAGTCGCTCTCCACGACCATCTTCAGAATACATTAAAGAGCGTAGAGTTTATAAATCTTTGCATTCCCGCCCTAAAGTGCGAGGCTTTCATCAAGTTATGTAACAACTTCATCCCTTGAGAAGACGCTATCTGAAAGACCAAAAACATTCATGCGTCAATATAAAACTTGTTTTATTAACACTTCATACGATGGGGAAACCCCCGCTAGTCATAAGCGAAAAATGTCACCTAAACCAAATATAGGAAAAAGAGAATATGAAAGTGATTAGAAATTACACTCTTATATTATGAAATCTCCCTGAATAACCCTATAACTTATCTCTAACAACGACTTTAACCACAAATAACACGAATTTTGCCGCAATAAGTAAAAAATATTAACTTAACAAAGGAATTTAAACCAATACATTTATACTTAATCATTAATTAATAATCGAATTAAAAGCTTTATATAATCTAGATTTATTAAACTAATAATAAAAATTTTTTCAAATATTTCTTAAAAAAATTAGAACTTATCCTTTAACGATAATATCTTTCTTTGGTAAAATGTATTGCCAACTCTTTTGATTATTTTCAAATAATATTATTAGCTACAGTAGTAAAGCTTTTTATTAAAAGAGTTAATAAAGAGTAAGCATGAGTATAATAAGCAAGTTTAGAACGGTTATGGAAATAAACAAATTAGCTAGACGTTATACTATCAATAGTAATGAAATAATGTTCAACGTAATTAGGAATGGGATTCTATAAATGCTAGGTAAACAACATGGGCCTACTAAGATTATAACAAAGGATGGAAAATATTGCATAACCATTAACCCAGTAGTTTCTATATATAGTATTCTTAAACTATTAGATGCTGGTTATACAATAATAGATAATTCAGAAAAAATTACAGTATGCTATCAATCTAAAGTCCTTGCATTAAGATTAGACGTGAAATTCACATGGATCTTGTCCCTATTTTAGAGATCTTTATAGATAAGGTTTATGGTGAAAGGTTTCATGGTACTGTAATTGATGTTGGAGCATATAATGGGGATTCTTCAATTTATTTCGCATTCAATGGTGCTGAGAGAGTTATAGCGCTTGAGCCCTTTCCAGAAAACTTTGAATTGGCAAAAGAGAACGTGAAAATTAACAACCTAGAAGATAAAATAATACTCTTACCCTATGCGTTAGCTAGAGAAGAGGGTGAGGCAGTACTTTATGCTCCAAAAAGTAATCCCAACGCAAACTCATTAAAGCCTATTAATGAGATAACTAAGGATGTTAAGTTTGAAGTTTTAAGGGTTAAGACTATTTCCCTTCAGAAGATTGTTAATGATTTTAAAATTTCATCAATTTCTCTTCTAAAATTGGATTGTGAGGGTTGTGAATACGATACTTTACCTTACCTATCAGATGAGTTATATGATAAGTAAGATTGAAAGTATTGTCTTAGAATATCATAATGGGCCTAAAAACTTGCCAGAAATATTGAAAAGTAAAGGATTCTCAGTAAAATATAAAGGCGCAAAAATTGGAATGATGTATGCTACAAAGAATAAATAATTTCACTGAGAGTCTCACAATTAGTTTTTTAATGTTGTTCTAATCATTATCAATCATGATTAGTGTTATTGTTGGTGAGTATAATAAGAGGGGTTATTTAAAATATGCTTTGAATAGTGTTTTCAATCAGACTCTAGATAAAAACCTATATGAGGTAATTTTGATTAAGAAGGAAGAAGATAAAGAAGTTGATGATTATGCTAGGAAAAATGGTGCTAAGATAATTTATGATGATTCTAAAAAGCAAGGAGAGTTTGTGTATAAAGGTATAGAAGAGTCTAAGGGTGATATTATAACCTTTTTAGATGACGATGATATGTATGATGAGAATAGGTTAAAGGTAGTTTATAATGCTTTCAAAGAGAGGAGAATAGGAGGGTTTAGAAATTCGCTTATTCTAATAGATCAATTCGGCAATAAGATAGGAGAAAGAGAAATTAAGGAGGACGTATTATTAAACCCCAAAACATACAATCATCGTAAGCATCTTATGTCACTCTTCAATAATTCGTCTATAGCCTTAAGGAGGGACTTAATAGATCCTGACCTAAAATCTGTAGAGCTGTCGCCCGACATTTACTTCGCCTTCACCTCAATTTGTAACAAACTTTATGAAGGCCTCTATCACGTGAAGGATAAGCTCACGTTTTATAGACTTCATTCTCTTAATGTAAGTAATCCATCAAGCTTATCACAACGAGTATCATCTTTTGGTAGATTCCTGCAAGATTCTGAATTATTTTATAATAAGTTTAAGGATTGTAGTAAAGAAGTGGAAAAACGTCTTGAATATGGTAGAATTAGAAAAAAGCTAGACTATTATGGATTTTATTTGCTTTTGAATGGAAAGAGTCCACCAGATATAGATTTCACATTATATGAAAAACTTGAATTGTTAACTATTACTATCAAAGGTTGGTCATTTAAGTCCAATTTAGCCAAGACAATTGCTGGGCTTGTATTATTTCTACCTAGGCCAATAAGAGATAAGATTATTGCTTATGGAGCGAAAAAGTTTTTCAATATATAATTCCAATAATAAAGAAAAAATACTGATTATATTCTAGTGTATTAATGGTAATCCACTCTCATTCCAAGCTTTTCATTACTAGAATTTGATTTACTATCAGCTTCTGGCTAGCATAAGATTGGCCTAGGCTAAATAGATCCTCACTGTAAATTGGATTCAGTAAAAAGAGTTTTATTAAATTTT
>JAVYPJ010000006.1:4921-6551 GCA_038733315.1 Candidatus Aenigmatarchaeota archaeon | reverse complement strand
TTTTAGCTTTGGATAATAAACTTTTGCTGCGTTTAACAAACAAACAACACCACAACTATCATAATGTTGGTAAAACTTTGGTATGGGATATACTAATTTTTTTATATTACGAGCTTTTTTCTCCAAATGATTAAAAAGTTCTTTTACACTTTTCTTATTGAATGCTTTTAACAGTTTGTAATAAACTCCTAAATCTAACATACTTACTTTAGAGATGTGCCAAAGTTCTTCCAATACATTATCGATTAGCATAACTCTAAATGGACGATTTTTCAAGAGTCTATCTTCTATAAGTGGATAATATTTTCTTTCATAGAGCTTATCTTTTACCTTTGATTTCAAGTTTTTAAAGAGGACATCACTACCTAATAGGCTATGATACAAAATTTTCCCTCTCTCATCTCTTATTTTTAATGCTTCATCTAAGTTGTTTATTTTTTCGATTATATCAGAAAAAAATGATATAAAAGTAGGTATATAATTTATTCTATTTTTTAGTTTTTTTTCAGCGTACGGTTTTTCTTTCAATCCTATATCGTATATTAACAAATTTATATACCAATGACCTTTTAACAGCTTACCAATAACTTCAATTTCCTTAGGAAAAAACATTAATTTATCATAACTTAGATATTCATCAAATAATACTAGATTCGAAAAATACAACTTATATAATTTAATTAGTTCCTCATATATATCTTGATATTTTCTCTTTATTTTTTCGGCTTCATTTATAAACTCTTTCAAGATTAGTTCTTTATAGTTATTGGGAACCTCTATTTTATCTAGCTTCTTTATTGCTTTATTTTCAAGCTCCACTTCTCTCATTATCTCTTGAAATATTGAAATTAAATTGAACATATACAAATCTTTTTTAGTTCAACATAAATTCTCATATGTTATGGATTATAAACACTTTATGCGTTGCCTTTCAATTATTTTTTCTTTACTTTCTATATAAATTTATTTTATTTGTTGTTTTGAAATATTTATGTTGATTGGGCGACTTCTAGATTGCAGATTCAAGTTATTTTGCTTAGAGGTAACTCTTTATGAAAAAAAATAGGAAATGAATTAAAAACTATATTCAAAAAGTTATTGGGAATACAATCTTCTTTCAACATCATAAACAATTTTCTTAGTTTTTAGAACAGCATCAGGATTAACAGAAATGGAATCTATACCACATTTAACTAAAAATTCAGTAAACTCAGGATAAAAACTAGGAGCTTGCCCACATATAGAAACTGTAACTTTTGCTCTATGCGCTTTTTTTATCAAATCTCTAATTGCTTTTAAAACGGCATCATTTCTTTCATCAAAATAACCCATGTTTGTTAAAATCGCGGAATCTCTATCTACACCCAAAATTAATTGAGTTAAATCATTACTTCCAATAGAAAACCCATCACAATATTTTGCAAATTTATCGGCCAAAAATACAACACTAGGAACTTCAGCCATAATCCAAATTTTGAAATTTTCACTTCTTTTCAAACCTTCCTCTTCCATTATTTTAAGAACTTTTTTAACTTCCCAAACTGTTCTAACAAAAGGAAGCATCACCCAAACGTTATCAAGTTTATATTCTTCTCTAACTTTTTTAATAGCTTTACATTCCAATCTAAAG
>JAVYPJ010000006.1:2550-4823 GCA_038733315.1 Candidatus Aenigmatarchaeota archaeon | reverse complement strand
AGCTTCTATTGGTTCAAATTTCTCCCCACCATTTAGTTTTCTGTATTCATTGGTTTTGAAATCACTAAACCTAACAACAACAAATCTAGGATAAATAGATTTAGCAACCATAGCTATTCCTTCAGCTAATTTATCAACATACTTTTGCTCTTCCCCCCTTTCAATTAAATAATTGGGATGCTCTTTAATCCATTCTGCAATTATAAATTCAATTCTCATCAATCCAATTCCTTCAAAAGGTAAGTCTTTATATTTCTCTATTTCTGTTGGTACACCCAAATTCATTAATATTTTTGTTTTAGTTTCCAAACCGGCAACATCTTCTATGGAAATCTCCTCAGCTTTTTCTCTTTCTATCAATTCTTTAATTTCACCTTCATAAACTAAACCGTTCCTTCCATCAACTGTTATTAACATTCCATCTTTCAATTTATTCAAAGCCTCAGAAGCACCAACTATGCAAGGTATTCCTAATTCTCTAGATACTATGCTTGCATGAGAAGTTAGCCCACCTTCAGTTGTTATAATTGCAGAAGCAATTTTCATAAATGGTGTCCAATCAGGAGAAGTCATTTTAGTTACTAGTATATCTCCTCTTTCTATTTTTGTGCTTGCTTCTTCAACAGTTAACGCAATCTTAACTTTTCCTATAGCTACTCCAGGAGATGCACCCAAACCTTTAATTAAAGGACTTTTTTCAGTTATTGTTTTGCTTTCCTTCTTTTCATAAAAAACTGTTACCGGTCTAGATTGAACTAAGTAAACTTTTCCATTTTCGGAAACCCATTCGAAATCCTGGGGGAAATTATAATGTTTTTCAAGCTTTAAAGCTAATTCCCAAAGTTGTTTTATTTCATCTTCGTTTAAAGAAAGTTTTTCTTTTAAATTTTGTGGAGTTTCAATTTCTTCCAATTCTCCTAATTCACTAGTTACTCTCATTTTTTCTTTTCTTCCAACATGAAACTCCAAAATATTTCCAGTATTTTTATCTATTATTATAGTATCGGGATTAACAGCTCCACTAACTACACTTTCTCCTTGTCCATAAGAAGATTCTATTACAATTTTATCTTTTTCTCCAGTAGAAGGATGAATCGTGAATCCAACTCCAGCTTTGTATTTACCTTCCTCATACTCTTTTCTATTTAAAACACCAAGTTGTTTTTGAACTATTACTGCTATATAAACTTTTTCATGCTTAAAACCTTTTTGCTCTCTATAAAAAGTTGCTCTGGGTGTAAAAAGAGAAGCCCAACATTTTTTTACTCCATTTAAAACGTTTTCTATATTTTTAATATTTAGTAAAGTAAGTTGCAAGCCAGCAAAACTTGCAGAATTATGAGTAATAATTCCTCCTAAGCCTGCTGCAAAATTTTGAACGTTAGGAACAAATAAGTCATAAACAAATCCTTTATATTTAATTGGCTCAATTTTTACCACATCTTCCCATTTTATATCTGAATTTAACATTTTCACCTCTTCTCTAATTCCAAGATTTTCTAATATAGCTTCTAACCTTCTTCTACCAACTCTCTTACTTATTCTACCTTTATTCCAAGGCACTTGATTTGTGGTAAATTGTCCCTTTTCGTTCCAGTACTTATAAACATATTCTTTATATTTTATAACTTCTTCCTCATAGAAAGTTCTTCTACAATTTTTACAAACATATCTTGTTTTGTTTTTATAGTTTGATGTTTTCTCTAACTTTTTATTACAAATTGGACAATATGCAAACTCTACTAAACATTTAGGTAATTTTTTCTCTAATAGTTTTCTTAAAATATCACTTCTTACTTCAAATACTTCAAAATAATCAAGGTGTTTTTTAGAAGCTTTATATTTTTCTACAATCCTTTTTAATTTTTCCTTTTTTTCCTCAATCTCAAATCCAATCATTGTCATAAAATTTTCAAGTGATTTATATAATATAGAAATGTCTATACAGTCCTTTTTTCTTTGTATACAATACTCTATCCCAAGTAGTTCAAGTAATTTTGCAATACCATTAATTAGATATATTGATTTGTTGCTAAAGGTCACTTCATTTCTAGTTACACTCCCATCTCCATCAAAGCAACCCCTTAAAAATGCTCCAATTAATTTTGGTTCAGCATTGAATACAAAGTCTGGAACTTTTTTTAATCTGGTAATAATACCTTTACCACCCTTTCTTGGCTCTTCCGCAAAAGTAGTTTTGATTAAAAATTCAGTTAGAACTCTTGAATGAATATTTATTGAGTTCTTTCTTCCTTCTTTAGCATTTAATTCAA
>JAVYPJ010000006.1:0-2453 GCA_038733315.1 Candidatus Aenigmatarchaeota archaeon | reverse complement strand
AACCTCCCTACAAAATTCCTTTATTTTTTCTTTAACTTCTTTTTCTTCACTTGTTATAATTATGGTTCTTCTAGAATGCATATCAATAGTTCCATCAGCTAGGAAAACTCCAAGAAAATACATTAGATTTTCTGTAAGCTGAAGTATAGGATTTAAGCCATTTTGAACTTTCCAATTGGATGAATTGTTCAAAAGTTTTAGCTTACCATCATGAATTTCATAACCTTCCTTAAAAATTTCTCTTAAATCAATATATTTAATAAATTTATCATTAGGAATTCTTCTTAATACAGGAACTTTAATTTTATCTTTTTTAACTTCATCTATAGCCGAAATTACTTCCGGTTCCAAATTTCCATTTAGTACTATCAGCGAATGGTTTGGAGATATAACTAATTCTCTTTTGCTTTTTGTTATTATTTTATAAAGAAATGTATCAACATAATGCTTATAAATTCCATCTACTTTAAACCAATCTAGACTTCCATCTTCTTTCATTCCTAAAACTTCTATGAAAGAATTTGTAAATTTAAAAAGATCCTTCATTTTAATTAGTTTTAACATTCCATCAATTCTTAATAAAATGAATTCGTCTTCAGCTACACTGGGAATGTCTTCTGCAGTGGCCGAACTTCTTATAGCTACAGATATTTCATTTTCTCCAAATTCTTCAGACAACATTCTGTAAGCTTCTTTTATTTCGTCTTCTATTTCTTTTGGCATTGGAGAATTTTCAATAAGTTCTCTAATTTTTCGTGTAGATTCTTCTAAATTTTTAGGATCATTAAAATTAGTTTTTCTTAGTATTTTTTTTATTTTACCCATAAGTTTGTTCTTTGTGATAAAATGTTTATATGCTTCTGCAGTAACAACAAAAGCATTAGGGACAGGTAAACCAGCATTTATCATTTCTCCTAAGTTTGCAGCTTTACCTCCAACTAAATTCAAATCATTTTTAGATAACTCCTTAATCCATTTTACAAACTTCATTAAATATTATTGGAGAGATTTAATAAAAAAGTTTCTATATTATTATTTTTTCTATTTTCTTTTTGTAGTATTCTATTATTTTTGGTATAACTTTTTCTATTTTAAATTTAGTTTCAAATTTGAGTAGTTCTTCAGATTTTTTGGTATCCGCCAAAGTATGATAAACGTAATTTGGTATGGGGTTAGGCTTATAATTTACTTTTAAGTCTAAAAACTTTCTAATTATTTCAACCATTTCATTAAAGGAATAATTTTTTCCAGAACCAACATTAAAAACTTCAAAGTATTTTTCATCAAAAACTTCAAAATTCATAGCTTTTATATTAGCTTCAACTACATCTTTTACATAAATTAAATCTCTACTTTGATTTCCATCTCCGAAAATTTCAAATTCTTTTCCTTTTAAGGCACACCAAATCATTTGAGTTATCACATTTGCATATTTTCTTTTATATTCTTCTCTTTCTCCGAAAACACTAAAGTATCTTAAAGAAACACATTTAATTTTGAAAAGTTTTGAATATAATTGACATAATCTTTCACAAGCATATCTTGCTTCAGTATAATAATCTGTAACTTTAATTTCCACATCTTCCTTCCAGGGAATTTGATTCTGATTATACAAACTAGAAGTTGAAGCTAAAATAATTTTAGAGCCATTTTTCTTTGCATACTCTAAAATAGCAATCATATCTTCTATAACTTCATTAACAAGAAAGGGGTTTTCTTTATACATAGGACTTGAAGAATAAATTCCATTGTGAAATATAACATCAAACTTTTCATTAATTTCTATAATTTTCTTAGCTCTACCTTCAATAAAATTAATGTTCATTTCTTTTATATTTTCTATATTACCAGTATGTAGATTATCTATTCCATAAACTGTAAAACCTCTTTTAATTAATTCTTCAGCAATATGAGAACCAATAAAACCTGCAACTCCAGTTACCAACACTTTCATAGAGTTTATTTTAAATTTTAATATATAATTTTTAAAAAGGATAAGGTTTTTTCTCTTAATGTTAAAAGAATAAAATGAAACTAGCAGCAATATATTCTGGCGGAAAAGATTCTACTTTGGCTATTTTAAAAGTAAGTAAGGAAAACTCTATAGAGTGTTTAATAAATATAATTCCTTCTTCAGAAGAAAGCTACTTTTTCCACTATCCAAACACAAAATTTGTAAAATACCAAGCTGAAGCTATGGAGATTCCTTTAATTCAAGAAAAAAGTGATATTGGGGAAGAAATAGAAAAATTAGAGAGTTTGATAGATAGAGCAATTTTAGAATATAAAATAGAAGGAATTGTTTGTGGTGTAATAAAGTCAAAATTTCAGTTTGAAAAATTTAAAAAGATTTGTGAAAAATTTGGAATAAAGTTTGTTACTCCTTTGTGGCAAGTTAATGAATTTGAAGTTCTGGAAGAAATTTTAAGATTAAAAATAGATGCAATAATAAC
>JAVYPJ010000005.1:0-8702 GCA_038733315.1 Candidatus Aenigmatarchaeota archaeon | reverse complement strand
AACCAAGCTGGGCTTAGGTCTGCTAAAATTGCTGACGTGCTTTACGTTCCCTCAGCATTAGAGGTGAAATATAAGGACGTTCTAAGTAATATGGCTCAATTGTTTGATAAAATGAAGATTAACTATACTATAAGCCAAGAAATATCTGATGTAGGATATTATTCATATTTTGCTGGTGATTTTGAAACTGCTAGGAAGATGTTTACTAAAGTTTATGAAGAGGCCAAGAAAGTCAATGCTAAAAAGATAGTTGTTAGTGATGGTACTGCATACTTTATGTTAAGATGGCAAGGACCTAAGAGTCTGAGATACAAACTTGATATTGATGTACAACATATAACAATGTTAGCATATGATCGTAAAGGGAATTTGAAGTTAGAAAAAGTTGATATTCCCTCACCGGTAACTGCACATTATTCAGAGTTTCTAAGTAGAATGTCAAAGGTAGAAAAACCGCCTAGAGAGATTCTAAAACTGATTTCTCCGCAATTTAATGATTACAAGGGTTCTCCATCATCTGATAAACTATTCACATGTGGACATCATCTAGAGGTAATACCCGAAAAATCTGAAGTAGTTAAGAAGATAAGAAAATATAGTGTTGACCAAATTTTAAAATTGGGAGGTAAATCCGTGGTAACGTTTGACCCCAACTGTAGATTATCCCTTGAAAATGCAGTAAAGGATGGTCTGGCTAAATTTAATGTTATTGATTTCACTGATATCTTAAATAGGGGTTTAAAGGCATGAGTTCTTTTTTATTACGCTTTATTCTTAAACAATTAGGTTTAGATGAAATTTTAGATGAAGTAACAAGAGAAATGGTTTCTGGTGCTCAGATTAATAAATTATTAATTAGGAGAAAATATTCCATTATGGATTCATTTTCTATTCTAAATGAGATATTAAATAGTTATAATATTAACCTTAATATAGAAAAAAGTGATGCGGTAATCGATGAAAGAAGAAGGTTATCCGCTATAGCATCTAACTCAACTCCCCTTAATATTAAAAATCCTGAAGAAGTTCTCTGGACTATTGCCCAGACTATCAAGCCTAAGGGTGGTAACTCACGGATAAAAAAGTAGTAGCAATTGGGTATTGGTTTAAATCAGATTACTCAATACCTCTATTAATTATGGAAGAGCTTAAGAAAATGGGTATTGAAGTGATAGATTTAAGTTTAGGAGCATTTAGGGCTGCTTTAACTTTAGATTATTTAAAACCTTATAAATTAATTATCTTAGCTAGTGCCAAAAGGGGTAAAAAAGAGTTGAGGATTTACAAACCAGAACTCGAATCAGCTTTTTCTGATTTTTTTGACCTTTATTCAAACTTTAAAGGATATTATATGGATGTGGATTCTTTCCTTAAGGCTTCTAACATCTTAGGAACCTTATCAGATGATGTTACAATTATAGAATGTGAAGTGGTTAAAGATGATGATTCTGAGGAACTTAGTGAATGGGGTAATGTTTGTAAGGAACTGATGAAGGAGAAGGTGATTGAGTTATTAAAATAAGAAAAGTTATGTATTCCATTTCACTCAATAAACCACTTCCAATAGATATGATCAGAAGATTTTATGGGAATTATTTTAAGCCTTATGAATTCACAATAGACAAAATCACGATATATACTCTTTTATATGAAAAAAATGAAAATTTTTTAAGACAAATATCTTTTTTTGTTGAATCAGATCTAGACAAGATACAAAAATACGTAAACGATTTTCTGATATTTTTGAAAAGAAATAAAATAAATCCTGATGATGTTATCTGGAGTTACGAGACTTATTTTGAAATTGATGAAAAAGTTAAAGTTAGACTCAATTTGCCAAGCAATTTACCCCTAATAGGTAGTGTTACAAACTTAGGTATAATAGTCACCAATGACCCTGATCTACAAATGAGAAATAGAAATTTCACAACTGTTCAAGTTGATAGGAGCGGAATTAAGGTTATAAAAAGGGCTGATAAATACATAATTATTCCTCAGATAATAGATGATTTAGAAAAATTGATTACTATCCTCAACGACTCTTTTAAGCTCTAATTCGTAATTTATCATTTCCTTAAATTCATCTTCGCTTATCTTACTTATTATCATACCATAGCTTACCACTACATAATCTCCTTCCTTCAACTCTTGGCCACTAGAGTTAATTACTGGTTCTATATGATTATTTCCATAGTCGACGAAAACTACCATATCGTCAATCTGAACTACCTTTGCTGGGAAACTTAAGCACATAACGAATAACTCGCTTTCTAAGCTAAAAAACTTATTTACTAAAAAAGCTTATTTAATTATGTATGATGTTGTCATCTGATCTAGAGATAATTGACTTAGATGTTCAAATACTTGATGGGAAGGTGATTAAGGCTAAAAGTAGTGGCAATAGGTTAAGAGGTTTTGAAAAGGCCTTCATAGGTAAGAATGCAAATAACTTTTTCGAGATATTACCTAGAATTTTGGCCACTTGCAGTCAATCTCATATTTACTCATACACTAAACCTTTTTCCGATAAAAATGAGTCAATTAGAAGATTATTAATAATGTTAGAAATAATTGAGAGCCATATTAAACATCCTTACGCATATTGGTTCCCTAATTTGACTAGAGATACGATATATGATTTCCCATCTGGGGAAAAGTTTCGAAAGGTGGCATATTATGCAAAGAAAATAAAAGAAATCATGGATAAAATAGGAGGAAAATGGCCTCACGTAGAGTATTTAAGGAGTAATAGGAGAGTGTCATTCGATAAAAATCAGCTTAATGAAGTTAGAAGGTTTTTTGAAAATGAAATTATAGGTATGCCTATTGAAGATTTTCTCAGCGTTTCAAGTATAGAAGAAATTGAAGAGAGTAAAGGAGATGCAGCTAAATTAGTTAGCTGGGGTAAGGAAGCACTTTTTTGGAATTCTGGATTAAAGAGATATCTCGTTGTTGGTTTTCCGTTTGAAAGTAACGCTGATGTCGCAAGCTTTGAAGATCATGGATTAAGTATTACTTATAAGGGATTACCAGTTGAAGTAGGACCATTAGCACAAGCCTTAACGTTTGATAACCTAATTAGAAAGTATCATGATAGATATGGTCCATCTCCACTACTTAGGGAATTATCTAGATTAAAGATAATTTCAAAACTAATTTCAATGATTGAAGATATAGATATTGAAAGTGAAAAATTCAATTCTTTTGATGGAAATTTTGAATCTTATGTAGAATCAATTAGAGGATCACTAATCCACTATTTTAGCATAAAAAATAACATTATTGAATCGTATAGGATAGTTCAACCAACTACAATAATATCAACTCCTAACGGTGCACTTGAAAATATTGTGCTTGGATTACAAATCAGCGATATTAAAGATCCGAAAGAGTTAGCACTAGCAGTATCTTCTTTAGATACTTGTTTTATAACTAATATTAGAATAATAAAAGATAATAATGTAATTTATACTAAAAGAATTGGAGGATTTTGTTAAAATTTAAAACGTTCCATACTTCTGTTATGTTAGCCAAATCTAGAAGACAGACACTAATTTTATGCAAGATTTTTATAGGTTTGTTCTTTAGTTATGAACCCTAATAGCGGTTTTATAATTAAGAACAATTAGTTTAAACAATAACTTAGCCTCAATAATCTTGTTGTTTAAAAGAGCAAATTTGTATAGTAAGAATGAAAATGTTGTCCATTTAAGCTTTAAAAAGTTAAAATTCGATATTTTCTATTATGAAAACATTATTATGGTTACAAGGTGGAGCGTGTGGTGGAAATACGTTATCTACTCTCAATGCTGAAGATCCTGATTTATTAGAATTTTTAGAACTATATGATATAAAAATCTTATGGCATCCCTCATTGTCTTTAGAATCTGGAGATGATGTAAAATCCCTCTTAAATGATATACTTGCGGATAGAATAAATTTAGATATACTAATCTTTGAAGGTACTGTAGTATTAGGCCCTAAAGGTAGTGGTAGATTCAATATGTTTGCAAGTAAACCAATGAAAGATTGGCTTAAATTATTGGCAAATAAGGCTAATTACATAATAGCAATAGGAGATTGTGCCAGTTTTGGTGGAGTTCCAGCATCTGAACCAAATCCTTCAGAATCAACTGGTTTACAATTTCATAAGAGAACTATGGGTGGTTTTCTAGGGAAAGAGTTTAAAAGTAAAAAAGGCTTACCTGTAATTAACATTAGTGGCTGTCCAGCTCATCCAGCTTGGCTATTATCCACTTTGGCTTTAATTGCAGAAGATAAGTTAACAATTGAAATGCTAGATCAATATAATAGGCCAAAATTCTTATACTCAACTACTACTCAATTCGGATGTCCTAGGAATATTTATTTTGCATATAAGGTTAGTGTAAAAGAATTTGGCCATAGAGAAGGCTGTCTGTATTTTGAATTAGGTTGCAAAGGTTCTTATACTCATAGTCCTTGTAACAATATATTATGGAATAATCAAAGCAGTAAGACTAGGGTTGGTACCCCATGTTTCGGATGCACAGAGTTCGATTTTCCGGCATTTGGTTTCTTTACTACAGAAAAAAATAAAAGTGGAATTCCAAAGAACTTACCTGCTGGTGTTTCAATAGGTACGTATATTATGTTATCTTCCGTAGCAAGGGCCGCTGCTCCTAAATTCTTGCTAAGGCCATTAGTAGAAAAAAGAGAAGCAAAGAGTGATTATATTGATTGAGAAAACGTTAAGCCCTTTTAATAGGGTTGAAGGAGACTTAGATATTAAGCTTACTTTTGATGGGAAAAAAGTTGTTGATATAAAAATAATTTCCAGTCTATTTAGAGGAATAGAAAATATACTTATTAATAAAAAACCTCTTGATGCATTAGTTATAACTCCTAGAGTTTGTGGAATATGCGGAGCATCACACTTATATGCATCCGCATCAGCCCTAGATATGATATACAATGCTGAAGTGCCAGAGAACGGATGGGTAATAAGGAATATATTAGCAATATCTGAAATTTGTCAAAACGATCTAAGACATCATTACTTGTATTTTCTAATTGATTTAACTAACAAGAAATACAATAAACTACCTTTTTACGAAGATATAAAAAATAGATGGGGACAGTTAGTAGGCAATTCATATAGAAAGTGTATAGTATGGTCTAAGAGGTATACTGAGATATACGCTATCTTAGGTGGGCAATGGCCTCATGGATCAGCAATAGTACCAGGTGGTGTTACAACTGATCCATATCCTAATGATTTCATAAAAATTAAAGGTATTCTAAAGAACATAATAAGTCAGTTCATAGAACCAGTGTTATTAGGAGGTCCACTAGAACAGTTCCTCAATACAGTAAGAAACGTTAAGGATTTAGATCAATGGGCCCATGATTATCCTTCTGGAGACTTATCAAGGTTTTGGATTTATGGTCAAGAGATAGGATTAGATAGGTTAGGTCGTGGCTCCGATTATCTAATTAGCTATGGTCATTTTAAAGCTGGAGACGAAAAGCTGTACTTTCAATCTGGTATATATTCAATTATAGATAAGACTAAGTATCAGTTTGACCAAAGAAACTTGAAAGAGTATATAACTAAATCCTTCTATGAAGGAGATAATAAGGTTGGGAAACATCCTTTTGAAGGTGAAACTTTGCCATTAGATCCTGAAAATGGAAAAAGTCTTGGTAAGTACACTTTCACTAAAACTGCTAGATATGAACTTAACGGAAAGATCATAGCCCCAGAAGTTGGCGCTTTAGCTATGATGACTAATGCAGATGATCAACTAACGTTGAGTTTACTAGATACTTTTGGACCCACAGTTCTAGTTAGAGTTCTAGCCAGAATTATAAGATTTTTAAAAATAAATGATATATTATTGAAAGAAATTGATAGATTTAAGTTTGGGGAACCCACTTTTAAAAAGTATAATGATGTAAAAGATGGTAGAGGTTATGGTCTAGTTGAAGCTGCTAGAGGAGCTTTAGGACATTGGATGGAGATTAAAAATGGAATAATTAAAAATTATCAGATAGTAACTCCCACTCAGATCAATATGGGACCTGAAGATCCTTATGGTAACTTAAGTTCTGCACAAAAGGCTGTATTAGGAACGGAGGTTGAGGATGTTAATAATCCAATAGAGGTATCACATATTATCAGATCTTATGATGCATGTCTAGTTTGCACAGTTCATTAAACTATCATATTAAACAATTTGTACTAAAGATTTTTTAAATGCTAAATACTGACGATATATGTGGACTGTTGCTTCAGAGAAGACAAGGATCTTTGCATAGAATATTCACAAGCATTGTATGATTTAATAAATAAAAAATATACTTACGGTATACTAGCCATATTAGATAAATATGGAAAACTTAGATTTAATGAGATATTACGAAAAATAGAGGGATTAAATCAAAGAATGTTATCAATAAGACTTAAGGAGATGGAAAAGGCCGGTCTAGTAAAAAGAGAAGTAGAAACTCAAGAGATTATTAAGGTATATTATAGTATTACAAAAGAAGGGAAAGCTGTAAAAAACGCATTACAAATTTTAATCAGTATTATAAATCTAATGGATTCCAAAAACAGAAATTCAAGTCTATGTTAGAATTTGTATATAAAAACACAATCACTTTCCAGCTCTCTCTAACATATTTTTATCACCATCTAGTAGTGGTTTTACTGACTCACCCAATTCTTTTAGTAAGAATTTTAGATATGCTAAAGTCTTTTTAACATCTGGATCGTCAAATGATGCTAACAATTCAATAATATTTGCCTCGTTATCATTACTTTTAACAATAATATCGGCGGCTTTCGTAAGTCCATTTGTCATAACATCTAATACTCCATGTTGATCCAACAAACTTAAAATCTTGCCTATTTTATCTAAATGTCTAGCTATTGTAATTACACCATCTATAAAATCTTGAGAATTAACTACTCCAGAATCGATTAATTCTTTTACATGCCCCAATAATTCCATTATAGCCCTAAATGTAGGAGATTTTACAAAATCCATTAAATTTCTATCTTTTACCAAGTCTAATAATGCATCTAATGTTCCGCTATCATTTAAATATACTACTAGTTTAGCTAATTTCGCAAGGCCTTCCTTATATGACTCTTCTTGATTTACCTTCTCGCTCATACTATCATTAATCTTATACAATAGTACCATTAAAATATATTTTGATTATTACATAGTTCTCATAAACTTCATTCTTACAATAAACTAAAAAAGCAGATGAGCCCTTAGCTTTTTTAAGACTATTATCATATTAGATAAATTACTTTATGAATAATTTTCACAAGAAAAATTTTTTGATAGACTTGTGTATAAGATTAAGATTATATAGGTAAATTACATAAGTATATATTGGTATACTTAATGTCGGGAATTACACCATTTGATATATCTCAGATGAAAAAGATAAAATTGGAAGAAATTTTTGAAGCGTATCTTAAAGAGGCTAAAAAAATACATGACGAATGTGAAAAAGAAGGGGTTAAACTTCTACTCTATGGATCAGTTGCGATATATGATACTGTAAAGTCTAACAAAGACGCTATAGATTTAATGAAACTATACAGGAGACAAGGTGTAAATGATATAAATATGTTAATTAAAAAAGAGCATAGGGATAAATTTAAAGAAGTAATATATAGTTTAGACTACTTCCCATACATTCATTTAGAGAAAACTTTAGGAGATATTGCTGGAATGTTCTTTAAAGAAGAGATTGTTGTAAAGGCATATTATATGGATGCAATGGAATTCAATCATTTAATACCAGTGGATTGGAGTCAAAAGTTTAAGATGAGCACCACTGATTTAGTACTATCTAAGCTACAAATGCATAAGCCTATAGATAAAGATATGGCAGACATCACAGCATTACTACTAGCATCAGATATCAATGAAGGGAAAATAATATCTTTAACGTCAGATGACTGGGGTTTGTGGAAAGACGTTACAACTAATCTGTCTAATTTGAGAGGATTTATAAATAGGATAACTACTGATGAGATTAAAAATAAGGATATTCTCTCTAATGTAATAGCTAAAGTAATAAAGCTTCATGGAAAAATAATGAATAGTCCAAAAACACAAAATTGGAAACCCCAACCAGAGGATTCTAAATATTGGCGTGATTTCTGATATGAAAGTACTAATAGCAGGACTTGGAAATAGATTAATGGGGGATGATGGATGCGGATCTTACTTAGCTGAAGCTTTAGAGGGTAGTGTTATTGGCGCAGACGTAATTGATATGGGCGCTACTGGGATATCAGCTATAGAAATTCTCAAAGATTATGATGTTATTATTATTATTGATGCTGCGATCATAGATAAACCAGTGGAGGTTATACACTTTACCCCGCAACTCAACGAGGATACAGCAACTTCTACCACATTAGACTTAATGTTCTCCGGATCTCATGGTCTTGGTATTGAAACGATCCTAACATTTTTACGAATATATGATTATAATCCTAGTAGAATTATTATTATATGTTGTAAGGCATATTACATGGATTATAACCTGGGACTATCTAAAGAACTTCTGCATAATATGCCAAATATAGTAGAAATTATAGAAAGGTTACTAAAAGAGTATAATATAATACTGGATAAGCAGAAATTCATATCAAGGCTATATGAAATTCTAGGTGTTAATAATGATAGATC
>JAVYPJ010000004.1:0-12943 GCA_038733315.1 Candidatus Aenigmatarchaeota archaeon | reverse complement strand
CTAAATAAGCAACTATAGTATCAATATCATAAGCAATAATTAGATATTTTTCATAGTGTTGAGTTTTTTTCATCAGATCTAATTGAGATAACAAAAGCCTTTTCTTTACAAGCAAAAACTTGCTTCTAATTCCTAATTTAATATGATGGTGCTTATGCAAAGGTACGTTTTTATCAGAAGAATAAATTATTTCTCCACTAACATTCACGTGCTCTCCTATTGAAATATATTCTACTCTTATTCCAATCCTAGTTAATATAATCTCAACTTTATTTCCAATTTTGTTCTTTCTTCTTGATTTAGAATATAAAGTATCTCCTTTCTCAATAAGAAAGTTTAGCGCGGAAATATCATCATAGCTATTTATAAGAATAGAAATCTTTATTTCCCCGCTTTCTCTCTTGATTTTAAACTTCATAAAATGAAAGAAATATAGCGATTAAAAAGACTAAAAATGATATTAAAACGCCAATAATTCCAAAAGGAGCTCTATATTCAGATTTAGAAACTTTTCTTTCTTTTATCAAAGCAATTATTATAAATAAGGAAAGTAGAGAAATAAATACCCCTCCAATTATAGAAATTATATAGGCAAATCGATTAAAGAAAATAGCCAATAAAAATGGTATAATTCCGGAAAGAAAAGCAGTAATTTTTCTATCAATTTTAAAATCAAGAGTTAAAACATCAGCAAAAACTAAAGAAAGCGTCATTAATGGAGTTAAAAGAAGAAAAATTGTAAAAACAATTCCGAAATAATATAAATAGCCAATAAGATTAGTTGTAGCTACTTCCCCTACTTTGTTACCCAAATACCCATAAAACGCGAAAGAAAATAAAATGTATATTAAAAAAGAAATAATGTAAGAAATAAAAAGAACTTTGTTGAAAGATTTTGGTGAACCTAGTTCTTCTCTTACTTCAGGAACTACTGAATTGGAAGTAAATGCAAATATAGAAACTCCCAAAGCTAGAAAAATAAATTTGCTATTAAAAGCAGAAAATTTAGGAATTCTAAAAACTAGCAAAGAAATAAGAACAATTAAAAGCAACTTAATGATTAATATGTAAGTTTCCGATTTTTCAAGTGCTAAAAAATTACCGTAACTTATAATTATTGAAATAATTGCAAGAATTGCATAAATCACAATGTGATTAATAGGCAATACTGAAGAAATTCCAGCAAAATATGAAATTAATGCTCCGGCAACCGCGATTTCTTCGATTAACAAAACTAAAAATTTATATTTTTTGCCTAAAAACTTTGAAACTAAAGAAGGCAATTGTGCGATCTTTTTTTGAGAATAAGAAAGCTCTGCTACATAAGAAGTTACTAAAAATGATGAAAATGCCCCTAATATCAAGGTTATTATAAAAGCCAAAATCCCTACCTTAAATAAAATAAATGGTAAGGCTAAAATTCCTCCTCCAACAATTGTTCCTATGATTGTAGCTATAGCTTCTATTTCTCTGTTCATACACTTACTTCTCCTTGCGTGAAAACGATTCCGAGTGATGAATTAGTAGGTTTATAATAAAACAAAATGTTGGCATAAGAAGTGTACTTATTAAATTTAAGTATGCAAAGATCTGTTCCACTTGCATTAACGTAGTTAAAATTACAATTGTAATTTTTTAGGCCGGCAGAAGAAAAATTAATTATTTGAAAGTTAAAGCCATTAGAAGAAAATATTATGCTTAAAGTAGTACCGTTGAAATTATAATATTTTATATTAAAATTATAGAAGCCTGAAAGAGAAAGAGGAGGAGTATAAGAAAAGAAATTTGAAACGATAGAAAGTGCCACTCCAATACCAACAAGTGCTAAAATATATATTAATACATATTCTGTAGCCACCTGTGCAGTTAAAAATTTAAAATTGAGTCTTTCTTTATTAATTATTTTTTTCATATTTAGCAAATTTTCATCTTATAATTTGTTTAGTCTTTATAATTTTATAAATCAAAATTAAGGAAAAAACTAAATCTTTATATTTTCCTTAGTATTGTTAATTCCGTGAGAAACACAAATTGTATTTACATCAAGTTGTTTTATTTTTTCAATGCTATTTAAAAGCTCTGCCTTGTTTTCGTAGAATGGAGGTAAGACTAACTTTCCTTCAGCTCCAGCAAGTAAATCTCCTACTATGATTACTTTTTCTTCTGGAAAATAAAATGAAAGTGAATCATCAGTATGACCTGGAGTGCTAATTATTTGCATTTTAACGCCAAATTCTTCAGGTACATACCCTTCTTGGATAAGCATATCTACTTTAACAGGCTTTAATTTTGTTCGAAGTGAAAGTATTCTAAATAAACCTGCCATGGCCATAGATTTCGGATCGTGACCTTTAGGAAATCTAATTTTAGTTAAATAAGGAAGCCCTTTTTCATTTATTCCGACTAATGCACCAGTTACCTGCTTAAGATCGTAAAGTGAACCTATATGATCTAAATGAGTATGAGTAATAAAAATATACTTTATTTGAGAAATCTCAAGTTGAATAGATGATAAAGCTATTTTAATTTTATTAAGGCTATTGCTAAGGCCAGTATCAAATAAAATTAGCCCTTTATCGGTTCTAAAAATAAAAGATTTTACGTACCCTAAATTGATTTCATAAAGTTTATCAGTTATTTTGTTTACTAAATCCATTATTATATTTTACTTTGTATATTAATAGAATAAAATTAAGAAAGATTAAAGATAATCAAATAGTGGGCAAAGTCTTAGAAAATATAAGTATAAATATATTTTGAGGGTAGTTTAATGTAGAGAGCCTAGTATTCAAAACGGAAGAATTTAAGGATAAAGTAACTTCTTCGTTAGGATTAATATAAACTATTGCCCAAATATAACTTCTATTATCACAAATATAAGTTGAATATTCTAAACAGTTACCTATAAATTGCGCAGAACTGTTTTTTAATGAAAAACTAATTAACTGACCTAAAGTATTAATGTGAACAGAAGAGAAGTAAGAAATTGTATTAGAAATAGAAGAAAGTGTAGAGTAATTACCTACCAAATTATAATTGCTTAAAAAAGAAGCTTTAGGCAATGAATTGTTAATTCCTGAAGGAACTAGAACGTAAAGCGTTACAACATTATTATTAGAAGAAGGGAAGCCAGTAAATGCAGAATAAGAAATTATAAATAGCGCAATTATAATTATAGAAAACAAAAGCTTTCCTAATTTCATAAAATATAGTGCGAGCTAAAAATTAAAATAAATTTATTACAATTTACTTGTTTCTTGCAACAATTACGTATCCTATAGCACCGAGCGCAACTATTACTAGCAACCCAACTAAATATTGAATTTGGGCGAATCCTATAATTCCTAATATAACTAAAGTTATGAATATACCAGAAAGTAGCTTGCCCCAGCTCTTATTTCTATTTGCATAAGCCATGCCTGCACTTAAAAATGCAAATGCAAGCAATACTGACATTGAAGCAACTGATATTATAGGTAAAATTGCTCCAACATCACTTATGAAAGACGAAGTTGTTGAACTTAATGGCCCAGCAATTAGAGAAACTACAGGTAATAGAACGATAGGTATTCCTAATGAAAGTGATAACTTAAGATTTTCATTATCTGCAAGTGAAGCCGGAACTATTCCATCTAATGCAAACATATGTAAAACTTTTGAGGAAGCATTAGAAAGTGCTACTATGCTTCCTAAAACTACTACAATGGAAAATATAGAAAAGAAAACTTCTGCCGGATAGGAAATTACTTGACCAATGAAGTTAGGGAATAGTGAAAAGCCTAGGAAAGGATTTGAGGAATTATAGTTACCTAAACCAATAGCGAATATTTGAATTAATGTGTATACTACTATTCCAGTAAGAATTGAATACATAATAGCTTCTGCAACTATGTATCTTTTTTCACTAGGTCCCTTGAAAGCAAATGAACCTGTTTCAAAACCTACAAAGCTAAAGAATAAAAGTATTATTCCTAATGACATAAAGGCAGCTTGCGGCAAATTTATATAGTTAGAATTACCATTTATAGCGTTAAGGAAAGGTTTTACACCTATCATCTTAACGGCAATAAATCCTGCTATTATTAGCGCAATAACGAATAATAATTTGATAATTCCCATGAAATTAAGTGTGAATTTTTCTCTTTTCATCGAAAGAACTGCCCAAGTAGCTATTAAGAACAACTCTACGAGAATTAATCCAACGTAAACACCGTAGCTACCAAAAAATTGTGATAGTTCTAACACTCCTACTTCTCCTGCAAGTATTACAATTAATATGTAGGCTATTACAAGTAGAAATCCGAATATGAATGAGTATTCTTTGCTTACTTTTGTTCCTAAGTACTTATATGGATCTAATCCCTCGACAGCTTCTACTTCATAAAGAATTGTTCCGATAACTAAAGCCAAAATTCCTACAAAAAGCACTAGAAATATCGAAAAAACACCGACTAAATACGAAACTATTATAGGAACTACTATTACTCCTATTCCTATTATTGCTGAAAGATCGTGCCAATATAATTCTAATAAAGTATGAGAAGCAGGACCCTTATTCTTAGTTTCTTTAGGCAAAACAGACCTTTTGACATTGCTCTTAGTCTTTTTCTGACCTTTCATAACTTATTAAATTTTAACTATATTTAAGCTTTTAGGAATTTTTAAAGAAAACAATTATTAAATATTTTGGATAGAATAAGTTAATAAAAATACATAAATATAAAAACCCAAAAATTAACACTTCTGGAGAAAAATAAATTAGTAATTAGAAAGTAAGATTTTCAGCTAAATTTTTTATGTTTATTTTTTATATTTAATTTTTAAATCAAAATTTTTGACAATTAATCTAGAAATTTGAAGTTGTTATAGTGAAATTCTCTCTTGCTTTTTAAATATAAATTGATTGACAACATTAATTTCCCGAATTAATCAATATAGGATTAAATAGTCTTATTGGGCCCGGAGGGATTTGAACCCTCAACCCACCGGTTAAGAGCCGGTTGCTCTACCGTGTTAAGCTACGGACCCCTACTGCATTTAATAATAATCTAAACTCTTTCTTAAAAGTTATAAATAAAATTATAATCAAAATAAAACCTATTGCTACGGCCAAATACAAGCCTTTGAAATAATCATTTATTAACCAAATTAAAAGCACAAGAAAATAAAGAAATAATGCAAATACATCTGTTGATTTAATTTTAGGTTTAGACAAACGTATCAAAACTTGAATAAGTATAAATGACACTACATACCAACCAATAAAGTTAGAAAGCGGAATTCCATAATAAAAGTTAAATAGTTTTGTTTGCCAAAACCAGCCAAAGTTAGACATATAAGGATCCATTAAAATATCAATAGAAACAGTTAATAAAGGGCTCAAAAAGCTATTCTGAATTATTAAAAATGATAGTGCAACAAAAGAAAACCACATAAATGGCACAGAAAAAGGTACTCCAAATAACTTAAATCCTAGTGCATTTGAATAGTAGTATTTTCCGAAAGGTATTCCAAAGTTAACACCAAGAAACTCAAATAAAAAAGAAATAAAATAAATTACAAATAATTCGATTAAAGTAATCTTTACACCTTCTCTTCTATATAAAAGATAAAACGAAAAGAAAAATGTAAAAATAATTATATCGAATAAAAAAATTGAAGCAATTGCTAAGATAATCAAAATTGCAAGAATAAGTATATTTTTATTCATTCAAGGCTGAGAATTATTTTTATCTTCCTTATTATTTTTATGTTCTTCAGAATTTCCCTTCATTTCTTTTATGCTTCTTCTCAATTCTTCCAGTTCGTTTTTAGTATTTCTGTAAGTTCTATAGAAAAAGAAGAAAGCTAAAATAATTACTGCAGCAACTCCAGCTCCTACTATTATATATATAGTATATCCAGGTAATGAGAAGGAAAATGGGGTAACTAAATTAGTAACTTTATTTTCAAGTCTTTGCATATACGGAAGCTTACAGATTGGAGCAACATTATTTATAGTATAACAAATATCCGCAGCAAGCACATTTGCAGCTGCTAACTCAAGGAATCCGTAACTCCCTATGGACGGATTTTGAATTGATTGTAATAGCTCCATTCTACTTCCATTAATTACTTGAGACTCTATAGGAGCAAGATCTACAATTGCTCCATCAAATACAAATTGATTGTTTATATCAAAGAAAGGAACGCCTCCAAACTGAAATCCCTTTATTCCGAATGGAGCAGGAGAATTAGAAAGTACACCAGAAGGCACTAAAACACTATTGTAAATTAAAGGACTTGCCTGCGCAATTCCTGATACATTGATTAAGAAAGATCCTCCTATTTCATCTATAGGCTCCAACTGAACATATGGAGAAGAATAATATGCTCCTGTGAAAAACGGCTCTGGATTTTGATCCCCGTAGGGAGCGTTAGAAATGACAGGTTTGTCTACTACATATTGATTAAATAACTCTTGTGAAAAATTAAAGGTATAAGTAGGGATATTACCATCTATTGTAGTAGATCTATCTAAGAAAAGTTTTGAGAAATTTCCAAAGCGTGAAAGTGCCAATATAATTGCAACTCTTTGCAAAGCACAAAAAGGGCAACCCTCTGCTCCTATAAATACAAATGTAGATTTTCCATTTTGTGTAAGTGTATTAATATTTGATTGTACTTTATAAGGAACAAGAACATAGAAAGGCGAAATATTTAAAATATAAAGCGTTAATCCATTACTCTTGACTGGGACGACACTAAAATTACTAATGTATTGACCAACATCAACGAACTGTTGATATGTATTAGTTAAATCATTCATTACGGTAGAATTCGCTAATTCACCGGTTTTTCCTTGGAAATAATATGCTGAGGAATTAGGAGGGTATGATGAAGTAGTATAAGTTAGATGATTAGAAACAAAGTTAGGTTTAACATAGCTTAAGCTAAGTAATAAACTTATAACAAGAATAACCCAAATCAATAGTGCAAATCTGTCTTTCATATCTAATGTACTGATTCTTTTATTTAAACACTCTGTGAACTTTTAAGATATTCAATAATTTCTTTAGCGTGCTTGTCTGGAGAAACTTTTGGAAATATCTTTTCTATCTTTCCGTTATTTACTATAAAAGTAACTCTTCTATCAGTTCCAAAAACACTAAGTATACCTAAAGTTTTAGATAATTGCTTATCATGATCACTTAAAAGAGTAAATGGTAAAGAATATTTCTCCTTGAATTTTTTATGTGATTCAATTGTATCTACACTTACTCCGTATATTTCTACATTCAATGATTTTATTTCATTAATATTGTCTCTAAAATTACAAGCCTCTTTAGTACATCCCGGAGTATCGTCCTTAGGATAAAAATAAATTATTACGCGTTTGCCTTTTAAATCTGATAAGCTTACATAATTTCCTGCATCTGACATTAACTTAAAATCTGGAAAATCATCTCCTTCTTTCACTTTCATAGTTTAATTTATTTTACTCTTATAAAAAGCTTTTGAATCTTTAGAATTTTCTTCCAATAAAAATTTAAAGGATGGGCCTGGTGGGATTTGGACCCACGATCTCTCGATTATCAGTCGAGCGCTCTAACCGGGCTAAGCTACAGGCCCTTAATAATGAATAAAACAACTTAAATAATAATTTTCTTTTCAAGATTGATTGAACAGGGAAGGGTTTTCGATTAGTTCATTTGCTTTCTTTATAAATTCATTTATAGCATTTTCAAAACTAATGTCTGCCTTCCTCTTCTTACCAATAGGATTACAAAATGAAACTACTTCTTGAAATAGGAAAGGATTATTATAATTTAATTCTTTTAACTTTTGCGTGGCTTTCTTTAAGATTTGATCTGCCTGATTAAGAAGTTCTGCTCTTTCTTTTCTTACTTCAATAGCTTCTTTTAATGGCATATCTAAGAAAGAGTCAACTCTCTTGACTAAACTACTAAAAGCAGATCCATAAAATCTAGGATTTGATTGATAAGCAATCCCTGCTGTTATATAACAAGCCAATTCTATAGAATCTAATATAATAGTATCAGTTTCCTTCATATCTGGATTTTGATTAAGAAAATCGTAATATACATTTAGAGCTACATACGATTTTTCTCTAAAGTTAGGTGCTTTTTCTACATTAAATTCCATTAGTTTTAATCCGTATTCTTTTGGAATTATTATGCAAGGAATTTTTTGTATTCCCATTGTCTTTGCTGCAAGATATCTGTGCTGTCCATCAACAATAATATAATTATCATTATCCTTAATACAAACCAACGCGGAAACAAAACCAGTTTTTCTAATAGAAGATATAAGCCGTTCCACAAGTTCCTTTGAAGGTTTTCTTTGATTTTTACTAATCTTTAATTTATCGATATCAAGTAAAGAAAATGTTATGTCGTAATTATTTACAGGATCTTTATAATTAAATTCTTCCATAATTATTTAGAGGATCTTTATAATTAAATTCTTCCATAAATTGTTTAACATTAATTGATAGCTTTTAGAAACTAGTTTTTAAATAAAAATTAATACTTTAAATATCTTCATCTGGTAAAGCATTTTCTTCTTTTTCTACATTTTTAACAGTGTAAGCTTTATCTAATTTTGTGTAATCAATAGGAATAATAGCTTTCACATTGTTTTTAGCAAATTGATTATTTGTAATTTCTCTTACTTTCACATATCTAATTTTAACAGGATTATTTTCTTTTGAAACATTCTTATTTATTTCCTTTATTTTAATTTTAATTACATTCCTAGAAAGGAAGAAATCAAGTACAAATAAAAATATTGTTAGTAACGTAAGAAAAGTAATTATTTCAATTGAAATGTTTTTAATAAGTTCTAAAGCTTTTAACTTTATAAGTGTTGAAATTGTAACTCCAAAGTCGCCTATAGTAGAATAAATCGCAGCCTTTGTTGCAATTTCTTTTATAATTTCTCTGCGCATAAGTTTTAAAGATTTAATTTATTTAAATTTAAGATTTAAATTTTATTAAACTCACAAAATATTTAAAATAGTTTTATAATACTTAATATACTTAATTTAGATGCACAGAATATGTTTGATGTAGAAGAAATAAGAAAAGACTTTCCAATTCTAAGAAAAGAAATAAACGGGAAAAAATTAATATATTTTGATAATGCAGCAACAACTCAGAAACCAAGAGAAGTAATAGAGGGCATTAAATTCTTTTATGAAAATATAAATGCCAATCCTATAAGAAGTCTGCACTATTTAGCAGAAAAAGCTACAGAAGCTTATAATGAAGCAAGGAAAAAAGTAGCTGAATTCATAAATGCTTCTCCAGAAGAAATAGTATTTGTAAGAAATGCAACTGAAGGCATAAATTTAGTATCATTTGCTGTTCCTTTTAAAAAGGGAGATAGTATAGTTACTTCTTATCTAGAACATCATTCAAATATTTTACCTTGGTTAAGACTGAAGGAAGAAGGAATAAATGTAGAGTTTGCAGATGTAGATGAAAATTATGATCTTAAAATGGAAATCTACGAAAATTTACCTGAAAATACTAAATTAGTCACAGTGACCCACGAATCTAATGTAAGCGGGACTATAAATGATGTAGAAAAAATAAGCAATCTTGTACATAAAAAGGGAGCTTTGTTTCTTGTAGATCTAGCTCAGTCTATACCTCACATGAAAATAGATATTAAGAAAATAGGTGCAGATTTTGCTGCTTTCTCTGGCCATAAAATGTTAGGGCCATTTGGGATAGGAGTTCTTTATATAAACAAAAGGATACACAATATTCTTAATCCATTTTTGGAAGGAGGAGAAATGATAAAAGATGTAAAATTAAATAGAATAGAATATGCAGACTTGCCTTATTTCTACGAAGCAGGCACTCAAAATATAGAAGGAGCTTTTGGTCTCGGAATAGCAATTGATTACCTTAACAAAATAGGAATGAATGAAATAGAAAACTATGAAGAGAAATTAAAGAAACACATGTTTGAAAGAATAAAAGAACTTAAAAAAGTTAAAGTATTTAGTGGAAAAAGTAAGAAATATGGAGCAATACTTTCATTTAATATAGAAGGTCTTCATCCTCACGATGTTGCTTATTTATTAGATAAAGAAGGAATTGCAATTAGATCAGGATTCCATTGTGCACAACCATTTATAGAAGATAAGTTAAAACAAAATGGAACAGCAAGAGCTTCTCTCTATTTCTACAATACAATAGAAGAAATAGATAAATTTATTGAAGTATTAAAAGAAATTGAAAGAAAAGTATGACAGATTACTTTCAATTATTAGAAGAATATAGAAACCCTAAAAATAGAGGAACAATAGAAAATGCAGATATCGTAATAGAAGGATATTCAACTTCTTGCGGAGATAAATTTTCTTTTTATATCAAAACTGAAAATGGAAAAATAATTGATGCAAAATTCGATGGATCTGGTTGTGCAATATCAACGGTTTCTTCTTCAAGATTTTGCAATTACATTATAGGAAAAGATCTAAAAGAATTAGAAGAAAATTTACCTGACGAAAAGAAAATGTGTGAATTATTAGAAATAGAAGAAATAGGAAGTAGCAGAATAGGATGCTTAATGTTGCCAGTAAATGCGCTAAAATCCTTAAAAAATAAAGCCAATAAATCTTAAAAAATATTAATTCAAAGGGGCGATGGTCTAACCCGGAATGACGCCAGCCTAGGGCGCTGGTGATTGTGGGTTCAAATCCCACTCGCCCCAATCCAAAACTTTTTAAGTGATTTAGATTTATTTTTGTCTAAAATGTTGAAATACTTAATTCTGTGCTTTTTATATTAAGTATTTACTCCTCCTTTTATTTTCTTCATGTTTATTTATTGCATATTCTGCAAGGCCGTAAGATGCTAAACTAAGTGTAATCGCTATGGCAAAACTTAGGATTGAAGAGTCGTATGAGCCCTTTAAATGCATTTCATTTAATATGTTGTTAATATAACTGTTAAGACCACTATAAACAGCAGCGCCTATACCAGTAGAAGATAAAGCGGCTAATATTCTTTCTAATTTTTTACTACTCATGAGTAAATATTAATCAAAAGAAATATAAAAAGCTTTCTATTTTTAATAAAAACTGGCTGTTAGATTTTGTTTTTATTTTAGCTAAAAAACAATCGCACTTCTTCATTAAGCAATGGCAAGTTTGAATTTTACCTTCAATTTATAAGATATTTAAACTCAAAAATTTAAATTAAAAATTAAAAATAAAATCTTTTTTTTCTATATTTTGTATCCTTGTTTTAGAATTTTATCTAAGTTAGAATTATCGGAATCGTTTGAATTTGACCATTCTTTGCCCTCATCTTCCTTATATTTCTTATAATAATAATATACGATACCTCCAAAGATTGCCCAGCTAACGGCAGCATACCCAATCTCGTCATAAGGAGAACCCACATGGGCTTTATTTAAGAGTGCGTAAGCAACAAATCCACCCGCTGTTGCTATGAAGGTAGATTTAATAATAGCACCAATCAAATGGTACTTGTCTACCATATTCTATAACGCCCTAGTTTATATTATTCAAGTATTTTGCCTAATCCTTCCGAATTGAAAGATCCTGATTCAGAGGATTGATTATATAAGTCAGATTCGAAGTTATATCTATTGGAAGAGGACTTAGATCTAGCTCTTGCTCTTTTAGCTCGATATTCATAAACTTTATAAGACAACCCGTAGAGACCTAAGGTGACTAGCACCCCAACAACTACTCCTGCAGCAACTCCTCCATTAGATGGTCCAACTGCCTCATATGTAGCAGTGCCCGCTATAGTTCCAACAAAAGCGCTTCTTAAAAAATATACCGCTTTAACTGTTTTTGATCCCATTGTTTTTTTGCTATTTCCTAGTATATAAATATTTAACATTTACTTTAAGACAAAGACATTACTTATAACCAAATGCTTCAATATACTATCATTTGCCTAAATTGATTGGTTCCCTGCCTCAGATTAGACATTATTCTGTTTATTTCTTTATACACTCTCTATATAAGCTCGTATAAAACTTTACCTGTCGTTCTTATAATAAGTCTTAATACTAAGCGAATTTATAATTGCTATCAAAATTCTATAATTATCAATAGCTTCAAATGTTGCATAACAAGTAATAGGCCTAAACATTAAACTTCCTGAAATTTCGCCGCTTTCTTTTTGCATCTTATTTTTTATCTTATATTATGATGCAAATACTCACAAAATATTTAGCCAACTTATAAAAAAATTAAAATTTTTTAAGAATTAGAAAGTTCTTTAAGAGAAACAAAATCCAATATGCATTTAGAAGATAATATTTCTCCGGTTAAATCTTCGCTAGGAACTATTTCCGAAATGTCCATTCCTATAGGATTTTTCTCAATGAAAATCTTCTTTAAAGCTTTCCTAAAAAATTCATAATTAATACCGTTAGGAGAAGGAACTGCTACGTTTGGAACTATTGAAGGATCGAAAACATCCATATCAATACTTATCCATACATCTCTTCCCACAGAGCTAAAATCTAATTTATCTAACTGATCAATAAAGAATATTTTTACGTTTTTTTCTTGCTCTATCATTTCTTTTTCTTCTAAAGAAATTGATCTTGTTCCTATAATTATAACTCTTGCCTTTTCAGACATTCTCTTAATGACGCTTGCATGAGAATACTTTTCGCCATTAAATTCTTCCCTAAAATCGGCATGTGCATCAAAAACTATAAAATCGTGCCCTAAATTTAAAGAACCTAGTGCTACAGTGTGTTCTCCTCCAATAATTATTGGAGTTTTATTATCTTTTATTACATCTTCTATGTTTTTTTGGATTTCTTGTATAGCTTGTTCTGGTTTAAAAGATAATTTTAAAGGAGCAGAAGTATAAATAAGATCTTTTACATTGAAATTAAATTCATAATTAAAGTTTTCCAAAAGTTTTGAAGCGCT
>JAVYPJ010000003.1:12495-14385 GCA_038733315.1 Candidatus Aenigmatarchaeota archaeon | reverse complement strand
GATGCTGTTGCTGTTTCTATAGGCGGAAAAGCAGTATGTAGAGAACATGCAAACGTAATTGATAGAATATGCTTTGCAAAATCCGATACTAGTACAGGTTATGCAACATACGAATGGGTTCATAATGTAGTTTTAGCTCCAGACGAATGGATAGAATGGGAAAGTTGGGAGGGTGGAAAAAAAGTCGTTAGAACATAGTTAATCTAGTAATTTAACCCCCCTCATAATCCATTTTTCATCTTTCCATTCTTTTGACCTTTCTATAATCTTTTTAGGATATTCTTTCAAAATTTTTTTTGCTTCATGAATTTCCAAACCAAGTGTTACCAAGTAAGAAATTAGAACTTTTGGATCTTTTATTTGCCAATGAGATAGAGATCCAGAAGAAATAGTTAAGGGAAATTTAAATTTTTTGTACAAGTTTATTATTTGATTATGATTTTTTAGAACTTGTGATCTTTTAACTTTTTCAGAATTTAAAACTTCTCTAAAGTTAATTTCAATTGCAACTTCGTTTTCTTTTGCAAATTTTGCTATAACATGATTTACTCCACAATCTTTCCTTTCAAAATCCGGATGCGTCAAAATATCTATTCCTCTGTTTTCTACAGCTACTCTATTCATTTCTATTTTTCCGCCTCTAACTAAAATCAAATCTATTTCTTTTCTTCTTTTCAATAGGTGAAAAACTTCCTTTCTATTTGTTGCTTCATAACCAAAAAATATTTCGAAATTAAATTGAGACGAAACTCTTTTTATTTCAGCAATCAATATATTTTCCTCTTCCTTTTTGAGTAAATAGGATATAAAACCAATTCCTTTATAGCCTAGTTCTTTAGCAGTTTTTACTATTTCTTCTAGTGTAGATTCACCACCACTAAAAGTGCTGTGTACATGCAAGTCATACATAAATTTCTATTTTCTTTTTGTTAAGAAAAGATAAATTAAACTTCCTATTAAAATAAAACAAATCCCTAATAGTTTGGCAGTGTTTTCTAGGAATGCTATTAAAACAATTATAAAAAATATAGAAATTATTGGTATGAATGGATGAAATGGTAGTTCAAATTTTGGTTTTATTTTTTTCTTCAGTTTTATCAAGCTTAAATGTGTAATTAGAAATATCGTTAGATAGCCAAAGCTTACAAATGAAATTAATGTGGATAGATTTTTTATTAGTAAAAGAAGAGTACTCAAGAAACAAGAAATTATAATAGAGTATATAGGAGTTTTATATTTTTTATCTATTTTTTTGAGAAAACTGGGAAGAAAACCATCTTTTGCAAGAGCATAAGCAATTCTTGAGCTAGAGTATACAGTTGTCAATAAAACTGAAAGCATTGCAGCCAAGGCAGAGGATGTTATCAAAAGATTTACTATATAATTTTCTGTTATTTTTCTTGTAATATAAAGCAAAGAATACTCAACATTTTTTAATTCATACCAATATACTGTGGTAATCTGAATTAAAGATATAAGAGTATAAAATATTGAGCAAAATAGCATGGTGAAAAAAATAGCTAAAGGTATGTTTTTCTTTGGATTTTTTGTTTCTTCAGAAGCCAAAGCAATAGTTTGAAAACCTATGTAAGCAAAAAAAACTAAACTAGCTGCTTCTAAAGTAGCTTTAAAACCATTTGGAAATGGAGGAATCAGTTTTTGTATGTCGAAATTTTTTAATGAGTAATGTATTCCTAAAGTTATAAAAAATGAAAGGGCGAATATTTTAAAGATAGTTAGAAATGTGGCGAATTTAATCATTTTAGATATTCCTAAGATATTTAGTACAGATGAAATTATTATTACTAAAGTTGAAAGTAAATATAGAAAGATAGGAAAATTGTAGTTTGGAAAAAAGAATATTATTAAGTATGCTGAAAACCCCATTGA
>JAVYPJ010000003.1:7837-12397 GCA_038733315.1 Candidatus Aenigmatarchaeota archaeon | reverse complement strand
TTTAGATATTCCTAAGATATTTAGTACAGATGAAATTATTATTACTAAAGTTGAAAGTAAATATAGAAAGATAGGAAAATTGTAGTTTGGAAAAAAGAATATTATTAAGTATGCTGAAAACCCCATTGATACCGAGGTTGTAGAAAAAACTGAGCTTAAAAATCTGATAAAACCAACAATAAACCCAATATAATTTCCAAAGGCTTTTTTTGAATATGTATAAGATTCTCCAATGTCTGTTATAGCAGAGGATAATTCTGCAATAACAAGAGCGGTTAGAGTTGCTATAATTCCAGCTATTATAAAAGAAATTATTACAGATGGGCCAGCAATTCCAGCCGCTATACCACCAACTACATATATTCCAGCTCCAATTATGTTTGCTATTCCCAAAAATATTAGTTGTGGAATATCAAATTTTTTTTCTAATTTGGTCATAGAAATAGTTTAAATTTTCTAAATTTATGACTTTAATCCTCTCGATTTTTTTCCAGCACTAGTTAAACCTCTGAAAACTCTTCTTCTATTTTTCGGAGAGCAAATCCAGTTTATTTTTGGATCATTTTGAATATTGGGATGATGAGGATCAACTAGTATTACTTCAAACCATTTATACATTCCATCTTCACCAACATAGTAAGAATTTAATACTTCTAAATTGGGAAACTTTCTCGCTGCCCTTTCTTCTGCTATCCATCTGTCGGATTTTCTTGCTGTAAATTTAAGTAAGCCTGCAGAAGAAGGCTTTCTACCACCAGATCTTTCATATAATCTCCTTGGCTTTCCTCCTTTTCTAACCCTAACTCTAGCAATTATAAATCCTTGTTTAGCTTTGTAACCCAAAGCTCTGGCTCTATCCAATCTAGTAGGTTTTTCAACTCTAATAACAGCTGGTTGTTTTCTCCATTCTTCGAGCCTTTTTTTTACTAAATTTTCTAATTCATCCTTTTTAAATCTAATTTTCCAAAGATTTGCTAAGGCCTTATATAAGTTTATCATAAAAAACCAATTGTTTCTTTAGATTTAAATGTTTTAATTCGAAATTATTTTTAGTGATAGTATGCATCCATTAGCAAAAGCTTTAATAGGAGTAATATTGATTCTAGCAAGTATATACTATATTTTTGCAGGAATTCCAGGAATTTTAGCACCAGCTTTAAAAGACGTATTAACAGTAATAAATGGAGCTTTACCATTGTTTGTTCTTCTATTAGGAGTTTTGATAGTTTGGCTAGAATGGGATGAGTGGAAAATTGAAAAAGAACTTCAAAAAGAAGAAAAAGAAATAGAGGAAAAAGAAAGAAAATCTAGGAGAAAAAAGTAGTATAAAATTTTTATTCTCTCTTTTTAATTTTTTAGAATGACTGTAAGTTATGAGGATTTTTCAAAAATTGAAATGAAAGTTGGGAAAGTTATTAAAGTAGAAGAAATTCCAAACTCTAACAAATTATATAAGTTAATTGTTGATTTTGGAAATGAAAAAAGGATAGCTGTAGCTGGAATAAAACAACAATATAAACCAGAAGAATTAGTTGAGAAAAAATTTATTTTTGTTACAAATTTAGAGAGAAGAAAAATTATGGGAATAGAGTCGGAATGTATGATTCTTGCTGCTGAAGATGAGAAGAATATAGCTTTACTTCAACCGATAAAAGATGTAAAGGAAGGAAGTAAAATTAAATAATGGAAGAGGAAACCAAAAAGTTCATTATAAATCTTGCAAAAAAAGCTATTGAAGTTTATGTAAAAGCAAATAGAATAATTTCAAAACCCAGAGAATATCCCAGTGAATTAAATGAAAAAAGAGGAGTTTTTGTAACAATATATAAGAAGGTAAATAATCAGAGCTATTTAAGAGGCTGTATAGGTTTACCATATCCAACAAAACCATTAATAGAGGGAATAATCGAAGCTGCTATATCAGCGACTAGAGACCCTAGATTCCCACCTTTAGATGAAAAAGAACTAAAAGAAATATTTGTTGAAGTTTCTATACTAAGTAAGCCAGAAAAAATAGAAGGGAAAAATTATAAAGAAATTTTGGAAAAAATTAGACCATTTAAAGATGGTATAATAATAAAAAAAGGTACTAAATCTGCTTTGTTTTTACCTCAAGTTTGGGATGATATTCCGAAAAAAGAAGAGTTTCTTTCTTATTTATGTATAAAAGCAGGATTACCTCCTAATGAATGGACTAAGGAAGGTACGGAATTTTATAAGTTTGAAGCTGAAGTAGTAGAAGAAAAGATATGATCTAAAAAATTGTAGTTATCGTCTTCAGTAGCTAATTTTCCTATTTTTAAGAAATTATGAAAGAAAAAGAAAAAAATATTTAAATGTACATTTCTTGGTGTAATCTTTTAAGTTCGTTTTTAGATTCTTCTAGGAAGTTTCTTAGTTTATTTGAAATTCCTTCTAAGTCCTCCTTAGTGTTAAGAAAAATATGGTTTAGTAGTTTAACATCTGGAGGACTATAAGGATTCATTTCTAAAGCTGAATATGTTCGTTTTTCTATTAACTCTATTAGTAGATATTGAGCGCGATTAGTTCTAACGAACTCATCAACTTTTGAGGGATTTATATTATATAGCTCTAGGAGCATGTCGTTTACTCCTACCAAGTAAGATAATAGTTTTATTGCATTGTTTATTTCTTCTTTTTCGTTATGTTTAAGTAATTCATCTTCTTCTAAAGCCAGCCTTACAATTCCTACAACATATGTTCCTATTCTATTTTCAATTGGAATATTTTCTATGTACATCGTTTTCACCCCTATTAATAATTGGGAAGAAAAGTATATAAATATTAATTACTTAATGGTAGTGAAAACAATTAAGTATTTTATTTTAAAATTAGCAGAGATTTCAATTTCTTACCGTTTGTTGTTTTTAACATATTAATCAAATTACTAACTATGTTAGTTTGGATAATATTTTCAACGATTATAGTTAGTTTTCTAGGTCTCATCGGCGTTTTTTCATTTATAGTAAATGATAGATTATTAAGAAAAATAATTTTACCTTTAGTTGCTTTTTCAGCAGGTGTTTTGTTATCAGCAGGATTGTACCATTTGTTTTTGGAAAGTTTAGAAGAAATAGAGGCTAAAGAAGCAATTACGCTTTTATTAATAGGTTTTGTTTCATTTTTCTTTTTAGAAAAAGTAATAAATTGGCATCATTGTCATGAAATTAGGTGTAAAATTCATTCTTTTAGCTACCTTTTACTAATAGGAGATTTTGTTCATAATTTTATAGATGGGTTAACCATAGCAGCAACATTTATAATAAACTTTAATTTGGGATTATTTGTAGTTTTAGCAATAATACTACACGAAATTCCACAAGAGCTTGGAAGTTTTGCAACACTTTTGTATGGCGGATTCAGTAAGAAAAAAGCGTTGATATTAAAGTTTTTAGCTCAAGTTAGTGCTATAATAGGTGGATTGTATGGCTGGTTCGGATTTCCTAAGGAGTATGTATTTTTGATATTGCCTTTTGCTGCAGGTGGTTTTCTGTACATTTCTGCTTCCGATCTAATTCCTAGATTGAATCAAAACAATAAAGGTAAAAATATTATGACAGCTTTATTTTTTATAATCGGCATTTTATTCATATTTTTGTTGGGAAATTTCTTCGTTGCTTAAATTATATTAAACATAATTTTTGACTTTTTCCCAACTTTCTAGAGGACCATCTATTTCATAAAATATAGGCTTAACTTCTATTTTTCCATCTTCTTTAATAATTCTTCCTTCTCTTTTACTGATCTTATATCTTAAAAGTTTAAACTCATATTCTATTTGACCCTTAGTTATAGGTATTATTTTTTCTAGTTTTTCATCAAACTTAACAATTTTAGATTTATCAAAACTAAAATTCCTTCTTTTACCCTCTAAATAAACGTGGAATAGAAAGGTTCCTATAGCAAGCACAGGATCTTCATAATTTTTGAATCTTATTAGTTGTGGATGATTTTTATAGCCTTTTGTTTTACCTAATAAAACCTTTTGAGCCAGTAGACCTTCTCTCCACTCAGCAATTAAACCTATTCTGTCTAAATATTTTGAATGTATACTCCACAGTCTCATTTTTATCTTAAATTACATTAGAAAAAATAAATAGATGGAGAAAATAAAAAAAATTCAATTGCTTATAATAATGTTTGGATTAGTTAGTCTTTTTGGAGATTTAATTTATGAGAGTGCAAAAAGCATTAATGGCCAATATTTACTTCTGTTAGGCGCTTCAGCTTCTATTATAGGATTTTTTTCTGGACTAACAGAACTTTTAAGTAATTTTTTAAGATTCGTATTCGGTTTTGCTTCTGATAAAACGAAAAAGTATTGGTTTTTCATAATTTTTGGTTATTTTCTTTTAATTTCAATTCCACTACTTGCTTTGGCTAAAACCTGGCAGGTAGCTTTTATATTTATTCTATTTGAAAGAATAGGAAAAGCTATTAGAGGTCCAGCTAGAGATACTATTGTTTCTTTTTTAACTAAAAAAACTAAAAACATAGGATTTTCTTTTGGTATAATAGAGCTGTTAGATCAAGTTGGAG
>JAVYPJ010000003.1:5203-7740 GCA_038733315.1 Candidatus Aenigmatarchaeota archaeon | reverse complement strand
TCCAATTTCAAAGAGAGGAATAGCATATGGTATTTATTCTTTTATTTTAGGAGCATCTTTGTTTATAGGTTCTTCATTAATTGGTTATCTTTACGAAATTTCTTTAACATATTTGACATTTTTCATAGTTTTTTCTCAGACATTTTCAATGACATTTTTAATAATAATAAGAAAATTATTGACTTCTTAAAAATCGTAAAGATTTATAGATTTAAAAACATATCGCTGGGGGTGGGATTTGAACCCACACGGGCGTTAAGCCCACCGGTTTTCTTCATTTTCATCAGATCTTGATAACTCAAGACCGGCGCCCTACCTGGTTAGGCGACCCCAGCATATGATTATAAAGATTTTTAATTATTTTAAACAAAAATTTTTAATGAATTTCTTTACTATGGATTGCTTTGATTTTAGCGGAAAAACAGTTTTGATTAGAGTTGATATAAATTCTCCTTATGATTCAGATTCAAAAAGATTGATAGATTCTCCAAGAATTAAAGCTCATGCAAAAACTATAAAAGAGCTTCAAGATAGAAGAGCAAAAGTTGTTGTCTTAGCACATCAAGGTAGAAAGGGAGATGAAGATTTTATAAGCCTAGATAAACATGCTGATCTTCTAAATAAATACTTGGATAAAAAAATAGAGTTTGTTAATGATGTAGTTGGAGAAAAAGCTAAAAGTAAGATTAAAAATCTTAAGGAAGGAGAAGCAATCTTGTTAGATAATGTTAGATTTTTAGATGATGAAACTAAGGAAAAAAGCATAGAGGAACACGCTAATTCAACAATAGTTAGAGAATTATATCCATTTGCTGATTATTTTATATTGGACGGTTTTTCAGCTTCTCATAGGGCACATGCAAGTATAGTAGGTTTTTCTACGGTTTTACCATCTATAGCTGGAAGAGTTATGGAGAAAGAGTTAAAATCAATAAGCAAGGCGTTTTTTTCACTAGGAGACAATTTTAAAATTGTAGGAAACATTTATGTTCACGACTTACCAAGATTTCAACTAAAATGGGACACTTTTGTTTTAGGTGGAGCAAAAGTCGATGATTGTTTAAAAGTTATGGAAAGAATTTTAAGCCAAAAAGGAATAGAAATGAAGAAAGTTTTACTTGGTGGTTTAATTGGAAATCTATTTTTGTATGCTAGTGGAATTGATATAAATCAAGATAATTTGAAAGTTTTGGAAAAGTTAGGATATTTAAATCTTTTAGATAGGGCAAAAGAGTTGTTAAAAGAAAGAAAAAAACAGATAGTAATTCCTGAAGATGTTGCTATTGAAGAAAATGGAGAAAGAGTTGAATACGATGTTAATAGTATACCATCTTCTGGTTTGATTTTAGATGTTGGAAAAAAGACTGTTGAAAAATTTAAGGAAATTTTATCTTCCTCAAAATATATAATTGTTAAAGGTCCTTTGGGAATGTACGAAAAAGCACCATTTGCAAAATCAACTAGAGAAATTTTAGAAAAGATAGCAGAATTAAAAACATTTTCTTTAATTGGCGGAGGAGATACATCAACTGCATTAGAACTATTTGGAATACCTGAAAACAAATTTTCTTATGTTAGTTTAGCTGGAGGGGCTTTAATAGATTATTTATCTAAAGGAGAGTTACCAGGAATAAAGGCTTTAGAAACTTCTTATAAAAAATTTGTCAGTAAAACTATCTAGTTATTTTTAGATTTTGAATTTCTTCTAAATATGATTTCCCACTTCCGTACAAGAAATAATCTCTAGCAGGTTTAAGCATTTCTATTAGGTAATTAGTTGTAGAGTTTTTCAAATCTAGAGGATGAATATTACCATTTTTATAATCATCTATTAATTCAGATAAACTACTATATTCTTTTATTTTTCCACTTTTAAGATTTTCTATTTCGAATTTTTTTTCTAATCTAGAAATCCAAGGAAATATTACATATCTAACAATATCTATTACTGGATTTAGTTCTATTTCTTTTGGAGGACAAAAAGCTTTACTTATTTTTCTCTTTATTTCTTCCTCTGAATCATGTATAAAAATTGCACTTTCAGGCTTAGATTTCGACATTTTTATATCTATTATACTTTCTTCAAAAAGTTCTCTCTTTCCTTCTTTTTTAGCAGATAAAATATTTTCTCTAATTTTTTCATCTATTTGCATTCCAATTAGTAAATGATGATGAACAGCAATAGGTTTGTAGCCAGAAACTTTTTCACCCACATCTATTGCTATTACGTGTGCTTTTCTTTGGTCCATACCACCGTGAGCTAAGTTTACTTTCAAAGAAAAAATATCTGCAACTTGCATAGGCGGATAAATAAGTTGGGCAAAATCTATAGAATCGCTTTCTTTTCTTCCCATAATTGTTAGTGACCTTTTAATTCTAGACAAATTAGTATTCATAGAAACTTTTAACACAGTTTCAAAGTATTCTAAACCAACCTCTTTATAATGATCTGAGCCTAAAACAAATTTAGATTTATCTGGGTCACCACCAACAATTTTTAAAGAAATCTTTAATGCTTCTTTGAAATACCCACCTGC
>JAVYPJ010000003.1:3523-5105 GCA_038733315.1 Candidatus Aenigmatarchaeota archaeon | reverse complement strand
CAACTTTTTTTATTGTAGATAAATCACCACCCAACTTTTTATTTATCCAAGAATGAAAATCAGCTAAAAATATGGTAGTGTTTATTCCTGCTTTTTGAAAATCTGCAACTTTACTCATGCAAATTATTCCAGTTCCAAGATGAACAAAGCCAGAAATTTCAAAGCCTATGTAATGATTAATCTTTCTTTTTTCATCTAAATATTGTGCCAATCTTTCTTTTGTTAATATTTCTTCTGTAGGTTCTTTTTCAACTAATTTTATTATTTCTTCTTTATCCATTATGTTTATTTTTTTGAAATTTTAAAATATTGAGACTATCTATAAAAAGCGGAAATAACCTTTTCTAAGAATTCTTTTTTATTTTTAGAAAAAACAAAAGCTGATGATATTAGAACACCATCACATCCAATTTCTAACGCCTTTTTAACATCCTCTTCATTAGAAATGCCAGCTCCAGCAAGCTTAATAACTTTTTTGTTTTTTGTCAAATCAACAAATTTTTTTAGAATATCTGGTTTTTCTTTTGAAACAGCTCTACCGGTTCCTATTAATTCTGGTGGTTCATATGCCAAAGAATATGGCTTAAACTTTAAAATTTCTTTAGCTTCTTTTAGTGATGATGCAAGAGCGAATATTTTAAGATTATTTTTTTTAGCCAATTTTATAGTTCTTTTGATTTTTTCTATAGATATTTTTCTTTCGGAGTGGTTTAAAAGAGAACCAAATACATTATATTCTTTTAAAGAAAAAATTGACACACTTCCTGTAAATTTTCCTTCTTCAACATCATCTACATGCTGAGCTAATACAGGAAAAGAGAAATTTCTAGAAATTAATGGAATGTCTGTATATTGCGGAGCTACAAAAATTTTAATTCTACTTTTTTTGCAAACATCTTCAATAATTCTACAAATTTTCAAGGCATTTTTTCCTAAGGCCTCTTTATAATTTTTAAAATTAATTATTATCATTTGTGGATTATCCTCCTTAAATCTTCTAATATCTTTAGAGCTTCTTCGTCATTTCTTTCCCAAACGTTTCTACCTACAGCAATACCAGCAGCACCAACACTCATCACATCTTCTACAATTTTTATAAATTCCCTTTCCTCTTCTATTTTTGGACCGCCTGCAACTAATATTGGAACAAAGCAATCTTTAACAACCTTGGAAAAACTTTCTTTATCACCAGTGTAATATGTTTTAACAACATCGAATCCTATTTCAGCACCAACTCTAGCAGCATACCTAACAGCAATAGGATCATACTTCGATTTAAATTTATTACTTCGAGGATAAGCAAAACCGAATATTGGCATTTTATATTTATTGGCTTCTTCTTTTATTTCAGAAAATGTTCTAATCATTTGATTTTCAAAATCAGATCCAAAATAAATTGTATAAGCTACTCCAACAGCCCCAACATTTTTTGCTTCCTTGACTTTAGTCACAATTTCTTGTAACTGAATTCTACTATCTAATAATTCATTTCTTGCGGTTAGCTTTATTATTAGAGGTACCTTTGGATATAATTTTTTCACAATTTTTGCAACCCCAATATGAACTATTAAACCATCAACTT
>JAVYPJ010000003.1:1811-3426 GCA_038733315.1 Candidatus Aenigmatarchaeota archaeon | reverse complement strand
GGTGTCTATAACTTCAACATCATAAGCTCTAAAATTTTTTATTTTTTTATCATAAGCAAAACAACCAAGTTTACCTGCAGTTATTATAGGTATTCCATTACACATCTTTTTTAACTTAGAAATAGAAGCTTTCAAGTTATTTGTTTTAGTTAATTTTAACGCTTCTTTTTTATTCATTATAACAAAATCACAATTTTTTATGAATTCTTTTAATTTTTCTTTTTGATATTCAACCATGGCAATACTCGGATTGCAAAATATCTTAAGTCCATACTTTTTGCTTATAGATATTGCTTTGTCTATAAATTTCACATTTTGATTGCTTACCATACTTGTAAATATAAATATATTGCTATTTCTAAATTTGCTTTCGATTAAATCTTCTTCAGAAAGGTGGTTGTTAGCACCTCTATAGGTTACAATCGTTTTTTCTCCTTCATATAAAAATATTAAAGAAAAACCTGTGAGGTCATTTGTTATAGTTTTTATACAATCTAAACTAATTTTATTTTTTTTCATGGATTTCAATATTATTTGGCCATATGTATCTTTTCCTACGGCACCAAACAAATCTACTTTGTTTCCAAAATTAGTAAGTGTAGAAGCAACATTATAACCAGAACCACCAGCTTCAATAAAAATCTTACTTACTTGAATTTTATGGTCAAAAGGAATTGCAATAAAATCTTTTACGAGTTTAAAATCTTTTGTTGGATATATGACAATATCCATTACAAGAGAGCCAGCGACTATTGCTTTCATTTATTTAAACCCTCCTTATTTTTTTCTACCTCTATTAAAATTCTTGTTTTAAAATCTGAAATAATATTCATGAAATTAGCAAAAGCTTCTTCAGGAGTACCAAAAATGCTAAAATATTTGTGTACATCTCCATCACTCCACCATTTATTGCAAATGTAGTAATAATGGTCACTTTGTTGTAATAATCGCCAAATCTTAATCAAATCAGGATTTTTTGCTTGCTTTACTAGCTTTTCTAAATTTTTTATCTCGTTAAAAGAAATTTGTTGCATTTTATTTCCCAGCCATGCGGAAACGTCTCTTTCCATATCGGCCCAAGAAACTGTAGAAAATTCAAAAACATCTATCTCCCCAATTGGTTGATATTTTTCTATAATTTCACTTGGTTTTAAAACCTCTAGGTTAGGATCTTTTAGTATCATATATGGTAAAGCCTTTAAAAACCAAAATATTCCACTATCTTCTGGCTGATGTTCTCCAAAGGTTTCGTAATCCATAAAAATATTTATTACTTGCCCTGGAGTTGCACTAAGCCAAGCGGTATATTTTTCAGCAGTTAGGGGCCACTGATCCCAATTTCTAGCAGAAAATCTATATCCAATATCATCACTTAATCTATAATTTCTAAGCAAAACTCTTATTCTCTTATTTGGAGGGGGATCATCCGGAAAGCAGTACTTTCTAACGTAAACATAGTTTGGACTTCTCCACTCTAGTATTCTTTCTGCACCTTCCGTATAAATTGCTTTAAATCCTAAGTTTTCTACTATTTTAGCTATTCTATTATTGTAAATCATTTCAGTATTAACAAAAACTTTTGGAGTAATTCCAAAATAATCTTTAAGCATTTGTC
>JAVYPJ010000003.1:0-1712 GCA_038733315.1 Candidatus Aenigmatarchaeota archaeon | reverse complement strand
GCCATAATTCCTATTACATCGAAAGGAAAAGGAAGAAAAGCAAATATACTTACGGCAGCAATTCCATACTTTTTGAAAAAATTTTCAAAAATTTTAATAGTCTTTTTATGCTTTTTTTCAATTATCGACCTGCCTCCCAATCCAATAAAATAGCTAGTAAATTCACCTAAACTCATTCCTAAAGCGGAAACAACAGAAACTAAAATTGGGTTCATTCCTAAGGCTGTTGCTGTCGTTATTAACAAGTAAAGTGGGAATGGTAAAAAAATAGTAGAGGTAGAAATTAAACTAATTAAAAAAATACCAAAATATCCAAGTGTTTTAATAATGTTAAGCATAAAAATCATCTTTTATCCAATATAGCTTTTATCTTCTTTCTTTTTAACAATCATTGGAAATGGTATTGGTGAAGGCATTCTTATTTCTTCAGCTATACTTAAAGCAAAAGTAAGACATTTTTTCAATAGGAAGTTCTTTACTTCAATATCTATATCTTCAGGCAATCTTCTATTTTTTTCCCACTCTTTTATAACTTCTTTATTATTTTTTGAATAATATAGAATATTTCCTTTAAATGTTATTTTTCCATCAGATGGTTTATATTCAACTTTAAATTCAAAACTTATTTCAACAACTTTTTTCTTTTCTCCTATTTCTATTTCTATTTCTTTTACATCCTTTATGTCTATAGTTGAATTTATATCCACTTTACCAGAAATCTCAGCTCTTTTTCCTTCAATTTCTTCAAACGTATATCCCAATATCATCCTATTATTTAACTTATAATTATTTAAGTTAAAGCAATATAATGGTTGATAAAGAAATAATTTTGGTTTCTTTATTTTTTCTTTCAGTAATGTTTTTTTCTATGTACTTAGGAATTCTAACGAGGGAAGCAATTTTAAGGGGAGAAATTGAGCCACTTTTCCCATCTCCAAAAGATTATAAAAATGTAGTATTAATCATTTCAATAGTTCTTTTTTCTACAATCCTTGTTATTTTGTTAATAAGAACTAGAATTTTTGTTTTGAAAATTATAGAAAACTTAGCAGCTTTTTTATTAACAACAACCACATTTTCTTTCTTTTTACCAGCATTTGTATCATTTCTTTTTTCTTTTATTTTAATAGCTATTTCTGAAATTAGGAAGAGTTATTTGTTGAAAAATATTATAATTTTTCTTTCTATAGGTTCTGCGAGCGCTTTAATAGGATCTTCTTTGTCATTTGAAGTAGTATTGGTTTTGTTTTTCCTTCTTTCTATTTATGATATATTATCTGTATTTTTAACCAAGCATATGGTCTATATGGCGGAGAATTTAGTCGAAAATCCATCAACCTTTATCTCCGTTTTCCCATCAAGTAAAATAAGAAAAGTTAGTTTTAGAGGTAAAATAAAGAAAATTAAAGTTATAGCCCTAGGCTCAGGAGACTATTTTCTTCCAGGATTAAGTGTTGTATCTTCATTGGAGAAAGGGATTGGTGTTTCTATGCTTCTTTCAATACTAAATACTGTAGTTATTTTTTTAGTATTCTTTTTCGTATCAAAAAGAAAGAAAGGGAAACCACTACCGGCTTTGCCATTTTTATTCTTACCAACTTTACTAGTTTATTTATCTCTAATTTAAAATTTTTAAATTTTCAAGTCTAAGATATTGGATGATAGTTGATAACTTTTTTAAACTCTTTGAGAGATTTAATTCTGATAGGATT
>JAVYPJ010000002.1:0-288050 GCA_038733315.1 Candidatus Aenigmatarchaeota archaeon | reverse complement strand
TGCTGGTTCAGGAGCGGGATATGGTGGAAAAGGAGGTAATGACGCTCAAAATGATGCAGGAGGTGATAGTTATGGAAGCATTACTCAACCAATTGATTTTGGATCTGGAGGAGGAGGAAGTTATAGTGGTAGAGGGGGAAATGGAGGAGGAGCAATTTTTCTAAACATTAGTGATACCTTAGTAATAAATGGAAGTATTTTAGCAAATGGAGAAAATGGAGTTGCTAATGCTGCTGGATCTCTTGATCGTGATGGAGGTGGAGGTTCTGGAGGAAGTGTATGGATAATTGCTAATAAATTTATTGGAAATGGAAGTATTAGTGCTAATGGAGGTTCTGGTGATAATTATGGAGGTGGAGGTTCTGGAGGAAGAATTGCTATTTATTATGTTTTCAATTATTCGAATGTAAAAATATCTGCAATTGGCGGCTCTGGGTATCAAAGTGGACAAAATGGATCTATTTATATAGTTAAACCAAAAAAAATATCCATTTATTCGAACAAAATAATATTAAATCCAAATGAATCTATAAAAATATTTGGTAATACTTTTGATTGTGGCGATCTTTTAAATCATACACATAGCATACAAGATTATGAATGTTATACATATTCTGGTAGATACGTGGAATTATATTTAAATAACAACCTGTACCTAACAGATTTAACATCTTCAGATGGATACTATGAATTCAACTTTCAATTAAACACAGTAGGAACTTATAACATAACCGTAAAATATGGTCAGGAAGTTTTAAATTCTACTTTACTTTATGTAGCTCAAACAATTACAAAAATAGAAGAAATACCAGCTAAAGCTCATAGAGGAGATAAAATTAATATAAATTCATCTGTTTTGGCTAATCCTTCTAATCCAATTACTTTAAATAATGTTTGGCTAAACTATTCATTACCCATAGGCTTTAACATAATTTCTCAAAATAATTTCTTAGGAAATTTAGTTCCAAATGAGAAAAAATGGAATAATGCAACAATTGAAATTTTAGGTTTAGCAAAATTGGGAACTCAAATTATTAATGTATCATCTATTTCAGAAGAGGGAATAGAAAGCTTTGATTCAAAATCGATTGAAATATGGGGTTGGGCAGAAGTTAATTTAACATTAGAAAAGCAAAAGCTATATAATTCTACTGATAAAAACTTATCAATAACTTGCCTTATTTACGATAATGTAACAAAAGAAGGAATAAGTAATTATCCTGTTGAAATAATAGTAGATGGAACAAATGTTGCAAATTTATTAACAAATTCAAGTGGCTTTGTAAATTATGTTTTAGATGTTTCGAAATATCCTTTAGGAATTCATTATGTAAACTGCTCAATAGATAATAATTCAACTCTTTATTATAGCGTTTCATTTACTCAACAAAAAAATTTTGAAATTTGGGCACCAACAAAATTAACGGGATATTATGAAATTATTCAAGATTTTACTTCAAATCCAAGTTGCGCAATATCAACTATAAAAGTTGGAAATTATACCAGAATCGATACAAACGAACTTATAGAAGGAGAAATAAATATAACAACCGATTCAATAACAAAAAGTTGCTTTGGCAATTATTATTGCGAAGTTAACTTTACAGTTGGAAGTAATTGTGAAATAATTCCAGGAAATAAAACAGTTTTTGCTAGTGCAATAAATAATTCCCAATTTTACGAATTAGCAACTTTCGATTTCACTTATTTCTTTGAAAGCTTAACTACTACAGGAAGAATAATAGCGTATAATATAACAGTTTATAATGTTTCTCAAATTAATGATACAATCGCTTATTTAAACGTTTCTATAATTAATACAGGAAATGGATCTATGAAAAATTTAAACGTTTCTCTTTATCTAGATGCAAACAATTTACCAGATACTGCTTTTAGTAAGTTTACAAACGTTTTTAATGTAACACCATTACCAGAAATTTTAGGACCTACGGAAACAACAAATATAACATTTGGTGTAGTAATACCTGCAGGAACTGAGCCGGGGGATTACTGTATGAGATGGCAGGCTATTTGGATAAATAATAATGGTACTATAAATCCAAGAATAACTACAAGGCCATGTGAAAGTATAATAAGAATTATCGGAAACCCAACAATAGAGTTAAACATCTATAACATTACTCAAGAGATTTGGCATGGAAATAACTATTCTGTAAAAATTATTTTAAATAATACTGGTAATGCTCCATTATACAACATTTCAATTGATTATACAGAAATAAATTTACCAGAAGAATGGATATATATAAATCCAAATTATTTTGAAAGAATAGATGAAAATACATACGCAGAATTTTTTGTAAACATTTCAATTCCTCTAGGAACAAATCCAGATACTTACTTAGGAAAAATTAATATAACTTCTAATTTTGGTAGAGAAGACGAAAGAAGGGCTACAATAGATTTAAACATTATAGTTCCTATAGATTCTAGATGGTACATAATTGTTTTTTCAAGAAATGGTAGTATAGTAGAATATATAAATGAAACCTATGGATTAAATGAAGCAGGAAGCTTAGGAAGCATAACAATAGTTAATTTAGGTAACATACCTTTGAACTTTTCAATAAATTATAATCAGATATTGAACGTACCTATAGAAGATTATGTATTTTCAGTTCCTAAGGATGAATGTAATCAGGAATTTATTTTTGTAGATAAGATTTCCAATAATTCCTTATGTTTATATCAAAATGGCTTCAGTAATGCTAGAAGTTATGGATTAAATATTACATTTTATAACGACTCAGCAACTCCTCAATTAGGATACGTGCTTGTTTATTGGAGTATTGTTGATATGCCACCAACAATTTCAAATATAACATATACTTCAAAAATAGAAATTAAAAAATTACAGAATATAACTGCATATTTTTACGACGATGAAAATAAGTTGAAAGCTATTTACTTAAATATAACGCTACCTAATGGAACAGTAGAAAATGTTACTTGTGCAAGTGGAAATTTGCAAAATAAATATTATTCATGCCTATACTATCCACAAATTGAAGGAATGTATAGAGTAAGTTTAACAGCTTGTGATCAGGGAAATAAATGCAATTTCGTAGAACTTTACTTCAGAGCTATGGCTAAATCCTCATTAGAAGTAATTCCATCAACAACATATATTAATGTAGAAAATGTTACATTACTAAATTCTGCTACAATTTCTCTAAACATTTCTATTAGAAATTTAAACGATACAGTTAGTGCATATAATGTAACTTTAACATCTTCGCCACCAGCAGGTACAAATTGGATAATTCATTCTATAAACATATCTCAAATTTTACCAAACACAACTATATATACAATGCTTAATATAACAATTCCCCAAGGAACTATTGCAAGGGAATATACTATTAAACCATATGTAACTTGGCAAAATCCAGATGAAAGTTCAGGAATTGCTTATTCTTCTCAAACTATAACAATAAATGTTTTACCAACAAGAATTTTAAATATTAGTGAATATCCAAATAGTTTATTAGTAAATCATAATTCTTCGATTTCTGTAAACTTTACTATTCAATCCATAGGTAATTCAGAAGTAAGAAATATAACATTCTTATGTCAAAGAGAAACAAATTTATGTAATTATGTTAGTTTTTCTCCAAGCTTTATTCCAAGTTTAAATACAGGCGAAACAATAAACATTACTTTAACTATAGATTTGCCATTAGGTTTTTCTAGCGGAAAATATTATCCAAAAATAAATGTTACTAGCATAGATGATACCAAAGATTTTGAGATTGAAATTAATGTTTTACAAGACTATAATTATTCTATAGATAAAGAAGAAATATTGTTAAAAATATTAGCTGGAAAAAACGTAACTCAGGAAATTTTGAATATAACAAATATTGGAAACGAATTGTTAACATTTAGTATAAGCTTAGAAGGAAATGTAACAGAAATATTAAGCTTAGCTGAAAATTATAAAGAAATAAGTCCAGCTCAAAGCTTTGTTCTAATTGCAAATATTAGTCCGCCAAATTACTTATCGATTTATGAAGGAAACATTTCAATAATTGAAAATACACTAGGAATTAAAAAAGTACCAATAAGAATAGAAGTTTATCCTGCTGAAATAGTTATTAATTATCCAAATTCTGAAGCTCCAATTATAGATGTTTTAGAGAATCAAAAAATAGAAATAAATTTAACTTTTAGAATAGGAGATGAAATAATAACTTCAAACACATCTTTTACAATTTTAATTTCTAATAATACATGCAATATAAGTAAAGTAGAAGTAATAAATGATAATTGGATAATTGAATGTAGCTTACCAAAAAATGAAGATGGAAAATGGCATGATTTAACTATAAAAGCTTATTACGAAACTTATGAAATTTTAGTTGAAAAAACAGAAGCTAATGCAATATATTATAAAGATATTACTCCACCAAAATTAATTTCAAAAGAAATTCCAAGCGTAGAATTTCCAAATAACGTAACAATAAAATTAAATTTAAGCGATAATGTAGCTATAGATAAAGTTTTAATGTATATAAAGCAATTAAACGCAACATATGAATTATTAACAGAAAATAACATTACTTGGGAAATTACGATAGAAAAATTGGAGCCAAACGATTACGATTTAATATTTATAATAAACGATACAACAAACAATACATTAATATTTGAAGACTATTTTGAAGTATACGTTTCTAAAAACATTTGGGTTAATATAACAAATAGCAGAGATGAATATGTTAGCATAAACTTTACGTTTTATAGAAATAACACAAATCAAATATTGCAAAAAGAATATGTATATGGATATAAAAACTTTACAATTCATTTAAGAACTTACGATTTATTAATAGAAAGTAATGAGGCAAAAATAAAATTATATAACTTATCTACTTTTGATTTGCCAGATGATTTTATAAAATACGATAAAGTTTATCCAACAGAAGTAAATCTTTATAAGCCTTTAGGAGGCTTTGCAATAATAACTCCAATAGAAATCGATTCAACAATAAGAGTTTATTATGACATTTCAATAGCTCAGCAATATGGAGCGGCGGAAAACAATTTAAAAATAATTTATTGTAATGGCTGGGACTTTTATCAAAAGACTTGTTCAGAATGGATTCAATTACCTTCTAGAGTAGACAAAAGATATAAATTTGTAGAAACAGAGACTAAATTTAAACAAGGAGCATATTTAGTTGCCGAAGGAGTAAGAAAAGAGGCAAGATTAGATGTTTATGATCCATTACCAATAGATGTTCATCATTGGCAGAAATACACTATTAGATTTACTATTCAATCGAGCGGAACAGATCCAGTAAGTAATATGAGAATTGAATGTTTATATGGAACTGTTTGCTATGAATTTAACCCAGAATATACTCCATTTGTAGGAACTTTAATGCCTGGAGAAAGCAGAGAAATAGAAATTAATGTAACAATTCCAGCTGGTTATAATGCAGGAAATTATGTTGGGGTATTAAGAATTATAAGCGCAGAAGGAATAGAAAGAATTACGTATTTAAGAGTTAATGTTTTAAATAACTATAGTTTTATTACTAATGATTATTTCGAAGTTAAAAAAGGAAAAGGTTTTGGAGTTTTAACTAATTTAACAATAAAAAGCATTGCAAATAACGATTTATTATTAAAAACAAATACTTCTCAAAACATTTCAGCTCTAAGCGAATTTATTTTAAGGAAATTAGAAGAAAAGACAATTCCAATATATTATAATTTAGATAAGGAAGGAAATTATTTAGAAAAATTAATTTTATATAACGAAACTCTTAATATTTCAAAGGAAATTCAGTTTAATATAACAATAGTTAACTTTACAATATTTTTATTAAATCCAACAAATCAAATAGAAATTTATCCAAACCAAACTCTAAACATTTCTTTAAAAACATTTTTTGAAGAGGAAGAAATTAAAGAAAATATTTCTTTTAGAGTTTTCTTAAACGAAAAAGAATGCAAAATAATTAATATTACTTATAATGAATCGTTTGAAATTTCTTGTATAGTTCCAATAACAAAAGTTTTTAACGATTTAATAATAGAAGCATCTTATGGAGAATTTACTTCTTATTTAAAGAGTGAAAATTTAATTAAAGTAATAGATAATATAGAGCCAACAGTTAAAATTCATACTATTGATTTTGAAATAAACAAAACAAACGAAATAATTGCTGAAATAGATGATAACGATATTATAAATGAAGTAACTTTTGTTTTAGTATTTCCAAATCAAACAGAAATAGTTTTAATTCCAGAAAAAATAGATAGTCTATATAAATCTAGCGTTTTTATAGAAGAAAAAGGAGATTATTTAATAAAAGTTATTGCCATAGATAACTCTTCTAATTCGAAAATAGAGCAAAAGTTAATAAGAGCTGGAGAAAAAGTTAGAATTACTACAAAAGCTACCGATATAACTGATAAAATTGTAAAAATGTATATAGATTTAATTAATCCAATTTCTAATCAAAAAGAGTATGAATTAAAGCCAGATGAAAACGCAACAATAAATCAAACAATATTTGCTGGAAAATATAATTTAAGAATAAAAATAGAAGATTCTGAAATAACTTATTTCGATGTTATTATTAACAAATCCATAGATGATATAGTTAAAATAGATGTATTTAATGTTCATTTAGCAAACGTTTCAAAATTAAGAAATAGATTTTTTGCGTTTGCAATTAAAGAAAATTTCGAATTTAATAATTATACATTAATTTTCGATATTTCTCAATATTCTCATTTAATTTTAAAGGTTGAAAATTTAAGAATTTATAAGTGTAAAGATTGGATGTTAGAAAGTAGGGAATGCAATTCAACTTGGATAGAAATAATTCCGAAAATTGATTTAAAAGCTTCGAAAATATTTTTCGAATTTAATTCAAGCTCAGCATATTTGTTTGCAGAAGCAGTAATATGTGGAGATGGAATTTGCGATATATTAGAGAATTGTAACAATTGTCCAATTGATTGTGGTCAATGTCCAGCTGCATCTACACCATATACTTCGCCTATAAGAGAAGCTCCATTACCTTCTATCGATTATTCAAAAATGCAAGAAATGTTAAAACAAATTGCAGAAAAAATAGAGGTTAGAACAGAAGAATTGTATTTTGAGTTAAAGCAAGGAGAAAAGGAAATTAAGAAAATATACATAGCAAATAATAAAGAAAAGGATGTTTATGCAGAAATAGAGCTTTATGGAGATGTTATTAATTTCTTAAAGTATGCAAACAAAAGAATTTTAATAAACAAAAAATCTACAAATTATTTTGAAGTTATTGCAGAAATTTCAAAAGATCAAGAAGCTGGAATTTATAGAGGATATGCTAAAATAATAATAGAAAATGAATCTTTTATAGTTCCTATAACTGTTAAAGTTGTTTTGGCAGAAATGAAACTTTTAGATTTAAAAATGAGTTTATTAAGCGATAAAGTTAAGCCAGGAGATTATTTGAGGGCGGAAATAATATTATATAACTTAGGAAAAACAAAAAGGGTTGATGTTAACTTAACTCTAAGTTTAATAGATAGTGAAAATCTAGTTGAAATCACAAGAGCAGAAGAAAGTTTAGCAGTTGAGACATCTTTAACAAAAATATTTTCACTAAAAATTCCTAAGGATATAATAGAAAAAAGATATTTAGTTAAAGCAACAGCAACATATTTAACAGAAAATATTAAGCAAGAAGCAACAGCAAGCGCATTTGTAACTATTGAAACTCCATTATTGGAAAAAGAAATTTTAGGTATGCAATTAAAAACTTTATTAACTTATTTCTTAATATTTAGCTTTGGTTCAACAATTTCTTATATAGCTATAATTTCATACATTAAAAAGAAAGAAAAAGAAAAAAGGTTTAAAGTAACTATAGATTTTTCAACCTTGCCACAACCATCTGAAAATTCTGCATTTATTGGAAATATTGCAGAAACAGCAAAAAGAGCATTTATTTATTTAGATGATTTAAAAATGCATACTTTAATAGCTGGAGCAACTGGTAGCGGAAAAACTATTAGTGCAATGGTAATTGCGGAAGAAGCTTTATTAAAAAATAAAAATGTAATTGTTTTTGACCCAACTGCACAATGGACAGGTTTCCTAAGAAAATGTAAAGAAAAATATATGCTTAAAGAATACTCTAAGTTTGGAATGAGTATTAAGCAAGCAAAGGGCTTTCCAGGAAAAATAAAAATAATTACTTCGCCATATCAAAAAATTAGATTAAAAGAAATTATTGAAAATCCAAAAGGAAATGTTTATATATTTGTTCTTAATAGATTAAAGCCAGAAGAAATAGATATATTTGTTGCAAATACTATTCAAGAAATATTTAATTCTAGATTAGAAGAAAGCAAAGATTTAAGATGCTTAATAGTTTACGATGAAGTCCATAGATTATTGCCAAAATTTGGTGGTAGTGGAAAAGGATTTTTAGCCTTAGAAAGAGGGGTAAGAGAATTTAGAAAGTGGGGAATAGGTTTGGTACTAATTTCTCAAGTTTTAAGCGATTTTATTGGAGAAATTAGAGCAAACATAGGAACTGAAATACAATTGAGAACTAGATATGAAGGAGATTTAGATAGAATAAAAATGAAGTATGGAGAAGAATTTGTTTCTCAAATAGTTAAAGCAAATATTGGTACAGGAATGGTTGTTAATAGCGAATATAATAGAGGAAGACCTTATTTTGTTAGTTTTAGACCAATATTACATCAAGTAACGAGATTGAGCGAAAAAGATTTAGATGAATATGATAAGAGAGATAGAAAAATTGAGGAATTAAAGTTCTATTTAGAAGAGTTAAAGAAGCATGGAATAGATGTTTTTGATATTGAAACAGAGTTAAACTTAGCAGAAAGTAAGCTAATGCAAGGAGCTTTTGATATAGTTGATATTTATTTAGAAGGTTTAGAGCCAAGAATTAAAAGAGAATTTGAAAAGAGAAAAATTAGAATTCCTACTTATAAAGAATTGTTAGTTGGAAAAGAGGAAATAGAAGAAATAGTTGAAGAAGCTAAGGAAGAAAGAGAAAAGATAGCAAAAAGAAAGAAAAAGGATTATGAAGAAATATTAAAAGAAATAAAAGATTTGGAGGAAACGATTAAAAAACTAAGAGAAGAGGGTAAAGATACTTTTGATTTAGAAATAGATTTAGAAAGAGTAAAATCAAAAATAAAGATATATGAAAAAACAAAAGAGGAAAAAATACTAGAAGAAATAGAAAGGGAAATAGAAAAAGTAAAATCTCAGAAATAATTATTCTATAACTATATAATCTTTATCCTTTAAACTTTCCTCTATTTCCTTAGCCATAATCTTTATTCTTGCTATCTCTTTTTTAATATCGCTACCCTCTCCTCTAAACTCCTTAATAACTTCAGATATAATTTTTAAGTTTGAGCTAAGCTCTTTTAGAATGTTTAAAATACCGAGCCAGTAAACTTTAAATTGCGATTTAATATTTTTCTGCTCGGATTTTATTTTTTCCATTTCAGACAAAAGATTTTCTACTAAATTTTTTATCCCTTTAAATTCTTCTATGGAATTTTTTATTTCGTTCAAATTGTACTCAGTTTTTTTATTTTTTAAAGTAGAAACATCTATATAAATATCTTTAAGATTTCTTTTAAATTCTTCATTTTCTTTTTCTAAGTTCGATAAGCTTCTTTCTATTTCTAATAACTTTTCAATAGCTTGAGAAACCTTTTTTTCATTTTCAGAAATTTTTTTATCGAAAGCTTTAATACTTTCATTTAATTTACTAGCGTCTTCTAAAACTTTACTTAAATTATTAATTTTGCTTTCATAAATTTCGAAATTAGTTTTTTGTAGTGTTTCTATTTCATTAATCTTTAATATAATTTTTTCTGCGTAATCTATTTTCGATTTTAAGTCACTAATATTTTTTTCAATTTGTAAGATTTTATCTTTTGAACTATTTTCTATAGATTCTATTTTTTCGTTTATATTTTTGTTAAACTTTAAAAATTCAGAAATTTTTGAATTTATATCATCTACAAAACTCTTTATTTCTAATACGTTTTTTTCCTTAAGCAAATTTATAGAGCTATATATTTCTTCTAGGTTTTTTTCGGTTTTTTGTGCAAATTCCTTAAGTTTTTCTAATTCGGAGTTAAGTATATTTATTTTTTCTAGAACACTTTTTTCCTTAGATTCACTAATTTTCTCCAATTCTCTAATAAAATTCCTTACTTCAACAAAATTCGATTTTATATATTCTATGCTTGGTATAAAACTTCTAAACTCTTCTAATTCTTCTATACTTTTGCTCAATTTTTTAATATCGTTTTCAATTCTTTGATAGCTTATTTCTAAATCTTTTACCATTTCTTCTATTTCAGCTACTTTTGTAGACTTCTCTATTTTAGGTTTAATCTCCTTTTCTACGTAATCTTTTAAAATTCTAATCTCTTCTTTAAAACTTTCAAAAAATTTTTCTGCATCTTCTATTTTTTTGCTCTTTTCTATAATTTCTTCGATTCTTTTTTCTTGGTTGCTTAATATCAATTCAATTCCATTAATTTTAGTTTCTACTTCTGAAAGGTTTAAACTATCTATTCTATTACTTAAATCTTTCAAATCTTTCTCTATTTTTTCTATATAATCTTTTTTAATATTCTCAACCTTGCTAAAAATTTCGTTTTTTAAATTTTCAAATGTTTGAAGATTTTGAGATAAAGAATTTTTTAATAAATATACATCTTTTAGCTCGTCTTTAAGTTTATTTATTTCTATTAAAACATCTTTTATTGCTTTAAAATAATCGTTTAATCTTTCTGATAGTTCATCTATTTTTTCATATTTTCTTTCAATTCTTGATATTTCTACGTTTTTAATCTTTATAATCTCTTCTTCCAAATTTTTGAGATTTAACGGCAAATTCTCTAAAATAGAGGAATAGTTTTTAATTTTTTTAGTAATATTTTCAACATTTTCTTTAACTTTTTTAATTTCTTCTTTTAAAATATCTACGTCTTTTTTTTGATCCTTTTTTTCAAGAATTCTTTTTTTTATTTCTTCTAATTCCTTAGAAAATTCCATTTTAATATTCAGCCATAACTTTTAAGAAATTTATGATTTCGGTAAGGTTTTTATTAACTTCATCGTATTTTTTTTCTAACTCATTTATTTTTAAGAATAAATTTCTATAATCACTTCTGTTTATTTCATCTATTTTTTCTTTTAATTCTTTTTTTGTTTTTTCTACGTCAGAAAGCGTTTTAAAAACTTCTAGTTTAATTTTTTCAATTTCACTTTTCTTAACAAAATCCCTTAAATCTAAGTTTTCTATTTCTTTTTCAATGTTTTTAGTTTTTAAGAAATATTCGTCAAACAATTTTAACTTTTCAAGAATAATTTCCTTTTCCTCTTTTATTTTATTTAAGCTCTCTTCAAATTTTTTAAAATCTTGAGAAATATTAATTGCGTCAATTCTATTTCTTAGTTCTTCTTCGAATTCTCTTATTTTTTTAAGCCTTTCTTTAAGCTCTATAACATCTTCTTTTCTTATAAAGCTAGAAGAAGAAACTTTTAAATCGTTAACATCTTTTATTAATTCTTTAAACCTCTCTTTTAAATTAATAACATCTTTTTTTATTTCTAAGAACTCTTCAAATCTTTTGTTCATTTCAGAAAAAATCGCATCTATCTTTGTTGAAGTAGAAAAAATTTTAGCTTCGCTTTTTTTAATTTCATTTAAATTTTTCTTTACTTCATCACTAATTTTATCAATTTCTTCAAAAGTTTTGAATTTAAGGTAAACTCTTCTAATTTCTTTTAGCTCTTCTATAATTTTATTCAAAAGGGCTTCATTACTTTCGATTTTTGCATTAATAACTTCTATTTTTGCATAAAACTCGCTAAATTTTTTAAGTATCTCTTCCGGCTTTAATTCTTCAGTGATTTTTATAGTTTTCTCTATGGAAGCTTTTAATTCAGCGAATTCTTTTTCTTTATCTACTAGCGAACTTTTAATTTCTCCAATTCTTTCGTTCAAAAAAGAAATTCTATTGTTAATTTCTTCTTTCATTTTTATTAAAACATCAACTTTTGCTTTTAGTTTTTCAACATCTATTTCTAAATTTTTTGGAGAATTTTTCATAATATTATTATTAATGATAAACTATTTTTATAGATATTAATGCTAAGGAAATCTTTATATATTTATTTGCAAAGTTTAATAAAATTATGGAAACTGTAAGAATATTAATTCTTTCTGCAGCTCTTTTGTTTTTAATAGGCCTTAGCGGTTTAATTTCCGCTGGAAATTTTGTTTCGGTAGATGCATTAACTTCTAATACTGGACTAATATTTATTGCATTAGTTTTATTAATTTTTGCGGTTTATTTGCTTAATAAACAAGAAATAAAGTTACAAATTAAGAGATTTTTCTTGGAAAAAAGTGATGAAGCAACATTAGCTTATGTTAGAAGCGAGTTAAAAAAGCTAAAGGATTATTTAAATACTGTTAAAAAAATAGATAAGAGAAACGCTGGGAAAGTTTTTAAAACGCTTAAGAGCAGATTAGAAAAACTTTCTCCTTATAGAGTTTATATCTCAAGTACTTTTGCAGAGGGTGATTTTTTAGAAAATATGAATAAAATACTTTCTTTCGACAAAATAACATCTAAAAATTATTTTGAATTTTCTTTAGCAGTTAAAAAAATTAAAGAGGAACTTGCTGAGTTCTAAAAAATTTTTTACTTTTTTAATAATAATTTATTGAGAATTGCCGGGGTAGTTTAGCGGCAGAACGCCGCGCTCATAATCAATGAGCTTTGAAAATTGATGATAAGAAACGCGGAGGTCGTGGGTTCAAATCCCACCCCCGGCAAATAAATTTTACTAAACTTGCCATAATGATTTTTTAGGAGCCTTAGGAAAAAGTGATTTAATTTCATTTTCTGTGCTCGCGGCAGAGCATATAATATAATCTTTATACTTAACGATTGGAAAGTTGTGCTTTTCTACATTTTGAAATTCTTTTATAGTAACTTTTCCAAGCAGAAAATTTATTAAGGTTTTATAGTCATCTATATTTAAAACATTCTTTTTAGCTTTTTTTCCTACGAATTGCGAGCCTTCTATGTTTAAGTGTATTTTTTCTCCTTTTTTTAATTTTCCAAAATATATTCCAAGCCTTTCTAATCTTAAACTTTTTAATTTAAGATGTTCATATAACTCCCTCAAATCCTTTTTAAAAAATCTAATTTTTTCGTTTGTTATTTCGAAATCTATATCTTTATCTATTTCAACGTCAAAATTCTTTTTAATCGCTTTTCTTATTATTTCCATTTTTTCTTTTTCTACTCTTAGATATTTGCTGTAATATTTTTGTTTCAAATTCTGAGCTTAATGAAAAGGATAGAAGTAAGAATAGTATTAAGAAGGAAACTATTAATAAAATTAGTATTATGGCTGCCGCTATTTGACTTATACTAGCTATGAAATCTTTAAAAATATAATATATAAGAAAAGAAATTAGGTTTGCAAAAATTAAAGCTAGAGTGTTTTCGAATTTTTTGATTCTTATCTCTATTCTAGATATGTCTTCTTGTGGGTTTGAAGAATAAAATACTATTAATTTTGATAGCGAGGATCCTACTAAAATAATCTCTTTATAAGTGAACAGAATTAAAACTACTAGATACGTTATAATTATAATGTTAATAATATATTTTAGCTCTATTTTATTGTCTAAAATCTCAAGAAATATATTATTTCCCAAGCTTAGTAAGAATGGATAAATTATCCAGAGAAAAATGAGTAAAAAAAGGAATATAGAAAATCTTGGTAAGGCAACTCTTAAATCTCTTAATGCCTCTATGTATAATCTTGTGTGTGAATCTGTACTTGAGCTATCTGTTTCACTCATAATATAAACACGAAGAAATCTTTAATAATTTTATGAGAATAAGAACTTCTAGGAGATATTATTTACCGTTTTATGTTTTAGTAACAGCTTTTTTAATACTTTTTCCAAATTTAGTTTCTATGCTTATATTTTTAGTGGTTTTGCTATCTATAGAAGTATATATATCTACACGTTTTTTAGAGATTAGAAACGAAAGAGAAATATTTTTTCAAGAGGGTATAGTTAACAGAAAGATAACTAGATTAGAAAGAGATTTTCTTCAGTTAGTATCCATAGAGAAAAACCCTTATCTAATGGTTTTAGGACTAGCGAACTTAAGATTAAAAACTATTGATAGAGAGTTTGTTATAGAGGGAATAGCTGGTGGGGATAAAATATTTAGAAGTATTAATAAAATTTTGAGAAGAAAATAGAAGTTAGCTATCACAGCAGGATATCTTCACACCTGTGCATTATTAAAAGATGGTACAGTCAAATGTTGGGGTAACAATTCTTGAGGTCAATTAGGTGACGGAACAAATATTAGTAGAAATACTCCAGTTAAAGTTTAAATTTACTTTTTCGAATATAATCAAAAAAAGCTGAAAGTCAAAATATTTGCTAAATATTTAAAAACTCTATGGCGTTTTTAAACATATAATAATTATTGAATAAAACATAGTTTTCTTTTGCGTTTAATTTTTCAATTTTATTTTTAATAGTTTTTAATTCTTTATTACTATACTCATGATTATAGATAATTTTACCGTTTTCATACTTTCCATGTAATCTTGTATAGAGCAGATCTCTTAAAACAACTGGATAATTTATATTAATATCAACAACATCAATTACATCAAACTCCTCAAAAATCTTTTTCTTTTTTTCATCTCTCCAACCTCTTAGCTCAATAGCTATATTTATGCCTTTTGTCTGTACATTTTTTAAAAACTCCTTCACTCTTTTAACATTTTCTTCGCTATCTTTAAAAGAACTTGGCAATTGTAATAGTATTATTTTCGAATTAAGAATTTTTGCATAGTTTTGCATTTTATTCCAGAATTCTAAGGTAACTTTATTTATTTTTAACTCGCCAACATATTTTTCTATTTTTTTAATTTCTTGCCCATCAAAACCACTTCTTTTCCATGTCGGACTTTTTGTTGTGTGAGTTAAACCTTGGAAGGCTTTAATAGTAAATTCAAAATTTTTTGGCGCTTCTTTTCTCCATTTTTCTAAGGTTTTTTCTTCGATAAGCTTGTAAAAAGTTTGTTGAATCTCTACTAAATTTAATTTTTCATAATACTTACTTTTTGATATAGTAAAGCCACAGCAACCAACTTTTATCTCCATAAATTGTATTTTTCTATATTGTTAATTAACTTTTGTAACCACCGAAAAGTATTTATATATGTTTAATTATAGTATCTTATGGTGACTAAAAAAATACTAGCAATAATAGCATTTTTCAGTATTTTTTCAGCACTTTCCTTAGCTGATAGTATAGAAATAGTTGCTAGCAAAACCTTAGCAAATGTTAACGAAGATGTATTAATACTTGCTATAGCAAAGTTTAATAACATAGCGAATTTAAGGGTTAACAGTATAAAGATTTTCGAAAACGATAGAGTAATAAAAGAGTGTAGAAATGTTGGTAGCGAAGCTTTTACATGCTATACTTTTGTGAGGAGCTCGATTCCAACTACAAGAAACTATTATGCAGAAATAGAATATTACTATTACGTAGATCCGAAGTTGAGAAGCAATACAATTCAGATTACTTGGAGAGAAGATATAATCGGCAGAGAATTAGTAAGTATAGATAATAGATTGTTAGATGTTTTAAGTATATTAAACCTATTGAGAGATTTATCTAATAGAAACATAAATCTTTTAACAACAAATCAAGATCTTCTACTGGAAATCTTGGATCTAGTAAAGAAAGTATCAAATAATACAGATTTTTTAGTAAGGAATCAAGAGTTGTTACTTGACATAATAAAAATAGTTAGACAAACCTTAAACAACACAAACCTAAGCTTAGAGGTTTTAAAAAGAGTTGAAGATTTGTTAAAAACAATAGATGCTAAAATTTCAGCAATAGATAGCTCAATTCTTAGAGAATTTAGAAATATTAAATACGAAATTTTTGATTTGATATACATTATAAGCTATGATAGACCTAAGGAGTATGTAGCAGATTTTAGTTCAATATCTGTTTTACCACAAGAAAAATATTGCTTAGCTTTTGAAGGAATAGAAAACAAGGTAATAGAAGAAAATAAATTTACAGTATTTGTTAGAAATTGCGGTAGTGAAAGGTTATATAATGTTTCAATAATGGCAAAGATAAGAGAGGATGTGCAAATTAAGTTAATACCGATAATTTATCCAAACGAAGTTAAGTATGTATATTTCACAACAAACATGGAATTGGGAGAAAAAGAATTAATTAGTTTGTTTGCTTTCAATAATCTTGCTAGCGCTAAATACGATTTTTACATAGAAAGAAAAAACTATTTACCAGTATTAAAGATAGACTTTCCAGAAGTTGAAATAAAAAGCAACGAATGGAATGAATTTTTCATAAAGATTAGAAATGAAGATAATAAAGCATTTAGAGATATAAAATTAAAGATAGATGTTCCGAGCGGAGTAATTTATTCAATAGAACCTGAAAAAATAAACTTAGCTCCTATGCAATCAAAGTTAGTAAAAGTTAAGATGTATGTAAGTGAAGATTTTAATAAAAACTCTTTTGTCACAAAGATTTCAGCGGGTGAAGTAGAAAAGTTAGTTAACATATCTGTTAAAAAAGAATTGAAAGAGGTCGAAAAAAATCTATTTGGTAATTTAGATGAAAAGTTATTAATAGCAATAGGTGTATTAATAGCAATGTTAATAATATTTTTAATAGCGTTTTTAGTAGTGAGAAGAGAATTAAGTATTAGAAAAACCATAGAGACTTTCTAATTCTTTTTTATTTTTTATGGAGATTTTTGTCTTAGGTATTGCTAGTAGTGGAAAAAGTACTTTTGTAAGAAATTTTTCAGATTTCTTAAGAGAAAAAGGATATAAAGTCGCTACTATAAACTTAGACACAGCTTCAGACCCAATTTATAAAGCTGAAAAGAATGTTAGAGATTTTGTTAGTGCAGAGAAAATAATGAGAGAGTTTAATTTAGGAATTAATGGTGCTTTACTAAAATCAGTTGAAATAGTTGAGGAAAATGTAGAAAGATTAAAGATAAAAGAAGATTGCGATTTTTTAATTTACGATACTCCTGGCCAAATGGAATTATTTTTATATTCCGAAGCTGGAAAAAACATAATTAAAAAACTTTCTTCGAAAAAATCTGTAATAATTTTTCTTATAGACTCTACCTTAGCTAAGGAGTTACACTCCTTTATAAGTTGTTTGTTACAGAGCGTTATAATATATTTAAGGTTTGAAATACCGACAATTCCAGTTTTTTCTAAAAAAGATTTATTCGATTTTAATGTTAAAGAAAAAATTAGAGAAGTTAAATCAAAGAAAGATGCTCTATCAGAAATCTTAGAGAGGATAATAGATATAGTTGAACTTTCTATTTTGAGATTTAGAGAAGTGAAAGTTAATAACTTAAATAAAGAAGGCTATGAAGACCTTTTTAAGCTTCTTTATGAAATATTTTGTATTTGTGGAGATTTAAGTTAAAAATTTTAAGGATTATTAATATTTAATATGAGTTTTAAATCAAGAATTAAAAGAATAGGCGAAGTAGAATGGGAAATAGAGAAAGGAGTAAAACCAAATATGAATGTGCCAGTAAGATTATTTTTATCTGAAAAATTATTAAATGAAGTTGAAGAAGGAGCAATAGAACAAGCTATAAATGTAGCTACTTTACCAGGAATATATAAGTATTCTATTGCTATGCCAGATATGCATTTCGGCTATGGATTTTGTCTTTTAAAAGATTCTAAGGTTCATTTAAGCTTTGGAACATATTTAACTATAGATAAAATAAAAGAAAACCAAAAAATTTTAGTTTTTAATTTTAGGGATAAAGTTTTGGAAGAATCAAAAGTAATTAGATTTTTTTGTTTAAATCCATATACAAAAATTAGAAAATTAAAAACTAATTTTGGCTTCGAAATTAAAGCAACTTTCGATCACCCTATTTTAACTCCTAGTGGATTTAAAATGTCTAAGGATATAAATATTGGAGATAAAGTTTTTGTTAAACCTTTTGAGGGTGTTGAATATGAAGAGCCATCTAACGAAATAATATTAAGCGAAGAAGATTTGTTTAAAAAAATGAAGGAGCTTGGTTTTTCAGAAAAAAGAATTAAATTAAACTTAGAAAAACTGAAAAAAAGAAATTTGGTTCCATTAAGATATTCTAGTGAAAAATTACCATATTTATTAAAATTAATGGGATTTATTTTTGGAGATGGATGTATGAATTTTATTGGAAGAAAAAAAGATGGTATAATTATTTTTTCTTCTTCAGAAAAAGAAAATTTAGAACAAATAAGAAAAGATGTAATTGCAATAAATTATAATCCATCTAAAATTTATAAGCTCAAAAGAAAAAAATATACTTATTATGTTTTTTATGTAAATGCAGCTTCTTTAGTATGTTTACTATATGCATTAGGAGTTCCTATAGGCAAAAAATCTGAAAAAGATTTTGATGTCCCAGAATGGATTTTTAAATGCAAATTATGGCAAATAAGATTATTTTTATCTGCATTTTTTGGTGCCGAATTATCAATTCCTAGAAAAAGAAAAGATAGAAATTTATTTTTACCTCTTCTTTTACAGCAAAATAGAAAAAATTTAGAAAGCGGAATTAAATTTTTATCTTCGATAGCTAAGTTATTAAGTTTGTTTGGTATAGAGAGTTTAATTAAAGTTAGAAAAAAAAGAAAAGATAGTTTTGAAATAGAATTAAGAATAAGTTCTAAAGTAAATAATCTAATAAAATTCTTTAAACACATAAGCTATGAATACAATAGTAAAAGAAGGTTGCTCGCAAACATTTCTTTATTATATTTGCTTTACTATAAAAAACTTTTAGAAGAAAAAATTAAAAAAATTGAGCTAATAAAAAATTTAGAAAATTTAACATCTTCCGAAATTTCTGAAAAAACAAATTTAAAATTGAGATACGTTCAATATATTAAAAATAGAAACAATCTTTTACAAGAATTGTCTGTAAAGATTAAGAAAGATGATATGATGAGTTTTGAAAATTTTGTGAAATCTTTAAAAATAATTTCTACAGACATATTTTTAGATGAGATTATTGAAATTGAAGATTTTGAATGTGAAGAAAATGTTTATGATATAACCGTTGAAAGCGAATTTCATAATTTTGTAGCAAATGGTATAGTAGTTTCTAATTGTATTGGCGGAGTTGCGGCTATAGATTATTATAATGGAGTAATTAGTCCAGGTGGAATAGGTTTCGATATAAATTGTGGTGTAAGGGCTTTAAGAACAAATTTAATGTATGAAGATATAAAAGATAAACTTAGAGAATTAGTTGATACTATTTTTAAAAATGTTCCAAGTGGAGTGGGAAGCGAGGGAGTAATTAAATTAACTCAGCAGCAAACATATGAAGTTCTAAAATATGGAGCAAAATGGGCTGTAGAAAATGGTTATGGATGGGAAAGAGATTTAGAATTTATCGAAGATAATGGAAATCTAGAAAAATATGCAGCGCCAGAGTATGTTTCTCAAAAAGCTATTCAAAGAGGTATGCCACAGTTAGGTACTTTGGGCTCTGGAAATCATTTTCTCGAAATTCAGGTTGTGGATAAAATTTTTGATTATGAAATTGCAAAAGTTTTGGGAATAGAAAAAGAAAATCAAATAATTGTTTTTGTTCATACTGGCTCTAGAGGCTTAGGACATCAAGTTGCTAGCGATTATCTAGAAATAATGGAAAGGGAATTTAGAGATTTAATCAGAAAACTGCCAGATAGACAATTAGCTTGTGCTCCAAGCGGAACTAAAACTTTCGAAAAATATTTTGGGGCAATGAATTCTGCAGCTAACTATGCTTTTGCAAATAGACAAATGATAACTCATTGGGTTAGGGAAAGTTTTGAGCAAGTATTAAAAATGAAAGCAGAAGAAATAGGGTTAGAAACTATTTATGATGTAGCTCATAATATTGCAAAAATAGAAGAACATAAAATAGATGGAGAAAGAAAAAAAGTTTTGGTTCATAGAAAAGGGGCTACTAGAGCAATGCCTCCATTTAGCGATTTAATTCCTAAGAAATATGAAAAAATAGGCCAGCCGGTATTAATTCCTGGAAGTATGGGAACTGCTAGCTATATATTAGTTGGTTTAGAAACTGCTGAAAAATCTTTTTATTCCTCAGCACACGGCTCTGGAAGAACTTCTTCTAGAGCTGCTATGATGAAGAGATATAGATATCAAGACGCTTTAAAAACAATGGAATCTAGAGGAATATTGTTGAGAGCTGCTTCAAAAGAAGGAATAATTGAAGAATTGCCAGAAGCGTATAAGAATGTTGATGAAGTTGTTTTAACAACAGAAAAGGCCGGGATTAGTAAAATAATAGTAAGGTTAAGACCTATAGCTGTAATAAAAGGTTAAATATCTAAGATTATCTTTGCTTTCCAAACATTTTCTTTCCAAATTTTAAGTTGATGATATGTACAGGCTTTAACTAATGTACCTATTTTATGTTTGTTTCTATCTATTTTTTCACCTTTACATTTTGCTTTTAAACTAAGTTTTTCTTCATTTAAGTCTACTTTAAACTCTGAAAAAGCTAAATTTTCTGAATCAACAAAGTATAAGAGTTCGTTTAACCATTTATACATTAAAGATTCTAAACTATCAGATTCTATTTCAATTATTTTTTCAATACTTTTTTCCACACTATTTATATCTATCATAACCTCAAACATAGCAATTGCTGCATTTTCAAATAACTCGTTTAAACTTTTTCCGTAAACTATAAAACCTATATCAGCTGTTATATCATCTAATATTTCATACTTTTTCATAAATCTTAATATCTAATTCTTTTTCTAATTCAGTTATAATATTTTTTCCTATTAAAACTTCTTTTAAGTTTTTTCTTATTTTTCTTAGTGCTAATTGGACTTTAAAATCCGATAGTATATTTAAAAATGAAATGAATGCCTCTTCTGCACTTTTAGAGCCAAAGTGATTAAAATATTTGTGAACATCTTCATCTGCCTGGGATTTTTTACACATATAATAATAGATATCACTTTGAGTAAATAGCTTCCAAGTTTTTATTAATTCTTCATCTTCTGTTTCAATAACTTCTTTTCTTAATTGCATAACTTCTTCAAAACTTCTTCTTTGCATTTCATTTCCTAACCAAGCGCTTACGTCTTTATCACTATCTGCCCAAGATATTGATGCTAATTCAAAAACATCGAACTCTCCAACTGGATTATATTTTTTTATAACTTCACTTGGTAAGGAAAATTCTAAGTGATCATATTTTAGCACATAATATGGCAGAGCCTTTAAAAACCAAAATATTCCACTATCTTCCCAAAAATGTTCTCCAAACGTTTCATAATCTATGAATATATTTATAACATCTCCAGGTGTTGCTGCAAGCCAGGAAGCATATTTATCAGCTGTTAATGGCCATTGGTCCCAGGATCTTGCGTTAAATCTAAAAGCTATATCATCACTTAATTTATAATTTCTTAGCAGTATTTTTATCCTTTTCTTAGGTAAAGGATCGTTTGGAAAACAATATTTTCTCACATAAATGTAGTGTGGAGATCTCCAGCCAAGAATTCTCTCTACACCTTCTGTAAATATAGCATTAAACTTTAAATCTTCTGCTATTTTAGCTATCTTATTGTTAAATATGAATTCTGTGTTTTCAAATATTTTTGGTTTTCTATTTAATAAGCTATGTACAGTTTCTCTATGCTCCTCTATTTGATTTATAAATTCTTCATAATCGTAATGAAGAGAAGCTATAGAGTGATAGTAAGTTTGACATAGAATTTCTACTTCTTTCTTTTTTGCGAGTTCTCTAAAACTTTCCAAAACATCTTTTCTATACCTTTCTGCAGATTCTAAAAAGGTTCCGCTTAAAGAAAAAGATACTTTAAATTTTTTCTTTTCCTTTTTGAAACTATCTATTAAATCTAAAATAATATTGTTGGTTTTTATATAGCATTTATCACTTATTCTGTTGAAAAAATATCTATTTGCATCGTCATTAAAATATCTTTCGAATAGATTGTTTGAATTTTTTAGTGGAGCATTTCTTAATCTTATTGGTTGATGAACTTCAAAAGATAAAGTAATAGAGGTCATAAATTATATTTATGAAAGTTTTATATAAAGATTGTTTATTTCGTATATAGCATTTCTAGCTTCGAGAGTTATAAAATTTGTTTGTTTAAGCTGTGTATTTGTAAGTGGTATTCTTACAAAATAAGTTTGCGGAATATTATTATAAATCAATTCATTATTTAGATAAATTTTTAATTCGCCAGTTCTTTGACTTTTGCCAATTTCAAAAGTTATAGTTACGTTATAAATTTTTGGGATAGCATTGAACTGAAAGGTTTTGCTAGCTTTCTCTTTTATTCCGTAAATATTAAGTTTTATTGTATCTATCTGCCTAATATAGCTGTATGATATAAATATAACTAAAATAGTTAGAATAATAGCACTTCCAGTAATTTTTATTTTTGGTCTTAGCATAGGATATTCTCTATATGCCAAAAAAATTATTAAGCTTACAGATATTAATATTGATAATATTAATAAGTGCAAAGACATATCAAACTCTTCTATTTTTGCTACAAACAACATCTTTTGTTTTATTTCATTTGGTAAATAATATTTTTTAGCTGGTATTAAATTCTTTCCTTCTATTAAATAAAGCTTAGAAATATCTTTTTCGCTATTAAATTCTATTTCTAATCTACTTATTTCTGATAAATCTTCTTTTGGAATTTCTAAGTTTGCTATGAATTTTTTTTCATCAAACAAACTTTTATAAATTTTTTCTTCTGCACTAAGCAATGTTATCTTTTTTTCTATTCCGTCAAGAATAAAAGTTTTAGAGACGAGAATTGTTTGGTTTGTAATGTTTTTAGTTATATTTATTGCTGGCGGATTTATTAGATAGTTAATTGCGGTTAATCCAAGAAAAAAAATTAAAGAACCTATTAGTATTATTCCAAATTCATCTATTTTGTATTGTTGTAACATAAATAAATTATTTATAGAAATGATAAAAATACTTTCAGATAAAAAGCTATATGCTAGAATAGAGAGCGAAAAAGAAAAACTAATTTTCCCACTAATAATAGAAAAGGGTGATTTGGTGGAAATGAAAATAGTGAGAAATGTTTTTTCTAGGAAGGATGGTAAAAAAATAGATAGAATAGAAACTTATGCTAAAATAAGGGTAGAAAAGATTAATATAGATAAGCTGAGGATAATAGGAAGAATAGAAGAGCTTTGTAATGAAAGAGTTAGTAAAGGATTTCATGGAGAGGATATAGATATCGGTAGCGAGCTATTCATAGAGAAAAAGAGTTTTAATGAGGAAATTCTTAGAATATTGGAAAAGATTGATAAAATTAGAATGGAAAAAATTAAGAATTTTGAAGAAATTATAAATAAAAATCAAAATAGGTTTTTTAGCGAAAAGAAAAAGGTTGAAGAATTTTTGGAGTTTGGGATGGTAGAAAAACTTTTTGTATGTAAAGAGAAATTTTACGAGAATTTAAATAAAATAAAAAAAGCTCTGGAAAAGAATGCTGAAATAATTATTGTAGATAATAAGGATTTTTGCGAAAAAATCAAAATAGCGGTTTTATTAAGATTCGCTATTTATTGAGTTTTTTGTTTTGAAACTAAGGAAGTTAAATATCCAACTATTTTATTTTTTAGCTTCTTTGACTGAAAATTATATAATTGAGATATTATTTGTTTATTCTTTTCAAAATTATCAGTAAACTTATCCTTATGTTCTTCTAAAATTTTTTCTGCTATATGTTTTATGTCTTTTGTTCTTATCCTTCCCATTAATTTAATTTATAGATAAATTATAAATTTATAGGGACGGGACGGTAGCTCAGCTGGGAGAGCGTCCGGCTGAAGACCGGAAGGTCGTGGGTTCAAATCCCACCCGTCCCATAGCTAGCAGAAATAAAATGGACAAAAATAAAATAGAAGCAATCAAAAACTTTGTAATGTCAGAATTAGAAAAGAGTGGATATTTATATCTTTGGAAATATCATATTAGATTAGTTTTGAAGCATGCTTTAAGGCTTTCTAAAAAATATAAGTGTAATAAAGAGGTTGTTATTTTATCTTCGTTGCTTCATGATATAGGAATATCTAAGTATGGTCGAGAAAATCATGAAATTACTAGTGCAGATGAAGCTGAGAAAATTTTGAAGAATTTTGGATATTCAGAAGAAATTATTAATCATGTAAAAAAATGTATTATTGAGCATAGAGATAAAATAAATTTAAGAGCTAGTTCCATAGAATCAGAAATATTGAGAAACGCAGATGTTTTGTCGGTTTTTAGCGCAATTCCATATCTTTTGTTTTTAGCTCACTATAAGTTTCAGAAAAACTTAGAAGAAGCATGGAGTTGGGCATTTTCAAAATTAGAAGAGGATTTAAATTCACAAATGTTACCAGAAGTAAGGAAAGAAGTTGAAAGGAAATATAAAAATTTTTTGAGGTTGTTTAAAGAAATTAGAGAGTAATGTTTAAGAACATTATTTTTCTGTAAACCACCTTATGACATCTTTAAGATAATCTTCTCTATTTGTATAGCCAAAGAACATAAAAACTGTTTCGTTTTTTTGTAGAATTTTTCCTATATATTTTTCTGCATACTCTTCCGGTGGCAAGACTTTGTAGATAATAAGATTATTTTTTGTATCAAGAGTTTCTATCAAAAGTGTAGTATTGAAGTTTTCAGTATATTTTTTAAGCAAATCAATAAATAGGTGAGCATCGTTTTCAGATACAAAAATTATTTTAAGGACTTCAAAATCCACATCTTTATAAATAAAATGATATCCTTTTGCAAAGTATGGAGTAATGTTGAAGGTTTTTTCTATACCATCCTTTATGTCTTCTTCGTTGGTTAATTGTAAATTCTTTTCAATTAGTTCTATAGATGTTGGTTGCGAGGATTCAAATGCAAGATAGGATAGATATATCAGAAAACCTAATATACAAATAGCTAAAAAGATAAACATTATTTTTAAAAATGATGATTTACACTTACATAGGTTAAAAATATTCATAATTTAATTATAATTGACAAATAAAATTATATGCCCCGGTAGCTCAGACTGGTAGAGCGCTGCTCTGGTAAAGCAGAGGTCCCGGGTTCAAATCCCGGCCGGGGCTAACTGATTTCTACAAGATTCACACACAGCTATAAAAATTTATCATTTAAATACTATCTCCAATCAGCTCTAATTCCAGTTTTCCCAATTTTTCTCATTAAATGATCATATGCACTTAAAGCTGCAATAGCACCAGTTCCAGCGGCGATTATAGTTTGTTTATACTTTATATTTGTAATATCACCAGCGGCAAAAATCCCTTCGCAACTAGTTTTCATATCTAAATCTACAATAATTTCGTTTCTTTCATTGGTTTTAACCAAATGTTTAATAAAATCAACACTCGGCTCATGCCCAATTTCTATAAAAACTCCATTAACATCTAATTTTCTTTCTTCATTTGTTTTTAAATTTTTAACGCTTATTTTTTCAACATTCTTTTCTCCAATTATTTCAGTTACAACACAATTTAAAACCAATTCTATTTTCGGATTTTTCTTAACCTTATCTACAATTATCTCTTCTGCTCTAAACTCTTCTCTTCTATGGATTAAATAAATTTTCGAAGCGTAAGAGCTTAATACTAATGCGCCTTCTAATGCTGAATTACCTCCACCAACTACAGCGACAACCTTATCTTTAAATAGCGGTGCATCGCATGTAACACAATACGAAACACCTTTACCTATTAATTTATCTTCTCCAGGAACGTTTAATTTTCTTGGCTTACTACCACTAGCAACTATAATAGATTTTGAGAAAAATTCATTTCCGTTTTTTAATATTACTTTAAAAAAATCATTTTCTTTTTCAACTCTCTCTACTTCTCCAAATTCAAAATCAGCACCATTTTTTAATGCTTGTTGATAAATTTTTTGCATTAGGTTAGCTCCACTATTTTCTGGGAAATATCCGGGATAATTTTCAATATTTTCAGCTAGATTTGTTAATCCTCCAATATCTAATGAAATAACTAGTGTTTTTAGAGATCTTCTGCAAGTATATATAGATGCTGTTAATCCAGCAGCTCCGGCTCCTATTATTATAACATCCCAAATATTTTCCATAATTTACTTAAATTTAAATATTTATGAAACTGAGCGAAGAAGAAAAGAGAGAAATAATAAGAAAAATTTTAAGTTATGAAGCTAGAGAAAGGTTAGCAAGAATAAGATTAGCAAAGCCAGAATTTGCTGAAAAAGTTGAAGCATTGTTAATACAACTTTTCATATCTGGAAAAATAAAGGAGCAATTAAGCGATGAAAAGTTTAAGGATTTACTAAAGAAAATTTTAGGTTCTTAAATTTTTCATTTTTCCTAACTTTAAAACTCCTATGCTTTTATCTATTGCATAAACATATAGTTCATCTGCATCAATTTCTCTTAAGTACGGGCTTAAAAAATCTTTGGAAGAATAATTGTTTATTTCTGAACCAAAAGAAAGGGGAGAAAATGATGGTAAAACTATTAATTTTTTATTTTCATATTCTCCAACTAAAAATGCTTTTAGTTTAACCTTTTCAAAATCGCTTCTTAGAACAATTGCTGGCTGTTCGTGACCAATAATTAAATAATTGCATTCTAAAGCCTCTATTTTTTTATGTCCATGGGTAAAGCAAAAACAGTTTTCTGAATAAAATGGGTCATAAAAATTGATTCCAAAATTTTTTAAGATTTTTATTATAAAGTTATCGTGATTCCCTCTAACAACTATAATTTCTTTAAAATTGTTTTTGCAAAAACTTAAGAATTCTACAGTTTCTCTAAGTTCTTGTTTAGTAATTTCTCTAAATTCATGTTTTAAATCACCATTGATTAAAATTCTTTTGGCATTCGAAATTAATTTAATTTTTTTAATATCTTCTATTAACTCTTTAAACTGTACTTGCGGCACTAAAATACCTTTTTGGGCTAAATGTATTTCAAAACCTATTTGAAGGTCGCTAATAACTATTAAATCTAATTCTTTAATCAAAAGTGCAGGATAGCCATTTATAATTTCTATCCCTTTTTCTATTTCCATAAACTATATTGGAAAGCCAAATGGAGAAGCTATGGTTTGATTAATATCGTTTCTTATATCTATTAAACCATCTGAAAAATATTCATCGTAAATACTTGATTCATAAAGCAAATAAGGAGCAAAAAAAGGTTTTTTCAAAAAAGTTTTTTCAAATTGAAAAGAGTAGTCTGATAGAATTCTATAATATTCGTTTTTTTCCTCCTCAATTTTTTTAATAAAGTCTTCTTCTTCATCTAATATAAAATCGATGCTTCTAATGTCTAACCAAACATTCATTTTTTGTTTAATTTTTTTACCACTTACTTCACTCTCTATTTCTACCTCTTTAATTAAAGACTCGCCAAAAAAAGAATTTATTTGGTTTTCATAGTATTTTTCTAAAGCCTTTATTTGAAGATACATTAAGATTGCTAAATTTTGAGAGATTGCAAAAGGTTTTATTTCAAAGTCAAAATCTTCCACTTCTATTCCACTATAAGTTTTAATTATACTTCTATCTAGAGAAATTTCAACAAGAGCATAAAATGGGCTTAATTTCCATCTTTCTTTTCTTGGATCTGGCTCTTTTTCTTTTTTAAACAAAGTTTCTCTAATGGATAAAGCATCTTTTATGGTAAAATTAGTACCAAAATTTTTGTTTATAACTTCTATTCCAGCTAAAACAACTCTATCTATAGACGGTTCAACAGGCATTACTATTTCTCCTATTTTCTTTTCTAAGCTCTCTCTTTTTTCTCCCAGCATTTTTTCCAACTTTTCAATAATACTTTCTGTTATGAATCCAACTCTTTTAAGATCTATTCTTCCTGGCCTCGTTTTTTCAAGTTCATGTAAATACGGATTTAGGGGCTTTATTATCCACCATTTTACAGAATCTATTAAAAAAGGTCTAGTATAAGATTTTATGAATGATAATGAAGGGGAAACAAAAAAAATTGGTTCTTCTCTGATTGCTAAATATCTTGCTATTAGCGGCCTTAGCATTTCTTTATAATTATCTATCGAAGCTTTTCTCATTAACAAAAGTTTTTTTAATTCTCTTTCTCTTTCTTTAACAATCTTTTTAAATTCTTCTCTCCAAATTATGTATAATTGGTTTTTCTTAGATAGTTGAATTGCTTCTGCTTTTGTTATGTTTTTTAATTTATTTAAAACATCTTCTGGAGTTTTTTCATCATCTAAGGAAAGAAAATCTGAAATAAAAGTTGTCCATCTAGTTCTTGCCATGTTAATTATAGAAAAGTCCCCAGTATGAATATCTACTTGATCTATAAATATATTTCTTAGCATTTGATCTAACTCCTTTTTCCTCTTTAGAAGATCTTCTTTTTTTTCCTTAGATTCTTTAATTTTTCTTTCTATTTCTTCAAGCTCATCTATTATTTTTACAAAATGTTTATATTTTCTATAATCATGCGCAATTAATTGAGCATCAGTTATTGCAGTAGCTATGTGTGCTAGCTGAGCTTTAATATTGTTTTCTATTTCCTCTTTTTGTTTTCTTATTGTTGTATAAAATGGCTGATAAGCCTCGCTTACATATATTCCTTCGGCAACTTTAAAAACATCAAAAGATTTCTTACTGTATCCAAAAGTTATAGAATAGACTAATTCACTAGCTTTCCCAGCAAAATGGGTAAAATCTAAATGATAAGTATCTAAGCTAAATATAAAAATTTCTTTTTCATGCAACCTAAATTTTTTTATATTTGTTATTTCTGATAAAAACTTTTCAATTTCTGATTTTAGATCAAAAGGAAGTAAAACACTTACCATAAAATCAAAATAATTCCAATTAGTATTAATAGCATAGCTATAAACTCTATTTTCTTAAAAATTTCGAATACATCAAACTTTAAAGTATCTCTAAATACATTTTCAGAATTTTTTACAATTAATAATACTCCTAAAAATATTAGTATCAATCCAATAATTTTTTCTATCATCCTACTTTTCCCTGTGATTTATATAAATCTTCTAACCTTTTCAAAGTATCTATTTCATTAACACCTTTATCTTCTCTTATTCTTTCTATCCTAGGAAATCTTAAGGCATACCCGCTACTATAGGTCGGACTTTTTTGGATTTCTTGATAGCTAACTTCGACAACTATTTTAGGCTTAACCCAAACAAAATTACCTTCTCTTTTTATTATTAGCGGTTTTAATATTTCTGTTATTAATTCAAATTGTTCTTCAGTTAATCCAGTTCCGCCCATCCCGCATGTTAATAATTCTCCAGTATCCTCATCTCTTACAGCAAATAAATAGCTAGATAACCATTTACTTCTAGCTCCCTCTCCATATTCTGCACCAACTATTACTACATCTAAGGTTTCCATAGTGGGTTTAATTTTATACCAGCCACCAACATGCCTACCAAAAACATAGAAAGATTGTGGATTTTTTATCATAATTCCTTCTTGTTTTAGTTGAAGAGCTTTATTATAAAACTCTTCGATTTCGTTTACTTTATCTGTAAAAATACTTTCGGCTAACTGAATTTTAAACTCCTCTTCTTTTACTATTTTTTTAAGAATTTCTCTTCTTTCTATTAAAGGAGTTTCGAAGAAAGTTTTACCATCTAAGTAAACAATATCAAAAAGGTTTAGCTGAACTGGAATTTCTATAATCATTTTTTCTATATCATACTTTCTATGTATTCTTTGGCTTAGTTTTTGAAACGGCATTGGTAATTTTGTATTCATATCTATTGGCCATGCTTCGCCCTCTATAATACATTCTTCAGCCAAAACATTTTTTCTTATAATGTTAACTACATCTGGAAATTGAGAAGTAACATCTTCTAATCTTCTTGTAAAAATCCAAACATTATCATTTTTTTTATGTATTTGCATTCTTAGACCATCGTACTTAAATTCTACAATTACTTTACCATGTCTTTTAATCACATCTTCTATACTTTCTGCTTTAATACCAAGCATAACTTGTATAGGTCTGCCTAAGACTGGCTTAACTCTTTTTAATCCTTCTATTCCCTCTTTTTTTGCTATTAGTGCAACCTCTCCAAAATCTCCTAAGATATTCCATGCAAATTCTACATAATATAGCGCTTTCTCTTTTTCGCTTGGTTTAAAAAAGGCCATTACTATTGCATCTCTTACAATTCCTTCAGCAACTCCTATTCTCAACTCATCTAAAACAATTCTTACTAAATATCTTGCTTCTATCGGTTCACAAAAGTTTAATAAACCAGCTATAGTGGATATTTTTTTATCTTGAGAACCTTCACCTTCATAAAACCCAACTTCTCTCAGTTTATCATAAACTTCTATTATACTTAGCTCCTTGTTTAAAAATTTTTTTTGTTTTCTGTTTCTTATACAATATTCTGCAACCTTTCCTAAATCACCAAAGTTAATATATAAGTTTTCAATGCTCTTAGTATCGAAACCGCTAGCTTTGGATATCGCTCTTATTATTAACTTAGCTGCAATTCCTAACTCCTTATTTTCAAAAGGTAAGTATATTTGTCCAATAGATAATAAAACAAGTTTTTTTAATTCATTCTCTTCAACTTTTTTGAATAGGTTTGCTAAAATTTCTGATTTCCCAATTTTTGATGTAATTTTTTCTAATTTTTCATAAACGTTACACACTTCTATAAATCTCATAAAATTATATCAGTTTGAAGATTATTTTTTTCATAAATTCTGGCAAATTTAATTTTTGAATGAAAGTCTTTTCTTTCTTTTCAAATATCTTAATTTTTTTTATAATAAAGATTATTAGAATAAAAGATAGGATTAATAAAGATATATCTATAAGAAATATTTTTGATGTTAAAATGTATGAAATAAAAAATGAAAATAATATTAAAAAAGAAAGTTTTATGTTGAATTTTTCTGGTGCTGACTTAAATAAAGATTTTAAGCTTAAAGAATATAGGAAAAATCTTAAAAAGGAAATGAATAAATAACTCAACAAGAATAACAAAACATTGCTGTTCAACGAAATAAAAATGAGTAAAGTAATAAAAAGAAGTATACAAAAGATTTCAATTAAATAAATTTCTTTTATTTTGTTAATTGAAAATAAAAAAGAATATAGAATACCCGAAATTAAGAAAAATAGGGATGAAATGGATATAACTAAGAAAAATGTTGGAGAATAATTTATGAATTCTTGTTTTAGATTTAAAAATTCTAAAATCGTTTTTAGATGAAAAGTAATAGGAAATATTAATGTAATAGAAATTACTAATGAAATTCTAAAAAGTGTTTGTATAATTCTTTTTGCATCTTCATCTCTTTTTTTATACGCTAAGTTAGAAATTATTGGTAAAGAAGCGTTAACTATTGGAGCAACTAAAAAAGATATTGTAGCTGAAATTAGTTGCGAAAAAAACATAACTCCAGCTATTATAGAAGAAAAAATCCAAAAAGAAGATATTACAAGTATGTTTGGAAAGAAAGATGATGAGAAAGATGAAATAAAGTTTGAAAAAGCCAAATAAAAAAATCTTTTTATGTTTTTAAAATCTATTTCTAGCTTAAAATTTTCTAGTATAATTCTTTTAGAGAAATATAGTTTAAGAATAGATGCTATAAATAATTGAGAAGTTGCTATTAAAATTGCAACTTCTATGCTTAGAGATTTATATAAAGACACTAAGATTAACAAAAAAACTATTTTAAGTATAGAAGAAAGAAAATTAGCAATAAAAATTTTTTTAATTTCTTGATATCCAAAAAGTATGTTTTCGAAATATGAAGATAAAAACATTGCAAACGCAAAAATAAAGATATAGATATTTTTTAGAAGTATCTGTGAAACTAAGAAAATCATTGAAATCATAAGTAGGGATAAAATAATAGAAAAGAACGATACTTTATAAAATTGATTTTCACTACAGTATTTCCATATTGACCAGAAAATTCCAAATGAAAAAAAACCTAGCAAAAGTATTGATGTTGAATAAATATAAGATACAGTTCCATAATCTTCTGGCGCTATAAACTTTAGTAATAAAAACCAAAAAATAAAACCTATAATAGAAATACTTATAGAGTTCAAAAGTAAATATATAATATTTTCACCCAATTTTTTCATTACATTTCTATTCGTTTTAGTTAATAAATATAATTTAGACAATAGATTACATTATAAATATAGCAGCGGACACACAACAATTATAATAATTTTTCTTAGGTTTTTTAAATATTCCAAAATATCCACTACTCTCTATTTCTTCTTCTGGAAATTTTGATTTAAATAGTTTAATTGCAATTTTTTCGGCTTCGCTTGATAAATCTTTTTTCGAATTAAACTCATATTCAGTTAAATATCCATGGATGTTTTTGTTTTTTGGAAATACATATCCTATAGAGCTTCCGAAAAAATCTTTTTTAGAGTAGTTTATTGCTATAACTCCAAATACAATTTCTCCATCCTCTATTTTTTCAAGATCTTTTATGCCGCCAATTTTTATTCTTTTTGGGAGTATGCTAGAAACTTTAACTAGGTTAAATCTTTCTATTCCCGCACTTCTAAGAGCTTTTTCAAAAGAAATAAGTTTATATTTATCGAAGCCATATCCTTTTGTAAAAACTACTTTTTTTGGTAGCAGTTTTTTGCTTTCTATTTTATAGAGCATTTTTTTATAAATAAATTTAATAAATCTAAAAAAGTATTTAAATACTTTTTTAAATAAATAATAATGGAGATTTCTGAAAAATTAAAAACTGGAACAACAACCTTAGGAATAATAGCAAAAAATGGAATAATAATTGCTGCTGAAAAAAAATCTACAATGGGATATTTAGTAGCTAGTAAAGAAACTGAAAAAATAGTAAAATTAAGTGATAAAATCGTTATGACAACCGCTGGTAGCGTTGGGGATAATTTGACCTTAGCAAGATGGCTTAGAGCTGAAATAAAGCTTTTTGAAATACAAAATAATAGGAGTATTTCTGTAAAGGCAGTAGCTGGATTATTATCTAATATATTAAATGCCTACAGATTTTATCCATTTTACGTTCAAATACTAATTGCTGGATATGATGAATACGAAGGATTTAAAATGTATTCTTTCGATATGCTTGGCGGAATGGAAGAAGAAAAAAAGTTCTTTGCAACAGGCAGTGGAAGTCCTATAGCTTTAGGAGTTTTAGAAGCTTTGTACAAAGATGGGATAGATATAAATGAAGCCAAAGAGATTGCGATAAAAGCCATTAAAGCTGCTGTAGAGAGGGATATTGGTTCTGGCGGTAAGGGTATAGATATTGCTATAATTACAGATAAGGGCGTAACTATAGAAACTGTAAAAATCTAATCTTTCTTCAAAATTATGAATGAAATAGAGGAAAAAATAAAGGGTAGATTACCTAAGGGGTTCGTAAAAGAAATAGCTTTTGAAGGAGCAGAAATAGTTATCTATACAACTAATGAGGAATTCTTCAAAAATTCCTTTGAATATATAAAGGATCTTATTTCTGAATTAAAAAGAAGGATAGAAGTAAGGATGCATCCATCTTTATGTAAAGATAAGAATTATACATCGGAATTTATAAAGAATGTAATACCAAAAGAAAGTAATCTGAAAGATATTGTTTTTGAAGAAAGTCGAAGCTTAGTTTTTATAGAGGTAGAAAATAGCTCATTAGCAATAGGTAAAAACGCAGAAAATACTAAAAAAATTAAGGAAGAGACTCTATGGACGCCAATTGTAGAAAGGGTACCTTCTATACCTTCTTCACTAATTCCAAATGTTAGGAAGTTTATTCACGAAGAGGAAAAGTTTAGAAAGAACTTTTTGCAAAAAATAGGCGAAAAAATTGTTGAAATAAAAGAAACTAAAAAAAATTGGATTAGGGCAACTTTCTTAGGTGGAGCAAGAGAAGTTGGTAGGAGTTGTTTGCTTATCGAAACACCAGAATCTAATTTAATAGTTGATTGTGGAATAAAGGCGGGAATTTATAATGAGAGCGGTTTTCCTATATTAAGAATAAAAGAGTTTGATTTATCATCAATAGATGCTGTTATTCTTTCGCACGCCCATTTAGATCATGTTGGCTTTGTTCCGTATTTATATGAGCTAGGATTAGACGCTCCTATTTATATGAGTGAACCGACGCTAGATATTTATACATTACTAATTACCGATTTTATTGATGTAATGCAAAAAAATTCTGTAAATCCGTTTTTTAGCGTTAAGGGTTTAAAAGAAAGTTTAAAAAGAGTAATAACACTAGAATACAATCAAGTTACAGATATAACTAGCGATACTAAGCTTACTTTGCAAAACGCTGGCCATATTATAGGATCTTCTTTAATTCATTTGCATATAGGGGATGGATTATATAATATTGTATATGCATTGGATCAAAAGTTTGAAAGAACTACTTTATTAGATCCGGCATTTAAAGATTTTAAAAGAATAGAAACCTTAATAATAGAGTCTACTTATGGTTCTAAGGATGATAAAATGCCAAAGAGAAAAGACAGTGAAAAAGAGCTTATAGATGCTATAAATGAGACTATAAATAACAATGGAATAGTTTTAATACCTAGCTTTTCTGTTGAAAGAGCACAAGATATTATGGCAATATTAGCTAGAGAAAATTTTGAGCACCCAGTTTTTATAGATGGTATGATTTGGGATGCTACAAGTATATATACAGTTTACCCAGAATATCTAGGAAAACATGGAAGAAAATTAGTTATAAGCGATAAAATATTCAACAAGGAAATTTTTAAAAGAGTTTCTACTAAATCCGAAAGAGAAAAGGTTTTAGAAGAGAGACCTTGTGTAATAATTTCAACTAGCGGTATGTTAACTGGTGGGCCAGCGATAGAATATTTTAAGAAAATTTGTGAGGATGAAAGAAACTCACTAATTTTCGTTGGTTTCCAAGCTCAAGGAACTCTAGGAAGAAAAATTTTAGATGGAGCGAGGGAAGTTCAATTAGAGGATGATGGAAAAATAAGGGAATTTAAAATAAATGCCAAGATTAAATATATTAAAGGTTTGAGTGGTCATTCAGATAGAAGGCAATTAATTGCATATGTAAATAACTTACCTTCAAAACCAAAAAGAATTTTTGTTGTTCATGGCGAAGAGTCAAAAACAATTAGTTTAGCAAATACATATCAAAAGCTTTTTAATATAGAGAGCTATGCTCCCAGAAATTTAGAAACCTTAAGATTAATTTAGGAAGCTATGCTAAAATATAGTACAAAGGGTTCTAAAAAATTTACGTAATGATAGGTTACATAAGGTATTAGATTTTTTCTAAATTTTTCATCAATAAGCGGATCTTTATAAGAAACGACAGATAAAATTAAAGATAACAAAATTTTTTGTTCAGTTTCATTTAATTCTCCATCTCTATAAAAATCTACCGACCAAGCAACTATATTCTTACCGAAATATCTCATAGTAATAGCTGCTATATCTGAATTTTGGTGCTTAAATAAATATTCATCTTTGCTTAATGGAGCAACACAAATATCTCTAGTTAATAATTGTAAATTTAGATTATCTGAAAAGCCGAATTGGTTTTTAAGGATTTTATATGCTCTATAGCTTGCAAGATTTCCGCTGGATGGTTTTATTAGAGTTGTGGTTTGATCTTGGGGGGAAGTTAAATTAGTTAAATTAAATATGTCTTTCAAAACACCTTTTTGAGCTTCATAATAGCTAGAATTTATATCACATATGAATAGAATTCCATTATAGGTCAATTGATTTAAAATCCAACTGGAGTTTTCTTCAAGATTATGACAACCATATATTATAAATCCATTGCTATATCTTGAAATGTCTGAGAAGTTGGAAAAAAATACGTTTATTCTAATAGTTCTTCCGTTAATATTAACATTCTTAAAAAGATTGTTTAAAGTAAGAATAAAATTTTCATTACAAAAACAGGATACATTAATTTCTCTTTTCCACGCTCCATAATCATCTAGAAAGTATAGTGGAATTATTCCTAAGTAGTTTAGTAATATTTCTGAAATACTATTTCTTATATTGTTTTCACTCGTTGCGTTTATATATGAAGCGTTTATTTTAAGTGTTTTATCGATAGCAAAAAGAATATCATAAGATATAATTTTTATATATTTATCTTCGCTAAACATTACTTTTGGCATAGAAAATTGCAAAACTATAAAGAAAATTATAAGTATTGAAACTGCAATTATTGCATCGTTTGTAGAAAACTGCAGCTTCATATCGATATACCAAGCTCGAAAATTTTTATTTGATTGTTTAGAACAACAACTCTTTTTATTTTCTGCACATTTGGTTGAGATGAACAATTCATATTTTCTATCCCTACAAAAAAATCCTTAGAGATGAAAAGATCTTTAAGAGTTTTTTTATTTGCATCATTATTACAAAAATTTATAAAGTTTAAAAATTTGGAATGATTTATTTCGTTATAGGTTCCGTTGTTAAGCCCTATAATTCCGCTAGTATTCCAATGGCCATTATAGTATATTAACTGTTGAGAGATTACTAGCGCGCGAGTTTTAGATACCTCGTTAGAAAAAGCATCTACATAATTAAATATTGTTGAGAGTGAGAAAAAAATCACGCTAAAGAGAACTATTATAAAAGTAGATAGGGATACTAAGTAGTCTAAAAAAGATTGAGCTTTCATAATAATCCTAATTTTCCAGAAATAAAAAACAAAGAAAATATTATTATAAAAAGTATTGCAGCATGTATTAAACTTTTAGCTATGCTTTTTTCAGCGCCATATCCTATTATTATTCCAGAGAATATTGCTTGCAGAATTGAAATGTTAAACAAGACAGAAAACATGTAAGCCTCTGTTTCTTTAAAATCTTTTTTAAATATATAAGCTTCTGAAAGATACATTTTGCATATAAGATCTCTAAACGAATATATTACTCCAAGATCTAAACATATTGGCTGAACATTTTGACTTGTTGTAACTAATTGTGAATATACCGGAGCCAACACTCTAACTAAAATAAGAATTATTACTGCAAAAATAATCGATACAGCATAAAACATAACTGTGAACTGAGAAATAACAGATTTTTTCTCTCTTTCTACTTCTCCTATTTTTATTATGTATTCATAGAGAGAATCTATAGCATCTTTTATTGCATACCCACTTTTAAGCTCAAAATTTAAAATTCTTAATGAGTTAAATATCTTTCTGTTTCTTTTAAATGTATTCATTAGATATTCGAAGGCGCTATCTATATCTATACCAGCTTCCAATTTTCTTTTAAATACTCTGAAATGTTTAGTTATTTCTCCATATTTCTCTTTGCTTATTTCTATTAAAGCTTTTATAGGTGCAATTCCAACTTCTACGCTTCTTGAAAGATTCTTTAAAAAAACCAAAAAATATCTATCAGATAAAGATATTTCAAGCTCTTTTTTTAACATTTCATATCCAAAAATTCCTATATGAATAAAAATTATCATCAAAAAAACAGGAATTAATGAGGTCAAATCTATGAAAAATATAATTATTGCTACCAATATAGATGCTGGGATTGTAATTTTTAGAGTTTTTTGCATCATGCCAAAGTAGTTTTAATTATTTGTGCTATCATTATAGAAATTAGTGGTATTAATACAAACCCCATAAAAAACTGTATTTCTACAACTCCTTCCATCGGCTGTAAAAGTGAAAAGATGGAAATTATTATATTTATAAACATTCCACCAAGAACTAAAACAATTAAATATATTTGCATAATCATGCCCATTTTTCTACCAGCCTCTCTTATTTTGTTTCTATATTCTTCTATCTCTTCTGTAGCAAAATTTGATACATAAGATTTTATACTTCCACCGCCTTTTATTGTTGTGGATAGTCCAAAAAGAAATTTTGAGAGCTTAGAAGATGCAGACATTTCAATTTTTTTATCTATAGCTGATAATATATCTAAACCACCGAAATCCATAAGTTTTAGTATATCATTCAATTCCTTAGATAATTTATATTGCGGATTACTCTTTACGAAATTGTTTATAGATATTTGTAATGGTGTTTTATCGTTAACAAATATACTAAAAGTATATAAGGATTCATGAAGCTCCCTATCAATTCCTATTGCTAAACTTTTTATTCTCATCGAAGGAAACCTAAGATAAAATATAAACATAGAAAAAGAAATTAGAGATGATGCTAAAAAAGATAAAGATACAGAAAGCACAACGTTTTTAGAAAGTACTGAAATTATTATAGTTAGAAATACTAAGGAAAAAGAAAATGTTAAAAAAGAGAGCAAAATTCCTTGAGCGATGTAAACTTCTGGAGAGTCTTTATACTTTAGAACTTTTAACTCTCTTGGCAAATCTTCAAAAAAATTCTTTATAAAATTAACTATTCCGGGATAAGCTTCTATAAAAAAAACTGCGGATTGCTTAATCATGTAAATTGAGAAATGTATTCCAAAAGCGCGTCTTTATCTAGATGATATAGGGTAACTATTCTATAAAAACTATCCAAATCTCTTATATCGTATTTATACATAAACTCCAAGACTTTACATCTTTTTATAATTTCTTCCTTTATTTCATTCTCATTAAGCCCAAAATTTTCAGAAATTTTATATAAAGCAAAGCTTTTTGAAACTGGTTTAAATCTATCGTCAAAAGGATCCCATTTTATTACATCTCTATAATACACTTTTTTTTCATCTGCAGCTAAAATTTCTGTAATGTTAGAGACTTTTCTTACTATCCTATCTTTATAATAAATTCTTCTTACAAAAACTACTAAATCTAGGATTTCTATTAAAGATGGGCTTAATTCTATTGGCTTAGTTTTTAATCTATCTATCAGTTTTATCATATCCTCAGCATGGATTGTTGCTAATCCAGTATGGCCTGTTGCCATTCCTTGGAACAAAATACTCGCTTCTGCGCCTCTTACTTCGCCTACAATTATATAATCTGGTCTTTGTCTTAATGCAGCTCTTAATAATTCGAATAAGTCGACTTCACCCTCTTTTCCAGTAGATACAGGAACTCTTGATACTTGTTGAACCCAATGAGTATGTGGTAATTTAATTTCTGGAGTATCTTCAATAGAAACTATTTTCTTTTCATGTTTTATGAACGAAGAAATAACATTAAGCAATGTTGTTTTTCCGGTTCCAGTTCCTCCCGAAATCAGAATATTTCTTCCATAATCTAAGCAAAACCAAAGAAAAGAAAGGGATAGAATATCTATTGTTCTCGATTTCAACAAATCTATTGGGGTTAGAACTTTTTTTGGAAATTTTCTTATTGTAAAGTTAGATCCCCTTATAGAAATATCAGTTTCTAAGGTAGCTTGTAGTCTGCTTCCATCTGGTAATATTCCATCTACTAATGGCTGAGCTAAATTTATAGTTTTACCACATTTTTGAGATAATCTTATAACCAAAGAATCTAACTCTTCTCTGCTATTGATTATTATATTAGTTTGTATGCTTCCTAGTTTCGGATTTTTATGAACTATGAAAATCGGTATAGAAATCCCATCGCAGCTTATGTCTTCTATATTGGGATCTTTCATTAGTGCATCTATTACGCCATAGCCAATTAGATCTCTCTCTATATAATACCATAGGGTTTCGATATCGTCTTTGGATAGAATATAGTTTTTTATTAATCTATCAAAAAGCTCTTTAATTTCGTGCTCATATGGCATTTCAAACTTTTCGCCGAGTAACAAAAAAATTTTGTCTTTTAATTCCTTTAATATTTGCTTTAGTTTATCGTTAATTTCTGGCTCTATAACGTTATAAATATATTTTCTATTTTCAAAAGTTATTCTTGCTATAACTATTGGTTTACCGTCTTTTACTACAATTGGATACTCTTCTATTCCTGCTTCTTTTTTAAATTCCTCTTCAAAATATTCTGATAAAAAATATGGTATTTCTATTCCAGGGTATAGTTTTGTTAATCTAGTTAGTTTAATTTCTTCTGCATGAATTTTAAGTTTTTTTCTTAATGTATCTTTTGTTTTTAATTTAGCTTTTATTTTCGCTTGCATTTTAGCATATAATTGTGGTGTTTGGGCGAGAAGGTACATTTTTGCGCCTTGCAATAACTTTTTCCCTATTACCATAAATATAATTTATTACGTTTAACTTTAATATTAATCTTAACGATAATTTTCTACCTATTTTCTATTAGTATATTTTTTTCTATACTATTGATTTCAAAATTAATTTTTTTAGATGTGGATGCTGAAATGTTAATTGAAAATAAACTTGTATAATTAAGTAAGTTTGAAGAGATTATAGAGTTGGAATATACTTCTTCATAGTTTATTGTGCCAGTTGTTGAATTTCCTATAACTATGAATATATATCTTTGAGGCTGAATAAAATTTGTTTGTAAATAATATTCAAATCTACAAAATGAGCAAACCGAATTCAAAACTATTATTGGGGACTCTATAATGTTTAGCATAGAGTATAGATTTATTCGGTTTACATTTTTTACAATGCTATTTGATATAGACCAAAAATAATAAATTATGATAGAGGAGGCAGAAATTACAATTAGTACAAAAAATACGTATGAAACTATTTCTGTTTGAGTTTTAATAAACTTCATCTAACAACTAATAAAATTTTTCCATTCGATTCATCAATCTTTGAAAAAATTGTTATTTGTTTTGTATTTAAATCTAGGGAGTTTTCAAATAAAATTTCGTAAGTTTTATCGTTTATTACAATTTTTTTTAGTTCAAGTCTATATTTAACTAAAAAATAGTTATCGATTCTTTCAGAAGATACTTTAACTTCATAAAATGGTTCCATAGGGAAAATACAACTTTCTTTAGTGCAGCCATATATACTAACCCAATCTTGTGATGGGTTTACTGGAGATGCCTTTGAAATAAAAGAGAAGGTTATGTTTTTTTGTGCAACATTCCAATTACCATCATATCCACCTACTTTTTCTGTAGTTTTAGAAAATATAACTTTTCTTAGCTTATTGGCAAGAGAGTTCGGAGAGTTTTCGCTAAACAAATCGTTAAATATTAAACTATTTTTAACTTCGTCTTGTTGCTTCTGTAAGTATGGCAATCCCCAAGAAAGGATAAAGGACACTAATGAAACTACAAGAGATACTATAAGAATGTATGAGATTATTTCTGAAACACCTTTCATAAATAAATTATTTGTTCAAGGGTATTAATGTTTCTTTCTTCTGTAATGGTATTTTTATTTGTTGTAATTCTGTGGGTATAGAAACTTTTGGTTTTTCTTCGCTTGTTAATAATGAAGTTAACTTTTTATCCATTTTTGTTTCTAAACTCTTTATTTGTTCAGCCGTTTGTCTGTTTACATCTACTAAGGTTTTTATTCCTTCGGATACTTCTGACAACTTCTTTATTAATGGCCTAAGTGCTTCGGAGCCAATAGCTTCTTGATAGGTGGATGTTCTTATAAAATTCAATAACTCACTCATTTGAGCAACCAAAGAATCTAATTTTGGATAAAGTTTTGATATTTCTAGTTTTAAAGCTTCGTTGGATTTAACAACTTCGTCTATAATCAACTGATTAACTTTAATGATATCAACAATTTCTTTTAAAAACGTTTCTCCACTTTTTTTACTCATTTCCATCTCAAGTCTCTCTAACCTTCTCTCAAGCCTTCTTAAAGGTGTTGATGGCATTAACTCAAACTCTTCGTCCATAATTTATTAATTTATCATTAAATATATATTTATACTTTTTGGTTTAACTTTATTGATAAACTATTTTTTAAACCAAGAAGCTAAGGACTTTTGCTTAGATTTTTTGACAGATTCTTCAAGTTTTTGTAAAGCGTTTATAACTCTCTCTTCGTTAAAATCCCTCTCTTCTACCATGAATTTTATGATTTTTTCTTTATCCATTTCTAAGAATTTAATTTCTATTTTTTCTTCTATGGGCGGATTAAGAAAAAAATTGTATATTTCTTCAACTTCATCTGGCAAGTTTAAATGTTTTTTTATCCTTTCGAAATCTTTAAAAGTTTTTATTAAATCTAAGGCTCTTTTTATTCCATAGCCCTCTACACCTTCAAAATAGTCACAACCAACTATTATTCCTATTATTATTAGCTGTTCTCTACTTATCTTAAATTTTTGAAGAAGAAGATTTAGCTCTATTAATTCTGGCTTAATTTCGACATAAATTTCCTTTTTTGGAACTTTTCTTTTTCCGGTAAGATTAAGATTTCTTATTAATCTATGCGAGCCAAACAATAATGAATCATAATCTTGCGAAGCAGATGCATAAGCAAAACCTTTAACAACTAAATAGGCAGCTTGTGCTTCTCCCTCGCTTTTTGCTTGTATATACGGCAACCCCATATACGTTAATAACTCTTTCGATTCCTCTATCATTTCTTTTGTTAATATACTAGCAGCTTGAGCATAAGTTATTGCTTCCTCGCCACTCTCTAGAGCTTCTTGCCATTTTTTAAAAGCTTCTTCCTTAGCTTTTTGTCTTCTTTCAAGCTCTTTTAACTTAAATTTTGGTGGCTCTCCATCGAAAACATATATAGGTTTAATTCCATTTTCTAACAAATTTATTGTTCTATAGAATAGTCCAGAGATATGTGAAGTAATTCTACCTTTTGAGTCTCTTAGTGGTTCTCCAGTATCTTTATCTCTTATTATAGATAAAAATTGATAAAGGGTGTTGTATGCATCGATCGCTATTATTTTATTAGACAGCTCACTAAGCTCTATATCTTTTTTTACTTCTTCTACTAGTTCTCTTATATTAACTCCCATCTATTCCTTTTTCTTTCTAGCTTTTTTCTTCTCTTCTTCTTTACTTTCCTTTTCTTTTTCTAACTCTTTTCTTAGCTCATTTTCTATTTTCCATTCATCGTAATATAGCCATGCTATGAAAGCCCCTAGAAATATTGCCATTAGCGGTATCATGCCGTTTAAAACTATTTTTACATGCTCTATTGCTGGTCCTATTGCTAGAAAGGGTATTCCTTGGAAGATGTAGTATATTCCTGCTATTGCTATTATTATTCCAGCGAAAGCCTTTACTAAAGGATGCATAAATTAATTAGAAAAAAATCTATTTAAGTTTTTAACTTTTTATGTTTGAATTGTTAAAAGACGAGATTCAAAAAATAGTTAAAGAAAAGTTTGAGAAACCTACGGAAATTCAAGAAATAGCTATACCTAAGATTATAGAAGGAAAGAATGTTTTAATATCTGCTCCCACAGGCTATGGAAAAACAGAAGCAGCTTTTTTACCGGCTTTAAGTAAAACCTTAGAAAACCCATTACCTATTTCTATTATCTATATTACACCTTTAAGAGCATTAAATAGAGATTTATTAGAAAGGTTATCATATTTTTGTAGAAATTTGGATCTTGAGATTGCTGTTAGACATAGCGATATATCTAGATACGAAAGAAGAAAACAAACAATATTTGTACCACACATATTTATTACCACTCCAGAAACTTTTCAGCTTTTGTTAATAACTAAAAACTTAAGAGAATATCTAAAAAACGTAAAGTTTGTAATAGTAGATGAAATACATGAAATAGCTGATAATAAGAGAGGAGTGCAGCTATCTATAAGCTTAGAAAGATTGAGAAGAGTTGCAGAATTTCAAACTATAATGGTTTCAGCAACTATTAGTAATTTTGATTTGGGAAAAATTTTTTGCAAGAATTATGAAATAGTTAAAGTGGAAAAGCCAAAGGAATATGAATTTAAAGTAATCTTAGAGAAGGATTTCGAAAAAAGAATAGAAAAAATTTTAGAAATTTTAAAAAATTATAGACAAGTATTGATTTTTACGAATACAAGAGAGGAGGCAGAATTTTTGGCTTATAATATTAAAAAATTTGAAAAAGTCGAGGTCCATCATTCAAGCCTAAGTAAAGATGTTAGAGTAGAGGTTGAAAAAGAGTTTAAAAAAGGTAACATAAAAGCTATAGTGGCAACTTCTAGTTTACAATTAGGTATAGATATAGGAAATGTTGATGCAGTAATTCAGTATAATAGTGCTAGACAAGTAATTCAGCTAATTCAGAGAGTTGGTAGGAGTGGGCATAGAGAAGAAAAAAAGGCAATAGGCTATATAATTTGTAGTGATGAATTAGAATTTGAGGAATCTAAGAATCTAGTTGAATTTGCTAAAAAAAATAGATTGGAAGAAACAAGATTAATGAAAAACTGTTTAGATGTTCTAGCTAATCAAATTCTTTCTATTTGTTTAAAAGAGAAAAAGAGCTTAGATGAAATAAAAGAAATTATTAGGAGTTCGTATGTTTATGATAATATAAGTGAAAAAGATATTTTAGACGTTATAAACTTTTTAAAAAATCATAAACTCATATTCGAGGATGAAAATAGATGGATAAAAACTAGCAATAAAGGTTTAAAGGTTTATATAGAAAACTTATCTTTTATACCTTCTGTTAGACAATTTGATGTTATAGATATAACATCTAATAAAATTATTGCTAGTTTAGATGAAAATTTTGTAGCTACTGAGTTAGAAATAGGAAAATCTTATTTGATTAAAGGTAGTTCTTGGAAGGTTGTTGATATAAAGGAAAAAGTATTTGTGGAGCCAAGCGAAGAAGAAGCAATAATACCGAGTTGGGAAGGAGAGTTGATTCCGGTAGAATTTGAAGTTGCTAAAGAGCTCGAAAAATCTGAATTATTCGAAGGTAAAAAAATAGAGGTGGTTTTTGATAAAAAATATTTCTATTATATTTTTCATTTACCATACGGAAATAGAGTTAACGAAACATTAATGTATGCAATGCTGTTCTTTCTATCTAAGGAATTTAAAGAGATTTTTTATAAATCATTGCAGTATGGAATAATTTTTAGAGTAAATAAGAAAAATGATGAAATTTTTAAAAATGCTTTAGAAAATTTAGGAAATAATATAGAAGCTTTTGTTTTTGAAAGTATTAGAAACTCTAAGTTATATTTTTATAAATTTTTTCAAATATTAAAAAGATTCGGAATAATTTCAAAAGATGCAGAAATAAATTTTTCAAAAATTGAAAAATTGGTAGATTTTTATAGAAATTCTATAGTTGAAAAAGAAGTTTTAAATGAAATAGCTTTCGAAAAGCTTGATTTTGAAAATACAAAGAAAGTTTTAAATGAATTAAAAAATATTAAAATAGAGTTTAGAGAGAATTTTTCTAAGTTTTCTGAATTTTTATTAAAAAGGGTTTTTAGTTTTAGCGAGATTCCTATGCTTTTTGCTAATATCTTAGATAAAGTTAAAGAGAGGTTGCTAAATAGAAAACTTTATTTTATATGTTTAAACTGTGGAAATTACTTTGAAAGTAGAGTTAAAGATGTTAATTTTTCTAAGTGTTTAAAGTGCAATTCTCCAATAATTTCAATTGTTAAGCAAGATTTAGAGAGGAACTTAAGGATTGTCAATAAAAAAATTAAAGGACTTTCTTTATCTAAGGAAGAAGAAAAGATATATCAAAAACTCTATGAAAGTGCATCTTTGTTCATTAGTTTTGGAAAAAAAGCTGCGTTAGTTTTAGCTGGTAAAGGGATTGGAATAGAAACAGCTAAAAAAATCTTAAATATTAAAAAGGTTTACGAAAATGAAGATAAACTAATTCAGGAAATTTTTGAAAAGGAGAAAGAATTTTTGAAAATCAGGCATTTTATAGAGTGAACATCGAGTAGAAAATAACATCAATTAAAATAGATATAGATGTTAAAAATCGGTAATTATTTCTCCGGAAATCTATTTGTTTGATAATAAAAAATACAGAAATCTAACTCTGCCAACGTAATTCCAATTTCTTGTGCTATTTTTTCAAGGATTTTTTCTAGTTCTATATAAGTTTTTTCGTTCAAACTTTTTGGAGCTTCCTTTATAAAATTAAAACTCTTTAAGAATTTCAAGACGTGTCTGTCAATGATAGCAAAGTTATTGCAGCCTATATTTCTTAAAAAATGAGAGGCCTCCTTATATCCAATCCCATAAAAATTTTCTACCAAAATTTTTCTAAAGTTACAATCGCATTTAAACTCTTCTAACAAATTAATTTTTTCTCGATTTTCTACTATGTATTTAGATCTAATGTTATAAAATCTATATCCTAAGTTTTTTAGGGTTTTACTTAACTCATCTTTACCTAAATTTAGGAAACCTTTTCCAATTATTTTCCAAATTTCTAAGGTTTTTTTCAAATTATTACCAGCAACCAATATACAAAAACACAATTCAATAAATTTTTCTTCTTTTGTAGCGTTTTTATTCTTCTCGAACTTCTTTAATCTTTCTTGAATTTCTTCTTTTTTATCTTCGTATACACTTTTCAAAACCCTTACAACCTCTTTATAAGAACTCCTATTTTGCATATGATTTATTTCTTATTAAGTTTCTAAAATATTGAAGAATAATCTTTCTATTAAGATATAAGTGTATAAATATCAATGCGGCAAGAATAAAACCAAGTTCAGAATGAATATGTTCCCAAACCTTTTTACTAATTCCGAAAATCTCTATTTTTCCAGACTGTTTTTCATCGATTGTAAAGTAAAGGATAGTTCCAGAGATTAGTACTATAAATCCTATGGTCATCATCAAAAGAAATAAAATTAATCTAATCAAAATCATAAAATTATAAAAAACTAGAGAATTTATAGTAGCTTATGATAGAGCTCCTTCGGCAAATCTATTATAAATATTAAAAAACAAGGTTTAATTTTTTATAGCTCGCTCATGCCCCCATCGTCTAGCGGCCAAGGATACCGGCCTCTCGAGCCGGAGACCCGGGTTCGAATCCCGGTGGGGGCAATCAAAAAATTCTGAAAAAAACTCTAAGATACCTTAAGTTGGGTTTAAAAAATAAAAAGAGAAAAAAGAAATTGGCTTTCTTCCTAAGCTACTTTTCAAAAGAACTGAGAATCATATCTTTCCTACTTGCACTTTTTTGCTTTTTTCTTAGCAGACCTCTTCTTGGCAACTTTTTTTGTCTTTTTTGCTTTCTTGCTTTTCTTAGCTGCCATAATTATTTTATGCTTTCTTAACTTAAATTTTTAATGGTAGAATTTGAGATAGGAAGGAAAGTTAGAATTGTTAGAGAAGATATGGAAGTTGAAGGTTATGTTATTCCGAAACCAACATTATATGATGATAAATTCATTTTATTGAAACTTTCTAATGGCTATAATATTGGGATTCAAATAGATGAAAATACAAAGATTATTAATCTTAACGAAAAAATATCCATAGGAAAATTTCCAAAGGTAGAAATTGAAAAGAACAAAAATTTAAAAAACGTATCATTAATCCATACTGGGGGAACGATAGCTTCAAAAATAGATTATTTAACACAAGCAGTAAGTCCAGCAATTAAACCAGAGGAACTTTTTTACATCTTTCCAGAATTAAAGAATATTGTAAACATAGATAGAGGAATTTTACTTTTTAATATAGCAAGCGAAGATATGCTGCCAAAAAATTGGATTGAGATTGCAAAAGTTGCATATAAAGAAATTTTGGATAAAGAAATTAGTGGAGTAATAATTTCTCATGGCACAGATACAATGCATTATACATCCGCAGCTTTAAGTTTTTTTATTCAAAATCTAAATAAACCAATAGTTTTGACTGGGGCTCAAAGAAGTAGTGATAGAGCAAGCAGCGATGCTAAAATGAACTTTATTTGTTCGGCCTATGCTTCAATATCTGAAATAGCAGAAGTTGGCATTGTTATGCACGCTTCTATTAATGACGATTTTTGTTATTTTCACAGGGGGACAAGAGTTAGAAAGATGCATACTACAAGAAGGGATGCATTTAAATCTATAAATGAGAAACCAATTGCAAAAATTGATATCGGAGGAAATATAGAAATCTTAAATGAAAATTATAGAAAAAGAAGCGAAGAGAAACCAATTTTAAAAGCCTTTTTTGAAGAAAGGGTAGCATTATTAAAATTTTATCCGAATTTTAATCCAGAAATAATTGATATTTTAGTTAATAATTTTGATATTAAAGGTATTGTAATAGAGGCAAGCGGTTTGGGGCATGTAGCTACGAAGAATGAAAAATCTTGGATTCCATATATAAAAAAGAACGATAAAGTTCTATTTGCAATTACTTCTCAATGTATATATGGTAGGGTTCATCCATATGTCTATACTAATACAAGAATTTTAAGCGGCTTAAACAATGTTATTTTTTGTGAAGATATGCTAAGCGAGGTTGCTTATGTTAAGCTTGGTTGGTTATTGGCTCAAGAAAATGATATAGAGAAGTTAAAGGAGCTAATGGTAAAAAATTTTGTTAGCGAGATAAGCTATAGAAGTTATTATGAAGATTAAAGCTGGATTAGAAATTCATATTCAATTAGATACTGAAGAAAAACTATTTTGTAAATGCAAAACTACAATGACTGAAGAAAAACCAAGCAAGATTGTTAAAAGGAAGCTACATCCTATAGTTGGTGAATTAGGTTTAGTTGATGTAGCAGCACAATATGAATACTTAAGAGAAAGAGAGTATTATTATGAATATTTTGAAAACGAGAGCTGCTTAGTGGAGCTTGATGAAGAACCGCCTAGATTAATAAATGAAGATGCATTAAAACTATCTCTTCAAGTAGCTTTGCTATTAAACTGTAAAATTCCAGATAAAATTCAAGTAATGAGAAAAACAGTTATAGATGGTTCTAACACTAGTGGGTTTCAAAGAACAGCTTTAATAGGATTCGATGGTTATTTAGAGATTTTAAATAAAAAAATAGAGATAAAAACGGTTTGCTTAGAGGAAGATGCTTGCGCAATAGATAAAGAGGAAAACGGTAAGATTTATTATAAATTAAATAGATTGGGAATTCCTTTGATTGAGATATCTACTGCAATATTCGAGGTTGAAAATTATAAAGAAATAGAAGAAGTAGCTTTTAATATTGGATGGCTTGTGAAGAGTATAAAAAAGGTTAAAAGGGGAATAGGAAGCATAAGGCAGGATGTTAACATTTCTATAAATTCTGCTAGGATGGAATTAAAAGGTGTACAAAAACTAGAAGATATTCCAAAGATTGTTGATTATGAAGTTAAAAGGTTAATAGATTTAGAGAAAATTGTTGAAGAGATGAGAAAAAGAAATGTTAAGATTAGTGAGATAATAGATTTGACAAACTATTTTGAAAAGTGCGATTCTGAGTTAATAAAGAAGTTTTTATGTAATGGAAATAAAATTTTTGGATTAATTTTTTATAATTTAGGTGGTTTAATGAATTTAAAAGTTTCTGGAAGAACTTTCGGTAAAGAAATTTCTGATTATTTAAAATCTTTTAATTCTGGAATAATTCATAGCGAAGAGGATTTGGAAAAGTATAAACTAAAGAAAGATTTTGAATTTTTGGCTAAGGAATATAAATTAGGCGAAAAAGATGTTTTAGCAATATTCGCAGCTAAGAATGAAGCTCCAATAGAATTTATAAAAAATAAATTAGAAAGATGGATTAACTTTGGAATAGAAAATGAAACAAGAAAAGTTAATAAGGATTTATCTACTAGTTTTTTGAGGCCATTGCCAGGAAGTGCAAGAATGTATCCAGAAACAGATTTACCAATAATTTCTTTATCTAGAGATTTTATAGAGAAAATAAAGCCAAATATTTTGCCGCTAAATGTTTTAGTTAACGAAATTTCTAAAAAGTATAATATAGATAGGAATGTAATAAAAGAGATAGCTAGAGCTGAGCTACTAGATTTCTTCAAAGAATTCTTGGAGAAATATAAAACTTTAAACCCAAACTTTTTATCACAAGTTTTCTTATTGCTTAAAAAAATTGGATTTGATAGCGAAATCTTCAAAAACAAAAAACAAGAAATAGAAAAAATTTTTGAATATATTAAAGATAGGAAAATTTCAAAAAATGCGATAGAAGAAATATTAGAAGATTTGAAGTATAAAAAAGTAGATGAAATAATTTGTGAGAAAAATCTTTTTGCTTTTAGTAAAGAGGAGTTAAAAAATCTTCTTAAAGATATGGGTATAAAAAGTGAAAAAGATTTGAAAAAAATATATTCTAATCAAGAATTAAGAAAAAGGATAGTTACTGAAATTTTGGAAGAAGCTATGAAAGAAATTTAGAACTTTTTCTATTTTCTTAGACTTAAAGACTCTTGAAAAAGTTTATATACAACTAGAAAAACATTTCTGTTAAATTCTTCATAAAGTTTTTGAAGGTCTTCAAAACTTTCTGAATTTGCAACATTTTTAATAATTTTTTTAATATTATTCTGAAGCTCACTAGTTAATGCGTAGTTTATTGAAGAATATCTGCCGCTCATAGATAAAACTCTATCTAACAAATCCAATAATAACGTTTTTATGCCGGTAAAATGTTTTTTATTTTCTATATTGCTTAAGAGTTCTCTTCTAATTTTTCTTATGTTTTCTTCAATTTCTTTTATTTGAAACTTCATTAAGATGTTATCCCCAAAGCCTTTTAAAAATCTGTTAGAATCAAGAAGTTCTTTAATAACAATACAATATGCGATAGGTTCTATATCGCCCAAATTTACGTTTATCATAAATAAATTTTATAAATTTTAATTAAGAAGTTTTTTGCTTTTTGCATAAATTTTACATATGGGCTTTGCAGAATTAGCAAGCCCCCGGCGGGATTTGAACCCGCGACCACCAGGTCCGAAGCCTGGCGCTCTATCCATGCTGAGCTACGGGGGCTCCATAAAAATTTCTAAGAATTTTATGAGAAATAACGCTTAAAATTCTAGGAATTGTTTTTCAAACTCTTTTACGTATTCAACACTCTTTTTTACATCAGCAAACAAACTTTCAACTTTCTCTATATGAGATTTAGTTATTTTATTAGATTTCTCTTCCTTAGCAATTATGTTAGCTGGATGCAATAGCTGCATAGCATATCTTAAACTATTTTTTACACCTAATTGAGTTAGATATTCTAATGCTTCATTATCTAGTTCGATTTTATCGTTTTTAGCTTTAATTTTTAAAATTTCTCTAATCTCTTTTTCGTTATATGGTCTTGTATTTATTATTAATAATCTATCTAATAAATCTATTGGCATAGCATGCGGAGATTTATAATCTGTACCTCTAATCTGAGCAACACCTCTATTTGTTGCAAAGATGAAGATTGGACTTAATTCTTGTTCCATTGCTCTATTCAAAAAGGCAAAAGTTTCTATATCTAATAAACTACATTCATCTATGAATACTACTCCAGGAATTAATTCTGCTTTTCCTTCTTTTATTAATTCTTTAACTATTTCATCAACCTCTTTTCTTATTTCGCTATCTATTTCTTTTCTTTCTCCACCAAAAAATATAGTAGCTATATCTATAGAAGATCTTGCTCTTGCAACATCTAACTGATGTAAAGTTACTACATATACAAATTCTTTTTCTTTAAAAACCCTTCCTTTTGGCAGTGGAATAGGTTTTTCTGTTGTTATTTCTTCTTCTGTTTTTTTGACAGTTCTCTCACTTTTTCCATACTTTACAATTTTTCCACCATCAACGTCTATAGCTATAATATCTCCAATTTCAATTCCTTGCTGAACCAATTGCATTGCAAATGTTTGATCTACATTTAATTTCTTAGAGTCTTCTGAAGTTTCTAGTTTTATTATAGCGGAATGTGGTATTTGATAGTATGGATTATATGGATGTTGTTTGTGTTTTATATCTAACTCAACAACTTCCCCTTCATAAACTTTTCTTATTTCCCTAATTCTTACTCCAATAGATTTTCTTAATGTTTGTGTTAAGAATTCTGTTTTTTTAACTTCTGCACTGTAGATTTCGCTAGCAGCTAAATGAACAAATGGAACGTCATTACCTAACTCTTTTGCAATTCCTATTGCTAGTGCAGTTTTACCGCTTCCTGGAGGGCCAGCAATTAGAATCCCCTTACCAGCAAACTTCCCCTCTTTTATTAATCTTACTATTATACCAGCTGCTTCTCTTGCTTCTACTTGCCCAACAAAACCATCAGCAATAAATTCAGCTTTTAAACCTTTTAGTCCTAAACCTTTTATATGACTATGTGCAGCTATTCTTTCAAATTCTCTAGCTTCAATTTCAGAAATTTCTTTTATTTCCATGATTTATATTTTAGAATAAAATAAAAAAATTTATAAATTTTTAGTTCTAAAAAAATAAAAAAAGAAAAAAAGTTTTTATTCTCTTAAATATCTATATAGTAGTTCTCTTTCTTCTTTTTCGCCGAATGCGATAGTGAATCCTATTCTTCTTGGGTTTACTACAAACCAGAGGGCACCATCCCCGTACTTCTTGGCGAATTCCTTGGCGTATAGAGGGTTTGTTGGATGATACTTGGGATATAAAGCTTTAGGTTCTACTATACCCATCATTATGAAGCTTCTAATAATTACTCCTTTTTCTTCAAGAGTAAATTCTTCAGAGGTTAGCACTTTTTTAAGATTTTTGATTAACTTAGTCGCGCTGATTAAATCCTCTTTATTCTCCCCTTTTTCTCTTTTGATGCCGAATGAAAAAGATTTATATTTTATAACTTCTTTTTCTACACGATCTAGAATGTATACAGGAAGGTTAATATTTCCCTCTCCGTGCGGATATTCCTCGACTCTCTCTATTCTTACACATCCATCTTTTACTAATGTTTCCCGTGTTTTCTCTAAGATTGTTGTGTAGGTATCCACTACTGGATAAGGGTCTCCTATCGACATAAGGTATAGTATTTTATACTCTTTACGATCAGATAATATGGTTCTTTTTGACAATGGATACCAATCTTCGTATTCATAGAGATATGGAATAAGCGCATCAACCTTCTCCAGTTTTTCGGCAACCACAGAAATTAATTTAGGAACTTCTTCACTAGGAGCTACTCTGGCCTCTTCTAGTACTTTTGCTAGTCTTTCTATTTTTCCTGTCTCTAAAAAAAGTTGTGGACTACTATAAAAATCTCTTCCTACTATCTTTTCTAAGTAAACATACTCTTCTGGAGCTCTTATTAGTCCTTCCAAGGTTTCTATCACTATTCCATCTTCATACTTTTTATATTCTTGGGTCATAATACTATATATACTGATCATAATTATATATCTTTTAGTGGTAAACATTTATGTTAATAGTTACTTTATAGTGGTATATAAAATTTATAAACTCAAATCAATTTTCTCAACTCTTTTGATTTTTCTATAGCTAAATCTATCAGTTTTTCTATTTCATTAAATTTAAAAGTTCCTTTTAGTTTTTGCGCAGATACAATAATATCGTCATCTCTTATTCCAAATGCAATTTGATTTTTAACAACTTGTTCTTCATCATATGTTAAATCTAAAATATATTCATTTTCCACTTTTCCTATTGTTACGTAAATTGGCTTATATTTAGTAGGTAAGCTAAACGCAAATTCATTCCTATTTAAATTACCATTTTCGTATTTGGGAACTTTGGTATTACATAATGCAGCGATACTAGCTAATGCGCTTGCATCTAAAAGGTTTCCATCATTAGAAATTACATGTAAATCAACAAAAACTCCATAGACTTTTCCCTCTTCTATGAATAATTTTTCTAAATCTATCATTTTAGACTCTCTTATGAGTCTATCTACAAGTCTTGCTAATTCTATTGCATATTCATTTGGCGGCCCAGGCTCAAATGTTGAGTGTGCAATAGGTGGAAATTCTGCATTTACTATTAGAATTCCTTCATTTGGATTATCTGGAAATGGTTGTGCTAATTCTATTTTAACACCAGCAATTACATAAGTATTTCCCATTTTTACTCCAGCACTTCCCTCTGCTTTCGGAACTATATTTTTTTCTATTTCAATCTTTCTGTACTCAGTGAATTCTCTTCCATCTAATCTTTTCTTTTCTTTTAATATACTTTCTATTATTTCTTCACTGATCATTTTTTTCGAAGTATTTTTTTATTGCATCTCTTTGTTTCTCATAAACAATTTTAGCTTTTTCTTTTAACATATTCAAAGCTTTTAAAAACTCATCTTTTGTTAAGTTTCCGTCCATTTGTAATAAAACAATTTCATCTGTCGCGAATAAATATCCAAAAGAAATATCAGCATCGCCATTATTATCTTCTAACTGATTTAAATCTAACACTATTTTTCCATCAATTTTTCCAGCTGTAAGAGCTACTATTAAATCTTTCATCGATATACCTGCCATAGCTAAGGATAAACTTATTGCGTTTAAAGAAGTTACTCTTGTAGACCCATCGCTGGAAATAACTTCAACATAACAATCTATTGTAGCTCTTGGATATTCCTCGAGAAATATAGAATTTTCTATGGCATCTTTTAGTACCTTAGAAATTTCAATACTCCTTCTATCCATTCCAGGGTTTTTTCGCGTATCTGTACTAAATGCTGCCATGTTATATCTAACTCTTGTAATTGCTTTTTCCTCTTGTAAAAATTTTGGTTGTAATTCTCTAGCTCCATATACAGAAGCAATAGCTATAGTATTTCCAAAAGAAAACTTTGCGCTTCCATTAGCTAATGGAATTATACCTAATTCTATTTTTATATCTCTAATTTCATCTAATTTTCTCCCATCACTTCTTTTTCCATCTATTATTAAATTTATATTTTCCTTTTTCATTTTTCCTCTAAGTATTTTATTACCATTTCTGTCAAACCTTTAAAATGTGAGTTTTTTTCTACGAATTTAATAGTATTTATAGCTTTTATAACATCGTTAGCTTTTTTAGCCCTTATCCATATATAACCGTTTTTACCTACTATTATTTCCGAGTTTGTTTTTTCAGAAATTAATTTTACCATGCTCATATTCTTTCCTATTATTCTTGCTACTTTTGCTGGATTTACACTAATTACTCCACCACCATTTAATTTTTTTAGTCCATCGTTTTTTATCGAAATCTGAATTATTTTATAGTTAATAACGTTTATTACTTTTGCATATATAATGTCACCTACTTTAAGTATTTTGCTTAAATCTGTTTTATATATATCTATAAATTCTTTTACAGCCTCTGCAATTGGTAAAAATGCATAGTTTATAGAATTAATGTCTACTAACCATCCACCAGCTTCAATTTCCCTTATTATTCCAATGATCTTATCATCAGTCTCTGGATAATAAGTAGAAGATAGTGAAACTGCTTTACTCTTTTCATCTGTTTTTGAAATTAGACAAAGTTTTTTAGATATAAACTTATCATTAACTTTATAGCTAAATTCGCTTTTTTCTATTTCCTCTCCAGGCACTACTATATTTCCATACAATTCACTCATATTCTTTTGATATTTCGCGTATTTCTACTTCTTTTGAGTATTTATACAAAATTTTTAATAGTTCGTCTTTTGATATACTAATAATTTTAACTTTAAGATATAAATAGTTTTCTGTCCAGTTTTCGCTAAGAATCGATAGTTTTAATCTTTTTATTTCATTTATAGCTTTACTTCCAACGTTTATCGGGATTTTTATTTCTAGGGTTAAATATTCTATTCTTAAAGGTATTATTTTTTTAAGTTCTTTTACTATATTCTCAAGCTGAAGCTCTGCGTCAACAAATGGATCTATACTAACCTTAGCTTGCTCCATAGCTAACTCAATTCTTTGTGGTGGATGTGGCAAATTGTTTTGGGGATTAATAAATCTTCTAGATATTAGATTTATTATTTGATTTTTCTTTTCCTCTATGAGTTTTCTTTTTAATTCCGTAGGTATTTGAATTTCTCCGTTAGATAAAATTTCTTCAGCGATTTTAAATATATCAGTAGTGTTAAATGCTTGTTTTAATTCATTTGCTGAAGCCCTTTCTGCTTTTCTAGCATCTTTAAATATATCATTAACAGCTAGAATTTCCTCTATTTTATATTTTTTATTTTTTTTGAATTCGAAAGCTTTAAACGGATCGACTAATATTTCAAATTTTTGACCCTTAACTTTATAACAAGCTATTACTGATTTTTCTATAGAAATGCCCATTATTCTTTAGTTATTTTTGTGATTGGAACGTCTTTTTCAATAAATGCAATTTCTATTGTAGCATCTTTTTCTAATTTTTTTAGAATATCTTTTGCTAAATTTATAGCATCTTCTCTACTCATTTCTTCTTTCCATTTTTGTCTTAAAATTTTCATTGCAGCTTCTGATTGTCTTCCTATTGCTACTGCGTTCCATTCAAATATAGTTCCACTTGGTTCTATTTCAAAAATTTTTTTGCCAGTTAAATCAATACCACCTATAATTAACCACGTACCAAACGGTCTTAATCCGCCGAACATTGTAAATTGTTGCATTTCATCGCCTATGTATCTAGCTAACTCTGAAACATCAATTTTTTCATCGTATGTAATAGTGTAAGATTGGGCTCTTATTCTCGCTATTTTTGATAAGTATCTTGCATCCGAAAGTAAGCCAGTGGAAATCATCCCTATATGATCATCAATTTTAAATATTTTTTCTACGCTGCTTGGAACTTGGAGTTCATCAACAAACTTAGAAGCTGCTAATATTATTCCTTTGTCGTATTTAAATGAAAGTGCTGTAGGCCCTCTTTTACCCGCTTCTTTTGCATATTCTACTTGGAATAACCTACCATCTGGACTAAATACTGCTATAGTTCTGTCATACCCTAAATATTCCGGAAGCAACTCTGGCATATAAATATCTATAAACTAAAATTTATATTTTTTAATTTTTCTTAATTAGAGATAATTGCCGTAACCTATTAATCTCCAGCTGCCTCTAATTTGCTTAGATACTAATATTCTATCATTTTTCTGCAATACTATTGGAAATTTTAGCTGAACATCTAAATAATTTTCTTTAATATTTTTAACTATCCCTACACTTCTTTGGGGTCCAACATTTATTAATATAACATCGTTATTGTTTATTTTTATTTCCTCTTCTTTAATGAAAACAGACCTTTTTAAATAATTTATTTCGAAAGATAATGAAAAAACTTCTTTTGGAAGTTCATTTAAAAGGGCGATAATTCTTCCAGCTAGCGAATCTAGTCTTGCTACACTAGGATCTAAATCTGTTTGTATACCTATTAAACCTCCTGGAGTAGCCTCTTCTATTTTTACCCCGCTTTTTCTTATTTCAACAATTTTTGATGTTAGGCTTATAAATTTTCCATTATGATATGCCGGGGGTTTTATTTCTATTTCATCGTTTTCTTTGAACTTACCCTTAATTACACTTCCTCCGAAAATAGCACCTTTTAAATCTTTTACTTTTGTACCAGGTAAATTTGTGTCAAAGCTTCTTATTGCGTACATTATCGGCTTTTCTTTTTCGTTTCTTATTGGAGTTGGAATATATTTTTCTATGCATTCTATTAAATACTCTATATTTATGTTGAATTGAGCAGAAACAGGGATTATTGGAGAGTTGCTTATTAAAGAGTCTTTAATAAATTCTTTTATTTGGTTGTAATGTTCTAAGATTTTTTGCTTATCTCTAACCAAATCTATTTTTGTTTGTGCAATAATAACATTTTTTATCTCTGCTATTTCTAAAGCCTTTAAATGCTCTTCTGTTTGTGGTTGTGGACATTTTTCGTTAGATGCGATTACTAAAATTGCGCCATCCATTAAGCTGCTCGCTGTTAACACTAAACTCATTAATGTTTCATGCCCTGGAGCATCTATAAAACTAACAGTTCTAAGAAATGTTACATTTTTAGAGAAGCATTTTGGGCAAGTTTTGCTATTATTTATGTCTGAAAAATAATATTCGCAATCATTACATTTATAAAATTTAGCATCCGCATATCCTAGTTTTAACGTTATTCCTCTTTTTAGCTCTTCGCTATGTTGTAATGTTAATTTTCCTGTTAGAGATCTTGTAAGAATTGTTTTTCCATGCGCAACATGACCGACTAATCCTATATTAATTTCTGGCAATTCCTTCATTGTTGAGTATTGGCTTTCTTTTGTAGGAAAGATTTAATTACTTCGAATTCTTCTAAGGGTTTTTCACCTTTTTTAATTATTTTTGTGTTTATTTGAATTATATCGCTACTAATAGTATTCCCTCTTACTGTTTTTTTCTTTCTTTCTCCTTTTTTTTCTGGATGAAAACAAGGCGGAGAAGATAGCAAAACTCTTTTCTTTATAGCTCCATCTATGTTTGGGTGCATCGGAAAACCGTCTTTATCGGTTCCTCCAGTAATTTGTAATTCGTAACCACTTAAACCTATTATATTTCCATCTATAATATCTCCTATTTTTTTCCCTATTAGTTGAGGTGCCATAGATTGATCTATCTCTATCTGATATGCTTTTTTACTTTCTGGATCACTTATAACTATTTTCCACACCGGCATAAGTAATTAAAATAAAACTAAAATAATAAATAAGTTTAAGATGTTGCTTTTTCAGCTTTTCTTAATTTCATATTCAATATTTCCATATGGTGCTATAACCTTAGAATCAAAAAAATATGTAGAATTTATTGAAACTAAAGTACCATCTCTATATACGTTTCCTTGCGATTTAATCAGCTTATCTATATCAATTCTAATCTCAAAGTTTAAGGAAAATTCATCTATATTTTTTATAAAGATTTTATTAGAATCTTCTATTTTTGAAAGAACAACATAGTTTTTAATATCCTTTTTTTCTGTGATTCTAACGACAAATTCTTTAATCTCAGAAGAAATACAAACTTTATTTTCTATTTTTTCTACGTTAATAACGTTTCCGAATTTATCATGGAATATTGCATTTTCTGGTAAATCATAACAATAAAATGGTTTTTTAATAACGTACGGATAATTTATTTTATATTCAAAAACTCTTTCAACATAAATATAACTATTATCTCTTATTTTTTCGTCAATCCAAACAAACATATTTGCTATCTCGAATTTTTTAACTAGATTTAATGAAGGTTTCTCTAAGAATTTGTAGAGATTAAAGTAAAAGACCGAAATAGTAACAGTTAGAAATAACGTTATGAAAAATCTTTTAATCGCAAGATTTTCTCTTAATCTTTTAAATTTTATCTTAGCCATAATTATTTCTAAGGTTGCAAAAAGAAATTCTATATATCAAAGTATATTCCGCTTTCTTTTTGTTTTCTATCTATTTTTGAACCAAACTTATTAATTCTAGGCCTATTAGTTTCCTTATCTCTTCTAAATGTTATTTCAAACTCTTTTAAAAATTCATTTATTCCCTCTTTTAGTTCATAAATTTTTGTTTTTCCAAACTTTCCGGGAATTCCTTTAAAAAGGAGTATTCTATGAGATATATAAGAAATAAGAGTAAGGTCATGATCAATTATTATAAAACTTTTTTCTCTGTTTTCTATGAAATTCTTTAAGTTTTTAATTAACGAGATTCTTTCTTCTATATCTAAAAATGCAGAGGGTTCATCTAAAATATAAATATCTGCATCTCTTAAGAGGCAAGCAGCTATGGAAACCTTTTGCATTTCTCCACCACTCAAATTCTTAATATTTTTTAGTAAAAGTCTTTGAAGCGAAAGCGGAAAAATTATTTCTCTTTTCTCATTCTCACCAATTTTTTTAATAGAATTCAAGTATTCTTCAACACTTCCATCAAAATCGATATTAATAAACTGCGGTTTTAAAGAAATTGAAACATCAATTTTTAAATCACTTTCTATTTGTTTTGATAAAATTTTTGCAAATGTTGTTTTACCTAAGGCGTTAGCTCCTATTATTCCAATGATTTCATTTTTTCTTATCTCAAATTTCTCTATAAATATTTTGAAACCATTTAAACTTTTTTCGAAATTCTCGATTTTAAAAAGAATTTCATTTTTTGGTTGTATTTGTTGCGATTTTTCGAATTTTATTTCAAAATCTCTGAACTTAACATTTTCTTCCTTTATATAACCATCAAAAAAACTATTAATACCAATTCTTGCCGAAAGTAAATTGCTAACTATTCCATATACTGATGGAACTCCATAAAAAATGTGGATGAAATCGCATAGAGCATCTAAAAATGCTATGTCATGATCAACAACTATTGAAGACTTTTGATGTAAATATTTTCTAAGAATGTTTATCAATTTAAATCTCTGAGAAATGTCTAAGAATGTTGTTGGTTCGTCTAAATAGTAGAAATTTGCGTTTTTCGCTAAGGCTATAGATATGGCAAGAGCTTGTAATTCTCCACCGCTAAGATTTTCAACATTTTTATCTAATATTTCTTCTAATTCAAACTCTTTTAATATAGCGGAAATTTTATCTTTATCCATCTTTTCTATTATTTCTCTCACTTTTCCCTTCTGAATTTTTGGTATTAAATCAACTCTTTGCGGTTTGTAAGATAGAGAAATAGTAGAATTCTTTAATTTTTCTAAATAGCTCTGAATTTCTTTTCCTCTAAAAATTTTGATTAATTCTGTTATTTCATATTCTTTTTCTAATTCACCAAAGTTTGGTTTTATTTCGCCTATCAAAATTCTTATTGAAGAGGTTTTTCCTATTCCATTAGGCCCAATAATTCCAACTATTTTATTTTCTATTGGAAAAGGCAAATTGTATAACTCAAAACCATTTATTCCAAATCTATGTATTGGTTTTCTATCTAAGGGCTTAGGAAAATTAATTATTCTTATTGCATCAAATGGACAAATTTTTGTGCATATTCCGCAGCCAATGCATTTTTCTTCATTTATTACTATTAATTTTTTTTCCTCATCTAAATACACCGCTTTTTTTGTTTCATCAGTTATTGGACATTTTGATATACAAACTAAACCACATTTATCAAATCTACATAATTCTCTATCTATCACAGCTATTCTTTTTTTCATAAACCAATAGTTGAAGCATTTTTAATATTTTCTTTTAAATTCTTATATGCTTATCAATAATGGAAGAAATTAATATATAACCTTAATGTTACATATATTGTTATGAAATACATCAAATTTTTAAAAGAACTATCTAAGAAAGATGTTAATATAGCAGGTGGAAAGGGAGCTAATCTTGGTGAGATGATAAATGCAGGAATTCCTGTACCGAATGGCTTTGTAGTTTTGGGAAATGCTTATAGAGAGCATATAGTTAAAAACGGTTTAGACAAAAAAATAAAAGAGATTTTAGATAGAACAAATGTTGATGATGCGGAGGAATTAGAAAAAAACACAGAAAAAATTAGAGAAATAATAAGAAACGCACCAATGCCAAAAGATATAGAAAAAGAAATAATAGAGGCCTATAAAGAGTTAAGTAAAATAGAGGGAGGAAAAAATATTTTTGTTGTTGCAAGAAGTAGTGCTACTGCAGAAGATATAAAAGAAGCTAGTTTTGCTGGTCAGCAAGAAACAATTTTGAATATTAGTGGTTATGAAAATGTTTTAAGTGCAGTTAAAAAATGTTGGGCTTCTTTGTTTACTGCTAGAGCAACATTTTATAGAACGAAAAAGGGTTTCAATCATTTAAAAGTTGATATTGCTGTAGTAGTTCAAAAACAATTGGGAAAAATTTCTAAGGAAGAATATTTAAAAGGTAAATATGTTGCTGGTGTTGCGTTTACAATACATCCAGCTAGTGGAGATAAAAATAAAATTGTTATCGAAGCTCATTATGGGCAAGGAGAGGCTGTTGTTAGCGGATATGTTACTCCAGATACTTTTGTTATTGATAAAAAAACTGGAGAAATCTTAGAAAAACACATAGCTAAAAAAACAAAAATGAAAATAGCTAGCGAAGATTATGGTTTAAAAGAAATAGAGGTTCCAAAAGAGTTGAGCGAAGTTCCTAGTTTGGATGAAAAAACTTTAAAAGAATTATGGAAAATTTTAGTTAAGATAGAAAATCATTATAAATTTCCTCAAGATGTTGAGTATGTTGTTGAAAATGGTAAGATTTATATTGTGCAGTCGAGACCAGTAACTGCATTTTTTGAAAAGAAATTAGAAGAAATTCATCTAAGGATAAAACCAATATTAAAGGGATTATCTGCAAGCGGTGGAATAGCTGTTGGAAAAGTAAAGATTTTGAGAGACGCTTCAGAAATTCACAAAGTTGTTGATGGCGATATTTTAGTTACTACTATGACAGAACCAGATATGGTTCCAGCTATGAAAAAAGCTGCAGCTATTATAACTGATGAAGGGGGTATGACTTGTATAGCACCTAAAACTAAGTTAATAACAAACTATGGAATTTTAGAGGCAGAAAAAGTTTATCAATTAATAGCGGAAGACAACACTGTTTATCTATTATCTATGAATATAGATAAAAAATTGGTTTGGAAGAGAGTAATCGCAGCTGGTAGAAGAAAAGATTATGTTTATAAGATTTATATAAGAGATTTTTTAGATTCCATAAGACTGACAAGGGATCATAAAATGATAGTGCTATTAGATGAAAATATAAGAAAAATTCCGATAAATGAAGTTTATAATAAAGACATTCCTATATTGTCTTGTGTAGAAATTCCAGAAAAACCAATAAGTATTAGAGCTAAAAAGTTTTCATATGTTATAGGTAGTCTATTAGCTGCTAAAAGAATTTATGATGTAATAAATAATGTTGATAAATCCTATGCAAATCAGCTTCAATATCTTAAAAACAAACTTTTAGATATAGAGAACTCCTTTTTACTAAAAGTTTTAAACAACCTTGAATTATTTGTTTTAAATCTTGATAAAGAATCAACAAAATATTTTATTAAGGGATTTTTAAACGCTTCAAAAAATACTGAAGTTTGGGAAGAGAATTTGATAAAGCCATTGGTTATAGCTTTGATTAAAATAGGTATTTTACCTAAGATAGAAAATGGAAAATTAATATTGAAAAGAGAAAAAATAAATGTTAGCAATAAGAGAAGGTTTATAAAATTATCAGTAAACTTCATTTCTAAGGAGCATATGGATTATGTTTATAATTTTGAGGTTAGCGGAAATAATGAATTAGAAAAAAATTTTGTAATACTTTCTGAAAATTATATACCTATTTTAGTTTCTAATTCACATGCTGCGATAGTAAGTAGAGAGATGGGAATTCCATGTATAGTTGGAACTAAGGAGGCTACTAAGGTTTTAAAGGAAAATCAAATTGTTACTGTAGATGCTTATAGAGGTTTTGTTTATGAAGGAGAAATAAAGGAATTGCTAAGGTATTCAAAAGAAGAAGATATAGAAGTAAGTGAAGCTAAAAAATTAAAAACAAAAACAAAAATACTAATGAATTTGGGTGTTCCAGAAGCTATAAAAAAATACAGTCATTTACCTTTCGAAGGAATTGGATTAATGAGAATAGAGTTTATAATTGGAAGTTATATAAAGTATCATCCAAACTATTTAATAGAGCAAGGAAAAGAAAATGAGTATATAGATAAGTTAGCAGAAGGAATTGCCTTAGTTGCAAAAGAAATATATCCTAGATTTGTTGTTGTAAGATTTAGCGATTTTAAAACAAACGAATACGCTTCGTTAATTGGCGGAGAAAAGTATGAACCAAAAGAGAATAACCCAATGCTTGGTTGGAGAGGAGTATCTAGATATATAAGTAAAGAGTTTGAAAACGCTTTTAGATTAGAATGTAGGGCAATAAGAAAAGTTAGAAAAGAGTATAAATTAAATAATGTTTGGGTTATGTTGCCTTTTGTAAGAACTGTTGAAGAGTTAGAAAAGGCTTTAAAAATAATGGAAGAAGAAGGATTAAAAAGGGATAAAGACTTTAAAGTTTGGATGATGGCAGAAGTTCCGAGTAACATATTTTTAGCTGATAAGTTTTCAAAATATGTTGATGGCTTTTCCATAGGATCTAACGATTTAACTCAATTGATTTTAGGGGTTGATAGAGATTCTGCACTATTAGCAAAATTAGGATATTTTGATGAAAGAAACGAAGCTGTTTTAAGAGCAATTGAATATTTAATAAAAGAAGCACATAAAAACAAAGTAACTGTTAGTATTTGTGGACAGGCACCAAGTGTATATTCAGAATTTACTGAATTTTTAGTTAAAGCTGGAATAGATTCGATAAGTGTGAATCCAGATGTTGTTGTTAAAACGAAAAAAATAGTATATGAAATAGAGAGAAAAATAAAAAAATAATTTTTTATTTTATTTGTTTTATTTCCATAGTTTCTCTGTAAATCTCCTTTAGAACTTCTATGTAATCTACTTTATTTTCCTCAATTAAATCCATTTTTCTTTCTAAATCTCTAGTTAATTCTTCGCTAATATACTTTTCAAATTTAGATTTTAGATATTCAAAAACTTGTTTTCCTCTTTTTGTTGCGATTAATTTATTTTTAACGCTAATAACATATCTTCTTTCTAAAATCTTAGCAATTATTGAGGCATAAGTAGATGGCCTGCCAATTCCCTTTTCCTTCATTAATGATATTACATCTCCTTGAGAAAATAATGGAATAGAAGGTTTTCTGAAATAGTCTTTTTCTGCATCAAATCTAACGATTTCATATTTACCTTCTGAAATTTTTGTTTCTTTTATTTTAGTGATTTTTGTAAAACCCTTATCTAAGATTTTTGTTATGAATTCTTCTTCCCTTTCCAAATTCAAGAGCTTAAATTTAAATTTAGTTTTTTCAACTTTTGCAGATTTCATTTGGCTTGCAATAAATCTTTTAAATATTAAATCGTAAAGCGCTAAATGATCTTTTGTTAATATTATAGGTATTTGTAATATTTTTAATCTTAGTAATTCTAGTAGTCTTTCTGCATCTATTGCTTTTGTAGGTCTAATACATTCGTGTGCACCCTCTTTTGTCCATGGTCTTGGAAAAAACAATTCTTCTCCAAATTCTTGAATTATATATTCCTTAGCAATGTTTATTCCAGCAGTTGATACTGTTGTGGAATCTGTTCTATGATAAGTTATTAAACCACTTTCAAATAATTCTTGAGCGATTCTCATAGTTTTTTCTGTACTAAATTTTAAAATGTTCGAAGCATCTTTTAATAAGCTATCTGTTGTATAAGGTGGTAATGGATTTAATGTTTCTTCTCTTTGTTCTATTTTTTCAACAAGAACATATCTGTTTTTTATAATTTCTTCGAAGAATTTTTCTTTTTCTTTTTTTGCCAACTTTTCGAATTCAAAAACAACTTTAAGATTATCGAAATAAACTCTTAAATAATCCTTTAAACTATTTTTACTCTCTTCAGTTCTTTTTACTATCCAGCCTAGTACTGGTGTTTGTACTCTGCCTGCAGATAAAGTTTTTTTCTTGAATTCTTTTTGAACTTTTTGACTTAATTCAAAACCAAACCATCTATCTTCTATTCTTCTAACTATTTGAGACTTAACCAAATTTAAGTTTATTTCTCTTGGATTGTTCAAAGCATTTCTAATAGCTTTGTATGTTATTTCATGAAATTCTAATCTTTTTATTTTTTTTACAAAGGGACTTAAAAAGTTTGCTATGTCAAAACCAATTTTTTCTCCTTCGGCATCTGGGTCTGTTGCTATTAATATCTCATCTACTTCTTGGCTTAAATCTCTTAAAACGTTTAAGATTTTAATTTTATTAAAAAGTTTTTCGTTATCTATGGGACAAAACGTTATATTATCTGTATATTGGGATTTGCATTTTTGACAAGTTTTTATAGTTCCGTATACTGGTATGAAGTTACCATCTTTTATTAAAACTCCGTGAAAGCCATCTTTTATAACTAAATCAAATACATGCCCTATACTTGAAGTTATTAGTAGTATATAATCTCCGCTAGAAACTTCGTAAATTCTTACTCCATCTATTTCTCTAATGGCAGGCGTTCCGAAAAATTTAGATATTGTTTTAGCCTTTGTTGGACTTTCGACTATCAATAAACCAATTTTTAATAAGTCTTTTAGTTTTTTAGGTTCTATTTTACCTTCTTTTAAAGCTTTGATAGTCTCTCTATCTTTATCAATCTCTTTAATAATTTCTTCTAAATCGATTTCGTTAAGGTTTTTAAAGTTAGCTTTTTCATCAAACCATTTAATTTTTTCCTTTAAGCTATTAAAAGCTTTTTCATCATCTACTAAAACTAAGCTTAAACCCTTAGAAATTCCGCCAGCATATAATCTACTTGTTCTTCCGCTTGCTTGAATATATGCTTGAACGTCTGCGATAATAAAATAAAATTTATCTTCGCTTTCTCCAAACGACAACTTTTTACTCTCTCTCAATTTTTTAACGAATTTTTCATTGCTTAATAAACTTTTAATAAATTCATAACTATCCTTAAGTATTTCTCTACAATGCTCTAGAAAACCCTCAAGCTGCTTATTCTCTTTTATAGCATTTATTATTGTTTTTAAATTCTCTTCTGTTAATCCAGAAATCTTTCTGAGTTTATTTGATAGCACATCTAGCTTATCCTTTTCTTCTTTTTTTTCTAAATATTCTCTTATATGGAGCAATAGTGCTAAAATTCTAGAAGGTTTAAATTCAGAGATGTCTATTTTTATTTTGAATTTTGGTGGGCCAGCAAATATTGCATATCTTATAACGTCTGGTAAATCAATACCTCTAGCTAATGGACTTTTATAAGAAGCAATTCCTATTAAAACATCTAAATTTCCAGCTATAAAATCTTTAATTATAGATAATTTTGTTTTCTCGAGAGTTTTTGCTTTAATTCCTTTAGAAACAAGAAATTCTTCTAATTTTTTAGCATATTCAATTCCTTTATCTGCAGGAACAAAAATTAATCCTCCTTTACCAATTTTTTTAACATATTCGAAAATTTTTTCCTCTAAGTTTTCTTTAACTTGTTCATATACATCTTCAACATTTCTTATTCCCTCTATTTTTGTTCCGATTTGAAAACCAAGCAATTCATTGAATAACATTACTCTTTTTGTTCTTGCTCTTGCAGAGGCTCCGCTAACAACTAGTACCTTATTTTTATAAGAAAATTTTTTAATAAAATTTTTGTTTTCTTCAATTTTTTTCTCTTTTTCTTTCCTCTCTTCTTCGTTAGCAAACATTAAGCTTCTTCTTAATTCAACATTTTCTAATGCCTTTTCTATCACTTCATCTCCAAAACCTAAAAGATTTAGAACTTTGTTTATGTTTTTTGAAGCTCTTAGAAAAGAATCGACATCATCAACTATTATAATATCGAAGTTAAAGTCCTTTACCATTTCAAATTTCTTAGATAGAAACATATTTGTAGTTATTAAAATTTGAAATTCTTTGTTTTTTATTTTTTCTATAGCTTCTTCTCTTTCCTTCTTTTTTAGAATAGAATTGAAAGTAACTATTTTTAAATCTAAATTTAAGGATTCTGCTAATCTCTTAAATTTATCATAAACTTGAGATGCTAATAAACTTGTTGGTAATATGAAGTATATCTTTTTTTTATGTTTATAGGCCATGTATAGAGATAAAACTATTAAAAATGTTGTTTTGCCGCTTCCAGTTGGAGCCATTATTGCAAAGGATAAATTTTTGAAAATTCTAGTTGCCCACATTCTTTGTGCACTCCATGCATTTGAATTTATCGCTTTTTTAAAAAATTTTAAGAAATCGTCTGTTTGAAGAATTATTTTAACATAATTAATGTAATTCTTTAAAGTATAGTTAGATTTTAGTTCTCTTAGAATTTTTTTATAAAATTTTTTGGTATTAGGTTTTAATTTTTTGATTTCTTCTGGAATATTTTTCATGCAAGATTCGCAAGGTAGTTTATTTATTAATCTTTCATAGCTTATTCTTCCTCCACAATTCGGGCAAGAGTTTTCGTATACGACTAACATAAAATTATTTAAGGTTTGTTATTTTCTAACTATTTATTTCCGATAATTTCCATTTAGGAAACTTCTTTTTGATTCTATCTTCTGGTCTACCAACTAATATATTGCCTAAGATTTTTACTTTTTTACCATTTTCTAACTCAAAAACAAAAATAGTTCCTTTTTTTGGAATTGTTTTTCTTTTCTTTTTCAAATTCTCAATTATAATAGTATTATAGGTTTCGTAAACAACGTTTCCGCTAATTCCTTTGAGTTTTTTGTTTTTACTATCTATTATTTTAACTTTTAAGCCTATTAGTTCATGTCTAACTAAGTTAAATTCGTCTCTAGGCATTATAAATTTATAAATTTATCTATGAAATTATTATTTTAATGAAGATTCCAAAGGAAGTTAAAGTATATTGCAAGTACTGCAAAAAACATACTTTGCATACTGTTGAAATTTCTAAAAAAAGGCAGAGAAGAACATTATCTCACGGTCAAAGAAGATTTATGAGAAAAATGAAAGGATATGGAAGTTTTCCTAAGGAAAATCCAAAAGGCAGAGAAAAGAGTGTTAAGAAGGTTGATTTAAAGTTTAAGTGTAAAGAGTGTGGGAAGAAACATTCGCACGGAAAAGGGTTTAGAGCTAAAAAGATAGATATAAAAAGTTAATATGGCAGGGAAGTTTTTAAAAGTAGTTTGTTTAAAGTGCAGAAGCGAACAAATAATTTTTGAGAAGGCAAGTACTATTGTAAAATGTTTGAATTGTAATCAAATTATTGCTAGACCCACTGGGGGAAAGGCGAAATTAGAGAAAGTAGAAATTATAGATGAGTATTAGAGATAAAGCAGTATAGAAATACATAAAATATTTTTTAGAAGTTATTTTATGGAGGACATAGAAGAAATAATAACTTTTGATTATATAAGAGAGGCTTATATTGCGGAAAAAAGTGAAAATAAACTCTCTTTACTTCCTAAGGATTTTTTTAAGAAGGTTAATTATTATCTAAACTCTAAGGAAGAAATTTATAAATCTACACAAGATGAAAAAGTTAAGCACGAACTAAAGAGCGCTAAAAAGATGGTAGATGATATTTTATCTTTAAGGATTAAAAAAATTATTGATGGCGTGTTTGTTTTTTTGAAAAGCGGTAGTTTACCGCCAAATATGACTGAAAACGAAGAGGAAATATTTTTTAAGATAATAGATTTGGTTAAGGAAATGAAAAAAAAGTTATTTGAGAGTGATGAAATTAAAAAAGATGTTAAGAATGTTAATGAAAATATTAATATAGAAAATAGAGAAACTTCAAATGTTCAAAAAGAAGTTAATCAGGAAGAAAATTTTAAATCAGCTAACGATAATGTTGTTAAGGTGAGAGTTCTAGTTGAAATTCCAAAGTTTATTGGGCCTGATGGAAATTGGTATGGGCCATACGAAAAAGATAGCGTGGTTGAATTAAGTAGGGAAATAGCAAATATTTTAGTAGATGCAGGGTTCGTATCTATAAACAAATGAAATTTGGTAGCAAAGATATTTATATAAGAAGATTACATATAAAAAATTATGAGCAATAAAAAAATCAGTTTGAATATTTTTACGCTTTTTTTGTTATTTACAGTTTTTTTCATTTTTCCAGTTTATAGTCAAGGTATAGAGTCTATAATGGAAGGTATTATAGTTGTAGTTGTAATATTATCTATAGTTTTAATTCTTCTTTATTTGGGCGGTGTTTTGAAATTTAGAGGCGGATTTGGATGGTTGCCCATCTTGCTATACTCAGTTTTAATTATAACTATATTTTTACTACCGATTTTACAGAGGTTTGGATACGTAAAAATATTTCCAGATAATCCAGAGGAATTGTTTAGAAGGGAGGAATTTAAAGGATTTAAGATTTATCAATTGCCGCAACCAGTTTGTAAAGTTTTAAGCAGTTTGAATATAAGCGAAAGTATATCTTGCTATATGCCAGCTTTGCTATATTTTTTCATACTACCATTCGCTGCAATATACGTAATCACATGGGCTTTTTTAAAACAACTTAAAATATTTGAAGGAGTTGGTAGACCAATAGAAGCTTTAATAGCCTTTATTATAACTTTCATGACATTACCGATGGGAATTTTTATTCTTTTAGTTGCTAGTTGGTTCAGCATATTAGGAGCATTTTCTGTAGCGATTTTTGTAGCAATGTTTTTAGCTGGCGCTTTCTTTAGAGGATATGGATTTATTAAGGCAGAAAAATATAGCATTGAGTTAAAAATCCTTGCTCAGAAAGCTAAAGAGGCTAGACAAAAGTTTGAGGAATTATTAAAGAAGGTAGACGCCTTACCTTTAGAGGAAATAAAAAACAAATTAAAAAACTTGCGAGAGGAGTATGAAGGTTTGAAAGCTGTTACTTCTACTCTTTCTATAACTGAGATAGATACCATTCAAGACAAACAACAGGCCAAAGAAAAAATAAGGGAAGTTCTTAGGGGACTATCTTAAAGAACTAAGTTCTTAAATTTTTTCCATAACCTTTTCTTCCCATCTCTTATAAATTTCATTGGAATCTAATTTCCCAATTTCATTTTTTACTTCTTCAGAAATTAAATTAAACAATTCATTGCTCCATACAACAAAATCAGCCTCTAAGAGTTCGGGTTTTTTAAGTTCTTCGCTTAGCTCAACTAACCTTTGTTTTATTTTTGCTCTAAGTAAAATATTATTCCATACCAAATCCCAATTTCCATAAAACTCTGGTATTCTTTTTGAAATTTCTCTAATAACAAAACTTTCTCCATTAATTAATGTTTGGGTTGGTAGCAAACTATCTTCTTTTGCATTATAAATCATTAATGGAACAAACGCGTTTTCAGCTAATGGATCTTCTTCCCAATGTTTTTTAACTTCAACAACTTCAACAACTCTTTTATATCTTCTTAGTCCATCTGCCGATTTTAAGTTTGCTGAAATTATTATTAAATCTACTGCTTTAAAGCTTGTCTTAGGAACTTTTAGATCGTTAACAACTCTATCGAAAACTCCATATGCAGATTCGCCATGAATAGTTCCAGCAACGCTATGTGCTAATGCACCAACTCTCATCGCTTCAAAAAGTGTTAATGCTTCTGTAGATCTAATTTCACCAATTATTAATGCACTATCTCCTAATCTTAATGCAGTTCTTAATGCTTCTTCAGCTGGCAATTCGCTTTCTACTTTTGTAATTACACTTCTTGATTTTAATCTTTCTACATTAAATCCAAGCTCTCTCATCTGTGGTACTGGTAATTCTAGGGTATCTTCAATAACTATTATTCTATATTTTCTTGGTATTTCTAACATTATTGCCCCTAATAAACTAGTTTTTCCAGAACCTCTTCCACCAGCAACTAAGAAACTTCTACCGCCTGCTGCAATAAAGTTCATTAATCCAGCAAACAGTGGATTAATTGCTTTCTTTTTTATTAATAAAGGTAAGGTCCATGGTTTATCTCTATGCCTTCTAAATGCAAAAGATAAACCTTCTGGATTTAAGCTTCTAGTAGTAATCGCAACTCTAGCTCTACCCTCTGGAATGTTTAGTTCAGTATCTAATACTGGATTAGCTTCATCTAATGGTCTTCCAGAGTATAATCTAAACTTAGTTGCCCAGTTTTCTGCCTCTATTGCTGAAATAACTATATTCGTTTCGCATTCTTCATAATTTACGTGTTGAACAAATATTGGGAGCATTCCTATAGGTGCATTAATATAAATATCTGTGACGTTTTCATCTGCAAGAATTCTTTCTAAAATTCCAAAACCTACAGTATATCTAACTAATATATCTGCTAATTCCTTAACTCTTTTTTCTGGTATTGGTGTATTGAGCTCTTCAGCAACTCTTTTTATTAAATCTAACTCTAAATTATAAAACGCTTCTCTTGTTTTTTGAAAATCCCTTAATTCTGCTTCACTTGGCTTATGTTCTGTTAAATATTCTCTAACCCTTTCTAATATTCTTATTTCATCGCTATTTAAATAGAATTCTGGGGCGTGCAAAACATAAATGTATCTAACTTTATTAGGAACTTTATAAATTTCAACCTTTAAGTTTCCTTTTATTTCATACTCTTCTATTTTTATAGAATCTTTTGGCAAAACTAAATAAAATTTCGTTTCCATGAATATCGGTCTTATTATTGGTGAAAGTATTTCTCTATATATACTCCTATCTTTTGGTTTATAAATGTATTTTTCTATTTCTTCTTTTTCTATCAAGAGTTTAATTATAGTGGTTTTTTTCATTTCATCTATTATAGGTATTATGTGTTTTTCGATGAAAAACGCTAAAACATTGTTCTTAGTTTTTTGTGCTAAGAAGGATAGTCTTTTTTTCAGTAATACTAATTTTTTGTAACTTTCTATAATGTCCGATTTAATGTTTTCGACAATATTATTCAATATTTCAAAATTTGTAGATAGGCTTTCAAAAAATTTTATTTCTTCTGGAAGCGGAGTTAATAATTTTTTATAGTTTATGGCTTCATAGCAATTTGCTATTTCTCTTAGTATTTTTATTTTTTCGAAATCATACTCAAGCTCTCTATCACCTAGAATTATTATATCTACAATATTTTTATTTGCAAGCAAATTTTCTATAACTAATTTCATAGTTTCTCTTCCATCTTCGATAGTTATTAAATCGCTCCATCCAGACCTCAAGTCTATTTGTAGCTTGTTCTCTATTACATTAATTTCCATAATATATAATTTTTCTGGACTACAATTAATTATGGCGAGTGAGTCTTTTTCTAGCGACCAAAAGTTTATTAGTTTATTGAATGACTTAAATTTACAAATAAGGATGATAGATCAGAGAATAACTAAAATAGAAATGGAGATTAGGAATACTAATGAAAAAATCGATAAAATAATAAAAAATTTTAATGAAGAAAATAACAAAAATAAGGCAGCTATTGAAGATTTAAAAAACGAGTTAAATTCTATTAATATTGAAATAGAAAAGATTAAGGCAGAGCTTAAGAAAAAAGCTGATGTGATTGAAGTCAAAGAAATAAAGGAATTGTTCGAGTTGTTTAATCCAATAAGATCTAATTTTGTTACTAGAGAAGAAGTTAAAAGGATTGTTAATGAATTAATAAATATTAAAAATAAATAATAATTTATGAGTATGTTTGGCGGGTTATTTAGTGGCAAAAAAGAGGTAAAAGTTGGTAAAGGCGAGATTCCTGTAGAAAGGGTTAAAAACTTGTTAGACAAGGGTTTTAGCGAAATCGAAATTATCGATTTATTAAGAAAAGAAGGATTTTCCCCAGAAGAAATAGATAAGGCTCTTATGGAAGCTTTAAGTAGTAGGAGCTTGCAGACTCAAGTTGAAAAAACCTCTATTACTCAACAAACAGAATTAGTACCGCAAAATCAACAAATTTATACACAACAACCTCAAAACATCCAAGCAAGCATTCAATCGCAATTTCAACAACAAGCATTTCAACCTATAGCTTCAGCACCTCTTTCAACAACTCAACAAGCGCAAACGAAAAAAGAAGAAGCTGTAGATACACAAATAGACTATGTAAGCTTAGAGGAATATATAGAATACTTACTTAGGGAAAAAATGCAGGAAATTAACAAGAGACTTATGGAGACAAATTTAAGATTTAAAGAGTTTGAAGAGAGGATTTTGAGTCTAAAGGAGGAAATAGAGGATTTATCAAAAGGAAGCAAAGACGAGCTAAATAAAATTCTTAGTGAAATTAGATTAAATAGAGATATGGTAAGCGAGCTATCTATTAAAGTAGATACTTTAAGCAAGACCTTAAAAGAGTTGCTACCTTCATTAATAGAAAGCGTTAGATTATTGGGCGAAATAGTACAAAAACTTAAGGTCTAATTATGGAGAATTATATAGAAAATGCTATATTGAGTCTAATAGAAAGCGGAATAATAACTTTTGTAGTACCATCGATTTTGTTTATGACATTGACTTATGTTTTTTTAACAAGGTCAAAAATAGTTGAATCTAAGTCTATTTCCGGATTAATTTCTTTCTTAGTTTTTTTACTCGTTTTAGTCTTTCCAGTTATTAGTGGTATAGACATTTCCATATTTTTATCTACTTTCTTTGTTCAGATGTTTATTATAGCGATAATTTTCTTAGTTGGTCTTATAGTTTCTTCTATGTTTTATCCGGATTTTTTGAAAGTTTTGGAGAGGTTTCAAAATAGTAGAATGATGTTAAGCGTTATGTTAATTTTCGGTATTTTAGTTCTTATAACTAGTGGAATGCTTACTATTATTATTTCAACACTTGGCGGCCCAAGCGTTGCTTACGAAAAAACTCATACAAGCTCTGTAAGTTCAACGCCATCTGAAATAACTTTTACTCTTGGTTTACTAGTTTTATTAATAATTCTTGCTATTATAATAGTAATAGCTGGAAGGGTGACAATAAGGTAAAATATGGTAGATCCCATCTCGAATTTAATAATAACTTTGAACAATCTTGGATTTTTTAAGTTTATAATACCCTTTATATTAACATCCGCAGTTTTTTACGGTTTGCTTAGGAAAAGTAAAATTTTTGGAGATCCTAAGGAAAACATGGCTGTGAATTCTGTCATATCTATATCTGCAGCTTTTTTAGTTTCTGCAGCACCTATAATTGCTGGTATAGATATTACTCAATATCTTTCCGGATTTTTGATTTATACAATTTTTGTAATGATATCAATTATAGTAATAATGTTTTTACCCTTTATATTTAAACCAGCCTTAGAAGAAGTTGGCAAAAAACAAATAGATAAGACTTCTTTCATTTTCATATTCTTTCTAACACTTTCAGTTTTTATAGTAATAGGATTAGTAGTTTTCAGGGGCTTTGCTTTTTCTATTTCTTCTATGGAAGAAGAAGTTTATTCCACAATAGCATTAATAGTTTTCCTTCTCATATTTTCTATAATAATTTACTTTTCTCTTAAACCTTCTAAGTGATTTTTAAACCTTTTCTGATAACAGTTCTAAGCTTTCTTTTTCTATTTTTGACAATTCAGCTAGAAGTACTATAATAGCTGGGATTTCTATTTCTCTTTCTATTAAATCTTTTATTTTTCCGAAGAACAGTTTTTCTTCATTATAACCTATTTTACTGATTATAGCTACTAAATCATTTTCATTAATAACATTTTCTTTAAACTCCCTTTCTATTTCTATTAAGAAATTCAAAGCGTCCTTAGGTTTTAAAAATTCTTTTTTTTCAACATCTATATCTAATAAAAGAATTGTATGTAATTTTTTGTTTTTATTTTGTTTTATAAACTCGTAAATGCTTTTTGGATAATCCGAAATTTTTGATTTTAGAGGAATAGTTATAATTTTTCCTATTTTATAGCAGCTTATTCCAAAAGAGAAAATTGAACATAGGGAGCAAGAGGAATGAGCTATTTTAACCTCTATTTTTCTTTTTAGAGCTTCGTTTCTTAAAAAAACATGAGTTGTTGCAAAAAAAGGCTCTCCAAAAACTAAAATACAAACTTTCTTATTTTTTGCTAACTCTAAAATTTTTTCATATTCTTCCTCTAATTCTTTTCTACTTAGAATTTTTATTTCTTTGTTTATTATCTTTTCTATTTCTTCCTTTGAGCTTTCAAATAAACTAGTATAATTTTCTAGAAAAATCAAATCACTTTCTTTAATTAACTCTAGGCCTCTTATACTTATATCCTTAATGTTGGCAACTCCCAAACCTACAAAATATAGCGCCATTAAATAATTATCTTTTCTATTTCTTCTTTTCTAATTCTTATAGCAGCTACTTTTTCATTTCCGTAGTAACCTTTCATCGAGAAAATAGTAATAACTTTATTGTTATGATTGTACTTTATTCCGTTACATGGTTCATGAGATCTTATTATAATCTTTTTTTTGTTTTTTTCTAAAAAATCATTCGTTATATCGCTTCCAAAAAGGTATCCAATACCTCTATAGGAAGGATAAAAACCTTGTTTTTCTATAGGATCGTTCCACAATAATTGATTCCATACAGAAATAGTTTGCTTTTCTATTTCTTCTATCTTTATTTTTTCTATAGGAATTCCGCCGTGAACAAAAAATATATCTTTATTATAAGCTGCTAAGCTCATTTTTTCCCAAAAGTTTTTTATTTCTTCATAAATTTCTAGAGCTTTATTCCCAAACCTTGCTAATAGTTGTCTTGGTAAATCATGTGGAGATACTAAGAAATTTTTGAAGAATTCGTGATTACCTCTCAATAGGATTACTCTATCTTTTAATTCATTCTTTAGCTTTATTATTGTATAATAAACATCAACTTGATAATTTCCTCTATCTCCATAATCACCTAAAAAAACAATTTTTTCATTTTCTACAAATTTTAATAAATTTATTAAAGAATCGTAATCGCCATGCAAATCTCCTATTACAAAAACTTCATCGCTTAATTTCTCAACTAAATTTTGTTTTTTTATATTATTTAAAAGATTTAGAAATTCGTTATGTGTAATTTTCCCAAAGTTTTTTTCTATCTGATTTAAAATTTCAATAATTTCATTCATGAATAGATTTTGTTTAACATTTCATTAGCTAACTTTCCTTCATACATATACTTTCTTAACTTATCTTCAGCGTGTTTTTTTCTTTTTTGATGCTCTTTTAAAAATTCAGATATTTTTTTAGATGCATATTCTTTTAACTCTCCAGTTAATAATTCTCCACTCTTATACTTTTCTTTTATTTCTTCTATTTTTTTATCATCTTCTTCAAAAAAAGCATATAGCCACTGAAAGCAAACATCTATTTCTGGATTACCTCCAAGCTTTCTATGCAATTCTATAGTTGGCTGCCCTCCAGAAAATGCATATTTAAAAATTTTTTCTTTTACTTCTTCTTCTGAATCATTTAGAAATATTGCTGTTTTTGGATCGCTAGAACTCATTTTTCCTTCTATTCCTGTTAATGGGACTAAGAATTTTGAAGTTATTTGAGCAGATTTTTTTCCGTTAAGCTTTTCTGCAATATCTCTTTGTAATCTCCAATAAGGGTCTTGATCTAGAGAAGCTGGAATTAAACAATAGCAATCTTCGAAAAAAGTTGGTGCTAGTTGAATCGCTGGGTAAAAAATTATCCCTATATTAGATTGGTTTGTAAAGCCGAATATAGCTTTTGCTGTAGAAAAATTAATTTTAGACGAAATTCTTATCGCTAATTTATAAATGTTTTTTATATATTCACTTGTTAGAAAAATGAATGTTTTATCCTCATCAAAATTTAAAGCAGCGATATCTAATAAATTATCTTTTGTCCAATATTCAATTTCTTCCAATTTCGCCTTTCCAGCTACAAATTTTTCTTCATCTGGTATTTCTATGTAAACATTAGCTTCGAATTTTTCTTGAAGCCATTTTGTTAGAATAAATGGAATTAAGTGACCAATATGCATTGGCCCGCTTGGTGCTCTGCCTGTATATAGAAAAAATTTTTTGCCATTTTCATAATCTTTTAAAACTAAATCCAAATCTCTATGAGCAAAAAAATAGCCCCTTCTTATTAGAATATGAATTTCTTTTGCAATTTTTTTAATTTTTTCTTTTATGTCTTCATCTATTATTTTTAGGCCAAATTCGTTTGCAACTTTTTCATATTCTATTTTTCCCTTAACTTCCCACGGAGTTATTTTTGTTTTCTTTTCCATAATAATCTCATTTTTTGACAGTTAATAAAATATCTTCCTTTTTTAGGGTTTTTCTTTTAGAGTTTATCATAATCTCTTTTGCTAATTCTAAAATTTTTTTTGTTTTGTACTCTATAAAAAATTGAAGCTCCTCTATAGCTTCTTTGGATAGTCTTCTAACTTTTAACTCCTTTGCCAACCTCCTTAAAGTATTTATTGGAAATTTTCTCATAAAAATATGTATGGAAGAGTTTTTAATTAAGGTAGCATTAATAATAATTCTTAGTGGTATAATAGGTTTAGAGAGGGAAAGTAGGCATAAATCCGCTGGAGTAAGAACTCATATATTAGTTGGTTTAGCTGCCTTTACATTTACCTATTTTTCAATGGATTTTTTTGAAAAGCAGGATGCTGCAAGAATTATTGCAAATATACTAGTTGGAATGGGATTTATAGGTGCGGGTGTAATAATAAAGGAAAAGATTGAAGAAAAGGTTATAGGGGTAACAACTGCAGCATCCTTATGGTTTGTTTCTGCAATAGGAATGCTAGTAGGCCTAGGATATCTCTTAGAAGCCTCTATTTTATCGCTAATATCTTTATTGCTTCTGCTTTCGAAGGAAATTTATTCATTATTGTATAAAAAATATAAATGGTAGTGAGGTTTAAGAAAAAAAGGAGAAGGGGTGAAAGAACGTACCATGGAAAGCATGGGTATCCTAGAGGCAAAGGCTCAAGAGGGGGGAGGGGAAATGCTGGTAAGTTCGGTTCAAAATTAATGTATTTTCTAAAATATTACCCAGAATCCATAGGAAAAAAAGGGTTTTCTTATCCATTAAGAAAGGAGTTAAAAACAATAACTTTATCTCAGCTTTCAAATCTTATAGATAGAATGATTATAGAAGGGAAAATCGATGAAAATAATATAGAAATAGATCTTAAAAAATTGGGGTATGACAAGCTTTTATCTAAGGGGAGTATAAATAGAAAAGTAATAGTTAGAATAAGTAAAGCTTCTAAGAATGCAATTAAAAAGATAGAAAGTATGGGAGGAAAAGTAATTTTTACATAATTCTAAAAAATTATGGATATACTAATAAAAATTTCTAAGTATTTGCCAACTGTTGAAGAATTTAAAACGAGTTTATCGTTTAGAGAAAAGTTGAAGTGGATTTGCATATTTTTGCTTTTATACTTCTTTTTGCTCAACATTCCCTTAGTAGGAACATTACATGCATATCAAACACCAAATCCGTTTATGGTTTTATACTCAACATTAACCGGATCTAAAATAGGAACCTTAGCTACATTGGGCGTAACTCCAATAATTACTGCATCTATTATAGTTCATTTGCTCGTATCTTCTAAGATTTTAGGCTGGGATATAAAAGATATAGAGGGTAGAAAAAAAACAAAGGCTTTAGAAGCTATATTAGCGTATTTATTTATATTTATAGAGGGTTTAGCATTTGCTTTCCAAGTTCCAATAAAGCCTGGTTTTTTTGCAATAGTTTATTTTCAAATAGTTCTTGGTGGCATTTTAGTTTATTTAATTTCTAAGGGTATTGATAAAACAAGATTTGGAAGCGGGTTAACTTTAATAATTCTCGCCGGAATAATTTACATGTTTTTTGTGAATTTGTTAAGCCCATTTACTATTTCATACAAAACTGGAAAGTATATTCTTTGGTTTCAAGAAGATAACGCATACCCCACTGGAAAATTACTTTCTTTAATTGTTGCTATGGAAAGAGGAAACTATGAAATTTTTTTGAGTTCTTTAATTTCTCTTATTTCAACTTTTGGATTAATTGTTCTTTCGATAGTGTTTATAAGAAGTGTTATAGAAATACCATTAGTTTATACTCAATTTAGAGGTTTTGGAAGACCCTTAGAGCTTAGTTTGTTTTATACATCTACACTACCTCTAATTTTTGGCTCATCACTTTTAATGATTTTACATTCGATGTTTTTATCTTCCGCAACTATTCAAGTTGATGATTTAAGATGTGGAATTTTTGGTTGTTTTGATTCAAATGGTTATGCTGTTAGCGGAATTGCTTATTATTTCACAGTTCCTAGAGGCTTAATTCTTGAATTTTTTGGAATAAAAACTTTGCCAGAAGGTATAACCATAGAGAAAGAAATATTGAAAACGATTGTATTTTTTATATTTTTTACTATAATTTTGACTATCTTTTCTTGGATTTGGGTATATTCTTCTGGTATGGATCCACAATCCATAGCTGAAAGTCTATCTCATTATGGTTTTGGAATTAGTGGATATAGAAGTGATGAAAGAGTAATTAAAGATGTTTTAGATAGATACATACCAACTATAACTATATTAAGTGGAATACTTAGTGGAATAATAGCTGTTTTAACAGACGTTTTTGGAGCAATTCTTTATCATACAGCTTTAATAATTCTCGTTTCAGCGTCTTATAGCTATTACTTAATGATCAAGAGAGAAAAGAGTGAAGATGTACCAAATTTCATAAAAAGGTTTTTAGAATGAGCGAAATTATAATAATAACGGCTTCAATAATCTATGCAATCATAGCTACTATAATTGAATTGGCTATTAAAAGAAATAGAAAGATTTCTGAACTTTATAAAGAAATGGAAAAATACTCTAAGGAAAACAAAATAGATAAGGTTTTGGAGTGTCAAATAAGATTTTTTAGAATTAGCTCAAAATATATTTTTGTTAATATCTTTGCCGGAATTCTAATTTTTTACGTTCTGTGGATGTTTTTGGGTAATTTTAAGGTATATTTACCGTATTTAAACTTAGAGGTTAGTTGGGTTTTGATGTATATTTTAATAGTTTTTCTACTTACCTTAATGTTAAAATACTTTACTAGTAGAATAATTTTAAAAATATGGGGAAGAAAAAAATGAAACTATATGGATATGTAAAATGTGCAAAATGTAAAGGAATAATTCATGGGATTCCTAGAGCTAATAAGCTTAAGAAACTTTGTCTTTCAAAGAAAAGGGTTAATAGAATTTTTGGTGGGTATCTTTGTTCTAAGTGCGTTAGAGAGGAAATTAAAAACAAAATAAGAAATTTAATTAAGAATATTGTATAATAAATATGGAAAAGTTGTTAATAAGTAAAAAAATGTATTTAAAGTATTTTATTCCCTTAGGAAAGGGTAAGAACGATTTAATGAAAAGATTTATATATAGAGAGTTACCAAACGGAAGTGTTGTATTAAATATAAGAGAAATAGATAGGAGAATAAGAATGTTAGCTAGGTATTTAGTAAACAAAAATGTTATTATTATTAACAGAAATAAAAAATATTTTTATCCCTTAGAAAAGTTCAAAGAAATAACAGGTATGAATGTTCATTTAGGTAGATTTTTGCCAGGAACTTTTACTAACTGTTCTAGCGAGAATTTTATAGAAATAGATGCAATTTTAGTTTTTAGCTTAGATTTAGATTTTAGAGCTGTAATAGAAGCTTTTAAAATGAACGTTCCGATTTTTGCTCTTTGTAACTCCAAATCCAATCCTTCAGGAATAGATTTTATAATTCCTATTAATAACAAAAGTAAAAAATCTATTGCATTATTTTTATATCTTTTAGCAAGAGAAATTGCTTTGCTTAAAGGGCAGATAAAAGATTATAAAGAGTTTAGATACTCTATAGAAGATTTTATAGGTAAAAGAAAAACAGAAAGCGAAGTCTTAACCAAATAAAATTATTTGTTAGAATTTTTAAAAATTGCCCCGGCCGGGATTCGAACCCGGGTCTGCGGCTTTCCTTTCATTGTTTTATCAATCCTTTCTTGAACGAAAGGCCGCTATCCTTGGCCGCTAGACGACCGGGGCAATTCATAAATTAATTCTTTATAAATTTATATTTTCAATATATATAAGAATTACTATGCAGCATAACTTATTAGCTGATGTGCTATCTCAAATAAAAAACGCTGAAAGAATTGGTAAGAAAGAAGTAGTTGTAAAGAGAAGTAAGTTGGTAGAAAATGTTTTAAAAGTTATGCAAGAAAATAAGTATGTCGGAAATATAGAGATAATACCAGATAATAAACAAGGATTAATAAAAATAGAACTCAAGAATAAAATTGTTGATTGCAACGTTATAATACCGAGATTTTCTGTTAAGATAGATGAAATAGAAAAATATGAAAAAAGATTTTTACCGGCTAAAAATGTTGGAATAATAATATTAACAACATCTAAGGGTGTTATAGACAATAAAAGAGCAAAAGAATTGCATATAGGTGGGAAACTTTTGGCATATGTCTACTAAATCAGAAACTCAAAAAACATATAAAGCAGAAATTAGGATTCCGGAAGATGTTAAAATAGAGATCCAAGAAAATAAAATAATTTGCGAGGGAAAATTGGGCAAAACGTCGAAGGAAATAAAACATTACGCGCTAAATAAGATAATTTTTATGAAAATAGAGGATAACAAATTTATTGCATATACAACAAAAATTAGAAAAGAGTATGTAGCTATGGTTAATACTATTATAGCGCATGTGAGAAATTTAATCGAGGGGGTTACTAAGGGATATAAATACACTATGAAAATAGTTTATTCTCATTTTCCGATAAAGATTGAAATAAAAGAGGGTAAAATTTTTATTTATAATTTTTTAGGGGAAAAGAAGCCTAGAATAGCTGAGATAGTCGGAAATGCAAAAGTTGAGATGAAGGAGAATTATTTAATAGTTTCTGGAAACAACATCGAAGATGTCGGGCAAACATGCAATAATATAGAACAGTCTACAAGAGTTCCGAAATGGGACAGAAGAGTTTTTCAAGATGGAATATTCTTAATAAGTAAAGAGAACTTAAATTAAACATGAATCCAAGAAAATTACCAAATTTTAAAAGGCAAATGAAGGATTCGGTTAAAAGATTAAAGGGAAATTGGAGAAAGCCTAGAGGCAGGCAAAGTAAAGTAAGGTTGCATAAAAAAGGCAAACCAAAGGTTGTTAGAATTGGTTATGGTGCTCCTAAGAACTTAAAATACAAAAACAAGGCTGGCTACTACGAAATTTTAGTAAGAAGTTTAAAAGATATCGAAAAAATTAAAGATTTAGATAAAAACTTATATGCTATTAGAATAGCATCTACGGTTGGAAAAAAGAAAAGAGTTGAAATAGAAAACAAATTAAAAGAGTTAAACTTTAAAATATTGAATCCCAAGCTATGAAAGTTCCAGAACACATAGGAATAATACCAGATGGAAATAGAAGGTGGGCAAGAAAAAAGGGGTTGCCTCCATATATGGGGCATTTTTATGGTGCAAAAAAAATTGAAGAAATTCTCAGCTATCTTTTAGAGATTGGTGTTAAGAAAGTAAGCATATATGCATTATCGCTAGAAAACTTAATAAACAGGAGTGAAAAAGAAAAGAGAGGATTGTTTAAGATTTTAAGACAATATTTAAAAAGATGGTTAAATGGAGAATATAAAGAATTAGAATTATACGAAGTAAAAATTAATTTCTGCGGAAATTTAATTTCCTTACCAAAATCGCTAACAAAATTAATGAGTAAAATAGTTAGAAAAACATCTAAATATAACAAGAGAATTTTAAACATATTAATAGCTTATAGTGGCACTTACGAAATTCTTAAAGCAATGAGAGAAATCGCAAAAAGAAAAATAAAAATAGAAAAGATTAATGAGGATGAATTGAGAAAATACCTATTAGTTAAGGATAATGTAGATTTAATAATAAGATCTGGTGGATATTCGAGACTTTCTAATTTTTTGCCTTTTCAATCTACTTATGCCGAAATTTATGTAACAAAGAAGTTATGGCCAGAAATAAATAAGAGAGACATATTAGACGCTATAAAATGGTTCAATAAAATTCAAAGGAACTTTGGTAAATGATAGTTATTATAGGTGCTGGAGTTTCTGGGCTTTCTTTATCTTATTTTTTATCTTCAGCTGGTATAAAGAATTTAGTGATAGATATGAGAAAGGATGTCGGAAAGAATTATAGAAGCACGTCATTAGTCTCTTCTAAAATTTTTGATTTTCTAGATTTTTTAAAAGAAAGTGATATAGTAATAAAAAAGATTAATACTGCAAGCTTTTGGTATTCGAATGAAAAACTCTTAGAAGTAAAAAGTTCAAGCGGAATGTATCTCACAAATTATTTGAAATTAGAAAGTGAAATATATAATCAAACAGATAAAAATTATTCTAAGTTTGGTTTTGGAGAAGAAGTTTTAGATGTAAATTTAGAAAAAAATTTTTTAGTAACGAATAAGAGAAGAGTTAATTTTGATTTTTTGGTAGATGCAAGCGGGCCATATTCTTTTATAGCGAATAGATTTAATCTTTTTAAGCATAAAAAAGTTTATAACTCTTTCGAAGTTTTTGCAAAATTAAAAAATTCAAATTTTATAGATGCTAATATTTTTTTCGACAAGAATTTTTCCAAGTCAAAATTCGGTTGGTTAATTGAAGTTGGAGAAAATTCTTTAATAGGTTTGATAGATTTTAGATTAAGACTGAGTGTTTTCAAAAAATTTTTAGAAAAGTTTGAAATAGAAAGAATTGAATATAGTTATTCTCATCCAATACTTTATTGCGAGTTAAAAAAACATTCTTTAAAAAATTGTTTAATTATTGGCGAAGCTAGTGGTTTATTAAAACCATTTAGTTTTGGTGGTATTACTTATGGAATAATTTCTGCATATTTGGCGTATAAATCTATAAAAAGTAACTGTAAAGAAAATTACGAAAGAAAATTGAAAAAAATATTTTGTAAGCCAATCCTTATTGGAAAGTTTGCAGACATAGTTATAAAAAGGAAAAAATTAGTAAAACTAGCTAATATATTAAAAATTGAAACTATTTTAAAAAACTTTGATCCAGATTTTATCTATTAATCAAATACACAATTTACACCATCGCATCTATAAATTGTTTGATTATTTTTAAATCCTTCGCATCTACCTATAACGAAAATAGATAATTCTTGAAGTGGGCAGCTAAAGTTTGTCGAAATAGATTTTAAACTCCCAACAGGTACAATTCCAATTTTTTCATCACTACTTTTTTGAGGGTTTTTACATATAAAGTTTATAGTAACATCATTAAGTTTTTTTCCTGATAAATGCTGAAACATGCAAAATGTTATATTCTCATTCTCATACCTGCATTTAAAATCTACTGTATTTAAACATATTTCTGGAATGCTGGATGTATGTGCTGAAATGTACTGCTGTACAAACGCCCATAATAAAAGCGCTGTTCCTACTGTTATTGCGATTAAAATTACCGTTGCTAGTATTGGACTTATACCTTTCATAAATTAATGATTTGAAAGTATTTATATAAAAAAGAAAAGTATAAATATTTTACGTAATTTAATTTATATGGAAGAGAAAAACAAAGAAATTGTTTTTAACTATTTTTTATCACCAAAGTACTCTATACTTTCGGAAGAAGAAAAGAATGAATTACTAAAAAAACTTGGAGCTAAATTATCACAACTTCCTAAGATATTTATAGATGATCCAGCAGTTAAAGCTTTAGGAGCAAAAGTAGGGGATGTTATAAAAATAGAAAGAGATATATTAGGTTTAAAATCAATATATTATAGGGTTGTAGTAGAAAGATGAACCAGAATTTGCTAATAACAACATTATTAAAAAAATATATTGAGGAGTTTGGATTAGTTAAGTATCAAATAGATTCATATAATGATTTCGTGCAGAGAAGATTTTCTAAGTTAATAAAAAATATAGGTACTATAGAGCCAGAGATTCCTGAAATAGGTGATGTAAAAATACATTTTATAGATGGTAGAGTAAGTAATTATCCAACTTTTGTAGAAGCCGATGGAGTTGTGAGAAGCGAAACAAATCCATTATTACCATTTGAAGCAAGAATAAGGGGGTTAACATACTCGGCACCTATGTATATAAAAATTGTTACAGAAGTTAGCGGAATAAAAAGCGATCCTATAGAAGTTTATTTTGGGCAATTACCGGTAATGGTAAAATCTGTAATATGTCCGCTATCTAGAATGAGCAGAGAAGAATTGATGGCAGCTAAGGAAGATCCTGATGATCCTGGTGGATATTTTATAATTAATGGAGTTGAAAGAAATTTAATTCTAATAGAAGAATTGGCGAACAATAAACCAATAATAAGAAGGGTAGATCAGAATAATGTTATAGTAAATTGTAGAGTAAATTCAGAAAAAGAGGGTTATATTGTTAAACACCTTTTTGAATTAAAGAGAAACGGAATTTTACTTTCCACTTTTTCTGCTTTAAGAGATTTTCCTTTGGTCGTTTTATTTAAAGCATTGGGAATTGAAAATGATGAAAAATTATTAGAATTGATTTCGGAAGATAAGGAAATTCAAGAAGAATTTGTAATTAATTTCTATGAATATCCTATTACGACTCAAGAAGAGGCTTTGGATAAAATCGGTGAGTATCTTAAAATACCACAAAAGAAGCTAAGAAAAGAAAGGGCCGAAATGATTTTGGATAAGTATTTCCTGTTGCACTTAGGTCAAACAAAAAAAGATAGGATAAACAAAGCTATATTTTTGGCAAAAATAGTTGAAAGAATGATTGGTGTTGCGTTAGGTAAGGATAAGGAAGATGATATAGATCATTATGCAAACAAAAGAGTTAGATTAGCTGGAGAACTTTTTGAAATTCTATTTAGAACAATTTTAAAAGGTAAGCAGGGGGTTATAAATAGGATGATTTTTAATTATCATAAACTTGCTAAAAGAGGTAGCTTGCCACCAATAAATGCTGTAATAGATGCAAATTTTGTTAGTAATATAGTGCAATCTGTAATGGCTGTGGGAACATGGATTGGAAATAGGACCGGAACTTCTCAAAGATTAGAGAGAACGAACTTCAACAAAACTTTAACACATTTAAGAGTGGTTAGCTCACCATTAAAATCTACTCAAGAACATTTTGAAGCTAGAGAGTTGCATCCTACTCATTTTGGGAAATTGTGCTTAGTAGAAACTCCAGAGGGTCCAACTATTGGTTTGAGAAAACACCTAGCTATTTTTAGCGAAATAACTTTTGGAGTTAGTGATGAGGAAAGAGAAAAAATAAAAAAACTAATAGAAGATGAAATTAGTTATAAAATAGAATTATGAAGGCTAAAAAGTATAAAGTATTTCTAGATGGAGAACTTCTTGGATATACAACAAAACCTGAAAAGGTTGTGGAAAAAATAAGAAGTGCAAGAAGAAAGGGAGAAATCTCTTATCAGGTAAATGTAAGTATTTTAGATTATAAGAATGAAGTAAGAATTTCCACAGATAGCGGAAGAATAAGAAGACCGCTTATCAATTCTGAAAAAATTGATGAATTAGAGAAGTACATAAAAGATGGGAATTTCAGTTTTAGCGATTTACTTAAGAATGGTATAATAGAGTTTTTAGATGCAGAAGAAGAGGAAATCACAAAAATAAGTATAGAAATAGATGGGGAAAAGAAGGATAATTATACGCATTTTGAGGTGCATCCTGCGGTTATGTTAGGTTTGCATGCTTCGTTAATACCTTTTGTTGAACATACTAGAGGAGATAGAATTAATTTTGGAGCAAGAATGAGCGGTCAAGCCTTAGGAATACCAACGTTAGCATATAAAAGCAGAACTTATTCATTTTGGCATGTTATGTTATATTCCCAGGTTCCTCTCATACAAACTTTTTCTTATAAAGTTTTTCCATTTGATACACATCCAAATGGTTGTAATGTTGTAATTGCTATAATTTCTCATCCTTATACAATGCAAGACGCTATAGTAATGAATAAGTCAAGCATAGAAAGAGGATTGTTTAGAAGTTATATGTTTAGAACTTATGAAACTGAAGAAAAAAAATTTGCTAGTGGGCAAGAAGAAATTATAGGTATACCTCAGCCAGGAGTAAAGGGTTATAGGGGTGAGGAAGCTTATAAAAATTTAGATATAGATGGTATAGTTTCGGTAGAAACTGAAGTTAAAGAGGGAGATGTTTTAGTTGGGAAAATGTCGCCATTAAGATTCTTAGGTAAAGTAGATAAATTTATAGTATCCTTAGAAAACATGAGAGAAACTTCTGTAGAAGTTAGAGGTGGTGAGCAGGGCATAGTTGATAGAGTTTTTATTACCTCTTCTTCAGAAGGTAATAAGTTGGCAAAAATAGTTTTAAGAGAGCTAAAAATTCCAGAAATAGGCGATAAATTTGCATCTAGACATGGACAAAAGGGAGTAGTTGGACTTACGATTAGGCATGAAGATATGCCGTTTACTTCTAGCGGAATAGTTCCAGACATAATTTTTAATCCGCATAGTATTCCATCGAGAATGAGTTTAGGTCATTTATTCGAAATTTTGTTTGGTAAGATAGCTGCCTTAGAAGGAAAGATAATGGATGGAACTGCTTTTGAGGGAGATAGAGAAAAGGAAATAGTAGAATTACTTAAAAAGTATGGATTTGAAGAAAGTGGAAGGGAAGAGATGTATGATCCAGTAACTGGTAGAAAGTATGAAGTAAAAATATTGATAGGAAACATTTATTATTATAGGTTACATCATTTGGTTTCAAATAAATGGTTTGCAAGATCTAGAGGACCTGTAACATTATTAACAAGGCAACCTACTGAAGGAAAATCTAAGGAAGGTGGATTAAGATTGGGTGAGATGGAAAAAGATGTTCTTTTAGCTCATGGAGCAGCACTAACACTAAAGGAAAGGTTTGATAGTGACAAGATTTTAGTTCCAGTTTGTGCAAAGTGTGGTTTAATAGCGATTAAAGACTTTTCTAAAAACAAACATTATTGTATTTATTGTAAAGATGATAGCGAAGTATATGAAATAGAAATGTCATATGCGTTCAAACTATTATTCCAAGAATTAATTTCAATGCATTTATATCCAAAACTTATAATTAACAAAACTCTTAGAAAAATAGATGCCATAGAGTTTAGAGTTTTTACTGTTGAAGATATAAAGAAGTACGCGCCAATAAAAATTTCTAAGATAGATGTTTATGATGAAGAAGGATTTCCTATAGAGGGTGGAATAATGGATCCAAGAATGGGAACAATAGATCCCGGAGTTAGATGCAGAACATGTTTTGGTAATTTTACTAATTGTGTCGGTCATTTTGGACATATGGAATTGGCTAAACCTGTTTTACATCCTTTATTTATAAAGTACATATACATACTTTTAAGAGTTTTTTGCAAATCTTGCGGAAAACTTTTGAGTAAAGAGGAAAAACCAAAACTAAAAGAGGTATTAAAATCTTTGCCATCTGTTTGTCCGCATTGCAAGGCTAAGCAACCTTCTGTAACATTTGTTAGACCATATACTTTTAAGATTAACGATAGAAAATTAAATCCAGAAGAGATAAGAGAATTTTTGCTTAACATAGATAGAGAAGACGTTAAAAAAATAGGAATAAAGGTTGATCCCACAAGCTTTGTATTAAGTTTATTGTTAGTTTCTCCACCAATAATTAGACCCTCTATAGTCTTAGAAACTGGAGAGAGAAGTGAAGATGATTTAACGCATAAATTAGCTGATATAATAAGAGTAAATGAAAAATTGAGAGAGGCAATAGAACTAGGAGCACCACAATTAGTTATAGAGGACTTATGGGAATTATTACAATATCACGTTGCTACATATTTCGATAATGAATTGAGTGGAATTCCAGCTGCAAGACATAGAAGCGGAAGAGTATTAAAAGCGTTAGCTCAAAGATTAGAAACAAAAGAGGGAAGATTCAGATACAATTTATTAGGAAAAAGAACAAACTTCTCAGCTAGAAGTGTTGTTTCTCCAGATCCTTTCTTAGAAATTAATGAAGTAGGAGTACCTAAGGAGATAGCAAAAGAATTAACTGTTCCTACTATTGTTAATGAAGAAAACATAGAAGAAATAAGGAAGCTAGTTTCTAATGGAAACGAGTGGCCGGGAGCGAATTATGTTATAAGACCAGATGGTATTAGGATAAAAATAACCGAAAAGAATAAGAATGAAATAGCAAAAATGTTAAGTGTAGGTTGGATAGTTGAAAGGCATTTGAAAAATGGTGATATAGTTTTGTTCAATAGACAACCAAGTTTACATAGAATGAGCATTATGGCGCATAAAGTTAGAATTACAAATGGAAAAACATTTAGAATAAATCTATGTGCAACAATTCCTTATAATGCAGATTTCGATGGCGATGAAATGAATTTGCATGTTTTACAATCAGTAGAAGCTATGGCTGAAGCAGAAATTTTGATGGGAGTTGAAAAGCATATAAGAAGTCCGAGATATGGTGGACCAATAATCGCTTTATTACATGATCAAATTTCTGGACTCTTTTTGTTAACATATGGAGAAAACCTTTTGGATTATAAAGATGTTGTGCAGCTAATAAGGAATGTTGATTTATCGGTAGACATTCCAAGAAAGGAGAAGCTTAGCGGAAAAGAAATATTTAGCTTACTATTACCAAACATATCTATGGAATTCAAAAATAGATTATCCTCTTTAAGCTGGGAAGCCGATAAAGAAGGAATAGTTAAAATACAAAATGGTAAGTTAATTAGTGGTGCAATAGATAGTAGAGCGGTTGGAGATAATGGAAAGCTATTGAATAAAATATTACAATTATATGGTCCAAAGTATACTAAGGAATTTATAGAAAAAATATCTAGGCTAAGTAATTATTATCTAATGATGCGTGGATTTAGCATTTCTACTATTGAATATTCTATAAGTGAAGAATCTAGAAAGAAAATAAAAGAGCATCTCAAAGAGGCAAATAAAAAAGTTGAAGAGTTAATAGACAAGTTTAATAAAAACGAGTTAAAGCTATTAATTGGAAGAACAAGCGAAGAAACGCTAGAAGAATTAATAAACAGAGTAATTAATGAAAAATTAACTAAGATTAACGAAATATTATTAGAGGAGGTTAAAGATAAAAAAGATAAAGAATTTTTTATTCTTGCTGCTAGTGGTGCTAGAGGCAGCTTTGTAAACTTCTTCCAGATAAGCGGTTTAATAGGTCAAGCAAAAGTTATGGGTAAAAGAATAAGCATTGGATATTATAATAGGGCTTTCCCACACTTTGAAAGAGGTGATTTAAGGTTAGAGGCCAAGGGATTTATTTCTAATGGATATTTCTACGGATTAAAACCATTAGAGACATTTTTTGATATAATGAATCAGAGAGAAGCGCTAATGGATAAGGGAGTTAAAACTAGACAGAGTGGTTATTTAGAAAGAAGGTTTATAGGAGCTCTAAATGATTTAAGAGTAGAAACAGATTTAACTGTTAGAGATGCTAATGATAATATAGTTCAGTTCATTGCCTTAGATGATGGAATAGATCCATATAAAGTTGAAGGTGGAGATATAGATGTATATGAAATCGCAAGAAATCTATAAAATATACGAAAGCTTGCCAGAAAATTTGAAGAAAAAGATAGACGATGCTGTAAAGAAATTCAATTTGAGTGAGGACAAAAAAGATAAATTAATACTTAGAGTTTATGAAGAATATATAAAGAGCTTAGTTGAGCCGAATGAAAGCATAGGAATATTAGCTGCACAATGTATTAGCGAACCTGCAACTCAAGCTACTATGAGAGTTTATCACTTAGCTGGAACTGTTGGTTTAAAGATAACCTTAGGTTTACCAAGATTAATAGAGCTTTTTGATGCAAGAAAGGAAATTTCTTCTCCTTCTATGACAATTTATTTGAAGAATGAATATAATACAGAAGAAAAAGCGCATGAAATTGCTAATGAAATTATAGAAAAAAAGTTAGAGGATTTGGCGAGCGTAGTTATAAATTTGAGCGAATTCACTTTGGAAGTAATACCTTATGACAAGAATGATTTTGAAGAACTATATAAAAAACTTAAGGAAAAAGTCAAGAGTTGTGAGTGCGAAAAAAGTAGAGGAAAAATAGTGCTTGTGCCTAAGAAAGAATATGAGTTTAAGGAGCTTAGAATTTTAAGAGATAGAATCATTAAAACTCCAATAAGAGGTATTAAAGGAATAGAAGCTGCTATAGTCACGAAAGATGGTAATAGGTGGGTAATTCAAACGCAAGGTAGCAATTTAAAAGAAGTTATAAGATATCCTTGGGTCGATATTACTCATACATATTCGAACAATCCTCACGAAGTTAAAGAAGTTTTTGGAATAGAGGCGGCAAGAAATTTGTTAATTCTTGAAATATATAGAACTTTGCAGCAACAAGGTTTAGACGTTAACATAAGATTTTTATCTTTAATTGTAGATACTATGTGTTTTAGTGGTGATATAATGCCAATAGGTAGATATGGTGTTGCTGGGAGAAAAGTGAGTATTCTAGCTAGAGCTGGTTTTGAGGAAACTACAAAACATTTAATAGAGGCTGGGATAAAAAATTTAAGAGATGAGTTTAGAGGTATGTTTGAAAATGTTATGGTTGGAAATGTTGCGCCAATAGGAACTGGAAGAGTTGAAGTTGGTTTAAAACATGGAAAGGATAAGTGAAATAAAAGAGGAATTAAAGAAAGGAAACGTGATTTATGGATTTAGAAAGTGCTTAAAGTATTTAAAGTTAAAAGAACCAAAATTAGTTATAGTGACTAGAGATATACCAGAGAATATGAAAGGAGATATCTTAAGTTCAGTTATGGATAAGAGCAAAGTGATAGAAACAGAAATGAATAGCATAGAGTTAGGGATAGCTTTAGGTAAGCCTTTTCCAATAAGTGTTTTAGTGGTTAGAAAATGAGAATATTTGATAACGAGCTAATTAGAATAATAAATTTAGTCGAGAATTTAACTAATGTTAACGTTAAAGATGTTGTAATGTTTGAAAATGTGGTTTATATAGTTGTTGAAAAAAATCAGAGGGCTAAAATATTACCGCTGATTGGAATATTGAGAAAAGTTTTAAATAAAGAGATAAAAATCTTAGAGTATTCTTCTAATGTTTTTGAATTTCTTAAAGAGCTAATACCTTTTGTTAATTTTGCTAGAATAAAAACTCATAACGGCAATAAAATTATTGAAATAGGAATAAATAAAGTTTATAAAGGTATTGTATACGGAAGAAACAAAAGAAAGCTTAGGTTATATAAAACTTTTTTGGAAAGAATGTATAAAATTGATGATATAAAAATTATTTAAACATTATGTTCTAATTATTTAATAATGTCTGGCGAGTTTGCTGCGAGAGTTTTAATAAAAAGAAGAAAAAAGTTTAGGTGGAGCTCTTATAAGTATAAATCTAGAGTTTTAGGTTTATGGAAAGCAGATCCATTAGAAGGTTCTCCCCAAGCTAGAGGTATTGTTATAGAGAAAAGAGTTGTTGAGCAAAAAAGGCCGCACTCTGGATTAATAAAGTGTGTTAGGGTTAAATTAATTAAAAACGGTAGAGAGTTAACAGCTTTTGTTCCAAAGAGCGGAAGCATAAATTATATTAATGAACATGACGAAGTTATAGTAGAGTCCTTAGGTGGAGGCCAAAAAGGTCCCGTCGGAAGTATGTGGGGTGTTAGATATAGAGTTATTGCTGTTAATGGAGTTTCCTTAGATGCTATTAGAAAAGGAAAAAAGCAAAAACCTGCTAGATAATGAGCGAATTAAAGTTATTTGGTAGATGGGATTGGAATGTAGAAGTTAAGGATGCGGGATTAAAAAGATACATTAATTTAAACCCAATTGTAATTCCTAGGACATATGGGAGATATAGTCAAATAAGATTTGGTAAAGAGAAGATGAATATTGTAGAAAGATTAATAACTAGAATGATGGTTCCTGGTCATAAAGGTAAAAAACATTTAATCTCTTCTGCTAGATGTGTTGGAAAAACAGATAAAATAATTAAAATAATAAAAGAAACTCTTGAAATAATTGAGAGTAAGACTAAAAGAAATCCTATAGAGGTTTTGGTAAGAGCTATAGAAAATTCTGCCCCATTAGAAGAGCCTCTATCCTATCAAATAGGTGGAATTATAGCTAGAACTGCAGTAATAATTTCTCCTCAAAGAAGAGTAGATATAGCTATAAGAAATATTGTTAATTCCTGCTATAGAAGAAAAGTAGGTTTTGCGAAAATGAAAGATTTATTAGCTGAGGAAATTATTGCAGCTGCAAATAACGACATTTCTAAGAGCTATGCATTAAAAGAAAGAGAAAGGATAGAAAAAGAGGCAGAAGGTGCAAGATAAATTTATACTTTTATTTTTTTAAAATATTTTTCAATTAGGTGTGGAGAAAGTTAAAAAAGAATTAGAGTTGGAGATTATATTACTTGAGAGAAAGTTGTTTAAAGAAAAGTCTGAAGGAAATTTAGAGGTATGCAAAGAAGTATATAAAATGAATGTTGACCTCTCTGAACTCCCAATATATATAGGTAGGAATAAATCTAAAAACAACGAGGTTGTAATAGTAAAGGGCAAGAGTGGATTAGAAATATCAACAAAATATAGTGATATAGCTATGCGAGAGATAAACATCGATAGACAGCCAGAAATATACTGCTTAAAAATGAGTGTTATAAATCTTAGCTCTTTCGAAAGAGATGGTAGATATTTGTTGAGATTTGAAAAAGATTTCGAAAGTAAAGGCAAGATAACAATAAGGGATAATAATAATTCAGCTGAATTGAATTCTAATAAAAATTATCACTCATTCGATTTAAAGCCAAATAAAGAGTATTACGTTAAGCTAACCGAAAATACTTTGCTATTAGTTAGGGTTAAAGAGAAAAATTAGAGTATATTTTTTAGAATTTCTCTTTGTTTTTCAGAAACTTTTTTTACAAGGCTTTCAAGATCTCTTGTATAATGTACTATTAACTCTTCTCTTACCCTTCCTTGCAATAAATCTATTTCATGCGATCTTAAGTTATCGAACAAACTTTCAAAAATTCTTCTAAAATCGTATGGCTTTAAATTATATTTTTTTAGGTTTTTCCAATAACTTATTTTAGATTTATATGCAATTGGCAAAAGTTCTGTAGCTTTTTCATTTAATATAGTGAAGAATGTTTTTTTTGTTTTTCTTAAGTATAGAATTTCAAAAACGTATGCATCTTCTATTTTTATTTTTTTAAATTTTTCAAAATTTTTTATTAAATAGAAAATTTCATGCGTCCTTAAGCCGGTTAATAATTGTAAAATAGAGGTTGCTTTTAATCTTTTCGGAAAATATTTTATTTTTTCTAAGATTTCGTCTTTATTTATTCTTTCATCTAAAATTTTTGGAATTTTTTGAGAATACCACGTTATTCCAGATTTTTTTCTTAATTCGTTAAATTTTTTATAGTATATGTCACTTTCTGTTAATGCATCTAAAAATTTTGAATACGCCGATAAAGCTTGTAAAATATGCTTTTTCAAAGTTTTTTTATTTTGAGTAATTTTTTTAAATTCAATAGAAAAATCTATGGTATTTAAATCTAAAAGATATCCATATTTTTTTGCATAGTTAGTTAAGTTATTTATATGTGTTTTATTTGTACATCTTAAACTTAAAAATTCTTTAAACTTATTCCAATCTACTTGCATAAATTTTTAAATTTTTAAGATAAAAAATATAATGGAGGAAAGAATAGTAAGAATAAATTTAAGAAGGGAAATAATAAAAAAACCAAGATGGAATAGGAAAAAACTTCTAATGAAAAGATTAAAAGAAAAATTAAAAAGAATATTAAAAGTTGAAGAAGTAAAGGTTGGAAACGCGTTAAACGTATTTATACAAAGACATTCACCAAAAAAATTAACGTATAAGTTTACACTAAGAATACAAAAGGAGAATAATATTGCTAAGGTGGATCTTGCATGAAATACGAATTAATAGATTATAATGGAGATGCAAATATTGGAATATTCTTTAAAACTTCTGAAAAAATTTCTCTAGTTCCTAAAAAAACTAGCTACGAAATTAAAGAAAAAATTTCTAGAATTCTTAAAACTGAAGTAATAGAATGTAGTATATGGGATACTTCGTTAATAGGAATTCTTTGTTGTTTAAATTCTAATGGCTTACTATTGCCAAAGACAATATTTGAAAATGAGATAAAATTTTTTAAGAGTTTGAATTTGAATGTAGATATAATAGATTCCGATTTTAACGCACTTGGAAATCTAATTTTATGTAATGATAAAGCCGCGCTTGTTAGTCCTTTAATCGAAAAGGAGAATTTAAAAATTATAAGAGATGCTCTTGATGTAGAGGTAGAGGTTGGAAAAATTTTAAAGAATAATTTAATAGCTTCTGTAGCTTATGTAACAAACAAAGGAATTTTATTTAATAGAAATATAGAGGAGGAGGAAGCGAAAAAGATTAGTGAATTTTTTAGAGTTAAGAAATTCGGTGTTGGTAGCGTAAATATGGGAAATATTTATGTTTCTGTTGGAATCGTAGCTAATTCTAGTGGAATGTTGTTAGGTTCCAAAACTAGTCCATACGAAATACAAGCAGCGATGGAAGTTTTTGATTTTTAATTTAAAATATTTATTTTTAAATATATGTTTTAAAATATTTTATTATAGAGCTTGCTGTGTCGTTGTTTTGAGAGAGCATACGCTCAATGAAAATGAAAAACAATATCAAGCAAGCGTATAGCTCATCAGATGTGTAAAACATCTGATGGCAGAAAATAAGTTGCAATGGTAATTCTGGCTGAACCCGCCAGAGGGGGCGGCTATCCGGGTCAGGCTAAGCCATGCGAGTCGTGAGGGGTAAGCCCTCGGCGCACTGCTGAGTAATACCACCTCAACCTACCCTACGGTGGGGGATAATCCCGGGAAACTGGGGCTAATACCCCATAGGGGAGGGATTCTGGAAGGACCCTCTCCGAAAGCTAATAGCTATTAGCTATTAGTGCCGTAGGATGGGAGGTGGTCCTATCAGGTTGTTGGGGGTGTAAAGGACCCCCAAGCCTAAGACGGGTAGGGGCCGTGAAAGCGGAAGCCTCCAGATGGGTTCTGAGACATGAACCCAGGGCCTACGGGTCGCAGCAGGCGCGAAACCTTCCCAATGTGCTAACGCACGAGGAGGTGACCCGGAGTGCCCTGGCTTTGCCAGGGCTTTTGCCCAGTGATAGAAAGCTGGGCGAATAAGGGGTGGGCAAGACCGGTGGCAGCCGCCACGGTAATACCGGCGCCCCAAGTCGACCCCGCGATTATTGGGCCTAAAGCGCCCGTAGCCGGGCTAGTAAGTCTCCCGTTAAATCCCATAGTAGACTATGGGACTGCGGGAGATACTGCTAGCCTTGAGGCCGGGAGAGGCCGGCAGTACTCCCAGGGTAGGGGTGAAATCCTTTAATCCTGGGAGGACTACCAGTGGCGAAGGCGGCCGGCTGGAACGGGCCTGACGGTGAGGGGCGAAAGCTGGGGGAGCGAAAGGGATTAGATACCCCTGTAGTCCCAGCTGTAAACGTTGCCCGCTAGCTATCGGAGTGGCTTAGAGCCACTTCGGTGGCGAAGGGAAGCCGTTAAGTGGGCCGCCTGGGGAGTACGCCCGAAAGGGTGAAACTTAAGGGTATTGGCGGGGGGGCACACAAGGGGTGGGTTGTGCGGTTCAATTGGACTCGACACCGGGAATCTTACCTGGGGAGACGGCAGCATGAAGGTCAGGCTAAAGACCTTACCAGACGAGCCGAGAGGTGGTGCATGGCTACCGTCAGCTCGTACCGTGAGGCGTGCCATCAAGTTGGCTAACGAGCGAGACCCGTGCCCCATGTTGCTACCCGCAGCTTCGGCTGTGGGGCACTCATGGGGGACTGCCCGCGACAAGCGGGAGGAAGGTACGGGCGACGGTAAGTCCGTATGCCCCGAATCCCCAGGGCTACACGCGCAACACAATGGGCGCTACAAAGGGATGCGACGCCGAAAGGCGAAGCAAATCCCCTAAAAGCGCCCCTAGTTCAGATCGAGGGCTGTAACTCGCCCTCGTGAAGCCGAAATCCCTAGTAGGCGGGGTTTAGCAAACCTCGCCGAATACGTCCCTGCCCCTTGCTCACACTGCCCGTCACGCCAACCGAGTGGAGTTCCTGTGAGGGTCTAAAGGCTCGAACAGGGGCTCCGCGAGGGGGGCGAAGTCGTCACAAGGTAGCCGTGCGGGAACGTGCGGCTGGATCACTTAATAACCAGAATTACCATTGCAGCTTTTCAAATGCCATCAGATGTTTTAATTTTTTTCTAGAATTGATTTTTTATGATAAATTATGCAATTATGCGGGGGTCGCCTAGCCTGGTCAAGGGCGCTGGGTTGAGGTCCCAGTGGCTTAGTGCCTTCGTGGGTTCAAATCCCACCCCCCGCAGCAGAAGATTTGTTCAAAAGTATTATAATATTTTATGAGTTATTTGGAAATGATTGTATCGTCAGCAATATTTTTAGTGTTAGTAATAATGAGCTTTCTATTTTTGAATTATAGGTTTCAAGAGTATAGAAATATAAATTCAGAAATTTTTTATAGAGAGCTTTTGCTTTCTTATTTTGATAGGCTAATATATTCTAATCCAAGCGTTTATAAGGATTTGTTTATTAATATCTTTGAAATTAATGCTATCGAAAATGGCAATCAAACTATTTATATAAATTTAAGCGTTAGTTGTGAAAAGAAAATAAATGTAACGTCAATAAGAATTTATAATTCTAGTTTTTCTGAATTAGCGTTTAAAATAAAAGATTATGATGTTTGTAACGATAACAGCTTATACAGAGCTAATATATCTGTTTTTTTACAAGATTTTTTCGGTAAAGAAATTTTATATGTTTTTATGTCATCTAGCTATGGAAATCAAGTGTTTTATGAGTTTGAAGAGAATTATAAAAATGCAAGCTATGAATATATCGGTACTATTACTTTAAAAGGTATAGATTTATACGCTTTTGAAAGTATTGTAAATGAATATTGTAAAAATAAAGAAGAGGTCGAGGTAGAAGTTTTTGAGAATGAAAATATAATTATGAGTTGTAAGAAAAGCAAAGCTGGTAATATTTTTTCCTTTAGTATGCCTATTTTATCGATAAATGGAAAAAAGTTAAATATCGTTCTTAGGATTTTTGAATAAAATGGAAAAGTTTTTAGAATTAGCAATTTCCTCTATTATTTTATTATCTTTCGTTTTAATACTGTATTCTTCTTCTTTGTATTTAGAAGATACCGAAGCTATAAAGGTTGCGATATATAACATTTTAAATTCTTATAATCTTGAGATAAGAAATTATGCGTTTTTAGGAAAAGCAAATGAAATAGAAAACATTTTTAGAAAAGAGCTTCCAAAAATATATGATTTTAAAGTTTTGATTTGTTATGAAAAGAATTATAATGAATGCTTTAAGAATATAGAGTTTAATGAAAGTAACGTTTTTTCTATAAGTTATTTTTTTTCCTCTAACTTCACTAACTACGAAAATATAGAGTTAATAATTTATGTTTGGAAAAAAGCTTAAGCTACAATTTTTTATAGTTGCAACAGCAATATTTTTATTAATTTTTAGCGTTAATCTTTTCTATTTCGGATATTTGAGTAAAAAAACTAACTATCTAAGCAATTCAATAGTTTTAAGGGCTATCGATAATTATTTAACAGAGGCAAAATTTCTTTTAGAGAACAAAAAAAATTCAGAGTTTTTTAATTTTTCAGAATTTTTTATTAACGTTTCTAAAAAAAGAAATTTTATTATAGAGGTTTTATTTTTAAATATTAGCTTAGATTTTTCTCAGAAAAGAGTTAATTGTGAAATTTATCTTTTTGCAGAAAGAGAATATTTTTTAAATATATCTTCAGATATAGATTCCTTAGCTTTTAATTTAGAGCCAAAAAGTTTAAAAAATATAAATATTAGTTTTGAAAACTCTCAACTAATAAACATAGCTATTTTTAATTCTTCTTTTTTTAAAGTATATTGCGAATCAAATTGCAATTTTTTAATTTCTATGGGCTATAAAGATGATATAAAAATAGTTAAATCTTTGATATTGAAAAGCTAAAGATGATTTTATATTATGAAGTTAATATCTGAGTTCATTTCAAAAATTTTAGTTCTCTTTATTTCTATTGTAGCCATTTCTGTAGCTCTACTTTTTTTAAATCCTATAATAGATAAGAATTTAAACTCCATTTCAATTCAAGAAGCTATTTCTAATATGAAAAAAATTGAAGCTATGAGTAAAGAAGTTTTAAGCGAAGCAATAGGATCTCAGAGAGTTTTAGAAATTAGAATTCATAAAGGCATTTTATATGTTAATAATAATTCAATTGTTTTTACTCTTGAATCGGAAAATATTCCATTAGATGATTTTACTAAGAAGGATGGAAATTTGCTTATTGAAAAAATTGGTAATACTTTTTCTATAACTTTAAATTTTGAATATGCAAATATTGTTGGCGATATTTATTTATCTAGCGGAACTTATAGAATATGTATTCTTAAAGACGCTGAGCTAAGAATAAAAGTTTATGTTTGCTAAATTTTTTTATGAGGTTAATATCTAATACAATATCTCTTTCTATTTATATAATTTTATCGCTATTTTTAATATCTTTTTTATCCTTTACCTTTAAGGAATTTACTGAAAAATCTAAAATAAGTAGCACTTTTTTACAAGTAATAGAACAATTAAGAGTTTTAGATGCCACAATTTTATATATAAATAACTTAGATATAGGCTCAAAAACAAATGTAAAAATTTACATTCCAGAAGGAAGATTATTAGTTAAAGATGGTAAGATATTTTACGAATTAGAAACTATTTCGACTTTTGATTTTCTTAAAGATATTGTAAAATCTTTTGGAAATTTAGCATTAATATTTAAAAATGTTAGTATAAAATGTGAAATTAGAGAAAACAATTGTTTAGAAAGTGAGGAATGTGTTTTTTCTATGTATAAATTAAACAATTCTCATATAGCGGATTGTAATTCTTTAAATTATTCTTATAAAGTTTGTTGTAAAGGTTTAGAAATTATAAGGGCTGAAACTTGTTATGAAAAAGAATCTGAAATTCTTAGAATTTTAAAAGATGAAAACTCTCATGCAGGTTTTAATAAATATTCTTTTAGAATTTGCTCATATCCAATAGTTTCATGTTCTTTGAAAAGTAAATGTAGCAATAACGAAATTTGTGTAGCATCTTTTTATAAAGGTTTGAATTCCCATGCAGCTATATGCGATTATTATCCAAATAATCTTTGTTGTTATTCTTCTATATCAGAAATAGGTAAAATAATTTTGAGTTATTTAGATATAGAAATTATTGGCGATTTTGTGATTTCTAAAGGAGAATATGTTTTAGTAATAGAAAAAATAGATTTTAATAAAATAAAAATTTATGTATTATGAAGATAATATCGACTTATGTAGCAACGTTTATAATAGTTTTGGTAACCCTTGCTATTGGATTTTTTGTTTATAGTTGGTACATTCAGTTTTTTCAAAGAACTGGAGAAGAAGTTAAGAATGTTGGAGAAAAGCAAGTTTCTTGTCAATTTGGTTCTTTTATCGTTTTAACAGAAACTCTGAATTGCACTTCAGAAACTTTAAATTTTTCTTTAAGAAATAATGGTTATATAGATTTATATAATTTGAAGGTTGTTGTTTTTGATGGTATAAAAATGCATACCTTAGATGTTTATGATGAAAATGGAAACATTGCTGATGTTAATAATCCTTTAAGGCCTAATACTGTTAAAAATTATTACGTTAACATTTCTGGAATTTCTAATATTTTAAGCTTAGAGTTTTTAACTCAATGTACTAATATAAATATAAAGATTAAAGATTTAAATTTAACATGCCAGTAGAGAAGTTTAAAAAATATTTAAAAACAATATTTTTATTAATTTTTGGTGGGATAATTGGTATTTTTCTTTATGAGTTTATTAAAAGTATTTTCGAGGTTAAAAATGTTGAAATAGAAGTTAAAAAGTTTTATGAATTATTAATGCCAAATTCTGTTGTTAGCGTTGAAAGCGTTAAAAAAGATGGTGAAATGTATAAAGTTTTAGTTAAAGTTATTTTAAATAATAATATAAATTACTATGAAGCTTGGGTTTCAAGGGATTTAAATATATTAGTAGAAAACGTTGTATACTTGAAAAGTTCTGTAGTTAATTTAGAAAAGTATAAAAAGTTTGTTGAGTGTTTGAGAGATAAGGGGTTAAGAATTTATGGTTTGTTAGATTTTCAAAATTATTCGCAAGCTGCTACTTTAACTTCTTATCAGTTAAATATTCTTGGTAGATATTCCTATTTAATTTTTGTTAATTGCGATGGGGAAATGCTTAGTAGTTGTATTAGTTATGGAATAGATCAGTTTCCAGCGGTAATGTATAATGATAAAATATATTTTGGATTGAAAGATATTAACTGGTTTTCTAATATAACTGGATGCAAGCTTTAAGAATAATAATTTATTTATAATTTTTATGGGAACAAAACTTCTTTTGTTTTTAGCATTTTCTTTATTAGCATTATTTTACGTTGTACTTTCTTATTGCCCTTTACAATCTCATCCTTTATCTGAGATTTGTCCTATAGATACTAGTCTCAACATGTTTGGGTATAATATAACTAATGTTGGAGTTATTTCAGCTGGAAAGGTATTTGCAACTAGCTTTTGCATAGGCAACGATTGTATATCTTCTTGGCAAAGAGCAGACGCTACTATAGGTCCTTGGGATAATAGTAGTACTTGGATTTTTATTAGAGAAGGCTATCCGCTTAATGTTAATATTAGTAATATTTTGTTTGTTAATGCAACTACAGGCAATGTTGGGATTGGGACAAACAATCCGCAAGCAAAGTTGGATGTTGCCGGAGCTTTAAGATTACAACCAAGTTCTGAACCAATAGGAACAAATGGTGTAATATATTATGATAGTTCCCTAAATAAATTTAGATGTTATCAAAATGGGGCTTGGACAGATTGTATTACCACAATAACAGAACCTTCAGCAGGTTTTTGGAATTTAACTGGTTCTTTTCTTTATCCAAAAGATTTAAGCTGGAATCTTGGTATCGGTACAAATGTACCGACAGAAAAATTAGAAGTTCAAGGAAGAGTTTTAGTTGTAAGTAGTAATTCATTTGAATTAGAACCAAGCGATGGAACTTTAGATGTAAAAGGAAGTATAAATGCTACCGGAACAATATATGCTCCACTGCTTTCTATAAATAATCTGATTGCTTCGAATTGGGTTAATGCAAGCAATATTAATGCCAGCGATAGTGTAAGAGCAAGCAGAATTATAGTAGGTAATATTCAAGCAGCAGATGGAAGTGCATCTCTACCAGCTTATAGTTTTAGTAGTGATAGTAATACGGGAATTTATCGTCATTCTAGTGGTACAATTGGTTTTGCTGGTTCTGGTTCTACTATAGCAACTCTTTCTTCTTCTTTATTTGATATTGCTGGTAACCTAAAAATTGGAGGTAATAATATAATAGATTCCTCTGGAACTACAAGAATAACATTAGGGGCTACTACAACTATATCAGGAACAACAAATCTTAACATAGCTGGAGGATATTTGCAAATAGGAGGAATAAACGTTATAGATCCTTATAGAAATATAATAAATGTTAATTGGGTTAATGCAAGTAATTTAAGTTTAACTTCAAATGCTTATATTAGCGGTTCTTTATTTTTTACTCCAGATGTTCGACTTTTTAGAGGAGCAGCTAATAGATTAGATTTAGCATCAGGAAATAGTTTAAATTTGGTTTCAGGTAATTTGCAAATAGGAGGAATAAATGTAATAACTTCTGATAGATTATTTTTAGCAGCAGATGGAAGTGCATCTCTACCAGCTTATAGTTTTAGTAGTGATACAAATACGGGAATTTATAGAGCTGGAGAAGATACTTTGAGATTTGTTACTGGTGGTTACGATAGATTAACAATCGATTCTTCTGGAAGAGTAGGAATAAATACTAATACACCTACTGAGCAATTAGAAGTTCAAGGAAGAGTTTTAGTTGTAAGTAGTAATCCATTTGAATTAGAACCAAGCGATGGAATTTTAGATGTAAAAGGAAGTATAAATGCTACTGTAGTATTTTATGTTCCGAAACATTCACTTCAACCATTTGTTTGCGATTCTTCAAAAGAGGGTGCAATTTTCTTTAATACAACAGATAAAAAATTTTATGGCTGTAATGGAACAGCATGGATAATATTGGGAAGTTAAGTATAAATATAAATAATGTAAAAAATTAAAAATTATGAAGAAAAAAATAATAATAGTTATTTTAATGTTTTTGGTAATTTTCATCTCTATAGCAAAAGCTTCTCTATTAGATAACATACTTTTACCATTTCAATTTTTATTCGAAATTATTTTTCCGAGCTCTCCAGAAATTTTAGAAGCAAAAATCGAGCCAATAAAAGTTGAGCCGAGCGATTGGATGATAATTACAGCAACAGTAAAAGATAAATATGGAATTGAAAGTGTAAAAGCTGATATGGCTGGAATTGAAATAGTTGATTTAAAATTAATTTCTGGAAATGAAAACGAAGGAATTTATCAAGCAAGCTGGTTCGTTCATAGTGTTGAAGTGGGAAAAACTTATAATGCAACTATTATTGCAAGAAATGTTAAAGGTAAAGAAAGTTTTTTTGTTTTGCAGTTTCATGATGATCCAGTTTTTTGTTGTAGAATAAACATAAGTAATCTTCAATTTTTTCCACTTGGTCCAAGAATTATTGGAATTAGCTTGGATACTACCTCTTTGATTTCTCAAGGAAAAATGCGTTCAGATTGTGGAGATATAAGATTTACCGATAGCAAAGCTTTTGATTCAGCTTTTTGGACAAGAAATTTTTCTTATAATCAAGTTACAGCTTGTCAGTGGCTTCAAGATTTTAGTTACAGAAGACCAATAATAATAGACAACACTCAAAACTCAAACACCTTAACCGACTATCAAGTTTTAGTAACAATAAATACTCAAAATTTAATTTCTCAAAATAAAATGAAAAGTGATTGTGGAGATATTAGATTTACCGATAGCGATGGAATAACTTTATTGAATTATTGGATAGAGAATTATGGATTTAGAATTAATGTGAGTGCATTTTATGGAATTGGAACAACATGTATAAGTGATATGAGCAATTTTCCTAACACACCTAATTCTTATGGAACTAATGATTGGTGGACATATGATGTATGGTCATGTGATAATTGTGATTATTATGTAAGGATTTACTTTAATTTTACCGGAACTCTTGGAAATGCGGTTTTAGAAGTTAAAAGTGATGATGGTCATGCTGTATGGATAAATGGTAATTATTTAGGCTCTGCTCCATCGACTAATATATGTCATGTTGGTGGAACTGCGCAAAGATCATGGGATATAACCCAATATATAATTCAAGGTCAAAATGAAATAAGAATTTGGTGCTCAGAAGCAAGTGGTGCTGAACTTTGTTTCTTTAGATTATTTATAGATGGCCAAGAAATTAGAAGAAACGGAGAATATATTCAAAACACAAAAATTTGGGTAAAAGTACCAAATATTCCGGCTAATTCAAATAAAACAATTTATTTGTATTATGGAAATTCAAATGCTAATTCTATGAGTAATGGAGATTTAGTTTTTGAATTTTTTGATGATTTTGATGATGGTATAGTAAACACAACAAAGTGGGATGTAGGAACAAACACGTTTAACAGATATGTTTCAGAAAATTCAGGTTTATTTGCTATAACAGGAACCGATTTGAATGCTGATGAAAATTCAGTACCTGGTTATTACAGAGTTTATGGAACTGCAGCAGTAAATACTGTGTCAGAAGATGGTGTAACTTCTGGATGGCTTGGTAAGGGTATTAGGAGTGTAACTACTTTTAATTTGACTAAAGGATTGATTATAGAAGCATTATTAAATCTTTATTCTTATGGTCAAGGCACCGCAACATATAGAGGGATTAGAGTAGGTTTGTCAACAATTTACGATAAGGATAATAGAGTAGATTTTGATTGGACATGGGATGCGAGTGGTAACCAGGGTGGTAACGGAATAAGAGTTGTTAAGGAAGAAAGTGGAACAAGAACAATTAGTATACTCACTGCCACAACATTATCTCCTGGTATTTATAGAGTTAAATATATTAAAGATACAAGTAATAACTTTAGAATTTATTTTAATGATGTAACTGCGGCAACTACATCTACATTCAACTCCCCCTCAGCAAGAATAGGATTGTTTGGAGCCGCAAGAGGTATTGGTGATAGTTTAGATGCAAGGTGGGGCTGGATTTTTGTTCGCAAATATTCTTCGATAGAACCAACAGTTTCCATAGGAAATGAAGAAACCGGAACAACATTTTACGTAGAAGTTCCTTCTGGAGTTACAAGCTTTTACGCTTATTATGGAAATCCTTCTGTAACTTCAATTTCAAATACAAGTATATCTGGTTGGTACTATAGAATTCCTGTAATAATAAATAATACTTTAAATTCAAATAATTTAGAGGATTATCAAGTTTTAGTAACAATAAATACTAAAAAACTTATTGAGGGAGAAGGAATCTACGAATTACCGATTTATATTTCTTCTGTTGGTACAGAACTAACTGATTATCAAATAAAAATTAATATAACAGACACTTCTATATTAAGAAAAATATCAGATGATGGGAGAGATATAAGATTTTTTAGTAGAAGTACAGATAATCCGTATTCTGATACTAATGGATTATTACCATATTGGATTGAAGAAATTATTCCAAACCAAAGATTAGTCGTTTGGGTAAAAGTACCAAATATTCCTGCAAGTGGAGGAACTACTATTTATATGTATTATGGAAATTATAGTGCTAATTCGATGAGTAATGGAACTAGCACTTTTATATTTTTTGATGATTTTGAAGATGGTGATTACACTAATAATCCTGTATGGAATATAGATACTGGTCAAAAAATATGTACAAGCTACTGTTGTGGAAGTTATAGTGCTTCTAACAGATATTTAGAATTAACATCAGGTTTTTGCAGCTTAAATCTTTATTCAAATTTACCTCAACCGATATCACCACAAAAAATAGCAATAGATTTTAACTCTTGGTGGGCGGGAACATGGTGTTATAATAATGAAGTTCTCTTACTAAACTCATCAAACGCTATAATGATTGGTGGTGGCGGTGTTTTATGTGATTATTCTTCTACAAGAGCTCTAGAGCTTAGAGTAAATAATAATTTTTATTCTAGCAGCTTGGATTTCCCATATGGCACTTGGCATCGTATAACTATTATATTTAATGGAACTCATTATACTGTTAGAATGAACGATGTAAATACTTATTCTATTTCTGAAGCAATCTATCCATATCCTATAACGACAATATACATAGGAGGTTGGCAACATTCTATGGGCGCTAAATTTGATAATATTAGAATTCGCAAATACACTTCACCAGAACCAACGACAAATCTTGGCAACGAAAGAATAATAACTCAAATATCATCTGGTGGAAAAATGCGTTCAGATTGTGGAGATATTAGATTTACTGATAGCGATGGAACAACTTTATTAAATTATTGGATTGAAAGTGGATGCAATACAAATAATACAAGAATTTGGATTAAAGTTCCAAATATTCCTGCTAATTCAAATAAAATAATTTATTTGTATTATGGAAATCCGAGTGCTACTTCTATGAGTAATGGAGATTTAGTTTTTGAATTTTTTGATGATTTTGATGGAACAAGTTTGAATACAAGTAAATGGATTATAACAAATGCGACCGGTTGGAGTGTTGTTAATGGAGAATTAAAAGGAACAAATACTATGGGACGCTTAACATCTGTAGCTACTTTTAGTAATGGTATTATCTTAGAAATTAAATCACGTTACATATCCCTACCAGCTAACGGTTATCAAGTAGGTGGCTTTTTCATTTCAACATCTAACGCTTTTGGTTATTTGAACCATCCTTCTACGGACTATTATAGAAATGATAGTAGTTGGGTTCAGCTTGGATCAACACCACCTTCAGCAACTTACTTATTAACAAGAATTACCGTGAAGTCATCAAATACAGTAGATTTGCTTGTGACAAATTACAATACTGGTGCTATTTACCATAATATCACTAATATACAAAACTCAGTTTCTGCAGAACCAATTGTTTTAGGAAGAAGATATGACGATGCTAATACAGGACAAGCTTATGAAGCCTATTGGGATTGGATAAGAGTTCGTAAATACACTTCTCCAAAACCAATAATTTCTTTAGGAAATGAGGAAATACCAGCAGCAACCTTAGGCCCAGAAGAAACCTGGATAAGAATTTCTGGTGGAGAAGGAAATTTGTTAATAACCGGCGGTGGAGGTACTCTAAAGATTAAATAGATGAAAATGGTTATCGGCTTGTGTTATGTATGTTTAACCCAAACCTCAAAAACTCCGAAAAATCCAGCAAAATTCCTCAATTTTTCTAATTCCGAAAGCAATTTACGTAACTCAAACTACCAGCAATTTTCGTTGCTTAAGCATCAAATTTTGCCGGCGAACTTTAAAACCTAAAATTAAATATTTATTTATGGAAATAAGTTGTCCAAACTGTAGCTCAACAAATATAATTAAAAAAGGTGTGAGAAAAGAAAAACTTAAGCAACTTCAACTTTATTTCTGCAAAAACTGTAACAAAACTTTTACCCTAACAAAAATAAAGAAAACAAAATATCCAGAAAAAATAATATTGCATACAATAACTTTCTATAACTTAGGTTATTCGCAGAAAGAGGTATCGAAACTAATAGCAAAGAAATTTCACATAAAAATTCCAGAAAGAACAATAAGCTATTGGGTAAAGAAATATTCAAAAATATGTACATTTAACAAAATTAGGAAGCAAGCCCTAGAATTATATGAAAAAGAAGAGCTTATATTCTCGCAAAAACTATTTCACAAGCAAATTTATAACTTCCAAATACACAAGGCAAAGCTAGCTATTAGAGGAAAGGAATTGCAAGAAAAAAAAGTTTCAACTATTAAAAAACTATTTAGAATTTGTTAAAAGCGATAAATTTCCTCACCACATTTTTACAGCTTCAGATGAAGAACTCGAAAAAAGAGCAAGCCAAATAAAAGCAAATCTATTAGAAATAACGAAAGTAGAAAAGAAAAACTTAGCTAATGAATTGGCAGAATTTGCTTTATTGCTAGCAAAAACAAACAAAGAAAGGCATCAAGCAATTCAAAACTTTATGCTAATAAATGATAGCACAACAATAGCATGCGAAGTACCAGTTTATTTAACAAAAAACGATATTAAATATTTTAAAAGCAAAGGATTTACTTTTGATTTTGAAAATTATAGAACACCGATTACTGGGCACATAGATATTTTGCAAATAAGAAATGGCTTAATTCATATTTTAGATTATAAGCCAAACGCTGAAAAAGTAAATGCAATTAATCAATTAACAATTTACGCTTTAGCCTTAGCAAGCAGAACAAAGCTTGCCGTTAAAGATTTTAAATGTGCTTGGTTTGACGAGAAATATTATTATGAATTTTTTCCTTTACATGCTGTTTATGAAAAAGTAAACATATAATTAGAAGAAATAATTGAAATTAATAGGCGATTGGGTAAAGGCGGAATACTTATTAATAAAAGTAATCTTGAGTTAATCCAACAGAAAATTTTCCATCACAATTGGAGAAAAGAGCATCTTAACGAATGCTAACTTGTTAAAAATAACAAAGCTAAAGAGACAATTGGCTGATAAGCTTGCTGAACATTTCAAATGTGCTTGATTTGATGATAATTTTGATAACGTCTAATCTTGCTTTAACAACCATTTCCATAATGGTATGCATTTAATTGTTTTGTTTTCAAAATTTAACTCATCTTCATAATCCCAAGTAATTATTAATAAATCTTTGCATTTTAATAATTCACTTGCTTTTAGTAAAGCTTTTATTTCTCTTTTTTCAATTTCATCTTTATTTGATGCATATGTTACTTGAACTAATTGTTTAATTTCTAAGCCTTCTTTAATAACGAAATCTACTTCGTTTTGCTGATAATCTTTGAAATAATAGATTTCCCAATTATCGAACCAATAACTTTTTTTTCTAAGAAGTTCTATAGCTACTAAATTCTCCATTAGCTTTCCTATATTTTCAGAAAGCTTAAAAGCAATAGTATTTATAATACCGCTATCAATGCAATAAATTTTTTTAGGGGCAAGGATTTGCTGCTTAAGTTTTGGAGAGAATCTTTCTAACTCAAAAAATAGGAATGCAGTTTCTAAATAATTAATCCAATTTGAAATCGTTCTTACACTCACATTAAAAATATTTTTTAAAGAGTTATAGCTTATTTCGTTGGTAGAGTTTGAGATTAAATAACGAGAAAAATCTTTAAAAATTCTTACATTTTTTACGTTAAACCTTTGAATTACATCCCTCTCAACTATATCTTTGTAATTTTCACTAAGAAAAATAAATCCAAATTTTTCTACAAGAGGAAATCCACCTTTTTTTAAATATTCCTTAAGCAAATTCTTAATCTTAGCAATATTTTCGGTAATATAATAATCTTTTTCTTTAAACTCGAATCCTTTGAACTTTATATATTCTCTGAAACTAAAGGGAAATAGCTTATATTCTATATGCCTTCCAGTTAAAAATGTAGCGAGCTCTTTGCTCAATAACCTTGCATTGCTTCCAGTAATTATAACTTTTTTATCGTTAATTATCCTAGCAACAAATTTTTCCCAGCCTTGAATATTCTGAATTTCATCTAAAATTAAGAGATTTACATTTCCTTTAATAGAATAAATAGCTTCTAAAACTTTATTTAATTCTTCGGCTGAAATATCTAATCTTTCATCCTCAAAATTAACATAACCAAAACTTTCGTTTTTAGATAGTTGAAAAGCAAATATCGATTTACCACATCTTCTAATTCCCACTATTATGTTTGCTATGCCTTTCTTTATACTATTTTTAACATACTCTAAATTTTCTCTTTCGATAATATTCTCCTCTTTAAAAGTTTTTAGCATACTCTCTTCTCTTTCTACTATTGCCATCTTTATTTCCTCTATCCCCATAATTTTATGTTCTTTCTATTCTTAAATATTTATACTAATAGTTTAAAGATTTAAATAATGTTTATACTAGAAATAAAAACCAAACTATCATAGGGAAGATTCAAAATGTTAGCTTAATTTTTTAACAACCATTTCCATAAAGGAGCGCATTTAATTTTTTTGTTTTCAACATTTAACTCATCCTCATAATCCCGAGTAATTATTAATAAATCTTTGCATTTAAGTAATTCACTTGCCTTTAATAAAGCTTTTATTTCTCTTTTTTCAATTTCATCTTTATTTGATGCATATGTTACTTGGATTAGCTGCTTAATTTCTAAACCTTCTTTTATTACAAAATCTACTTCGTAATTATCAGTTTTAAAATAATATATTTTACTTAGCGGTCTATAATTCGTGCTTCTAAGTAATTCTAAGTAAACTGTATTTTCCATCCTCTTTCCAAAATCTTTTTCAAATCTAACTAAGTTAGATAGCCCTAAATCACAAATATAAATTTTGTTTGGCCAGCTTTTTCTTTCATATAAGCTCTTTCTAAACTTTTCTACGCAAAAGCAAAAAAATATATCAGAAATTTTATCGAAATAATTATAAATAGTTGATTTTGTTTCAACTTTTAAGTTTGAAGTTACATAGTTAACTATTTTCCTTATACTAATTTCTTTTGAAAAGTTTTGAAGAATAAATTCAAAAATTAAAGATGCCACATTTATACTTTTTATGCCAAACCTTTCAACAAAATCTCTATAGAAAATTAAATCGAAATATTCTTTAAGAAGTTTTTCTTTTTTCTCAAAAAACAATACAACTTCTGGATAGCCACCCCATTCTAAGAATTCTTCTAAAAATTTCTTTATTTTTATTTCTTCATCTAGCGAAATAAGTTGTTTTATTTGCATTTCCTTAAAGTTTAAAAACTCTCTAAAGCTTAATGGTAATAAAATATAGCTTAGACTTCTTCCTCTAAGTTGTGTTGCGATTTCCTTAGAAAGCAGTTTTGAAGAAGAACCAGAAATAAAAACATAGTATCCCATATCGAGTAGCGATCGAACTAAGGATTCCCAATTATTAATTACTTGAATTTCATCTAAAAAAATATTTTTAACCTTTTCATTAAAATAATTTTCATAAATTCTCACTATTTTTAAAATTTCCTCTGCTCTAACATTTCTGAATGCAATGTTTTCTAAATCGAAATAAATACTTTCACTTTCCTTAGAAAATAGTTTAAGCAAGAAATATGATTTTCCAGCCCTTCTTGGCCCAATTATGCTTATTACTTTGTTTTTCATCTTTTCTACTTTTAACTCTCTTTCTATAATTTTTTCTTCTTCCGTCCTTTCTTTAATAGATTTGAAAAATTCTATTACTAGTTTTTCATCAAACATAATAATTATTATGACATTTTAATTTAAATTTGTCATAGTAGTTATGACATTTTTACATATAATTGCTTTTTGCTTTTAATAACAACCATTTCCACAATGGAATGCATTTAATTTTTTTGTTTTCAACATTTATCTCATCTTCATAATCCCAAGTAATTATTAATAAATCTTTGCATTTAAGTAATTCGCTTGCCTTTAATAAAGCTTTTATTTCTCTTTTTTCAATTTCATCTTTATTTGATGCATATGTTACTTGGATTAGCTGTTTAATTTCTAAGCCTTCTTTTATTACGAAATCTATTTCGTTTTGCTGATAATCCTTCCAATAGAAAATTTCTATGTTAGGATTTCGGAAAGACACTCTTTTTAATTCTATTGCAACTATGTTTTCAATAATTCTTCCAATGTTTTCGCTAAATCTTAAAGCAACTACATTAGCAAGACCCACATCTATACAATAAACTTTTTTCGGAGATTTTTCAACTTCTTTAACTTTTTTTGAAAATCTATGAATAAAAAATATTAAAAAGGTTTCTTCGAAATAGCGTGAAAATTTTTGTATAGTATCTGCTGAAATGTTAAGAGATTTTTCTATGGAAGTAAATGTTATTGGGTTTGAAATATTAGTTAGATAGAATTTAGCTAAACTAATTAGTTCATTAGCCTTTTTAATTTTATATCTTAGCAGAATATCTTTTGTTGTTATATCTTCAAAATAAGTTAGTAAAATATCTTTTTTACTTTCAGATAAGACAACTTCAGGAAATCCGCCAAATTCACAATACTCTCTAAGGAAAGACTTTATTTCAATTCTTTTATTAACTAAATCTATAACATCTTCTATTTTTAGTCCTTTAAATTCTAAGAACTCCTTAAAGCTAAGAGGAAAAACAACTATATCTAAATGTCTTCCAGTAAGTAAAGTAGATAATTCTCCTTTTAGCAAATTTGCATTTGAACCAGAAATTATAACCTTACCTTTTTGCAACTCCTGAAAATTTCTTATCCATTTTTCCCAGTTTTTAATTTTGTGAATTTCATCAAAGAAAACATATGGTTTTGATTTTGGTTTAACAAATTCTAAATACGTTTCAAAAATTTTATCTAAGAGCTCAACCGAAAAATCTATAAATCTTCTATCTTCAAAATTTACTATTAAAATTTCTTTTGGATTAATACCATTAATAATTAACTCTCTAGCGATTTGCCTCATTATAAAAGATTTTCCAGCCCTTCTTGGCCCAATTATAGCAATTATCATATTAGTTTTAAGAAAACTCTTTATTTTTTCTAGGTATTCTAACCTTTTTATTCCTATATCTATTTCTTTTTTCCAAAAATTCCAATCCTCTAAAATCTCTAAGATTTTCTCTTTCATAATTTAACTACTATATTAGTCAAAATTTATAAATTTTGGCTACTATAGTAGTCAAAATTTTATTCTTCTTTCTTTTCCATAAATCTCTTTATTTTTTTAACATTTTTTGGGCTAGCAAAGCCTAAATCTAATGAAATATTATAAATTAGTATAGAGGAATAAATTAAAAACGTTAAATTCAAAATTATAAAAATTACTTGAAAGACTATAATTACAATGTTTTTCTGTAAGTCAAAGAAAAGAGAGTAAATATATGAAAAAAAGTACAGAAAAAGAAAAAATACAGAAAAAGATAAAAATCTGAAGATTCTTTTTAATTCCTTAGTTATAAAGTATCTAGAAGAAAAAAACAAAAATATTGCTGTTATTAAGCTACCTATTATAATACCAAAAACGCCTACAAACATTATATAGCTACTAAGCATATCCAAGCTCATAATTTTATATTTCTTCTGGAATAGTAAATATTTCGTCTATCAGATATTTTACATCTTCTATTATTTCTTTCTTTTCGGAAGTTTGTATGAATATGCCAAGAACTTTAAACAGCTTGAGCTTAGTAACTAAAAAATGAAAAAACTTTAAAAATTTATCTTTCTCTATGTACAAAAGGATAGAATCTAAAGAATCCAAAACGATAAAACAATTCTTATCTTTTTCAAAAGATGAAGATATTTCTAGAAAAATTATTCCTAATTCTGTTAAATTTACTGGCGAGCTCAGCATTATTACATTTTCCAACTTTTCTGATTTGACTTCGCTAGAAATAGAGATTTCTGGAGAAGAAACGTATATGTATTGAGATATAACATCTATAAAAAGAATGTTAGAAATGTCTATATCATTTTTTTTGAAAATTTCAATTAGATGAATAGAAGGAGTTCTGATTGATATGTATATACATTTTAACTTTTTTTCATTTACTAAAAATTTTATGACGTTAGAAATTTCTAAATCTAATTTAATACCTTTTTTTTCTTTAAAATTCAGCAAAACTATCTTAGGAACATCCCAAGACTTAAAAAAATTTATAATTTCTTCTTTTTGATCACCCATAAAATTATTTTTCTAATCAAATAATTATTTGAAGAGCTAATCTAATTTTATTTGCATAAGCATTTTGCAAGCTAAAATGTGGCTACACTCTCTTTTTTTAATAGAAAACCATTTACAATCGCAGCTAAATTCGTTTTTATTCTTATCGTAAATAACATAATGAACATCTTTATCTCCCTTAACGCTAAAATGTATTCTAAAATCATTTTCAAAATCTTTTTTAACTCTATTTTCTCTTAAAAGTTTTCTTGCTTTAACTTTAATCCAAATTGTTCTAATATTCATAAATCTATGTTTATTTAAAACTGAATTTTTTCTTGAATTGCAGTTTCTACAAGCTTTATACCTTCGTTAGTTATATTGAAAGGTAAAACGAATTCGCTATGTTTAGTTCTTCTCATTTTTAGTATTGTCATCGTTCTTTTAAAGTCCTTAGATTTTGGTTTATAACTCAATTTAATTATTCCATCAACCAAAAACTCTATAATTCCTGAAATGCTTAAATTTTTGGTTTTATCGTTTGGAGATGATGTTATTAAAGTTACTATTCCTAAGTTTTTCAGATTTTTTAAGAAAAAAGTAAGGGCAGCCCTTCTTAAGTACTCATCTTTTATGAATGTTTCTATTAAAGAAATAGAATCTATGCATAATCTTTTAGCACCTATTTCTTTTATTGCACTTTCTATTTTTTTAAGTAAGTCAAATATATATATTTTGATAATACTTCCCATTTCTCTTTCTAACTCTATTCTTTGAGGAGATGCAGAAAAAACTGGCTCTATTTCAATAATTTTTAGTAGATTGTTTTTTTCATAATCCTCTAAATTAATTTTCATACTTTCGAATATGTCAAACTTTAAATCTGAAGATTTCTGCTCTGTTATAACAAAAACTCCTGGCTCATTCTTTTTAATACCATCTAATAAAAAATTAGTACAAAATATTGTTTTGCCAGTTCCAGGACTTCCGGTTATTAATATAACTGAATTTTTTGGAAATCCACCACCAATTTTTTCATCTAGACCTTTAATACCAGAAGATATTCTTTCAACACTCATAAAAATCTTTTATATCAAAAAATATAATATTTATGGAAAGAGTTCCTAGCGGAATAATTGGCTTAGATGATAAAATTGAAGGTGGATTTCCAGATAAATCATCAATATTACTTTTCGGGCCATCTGGAGTTGGTAAAACAGTTTTTTGTGGACAGTTTATATATACCGGTTTAACTAGGGGTGAAAGTGGTATATATATAACGTTCGATACGCCGCCAGAAGACTTAATTAATAATATGAAAAAGTTTGGATGGGTTATAGAGGGTAAAATCGTAGTTTTTATAGATGCGTATTCTTGGAGAGTTGGTGGAAAAGTTAGTGACGAGTTTGTAATTCAAGAGATAACAGATTTAAATGATTTTATGTTAAAATTTCATAAGGCTTTAAAATATTTAGAAAATAAAAATCCGAAAAGATGTGTAGTAGACTCCCTTTCTACACTTTTCTTATTTTTACATCAAGATTTGGCTTTAAGGTTTGTCTCTTCTATAATTGGAAGAGCCAAAGCTTCTAACTTAGTTACTGTTTGCACTCTTCTTTCAACTTTGCATACACAATCTTTAATCGATAGCCTATCTTTAATGTTTGATGGTTGCATAGAAATGAATTTTAGTGAAATACTTCAGAAAAGAATAATGAGAATTAATAAGATGATGGCAACTAAATTCGATTTTGATTGGTTTCCATATGAAATAGAAAACGATGGTATAAAAGTTATACTCTAATAACAATTTATATTTTATTACGATAATACTTTATATTATTATGAAACTAAAAACAGGAATAGAAAAACTCGACGAAATTTTGGATGGTGGCATAGATAGTGGTAGTACAGTGTTAATACTTTCTGGCATATTTGTTAATAAATCTTTGTTTGCTCAGCAAATAATCTCATATAGAATGACAGACGGAGATAAAGCAATCTACATAACAACAACTAAAACTCCAGCCCAAATTCTTAAGACAATGTATTATCATGGCTTCGAAGTTTCTGATTTAGAATTTATAGATGCCGTTTCTTTTACCTTAAACAAACAAAGCGATGCAAAATATTTTTTAAAAGAAAAATTAACAAATATAGATTCTGCATTTTCTCAGTTAAACGATTTATTTAACAAGGCTATGGAAGAAATTCAAGGTTTTAAGGTTGTTGTCTTAGATGCTTTAGAAAGCTTTATGGGTTTAGGAATAGATAAAATAATAACCGTTTTAAATGCTTGGAAAGAAAAGATAAACTCTTCAAACTCAACGCTTTTAATTCTTTTCACTAATTGGGGCTATAATGTTAACGATATAGAAAAACTTAAGAAATTTGCCGATAAAGTAATATACTTAGATTCCTTAGAGAAAAAACTCTTTTTTGCAAATTATTTTACTGTTGAAGGAAAGCCAAGAATTCTATATTCGGAAACTTTAACTGGTATAAGTATATATGTTCCAAAAATACTTATAACCGGACCTTATCACGCTGGCAAATCTACTGTTATTAGAAATCTTTCGGAAAGAGCAGTTTCTGTTAATAGACTAGGAACTACAATAGCATTAGATCATGGATACATAGAAAAAAGAGGGTTAGTTTGTGATATCTTTGGAACACCAGGTCAAGAAAGATTTGATTGGATTTTATCTATATTAGCTAGAGATGTTTTTGGAGTTATTTTGGTTGTTGACTCTACTAAGCCGGAAAGTTTTCCGAGGGCATTAGAAATGTTACAAAAGGCAAGAGAAGAGGGAGTTCCTTATGTTGTGTTTGCAAACAAACAAGATTTAGAGAATGCTTTAAGTATAGAAGAAATTGCAAAAAGATTAGGAGTACCTAAGGAAGATGTTATTCCAACTGTTGCGACAACAGGCGAAGGTTTAGAAGAAGGTTTGAAAAAGTTAATAGATAAAATCTTTAAGTATTTTCATATATAAATTATGGAGGGAACGATTGATAAAAGACAACAGCTAGAAAACATTTTAAAAGAGTTAAGAAATGTAAGAGATATAATAGGTTCTGCAATAGCAAGAGTAGATGGCTTATTAATAGCAGCAGATTTGCCAGCTGAGGTAAATTCGAAAGCTGTTGCAGCTATGGCAGCAGCTATTGTAGGTACTAGTGAAACGACAATTCAAGAATTTAAGATTGGCAATTTCCAACAGGTAATAGTAAATGCTACAGAGGGTCAATACGTTTGTATAAAAGCTGGTGAGGATGCTATATTAATATCTTTAATAAAAAAAGACGCTAATCTTGGTTTAGTGTTGTTAGAAATGGAAAAACAAGCTAAAAAGATAGAGAGATTAATGTAGAGAAAAATATTTGAGTAGCGATATAAATATTTTATGATTTCGGAAAAACAAAAAAATGAGTTGAATGATATTTTAAAAATTACATGGTCTGTATCGAATAAACTTTTTCCTTCTAAACCAAATAAAGATGGGATAATAGAATATTTCAATAGAAGATTAATTTTTTTGCCAAGAAACGTTTTTTATATAATTAGATCGGAAATAGAAAAAAGCTTTAAGGGGTACAGCAAAAAAATTTTGTATGACATAGGGTTTAAGAGTGGTATGGATATCGCTAGTATGTTTGTTAAATCCAAAAATTTATCTATTAAGGAAAAAATAAATGTGGTGCTTAAGATTGGAATTATTAATTCTTTAAAGATATCTAAGGATGATAAATACTCTATGTCGTATAAAATTGGTGGATATGGCAAACATGCTGGATGGTTAAGTGATTTTGAAATCGTTGAGGAAACTGAAAATTACGTTCTAGGTAAGATTTATGATTCCTTTGAAACTTTTCTAGTTTCTGAAAAACAAAACGAGCCAATATGTCATTTTTTTAGAGGAGTTTTAGCAGGTCTTACTGCTGTTATCTGGGGAAGAGAAGTAAAAGAATGCGTGGAAGAAAAATGTAAAGCTAAGGGTGATGAATATTGCCTATTCAGAACCATATTTTATTAAAAATGATAAATTCGGATATTAAAAAAATTGAAGAGAGTAAGAACGAGGAGTTCAAAAAGTTATTATCTAGTGTAAATTTGCATGGAAATGAAAAGGGTGAAATTTTCGTTTCTGAATATGACATTTATTTAATACTATTTGGTGCCGATTATTTCATGGCCGATTTTTATCATCATCTCTCTGAAAACTTTAAAAAAGCAGCGGGCGGAATACTATACAATATAGGAATCGAGGTTGGAAAGGAAATTGTAAAGACTCTAAAAATGGGAAATGACTATGAGAAAAAGATTGGTAGAGTTTTAGGTTTTTTAAAGTTTATTGGATATTCTGACATAAGCTTTATATCTCAAAATAAAATAATAGTAAAGAGTTCTCCCGATGCGATTGAGTTTAAAAAGAAGTATAATGAAAAAACAAAGGTTTGTTATTATTTAGCTGGAATTTTTTCCGGCGTCTTATCTAATTTGCTAGAAAAGAATATAGATGTTGAAGAAACCAAATGCATTGCCAATGGAGATGAATTTTGCGAATTTGAAATAATGTTTCGATAGTGCCCCGGGAGGGATTTGAACCCCCGACCTACGGCTTAGAAGGCCGCCGCTCTATCCATGCTGAGCTACCGGGGCATATAAATTATTAAAATAAAAATTAAAAATATTCAGGAGAATAAAAATCCAAATCCCTCTTTTGCTCTGTTTTCTTCTTCATTAAACTTTTTAATTATTTCTTTTTCTAAATTTTCATCTGGAGTTTCAACAAAACCTTTAACTAAACTTTCAGCAATTTTAAGATATTCTTCTGGTCCATCTAAAATTAATACAAATTTTTCCTCATCTCCTAAGCCTAAGGTTTTAAAATCTCTAAAATATATAGAAAGCATCGATGTTTTTTCATTTTTTGTTATTAAACTTTCTACTCTTTTTTGATTGTTTTTCTTTCCAATAAATACTTTCATTTTATTTTACTACCCTCTTTAATGTCTTTTTCTGGAGTGATTAAAGAAAGGTTTCCGGAATCATCTATTGCTGCCAATATCATACACTCACTTACTTCTCCCATCATTTTTTTCTTTTCTAAATTAGTTACAAAAACATATTTTTTACCAATGAGATCTTCTTTTTTGAAATAAGTTTTTAGCCCTGCTACAGATTGTCTTTTTTCGTTACCAAAATCTACAACTAGTTTTAGTAGATTTTTGGATTGCGGAATCTCTTGCACATCTATCACTTTTCCTATTTTCATTTCTATTTTTTGGAATTCTTCGAAAGTTATTTCCATAAAAATATTATGAAAAATCTATTTTAATCTTAAATTAAGGCATTAATCTATTTCTATCTCTTGGCCACATAGTAGCTTCTCTAATATTTTCTAAATTACAAATTTTCATTGTGAATCTTTCTAAACCTAATCCCCAGCCAGCATGCATAGGTGCTCCATATTTAAATGCATTAATATAATTTTCAAAATCTTTTGGTTCTAGTCCGCTTTCAATAATTCTTGCTTTTAGCATTTCAGCGATATGAATTCTTTGAGAACCGCTCGCTAATTCTAAGCCTTTATAAAGGAAATCGAAAGAATTTGTAATTCTATTATCACTTTCATTTATCATTGTATAAAATGGTCTATGCTCCTTAGGAAAATGTGTTATAAAAATTGCTTCTTCGATTTTTTCACAAAGAGTTTTTTCATGAACTCTTTTTATTTCATCTCCAAAATTAAGATTTAAAAGCTGAATCGCTTCCTCATACTTTATTCTTGTTAATGGTAGTTGAGGAATATTTAGTTTAATGTTTAGTTCTTTTAATTCTTTTTCATTTTTGTTTTGAATGTTTTCTAGAGCATATACGAAGAATTCTTCTAAATATTTCATAACTTCTTCGTGATTTGCAAAAGCGACTTCTATATCTAAGCTTGTTACTTGATTAATATGAAATGGCGTATCATGCTTTTCAGCTCTAAAAATAGGAGTTATGCAAAAAACTTTTTCTAAACTTATTGCAGCCATCTGTTTATATAGTTGAGGACTTTGAGCTAAATACGCTTCTTTTTCAAAGTATTGAACTTTAAATAATTCGGCACCCCCTTCACTTGCAGAAGAAATTATTAGCGGAGGTAAAATCTCTATAAAACCTTTGCTTGAAAAAAATTCCCTAAAAGATTTTAAAATGGTATTTTGAATTTTGATTATCGCTATTGTTTTATGATTTCTAAAATCTAAAAATCTCCAATCTAATTTTTTGTCTAGAGAATATGGAGTTTTATTGCTTGGGTCTATTGGCAAAACTTTTTCAGAAATGTTTATTATATTTATTTTTTTAGCCAAGATTTCTTTATGTTTTTTAGAAATCCCATGCTCCATTAAATCTCCCTCAACCTCTATGGCGCTTTGTAATGTAATTTTATCTATTTCTTCAAAGTTTTCTGTAATTTCTTTTTTACACGTTATTTGGTAATCTTCTTCTACTGTATGAAGTATAATAAATTTTATTTTTCCCAAATCTCTAAGTTCTTCAACCCAACCTCTAACTTTCATAATATTTCAACGTTTAAAAAATTAGACATTTCTCTACTTTCTTCTAAGGCCTTATCTTCTTTTCTAGGAATTATAAACTTCCTGCCCTCTTTTTTAATACCCTTTATAGAGCAAAACTTCAGAAAATTAAAGGTTTCTTTTTCTTCAATTTTCCTTTCTAATTCACAAACTAGTTTTGTTCCTAAAACTTTTTCTAATTTTAAGGCTAATTCATAAGAAGGTTTTCTAATACCCTTTTCTATTTCGTAAATATGTTTCTTACTGACATCAAGCTTTTTTGCTAAGGTTTTTAAAGAATAGCCAAGAGTTTCTCTTTGTTTTTTCATTTTTTGAAAATCTATATTAATTACAACTTTTCCATATCTATAAATGGAAATCTCTTTATTTTCTAAGAACTTTAAAAATGTTTGTAGATTTAAAACTCTAACATTTTTTCTTAAATAAATGTGATTTCCTAATGTTTTTCTAGATGTTCTTAAGGAAAGTATTATTGAATTTACTTCAAAAAAACTTTCTAAATTAGCTAAATCATGACAAACTTCAGAAGTCAAAGAGTTTAAGTTTTTATATATTTTTACAAAATAAAACTCTTCGCCTTTTTTTATCAAAACGTCAAAACATTTAGAATATAAAGAATTAATGAAATCTAAATTGTTTTCTCTAAAAACTTTAATTATCTCACTCTTTTCCATATTTATCTATTAAATTTTTAAAAATTATAAAAGAAGATTCGAAATCTATTTCTGGAAAGTCTGTATCAAAAATTTCAAAAGATATAGTTCTATCATTAAAATTTTTTATTAGTAATTCTGCTATCCTTCTAAGAGGTAAAACCCCTTTACCAAAAGGCAAATGGGAATGGGAAAAACCGTTTGCATCTGAAATATGAAAATGAAGAATTTTTTGTTTATTATTTACTATAAAATTTCTAAACTCTGTAAAGGTGTTTATTGTGAGCATATGAGAAATGTCGATAGTTAAAAAAACATTAAGCTTAGAAAAGTTTTCTAAAAAATCTATTTTTTGAAATAAATTTTCAAAATAAATTTTTTTATCTCGAATTTTTTTTAGAATTTTTGAGAAAATCTTTAAATCATTTTTATTTTCTGAATTTATGTGAGTAACACAAAAAGTGTTAAAAAAGTTTGCTATTTCATAGAGATTTTGAATTTCGTTAAAATCATCTTTATTAAGTATGTTAAGCCAAAAAGGTAAATGAAAAGATGCAAACATGTTTAATTCTTCTAAAAGATTTTTAACATCACTTTTTTTATTTAAAACAGTTTTCATAGCCTTATCTTCTAACACTATTTCAACACCATCAAATCCTATTTTTTTAGCTAATTTTATTTGTTTAAATATGTTCTTAGATGGATTTATAGTTAGCAAAACTCTCATTGAATATATTTTTCTATTTGTCTTTTTATCTCTTCTATTTTCATACCAAAATATCTCTCTAAGTTCTGGCTTGGTAGCAATATTTTAGTGTTTTTATGTTTTTTTGAAATTATTAAACCTTTTTTCTCTAAGATTTTAATATAGTCGTATGCTCTGTTTCCTTGAATTTTTATTATATCACTTTGTTTAATAGGATTTTTATATATTATTATTGCTAGTGTTTTTAAAACTCCAGAACTTAAATCACTAAATGCAGCTACCTTGGAAGCATCACTTCTATAAATTGCTTTTATCCTCATTTCAAAACCTTCTGGAGTTTCTACTATTTCTAAAGCTTTATCTTCTCTTTCATACTCTTTAATTAATTCGTTTAAAGCTTCTTCGATTTCATTCTCGTTAGCATTTAATATTTTAGAAAGCTGAAAAACTGTAATAGGCTTAGAGGATGCAAAAAGAATAGCTTCTATTCTTGCTTTTATATTGTTCAAATTCATAAATTTAAATTTAATATTATTATAAATTATAATGGTTAAAGGTAGTAAATCCAGAAAAAAATTAAGCAGTAAGTATGAAAAAAGTGGTATATCTAGATTTTTTCAAGAGTTTGAAAATGGAGAAAAAGTTGTTATTAAGATAGATCCTAGCAGCTACAATGGAGCCCCGCATCATAGATTTCATGGAAAGATAGGAAAAATTATTGGAAAAAGGGGGAGGTCATATTTAGTTAAGGTATCTGATAGGTTTAAAGAGAAAACTCTTATAGTTCAGCCACAACATTTAAAAAGATTATCTTAATTTTTTTATGGAAGTATTAGAAGAGAGACATATTACGAAATATGAAGCGTTAGAAATACTTAAGGGAGAAATTTCCAATAACGTTTTAAATGATATTATAGAAAATATAAAGAGTTCTATGAAGAGAGACGTTAATTTAGAGAAAATAGAAGAAATTAAGAAGGAGTTAAAGGATTTAGGCCTAAAAGATAACGAAATTGTACTTATTTTGGATTTTCTTCCAGAAAGCATAGAAGATCTAAACATTCTATTTGGAAAAAACATAAGATTTTTTAGTGAAGAAAAACTAAAAAAAATAATAGAAATACTTAATAAAATCTAACTTTTTTGTATAAAATGAAGGACGAATACATAATAATATTAGATTATTTTCCAGCAGGAAAGCCCGGTAGTCCTATAAAAATTCCTATAGCACATGGGATTGGAAATAAATATTTTAATTTATTAGAAATAAGCCTAAAACCAAATGTAAAGGTAGATATTAAAGAAGTTGTATATATAGGTAGTGGTTTAAGAGATAAGGCACAAAGAATTATAAGAAAAATAAAATATAGCGAATTATCTTCTATTGCAAAAAATGTCTTAGAAGAAGTATTAGACGAGCTTATTAAGCAGAACGAAAACAGAATTATAAAAATATTTAACATTGCAGGCCCGTTAACTCCAAAAATGCATGCCCTAGAATTGTTAAGAGGCATAGGGAAAAAACATTTAGAAGAAATATTAAAAGAAAGAAGAATAAAACCTTTTGAAAATTTCACGGATTTAAAAAATAGGATAAAATTTTTAATGAATCCAGAAAAAATGATTAAAGAAAGGATAAAGGAAGAGCTGGATGAAAAAGATGAGTATAAATTAATAGTAGGAAATACTTTGCTTTGAATTCCTAATATATTTTTTAGAGACAGTGAAACAAAAAATAAAAAATATAGATATTATAATGACTTCTATATTTAAATCGGTTTTTACATTTAGAAATGGAAAATTATACGTAAAGTATTTTTCTAAGGTTATTTCTTCGTTGCTAAATGGATATAGAAATCTAACATTTCCATTAAACAAATCCAACACAATATGCAAAAGCGTTATAATAGGAAGAATTAGGATTTTTTGGTTTCTGATTTTTAGATTTATAACGCTAAATATTAATAAAAGTGAAAAAATAAAGAAAACAGAGTGCGTAAAGATTCTGTGGGAATTAAAAAAGAAGTCGAAATCTGGTAAAATTGAAAACAAGAATACAAGTAATAGAAAAATAATTTTGTTTTTTAATTCTTTAATAGATAAAAGTAGTGGAAAGGAGCAGGCTAAGGAAATTATTAGATGCGTAATAATATCTGGCATTTTTAAAGGTTAATAAGAATACTTAGAGTTATAATCCAAAAAAATAAAAAAATTAATATATTTTCCTCGAAAAACTTCCAAAAAAACTTTTCTTTACCTAGAAAATAGCAAAGAGTTAAGAAAATCAAAAAAGGTAAGGATAATCCTATTAAGTCGTTATAATAAAAATAAAAAGTTATTGGAGCGCAAAAAATTCCTAAAATTGAAAATAAAATCTTTATTTTACTTTTATTTAATACCTTTCTCATATAAAATCAATTAGTTTCTTAAATTTTATTTTTTTGTTTTCCTCCTCATAGGTTATCCACGATTTTCTAATAAAATCATAGTTTAACCCCTTTTTTACAACGTATTCTATAAATTTTTTTGTTCTTTCATCACTAACATACCCACTTCCAAAATCAAAATTAATGCGCTCTTTTATTTTTTCAATCTCCATATCTCTAACAACTTTTCCTATTATGCTAGCAGCTGCTACAACTAAGTTTTTTTCATCCATTTTATTTTCTGCAATTATTTCAACATCTCTTTTAACAAATTTCTTTAAATTTTCTTTAAATTTTATTGGATTAGAAATTGCATCTATATAATAAATTTCTGAATTAGTTTCATTAATTAATTCCGCTATTTTGATTATCTCTAAATTATTTAGTCCTATTTTTTTATTCTTCAGATAGTAATCTATCTCTATAGCGCTAATTATTTTTTGATGTATTTCCCCTAAGGAAATTAACTTCTCATAAATTTCTTTTCTTTTTTTCGGATGAATTTTTTTCGAATCCTTTACTCCAATTTTTTCCAATTCATTTATTTTTTCATCATCTATAATAAAAACAGTAATAACTAAGGGTCCAATAATACATCCTCTACCGTTTTCATCTATTCCAGCAACTATCATATAAAAATATTGTAAAGGTTAAAAAGTCTTTATCTATATCAACTTGAAAATTTATATTTTAAATGTAAATTATTATTAAATGGAGGAAGTTACTATAGAAAATATTGTAGTATCTTTAACATTTAGCCAAAGAATTCCAATAAACCAGCTGCTAAATAAGTATTTAGATATAGAGTTCGAACCAGAACAATTTCCAGGTTTAGTTTATAAAATGCAAGATCCAAAGTGCTCTTTTCTAATATTTGAAAGTGGAAAAGTAATATGTACCGGAAATAGAAGAATTGAAGATGTTGATAAAGCCTTAAAGGTTATTTTAGAAAGATTAAAGAGTGTTGGTGTAGATATCTCTAAATCAGAAAAGGTTGTTGAAAACGTTGTAGCCTCTGTAAAGTTAGATGGCGAGGTGAATTTGAACTGCTTAGCAATGGAATTAGAGGGTGCTGAGTTTGAGCCGGAGCAATTTCCAGGTTTAGTTTATAGAAAAAACGAACCAAAATTAGTTTTTTTAGTTTTTAAAAGTGGAAAGATAATATGTACTGGAGGTAAAAATGTGGATGAAGTAAAGAAGGAATTAGAGAGATTGGCAAAGAAAATAAAGAATTCTAATTGTTTTGAACCATATTGAAAAATATAAAAATCTTTTTTTAGCTTCTTAACTCTATTATTTAATGTTAGTTCTTCAGATAAAAGAGCCTAAAAAAATAGATGAAAACGAAAAAAATCAGATAAAGAATGTTTTTTCAAACTTTTTGGAAGAGTATTATTATAGAGAAATTGGTAGAATTAGGTTAAGCGATGAAAGAAGGTTATTAATAGATTTTTCTTTATTAGAAAAGTTTGATATTACAATAGCTGAAAAGTTTATAGAGAGTCCGGAAGAAATTTCTAGTGTATTTGAAGAGGCCTTATATGAGTTAGAGCCGGAATTAAAAGATAGAATAAAAATAAGATTCTATAATTTTTCTAAAAGTCTAGAAAAAAGGATTAGTAGCTTGAGAAGTGAACATATAGGAAAATTGGTAATTGTAGATGGAATAGTTAAAAGAGCTAGTGAAGTAAGACCAGAAATACATGAAGCTATTTTTGCTTGTGTTGAGTGTAAAAGAATAATATCTCAACTTCAAACCGAAAGAAGTTTAAAGAAACCTATAAAATGTCCTTTTTGCGAATCTAGGACATTTGAAATAGTAGGAGAAAAACTATACGACGCCAGATGGATTGTTATAGAAGAGCCTTATGAAATTCTTAGTGGAGAGAGACCTAGTAATATAATGGTTTATTTAAAAGAAGATTTGGTGGATCCAAAACTAAGAGTTAAAACAGATCCTGGAAATAGAATTAAGGTTATTGGGGTTTTAAAAAGCATACAAAGAAAGTTAAGGAAAAATTATGGAAGAACTATGGAAATTTTTATAGACGCTTTAAACTTCGAAATTTTAGAAACAGAATGGGAAGATATTGAAATTTCTGAGGAGGATGAGAAAAAAATTTTGGAGCTAGCAAAAGATCCAGAAATAACTAAGAAGCTTGTTAATTCTATCGCGCCAACAATTTTTGGTTTAGAAGAGGTTAAAGAAGCAATACTTTTGCAAATGTTTGGAGGTAATGAGCAATTAATGCCAGATGGAACAAGAATTAGGGGAGAAATTCATATTTTGCTAATCGGAGAACCATCTACAGCAAAATCACAATTATTAAAATATGTAGCTGGGTTGATGCCTAGAGCTAAATATGTTAGCGGGAGCGGAGCAACAGCAGCTGGACTAATAGCTACTGTTACAAAAGATGAAGAATTTCTTGGTGGCTGGGTTTTGGAAGCTGGAGCTATGGTTATGGCTAATAAAAGTATTATATGTATTGATGAGTTTGAAAAAGTAAGGAAAGACGATTTGATAGCTTTACACGAGGCAATGGAACAAGGAAGTGTATCTATAGCTAAGGCTAGCATAGTAGCAACTTTACCAGCAAAAACAAGTGTATTAGCTGCTGGAAATCCAAAATATGGAAGATTTGATCCATATATAGCTCTGAGAGAGCAAATAGAATTACCAGAACCTCTATTAAGCAGATTCGACCTCAAATTCGCTTTGAGAGACATTCCAAAAAAAGAAATTGATGAAAAGATAGTGGAACATATAGAAAAAACAAGATTTTTTGAAAAGGATAAAATTACAAAAGAAGTTATTCCAACGGCATTATTTAAAAAGTATATAGCATATGCTAGAAAAAACGTTTTTCCAAAACTAACTAAGGAAGCTTTTGAAAGGATAAAAGAGTTTTTCTTAGAAACTAGAGAAAAGTCTAGTGAGACTTCAGCTATTACTATTACGTTAAGGCAATTTGAGGCATTAATTAGATTAGCTCAAGCGTCCGCAAAAGCAAGACTAAGTAATGAAGTAACTGTAGATGATGCTGAGAGAGCAATAAGATTAATGGTAACATCTCTAAAACAATTTGGGTTTGATCCTTCTTTGGGAACAATAGATATAGATAAATATGAAGGAGTTACAACAGCTTCGCAAAGAGGTAAAATAAGGACAGTTAAAAAGATTATAGATGAGTTATCAAAGGTTTTTGGAAATATGATACCCGAAGAGGAAATAATAAGAAGAGCGAAGGACCAAGGAGTTGATGATGTTGAAGAGATTTTAAATAAGATGAAATTGAGTGGGGAACTATTTTCTCATAAACCTGGATTTGTTGGAAAGGTTTAGACAATGCTTATCTTCGGCAATATTTTTACAATATTTTCTAAAACAAAATTTAAAATAGTTTCAAATATACTTTGTTCTTTTTTATTAACTATTTTTCCGTTAACATAATAAAACTCGTGATTAAACCAAATTTCAGCTCTTATACCTTTATCCCTAGGATCATAAAACTTACAAATTATTCTATTTTCTCCAGAATAGAATTTTGGATTAACAACGCTACAAGTATGAATTGTAAACTTTGATGTATCTTGCTTACATGGGAATTCATTACCACAATAACATTTTTGAGAATAGTTTAAATCACAATTTCCATCTAAAATATCATTTATAGTACATATTTTAATCTCATTGTTTTCTACTATTATTGGATTTAAATAACATTCTACATTTACTTCTCTTTGCTCTCTAGCATATTCTACCTCCCATTGAACAGAAAAAACATTTCTTTCTGTTAGCAACATTCTAAACCCATCTGGAACATTTTTAGAAACTAAGAATGGTAAATCTACTAAAATGCCTGTATCATTTTTAGAGCAAATAGCAATTTTCTTTAAATCCTCTGCTTTTGGATTTACCCAAGCATAGATTATTTTATTATTATTCTCCTCGTATTTAGAATAACTTGCAGTAGCTATTTCATTCTTTTCTAAATCGACAATTTCTTTAAAATTATATATCTTTACATTTCTAGGATTATTATAAGGTCCTACCCATAAACAATCTGTAAATTCATCGGTTTTTCCTATAATATCTCTAATTAGTGTACATTTTGAATTATAACCATAGCAATTAATTTTACTAGAAGAGCTTCCACCTAAGTTATTTGTTCTCTGCTTTACTTCTGATGAAGAATCCCAATAAGTTTTTAGAAATACTAATTTATCATTACTTCTTTGATTGTTTTGAGTTCCCAATGCGCCTAAGAAAACATAAAATTTATAGTTAGAGTTCGATGCACTATTTCCGGCAAAATCAGTAATACTAGAAGATACATTATTCCATCCTATTGTTGGATTTGAAAAATTATGGGAATGAGAAGCTGGCGTAGTATATGTTGCTCCATTTGGACAAGAGGATTGAAAATCAGATTTAATAGAATTTGTGCCTAGAAAGTTTATAGAAATAGATTTTATTCCACTTCTTTCATATCCGTATGGATCTTTATCTTCTGCAGCTACTTCAATAGTTACTTTTTCCTTATCAATAACTATTTTGTCTGGAGTTAATTGTTTTGAATTTCCATTAAAATCTATATAAGTATTTGGATAGGGATTGAATGTATTATCTTTACTAGCTATAAATTCTGGAGAATGAGATATACCAACAAATTTTGGAGCTACTCTATCAAAGCAGTAGTAATAGTTTTGAGATGAAGACTCTTTAACGCTTTCTACGTTGTCAGCAATATCTACAGAATAGTAACAAACCTTACCTATTAAGAAATTGTAATTATTCGGCGGAGTTATCACTCCTTGAAATATTTTTTTCTCATCTAAGGTATTTTCGTTTTCTACTCTCACTAGTGAGGCCTGCGTATATCCGGAAAATGGACAAGGAGAATTATAACTTGTTAGAGAGTAATATGCAGCATTGCATCCAGAACCAGGTAAATGGTATGTTGTGGAGTCTATTGTAATATAAAATGAAGGGTCATAACACATTAGTTCAAAGTTTTTATTTTCTCTAGTCCATGTAGAAAAACTTTCGCTTGGTTTGAATTCTGTTTCTGGTGGTATGGCTTCATATATGAGATAATTTGTATTTGAACTTGAAAATACATAGTTAGTGAAAAGTAAAATTATAATTATTATAAAAGTTCTTACGTTTATATTTATCATATTTACTTTCCCTTTTTTATCTTTATAATAATAAAAATAGTTACAATTGCGGCTATCATTATAATAATAGCTAATATGTTCCAAAAATCAGTTTTCTCTGGGATTTCTTTTCTAGCAGTTTCATATAATAATTTAGATGAGCAGTACTTGTCTAAAATATTGTCATCCTTACTTAATTCTACGCAGATTCTAAAGTTTTCTAATGAAAAGTTTGGCAAAAACTTTACTTCGTAAGCTCTTAGTTGGTTTAACTCTAACTTGGGTATTATATCTATATGGGTATAAATTTCTTTATCGTTATCATCCAATATCATAAACTTTATTGTAACATTATTTATACTTGTATATATTCTATTTGGCTCTAATGGCCCTGTTAAGGACATTCTGACAAAATATTCTTCGTTTTCTCTAATAGAAATGTCCTTTAAACCTATTTTTATTATCTTTGCTCCCTCGCCAAGTTTTACATATCTACCTCTATAAATAGAATAAAGTTTTCCAGAACTATCGTATATCTCCATTCTAACACTGTATGCTGTATTTTTTTTGGCAACTTCTATTTTGTGTTCAAAGTAATTTTCACCTTTTTTACAACTTATTGGAAATTCTTTTATTGTTACATATTCTTTAAACCCTGCTTCACAGAGAGTATCATCAAACTCACAAGTCTTGTATATAACTTTTCCACTAAACGTATCAGTAGCGAAAACATATAAATCTATCGTGATAAATTTAGAATTTTCAAATACTCCCGGCCCTCTTTGAGAAAGCCCACCTGCTGTTCTTGTTTTTGTTGATAATATACTTATAGATAGTTGTTGGTCAGTTTTGCCAAATATTCTAATTACTTTAAAAGCCGGATTAAAAAATGAACTGGGAGCTCCGTATATTGGAGCTAACTGGCTAGTCCAATATACATCTATTCTATAGATATCGCTGGTCCAATCTTCTGGAATTTTTATTTCTTGAGTAATTTCCCTACTTTCTAAAGGAAGAATATATCCAACTTTTACTATTTTTTCGTATATTATATTGCAGTCTCTTTCTTCGACGTCATAGAATTTTTCACAACCCTTTATAATTTCTATTACCAGATAAGTATCTGGTATAACTACTCCCTCATTGTTTCTCAGCTTTATACTTATTTTAATACTGTCTCCAGAAGAATATTCTTCTTTATCTGTTTCTATTAGTAATTCTCCAGAGTGAAAGTTATTAAGAGCAAACGGCAATAAATCGAAGCTACTAGAGTTAGAAATATTAAATACTAAAGACAAAAATATTATTATTAGAAATAAAAATATTATATTTTTTTTATTCATACTATTTTAAGTAGAGATTTTAAATAACTTACTGCTTTATCTATTTTATCTATTATATTTTGTTCTCTTTCGACTATCAAAACAGATGGATAACTCCCAAAAATGAAGAGTGTTAATTTTCCTTTTTCAGCAATCTTAGGTACAGTATAACTTTTTTCATACATTTGCGGTGTTTGGCATTCCTCTCTATCTCTAATAAAACATGAAACTGTTTCTGATGTAGAAGTAAAATACTTATTAGCAATTTCTCCGAATATCCCTTCAAAATTTATTGAAATTTCCATATCCTTTGTGTTGCTTTCCTTAGACTCGCTTATAGTTTCGCCCGAAGATATGTTTATAATTCTTATTATTTTACTTTCCTCAATTGAGTATTCGTATTTTGCTTTAGCAGTTGTATTCTCACTATTAATAAGCGTATAATTTATGCAAATATAAATTTCTTTTTTAGTAGTATCAGATAGTATCTCTTCCTCTTTTTTTTGACATTTATTATAGTTACCTAACTTTTCTTTGAAGAATTTTTCTATTGAGTCGTACATAAACCTTTCAACGACATCATAATATCCGCACTCTATTTCTAAACTACTCTCTCCATTGTTAGTTAATCTATTTATATTTTTACAACTAAAATCTGTTATTTTGTCTGATGGATTACCTCTCTTAAAACAACGACCTTTAGGATCTTTATATATATCATCCCAATAATATCTCTGATTATCATATCCCGTTGTAGATTCTGGTATTTCAAATACTATTGGAAGATTATTTAAATCAACTGAGATATTATTTGAAATGGCTTTTTTGAATGCTTCTCTAGTAAGAGAGGTAGATATACTTGAATTTCCTATCTTAACCAAAGAGCCTCTAAAAGGGCAATTACTAACCAAAATATAGTTATAAACACGTTGTTGACATACGCCGGTATTCCCGCAGTGACACGTTATAACATAACACCATCCTGGTGTTATGTTTATTATACTACCTGGTTTTACATATCTAAAAACCGTTCCACCCACACTATAAGATTTTATTTCTCCAATTATATCTATTCGTGAATTTTGACATGGGTATGCATTCGATTTTTCAACGAATAAGACAATTGATACAATCAGAAACAAAATTGCTAATATGGTATTTTTCTTTATTTTAAATTCATTAGTTTTTCCTAACGAAACTATTAACATAATTATTTAAAAATCATAACACCTATATATAGTTTTCTATGCTTTTTGGTGTTCATTTCGATTTAGAATTCCTACTCCAACCTAAATCTACTAAAACCAGCAATCCCACCAAAAGACAGAAATTGCTGTCCTTCTGAAGTTCTAGAGGAAACTATATAAACTTTTGTATTGAATTTTTTCGCAATTTCTAAAATCATGTCAAAATAATTCTCAAAATTTTCGATTTCCATTTCATTAGAACAATTTTCACATTTTTTATCAAAGTTATCTAAGAAAGCTTCTATGGTTTTTTTATTTCCACAGTATTTACAAATAAGCTCTATTTTACCAAAGTTAAAATCTTCTGAAATTATTAACTCTTCTAACGCTCCATTTTCCAAATATCTAAGAACATCTTTTACTCCATAAACAACATTGCTCTGCATTTTACTAACAGCTTCAAAAAATTTATTCAAAACATTCTTTTCTCTTATTATTTCAGTTTGACTTAATTCTTCTTCGCTTCTATTTACTAATTCTTGTAAACCATATTCATCTGTATAGCCAACATCTTTTATAGCTATTATTTTATCTCTCAATCTATAATCTAAGTAATCGTTTTTAGAAAAATCTTCTTTTATAGGTCCCGGACCACCAATTAAAATTCCCTTAACTTCATTCTGCAAAAATATTTGAGATGCTTTTTCCCCAATTTTTTTAAGCCATTCTTCTAACGCTTGTTCCCTAATTCTTTTATATCTTTGCTGACTCCATCCGCCTTTAACCGTTTTAGAAGGTACGTTTGATTCGTCATTATAAACAACTTCAATATTTTTACCCCTTAATATTCCTATGGTAGCTTCTTTTGCATCTAAAACTAATAATCCAAAAACTTCCTTTTCTTTAAGCAATTCTTTTAAAGGCTCTAATAAGAATTGATTATCGCATCTATAAATTTTAAGATTTAAAGGTTCTGGCGGCTCTATTATCCAAACTCTAAAATCATCTTTTCCTTTTCCTATATTTCCGCTAAAAACTACTAAACCTTTGTCTCCAATTTTCTTAAAATTTCTTAGTGCACTAGCTACTCTTTCTAATGCATTCATTACGTTATTTCTAGTTGTATCGCTCTTTATATTTCTTGCAGTAGCTATTTCTGCAGAAATCTGTGCTATTGCAGAATTTATATCATAGTTTGGAGGTAAATAATAGCTTATTAACTCTGTTTTTCTGCCTTTATAATTTTCCAGCTCCTTAATTAATCTTTTTAATTTAATTTTGTTTTCTTCCTCCATATAATTTGAACGATAAATTCTTTAAATATTCTTTAAATATTTTAATTTTTTATTGAAATATGGTGAACAACAGACCTCTAGATGCGCTAGAAAAAGCAAAAGAGAAGAAAATAGTAGTAAAGCTTAAGAGCGGTGAGGAAATAATAGGAACTTTAAAAGCAGCCGATTTACACTTAAATCTATGGATGTTTGATGTAGAAATAACATCTCAAAATGAAAAAAGAAAAGTGGAAGAAGTATTAGTTAGAGGAGATTCTATAACTTATATAATAACCGCTTAATATGACCAAGGGAACTCCTAGCTTGGGATTAAAGTCAAGAAAGGATATACATAGAAGATGTAGAAGGTGCGGACACAATTCTTATCATATAAGAAAAAAGAGATGCTCTTTTTGCGGATATCCAGATGCTAAATGGAGAAAATATAGCTGGCAAACAAAAGTAGGAAATAAGAAGAGAAAGAGAAGTTATTAAAAAATTTATTCTCTTCGCTAAATAATTAGTATGGCAGAAATGATAGAAAGAATTAAAGAAGTGATGAAAGATCCAGAAAGAATTAGAAATGTTGCTACATCTTCACATGTTCATCATGGAAAATGCGTTAGTGGCGATGCTATAGTATTTTTAGAAAAGGAAACTATAGCAGCTAAGGAACTATTTAATTTGTTAAAGAATAGAGGAAAATTGGTGAAAAAAGACGAGAGCGAAGAGGTATATGAAGTTTTAGATGAGATATATGCTTTAACTTATAACAACGGTTCTATTTCTAGAAGTAGGTTAACACACGTTTGGAAAATAAAAAACGATGATATGCTATTAGAAATAAAAACAAAAGACGGTAGAAAAGTTAAAGTTACTCCAGAACATAAATTCCTTGTTTTGAAAGATAATAAAATTGTTGAGATTGAAGCAAAGAATCTGAAAATTGGAGATAAATTAATCCTTCCAGCTATAATACCAAATTATTCAATGAGTTTGGATGCTATAAAAGAAAAAATCTTAGAAAGACTATCAGAAGATTATGGTTTCCTAGCTTATTTATCTCCGAATTTTGGAAAAGATTTGCATCAAAAAATAATTAACTATGATATTAAAGCTGTATGGGAAAAAATAAGTTCTCAAATTTCTATAGATTCGTTTTATCATGGCGTTTGGAAAAATAGATATAGATTAGCTGATTTAGTAAAGATTGCAAAGCTTTTTGGAATAAATCTTGCTAATGTTTACGATAACATAGAGTATTTATCTTATAGAAGAGGTATAAAAAGATTTGGATCTAAAACTTCAAAAAAAGTTAAGTTACCAAAAAATGAAAATGAGTTTGAGGAGTTTTTTTACTTTTTAGGTTTGTTATTCGGAGATGGAAGTGTTAATATAACTTTTGACAATAAAAACGAATTTTTGCTTAACAAAATTAAAGAAATTTCTAAAAGAGTATTAGGAATAACATGCTCTTTAAGAAAATATAAAAATAGATGTCCACGCATGTATATAAATGGTGGAATGACTCTAAAAATTTTATTAAATAAGCTCTTTGATTATCCACTAAGAACAAAAGCTAGAAATTTAAGAATTCCAACAATCTTATTCAATTTACCAAAAAGTTTTGTTTCGAGTTTTATTAAAGGATATTTTGATACAGATGGTTTTGTAGATCAAAAAGTTAGTATCTCTTCTGCAAGCGAAAAAGCATTAGAAGGCCTTCAGCTATTATTGTTAAGATTTGGTTGCCTTTCCTATATAAGAGAAAAAGAAGTTAAATTAAATGGAAAAGTTTTTAAAGAGTATTATTTAAGCGTTTCTGGAAAAAGAGATTTAGAGAAGTTTTTGGCTTGTATAGGTTTTGGTGTTGAACACAAGCAAAAAAACTTATTGAGTTTATACGAAAATGCTAGAGTTAGCAAAATTTTTAATTTTAGCTGTTTTGTTCAAACTTCAGAAAATCCTATAATTGCTTTAGAAATTTCGGAAATTAAGAAAATTAAAAATGAAAAGTATGTGTATGATTTTAGCGTAGAAAAAACGCATAACTTCATTGCAAATGGTATTTTTGTTCACAATACAACCCTAACAGATAACCTAATGGCAGGTGCTGGAATGCTTGCTGAGGAATTAGCGGGTAAAATAATGTATACATGGTTTGATGAGCAAGAAAGAGAAAGACAACTAACAATTTATGGTGCAAACGTTTCTATGATTCATAATTATAAAGGTAAGGATTATCTAATAAACTTAGTAGATACTCCTGGGCATGTTGATTTTGGTGGCGACGTTACTAGAGCAATGAGAGCTGTAGATGGAACTATTGTATTAATTTGTGCGGTAGAAGGTATAATGCCTCAGACAGAAACAGTTTTTAGGCAAGCATTAAGAGAAAGAGTTAAACCAGTGTTATTTATAAATAAAGTTGATAGATTAATAAAAGAGGTTAAATTAACTCCGCAGCAAATGATGGAAAGATTTGAAAAATTAATAAAAGAAGTAAATATAGTTATTCAAAAATATGCAGAAGAGCAGTTTAGAAATAAATGGTATGTTAGCGTTCAAAATGGTAGTGTAGCTTTTGGCTCCGCTAAACAAAGATGGGCAATTTCTTTGCCATATATGCAAGAGACTGGAATAACTTTTAAAGATATTATAGACATGGTTTTAAGCGATCAACAAGATGAATTAGCAAAAAAAGCTCCTATGCATAAAGTCGTTTTAGATATGATAATCAAACATCTACCTAGTCCTAAAGAAGCAATTAAATACAGATTGGAAAAAATTTGGTCTGGAGATTTGAATAGTACTTATGGTAAAGATATGCTTGAAGTTAATTCTAACGGAAAATTAGCAGCTATTGTTACTAAAACTGTTCCAGATCCGCATGTTGGTTTTGTAGCTACTGCAAGAATTTTTAGTGGTAAGATACAAAAAGGAAAAGATGTTTATCTTGTTTCTAATCAGAAAATTGCAAAAGTTCAGCAAGTAGCAATATATAAAGGAATTAAAAGAATATCAGTAGATGAAGTCTTAGCTGGAAATATTGTAGCGATAATCGGAATTCCAGAAGCGTTTACTGGAGAAACTATTTGTGAACCAGACGAAATTATTACACCTTTTGTAGAGATAAAACACATTTTTGAACCTGTAGTTACAAAAACCATAGAACCAAAAAATCCACAAGATCTAACTAAATTAGTTGAAGCACTACAAAAAATCGCAAAAGAAGATAGCGTTTTAAAAGTAAAAATAAACACTGAAACAGGAGAATATTTGGTTAGTGGATTGGGTGAATTACATATAGAGGCTAAGGTTGAAAGGAAGTTAAAAGAAATGGGGTTTGATATAATAGTCTCTAATCCTATTGTTGTTTATAAAGAAACTGTAAATTCTAAAACTTTAAATCCAGTAGAAGCTAAAAGTCCTAACAAACACAATCGATTCTACATAATTGTCGAACCTTTAGAAGATAGTGTTTACGAAGCATTTGTTAAAGGAGAATTACCAGAGCATCTTTACCTAAAAACAAAGAAAGATCCGAAACTAATAGAAAAACTTATTAGCTTAGGTATGGATAGAGAAGATGCTAAAAACATCGTAGCTATACATAATAAAAATGTTCTAATCGATTTAACTAAGGGTGTTCAATTTATGAATGAAGTTATAGAGATGGTAATAAGAGCATTCGAAGAAAGTATGGAAGATGGACCTTTAGCAAGGGAGCCATGTATGAAACTAAAGGTAAAGATTATAGATGCTGAATTACATGAAGATACTGTTCACAGAGGCCCTGCACAAATTATTCCGGCTTTTAAATGGGGAATTAGACAAGCTATGTTACTTTCTAATCCAACACTATACGAACCAAAGCAAATTATTAGAGTTGATATACCTTATGAAATGGTTGGAGATGTTGTTAACGAGTTACAAAGAAGGAGGTCACAAATCTTAGAAATAAAAGAAGAAAGTGGAGCTGGAATAGTAATTGCAAAAATACCTGTTAGTGAGTCTTTTGGTTTAGATGCTACTTTAAAGAGTGCAACTAGTGGAAAGGCGTTCTATAGCATATTAGAGGTAACATATGAAGAATTACCAAAAGAACTTTTTGAAAAAACAGTGCTATCAATAAGAAAGAGAAAGGGTTTGAGAGAAGAAATTCCAAAGCCAGAAATTGAAAGTTGATTTCTTTAGATTTCTTCTAATATAAATATTTTTATATGCGCCGGTAGTCTAGTGGTAGGACACCGGCTTGCCAAGCCGGTAGCCCGGGTTCGAATCCCGGCCGGCGCAAAGTAAAAACATTTATTAAGTATTATTAAACAAATCTTTTAATTTATGGTTTGTCCAGCAATTTGTCCACCATTAATATTAGGTGGAAGCATATTTTCGAAGTACTTTGGCTTAGATGATATGATTTTTGGTTTATGGTTAGGTGCTTTAATAATGATTTTTTTTATAATACTAATAAAATGGCTTGACAAAAAAAGGATAAAATTTTTATTTAGAAAACCGATTATATTCTTTAGCTTATTTATCGCTAATCTTTATCCGCTATACTATTTTAATATATTAGAATATCATCCCTACATTTGGTTTTTTGATAAAATAATGATAGGAAATTTATTTGGAGTTTTAGTAATTATATCTTCTGAAATGTTTAACGATTATCTATTGAAGAAAAATAATGGTAAGGTTTTATTCAAGTTTCAAAAGATAATAATTCCGATGGTCTTTATTATTTTAATAACTCTAATAATATATTTTTCTCTGAAGTTTAACATATTAATATGAAAGGAAGAAAAAACTTAGAAAGAATGTACAAAAAAATAATGGAAAAGCTAAAGGATGAAAAAATAAAGCTAGATATTTCTAAGGATGAAGATTTATCTTTTGCTATAATGAATTTAATATCAATTGAGGAACATCTGTTCATGAGTGGGGCAAAAACCGGAAATATTAAGTATTATGAAATATTAAAAGAAGTTAGAGAGTTGAGAAAAAATCTAATGAAGGAAATTGTAAAAAATTATGAAGAGGGAGCTGAAGCTTGGTGTATTTCAAAACATTTATTAGCAGCTACGATGAGATTAAACGAAGTTGGAACAAAACTTTTAACTTCTGAAAATAAAGAAAAAGCTTATGAATATTTTGGAAAAGCGTATACAACATATACGTTATTTTGGGCTTTAAACTTAGGAATGTTTAATCTTAAAGAAGTTAAGAAAGAAATAGATATGGATGAAGAAATAAAAAATATTATTGAGAAAGAAAAGGAAAAGGAAGAGAAAGTAAAGGAAGAAAGTGGAAAAGAAGAAAAAATTTCGGGAATTAAAAAAATAATTAAGAAAATAATTGATTGTTGTATAGAATAAATGCCGGGGTAGCCAAGTGGCCAAGGCGCCGGTCTGCTAAACCGGTGGGCTTTATGCCCGCGTGGGTTCGAATCCCACCCCCGGCGAAATGAAATTATTTCTCTACAAATCGATAAACTACATTTCTTCTTCTATTTACTTTTTCTAAATATCGATATCCGCAGTTGTGTATATCACTTATTATATTTTCTAATATATAATTAGGGATCCTGCCCCTCATTTTTAAACCATATTTTTTTAGTATTTCTCTCATATATTTTGTAGATATTTCGTATCGTTTATTTCCGCCTACATAAACTTCGATAAACCCCCCAATTATATCGTTTACTATACTATATCTAAGATTTCCTTCATCTATGAGAAACTTTAATGTAGCATATTGTATTGGTACAAACTTTCTCTTTTTTCTATAATTACATAGAAGTATGCATAAGGCTTTAGCGGCACTATTTCCGATTAAGCGAAATTTTTTAACATAGTTAAGAATTTCTAATATAATTTTAGATGATTTTGCTCTATCGCTTTTTTTAAAACTTTTCAATGTCTTATGTATTTCTTTCGCTACTACATCAACATCTTCATCACTTAGCATAAATTCTCTTTTTAATAAGGAGTGTAAATTTTCACTATCGTTAAAAAGTGTAAAGGTATTCGATTTTAAATCATAAGCTTTCATAATTATTCGTGGACAAAAAATTTAAATCTAAAAAATACAGATTTTAATGGTGGTTTCAAAATTACATCGAGAAATCTTTAAAAAAATTATAGAAAATGATAAAGAAAAAATCGTAACACCGAAAATACGGGAAAAAGTAGAGGAGATTTTCAGAAAAATCGAAGGAGCTAAAGACGCTGAAGAAATTAAAAATATATTTAAACTTCTTTTAGAAAATGGGATTGAAAAAAATGATTGGAAGAATGTGTTATATGTATATATTCTTAAGCTTTCCCTTAGTGATTTTTCATCGTTAATAAGAATCCCAAGCGTTCTAGAAAGGCAATATAATAAAATTTATGTAATTTATGGAGAATGGTTTGCAAAAAATTTTAACGAAGTTAGCGAGTTTATGAAAAAATATAATTTAAAAAATGAAAAAGAATTATTTTTTCACATCATCTCTTGCCCAATAGATTATGGAAAAGATAAAATAGTTTATAACGAAAAAAGAGATAAAATAAGAAAGGAAATGCTCGAAGAACTTAAGTATATGAATTCAAACCTTTTTGAAGAAATTATGAAATACTTTACCTTAGTTGAAATAAGTGGTATAGATGAAAAATTAGAAGATTCCTTGAATGAAAAATTAAAAGAAATGATAATACATGAAAATAAAGAAAAGGTTTCAGAGATATTTATTAGTTTTTTTGGATTAGAAGAAAAAGATAAAGACTATGTTAAAGACTTAATTAATAAAGTTTACCAATCTTTAATAAATAGGGCAGAGATATAATATCTGGAATAGATTGACAATCAGTCCAGCAAAAATTGCAATTATACATCTTTTTTCGTATAATTTTAGATTGTTTGGAGTTCCATAATTCGTCGAGCTTATTAGCCATAAAAAGTTTTTCGGAATAGATGCAATACTTAACATATGCATCTGGTGTTATACATAGAGAATTTGTAAATGCTGTGCAAATTAATTTTCTTTTAAAAACTAAATTAAAAACAATGTTTTTCTGAAAAGTATTTAAGCCAAGTTTTCTTAGAGTTTTGTTAACGTAAAATAACAAGTTTTTATCTATGTACAATTCTCTTAAAGCTGTGTTGTTTCCATACATATGCTTACTTGTTTGAAAAAATCTAATTCCAATATACGTATTTAATCTTTTAGCTAAAAAAATTACCTTTTCCAAATCTCTATAATTCCATGGAGAAATAGTAAAGCTTAATCTTAGATTCACATTCTTAGTTTTTTCCTCTATATTCTTCAAAAATTTTATTGTTTTCATTATTTCAGAAAAACTGTTTTCTATACCTCTCATATTATCATGAGTTTTTCCAATCCCATCTATGGAAATAGAAAATATTATTTCTGGATTTATTTCTATACTTTTTTCAATTATTCCCTTTACTCTTTGAAATGGAAAGCCATTAGTACTAACTACTATTAACGTTTTTGGTAAGCTGCTTTTAATAATTTTTATTATATCTAAAAAATTTGAATGTAGCGTAGGTTCTCCACCGCTAATTTTAACTAATTTTAATTTTTTTAGTGTTTTTTGAGAAAAAATTTCAGAAACTTTTTTTGGTGGTATCTCAGTTTTATCTTTAAGTTTCCATATGTTACATAACCTACATCTCAAATTACATTTCCATGTTATAAAAAAATTAAGAAGTTTTGGATATTCCCCTACTAATCTTTTTTTGTTTAATATTGTGAAAAATGATTTAAACGGATTTTCAAAAAGTACTGAATATTCTCCCCATTCTAACCATTTTTTACATCTTTTCATAAATGATTAAACAACTTGAGAAGCTATTTTTCCAATTGCGCTGAACCTTTCAACAACTTCCTTAGCTATTGGTCCTCTAATTTCTGTCCCCTTTGGTTCTCCCAAATCATTAACTATAACCGCGGCATTATCTTCAAATTTTACCCTTAAACCGCTTGCTCTTCTAACCTCTTTTTTCTGTCTAACTATAACGGCCCAAAAAACTTGTTTTTTGACTTGTGGTGTTCCTTCAACTACGCTAACCTTAACCATATCAGCCAATCCGGCCTTTGGATACCTCTTTCTTTTACCTTTATATCCTCTAACAGAAATTATCTTCAAAATTCTTGCACCGCTATTATCAGCACATATTAGTTTAGCACCAACATTCAAAGCCTTTGTTACCTTAGATGTTATTCCTTTCATATTTTGGCAATAACTACGAAACTCTTAGTTTTTGATGTTGGTCTCGTCTCTCCTATTAAAACTTTATCTCCTTCTTTAACCTCTATACAATCTGATAAATGTGCTTTTATTTTGCTTATTTTTCTCATAAATCTTTCGTATTTAGGAATGTAAACTACGTAATCTCTTCTTATTGTTATTGTTTTACTCATTTTTGTTGAAATTACAATTCCTTCTAGAGTTTTTCCTCTAATCTTTATATGACCATGCCAAGGGCATCTAATATCTTTACACATTTTTTTTGGAGGTTCAACTCCTTCTATTCCTATATTGTTTATTTTTGTTTTTGCCATACTAAATTAATCAATACCTAAAGTTTTATATATTTTTTCTATACTAACTTTCCTAACATCAATATATCTTATTTTAGCTTTTTTTGCAGCGATTTTATCAAATTTTGAATCGCCTATGTAAATTATGTTTTTTGTATTAAATTTTTTCATTATCTTTATAAGACCTTCTGCATTTGGTTTATGTTTTTTAACATCTTCTTTGCATACTAAGTAATCGAAATATTGGTATATTTTAAATTTTTTAAGAATAATTTTGGTTAATTTTTTTGAAGTGGAAGTAAATATAGCTGTTTTTATTCCCCTGGCTCTTACCTTCTTTATAATTTCTATTAGTCTTTTGTTTAATTTTATTTGCTTTAAGTTTTTTAAAAAATATTCAGTTTTTAGCTTTTCTATTCTCTTAACTTCTTCTTTATTAATTCCGGGAATTAAAATTTTTAATATTTCTTCTATGGGCATTCCAACCAACTTTTTAAATCTTTTATATAATTGATTATAATTTTTATAACCTAACTTTTTTACTGCATTTTTAAATGCTATAGAATGATATTCTACACTATAAATTATAGTGCCATCTAAATCAAAAACTATAACATACCTCTTCATAAAAACTATGTTTTAATTCTTTTTCTTCTCCAGTTTGTTTCTATATAAGGTCTAATCCTTCTCGATCTAGCTCTTTTTAAACCATATTTCTTAATGCTTGCCCAAATAGGAGCGTTTTTAGATTTCTTAGCAATTTTACCTAATTTTATTTTCTTTGTTATATGTCTTATTGCCATAATATTTTAAGAATAAAGCTTTAAATAATTTCAAAAAGTTTCTATTTTTCTAAGGCTATTTTCAATAGAATCGGTAGAGCTATTGTTGCGTCGCAGAAAACATTAATATGCTTTGCATTTTCCTTTATTTTATTCCAGCTTATTGCCTCCCTTGTTTTTGCGCCGCTTAAACTACCATCTTCTTCTATTGCTGTAGATATGTATATAGCATAGTCTAAGCCATTTTTGAATTGAGCGTGCCAAATTGCATGATGCTTAGAAATACCTCCACCAATAATTAAACCTGCTAATTTTTCACTTTTCCAAACAATGTCGCTAATCAAATCTTCATCTAAGGCAACGTTTATTATAAAATCTCTATGTTTTTGGGTAAATAACCAAAACTGATAGCCAACCGCGCCATCAAAAATTCCAGGAACTACTATTGGAATTTTGTTTCTATTCGCCCAGAAAAGAATAGAACTTTCGTTCAATTTCTCACCTATTTTCCAGCAAAGTTCATAACTCGAAATCTCTTTTTTTTCCTTATAAATTTCCTCTGATAAACTTTGAATAAACTTTTCTATCGCTATTCCATAGTTTTTCATAGGTACTAAAACATTTCCTAATCTATGATATTCGTTCTTTCTTAATTCTTTATCGTCTAACTCAAAAAATCCTTGGTAATAATTTCCGAGTGTTTTTGCTATGTCGTGATCTAAAGTTCCGCAAGTAGTTATTACCAAATCAAAATATTTTTCTTTAATTAAATCTCTAAATATCCCTCTTAAGCCTGTAGAAACTAAGTTTCCTGTAAAAGTTAGAATTTTAGTCGTTTTTTTATCAAATATAAATTCTTTTAAAATCTCTGCAGCTATATAAAGATTTCTAGCTTGAAATCCGCCAATATTTTCGAATATAAAGTTAAATTTTTTCAAATCGTCTATTGAAATATCTAAAACTTTTTTCAACGTCATAATAATAGTTTTTTAAATAATATTTAGTTAAATTTTCTCGATTTTAACATAAATGTTTATCATTAAAAAATATATCTATACTGGCATTAACTACTTTTTATGAATAACAAAATAACTACAAAAGAGTGGGAAGAAATATTTGTATAAATGCGAAGAAATAAAAGAAAATGTAAAGGTTGATTTAGAGGAGGAGCTAGCAGGATTAAAAAAATATCAAATAAATGTTTTCCTAAAGCCGGAGATTTATGGAAAAGTTTTTTCTTTTGGTGTAGTGATAGAAATAGAGCCGAATCGCAAAATGATTTTTTTAGGAAAGTATTCGAAAAAAGATAGCAAAATGGAAATTTATACAGAGAATTTAAAAATAAATGAAGAAGACAAAATTAACTTCAGTAAGAAAGTATATGGAATTTTTAGTAAATACATAGATGAGAATCTAAAAAACTATCTATAATAGCATTTTTATTTTAATTTTATTATTTTTTATGAATAAAGACGAGCTTAGAAAATATTTTTCTAAGAATTGGAAAGATTTTTATGATTTAAATTTTTTTAAAGAAAATGGTTTTGAAAGAAAAGTCTGCTCTAAATGTGGAAAAGCTTTTTGGACTTTGGATTCAAACAGAAAAACTTGCGGAGATTCAAGCTGCGATGGTTACTCCTTTATTGGCAAAAAAATAGAAGATGTTGATTATGTTTCTGCATGGAAAAGAATTGAAAAATTCTTTGTAAAAAATGGACATGAAAGTATTAAAAGATATCCTATAGTTGCAAGATGGTTTCCAGATTTATATTTCGTTGTTGCAAGCGTTGTAGATTTTTATAGAAAAGTTAATGGAAATATAGATTTCGAATTGCCAGCAAATAGGCTAATAATTCCTCAATTTTGCTTAAGATTTAATGATTTAGAAAATGTTGGGGTTACTGGAAGGCATTATGTAAGTTTTGTAATGATAGGTCAACATACTATTCCAGAACAAAACGGATATTGGAAAGATGAAACAATAAGGCTTGATTTTGAATTATTAACAAAAGAATTTAAAGTTAATCCCTTGGAAATAACCTTTATAGAAGATGTTTGGATTGGCTCTCAAGCTTTTGGATATAGCTTAGAATATTTTGTTAGGGGATTAGAATTAGGCAATGCTGTTTTTACAGAATTCGAATTTTATGGAGATTCCTTTAGAAAATTGCCAAAAAGACTTGTAGATATGGGTGCAGGATTAGAAAGATTTCCTTGGTTGCTAACTGGAAAACCAAATAGCTATTTAATAACTTTCGAGCCAGCAATTAATTTTATTTTAGAAAAAGAAGGTATAAAATTTGATGAAATTTTTATGTTTGATTTTTATTCTTTATCTGGATATTACGACTTAACAGAAATAAGTGAAGAAGAATTTTTGAAAAAAGTTTCTGAAAAAATAGGGTTAGAAAAAGAAGAAATAAAAAATAAGCTTAACTTATATTCCTCTATTTTCAGAATATGCGATTTTAGTAGAGCACTTTTATTAGCTATAAACGATGGTGCATTACCGAGCAATGTAGGTGGTGGATATAACTTAAGAATAATACTTAGAAAAATGTTAAAATATTATTCTAATCTGAACTTTTCTTTCGACTTGATTAAAATCTTTGAAATATTCTCTAAGCAATTAGAATACTTTGATGAAACTCTAAAAGAAAGCATAGATGTTATACAAAAAGTTATCGAAGTTGAAAAAAGTAAATATGAAAAAGCAAAAGCTAATGCATTTAAGATTGTTTCTAAAATATTGTCAAAAAAGAAGAGCTTAGATAAGGAAGATTTTAAACTTTTGTATGAAAGCTTTGGAGTTAGACCTGAATTTTTGGAAGAGGAATTCGGAATAAAAATTGAAAAAAGCTTTGTTGAAGAAATTAAAAAGAAGGTTGAATCTAAAAACTTGGAAGAAAAGAAAATAGATATAAAAGAAATTCCAAATACTATAGAAATGTATTATAGTGATATATTTGAATTTGATGCTAAGGTTCTTAAAATTATCGATGATTATGTAATTTTGGATAGAACTGCATTTTTCCCAGAGCAAGGTGGTCAAAAATGTGATTTGGGATATATAGAAGATTGTAGAGTTATAGAGGTTATAAAGATTGGTAAACATATACTTCATAGGGTTGAAAATGCTAAAAATCTAAAAGAAAATTCTATAGTAAAATGTAAAATAGATGTTGAAAGAAGAAAACAATTAACAATACACCACGACGCAGCACATATAATTTTGGCATCGGCTAGAAATGTCTTAGGTAAGCATGTATGGCAAGCAGGAGCAGAAAAAGATTTTGATAAAGCTAGAATTGATATTACTCATTTTGAAAGTCTTAGCGACGAGCAAATAGAAAAAATAGAAAGTATAGCAAATGAAATAGTTAGAAATGGTTTACCTATTGAAAAAGAATTTTTAGATAGAAATGAAGCTGAGAAAAAATATGGATTTAGAATTTATCAAGGAGGATATATTCCAGAAAAAACGGTAAGAATAGTAAAGATTAATGAAATAGATGTAGAGGCATGTAGCGGTACACATGGAAATAATACAAAAGATGTTGAACTTATTAAAATTATTTCTACTAAGAAAATTTCGGATGATGTTATTAGAATAGAGTTTGTAGCTGGAAATGCTGCTATAAAATTTTTGAAAGATAGAGAAAAGATTTTAGATGAAATCTGTGAGTTTTTAAACTGCTCTTATGAAGAAGTTTTCGAAAAAGTTAAGGAGCTATTTGAAACATGGAAGAGAAAGAAATAGAATTGCTTTCGAAAAAATATAACATTTTGAAAAGAATTTTTAAATTTTTAAAGGTTGAAGAAACAAAAATAATTAACACTCTAAAAAGGTTCAAAAGAGAAATTGAAGAATAATGCCCTTTAAGCTTTTTGTAGAATTTTTTTAGAAGAGATATATAACGCCTTAGAAAATTTTAAGAAGCCCAAAAACATTGGTAACAACAATATCTTACCTAAATTTTCATAAATTTCAATGTTAAACATTGCGCCTATTATATCGAATACTAAACCTATGCAAAATATTATTGCTGTAAGTGATAGGATTTTAAGACTTTTTTGTACTTCTTTGTCTAAGTAAAATTGCATTAAAACGGCTTTTTCGTTTTTATTCAAGTTTTTATAGAATCTTATTGCAAAATAGCTGCCAAATGCAAAAATAGCAAATGTTATAAATCCAAAAAATATTTTAAAAGTGAATATTGTTATTTCCATTCTTTTCCTATTTTTTCTAGTCTAATATACCATCTAGTGAAAACATAGATAACTCCTATGGCAAAGAGTAAAGAAAGTACTCCCCTCAAAACTACAAAGTAAAATACTTCTGGATATATTTTTTCCAAAATATAATAAAATGCAGCTAAACACATACAAAGATAAAAAATAATCTTAAGTTTTGTTTCTAGCTTAACTTCTTTAATAGGAAGACCGAAAGCTAATATTAAAGATTCCTTAGGCTTCTTGCTAAGATTATTATAAATCTTGTATGAAATATAGGCTCCAAAAATAGCTAAAATTATGGTTATTATATGAAAGCCAATTCTTATAGATAATATATCAATCATAATAATTTAAATGAGATTGATTTAAAATTTAATTCTACTATTCGCATAATTTTTTATCTTTTCCTTTGCTTTAACAATCCTTTTATGATCTTCTTCTAATTCCTTAGGAATTGGTAAGTTCTGTTTTTTTAAATAATCATAAATAGCTTCTTTCAAAGCATCGATAGCTAAAACAGAGCAATGAATTTTAATTGGCGGAACTTTACCTAACTTTTTAATTAAATCTTCTTTTTTAATGCTTAGCGCTTCTTCTATGGTCTTTCCTTTAACTAAGGTGGTTAGTAAACTAGTGTTTGCAATTGCAACAACACAACCAAAAGTTTCAAACTTTATGTCTTTTATTACTTTTTTATTGTTTTTTTCACTAACTTTAATATATATTCTCATTATATCTCCGCAAACTAAATTTCCTGCTTCACCAATTCCATCTGCATTTTTAATTCTACCCACATTCTTCGGATTTTTAAAATGCTTCATTATTTCTTTAGAATACAACTCCATAAAAATTACTTCTTGAAAATAGAAATTTTTCTTAATCTGCTTATAGCCTTTGGTAAAACTTCTAAAACGTAATTAACTTCTTCCTTAGTAGTCCATCTTCCTAAGCTTAATCTTAAACTTCCATGAGCTTCATGAGGTTTCAACCCAATTGCTAAAAGTACATGACTTGGTTCTAATGAAGAGAATGAACAAGCTGATCCTGTAGATGCTGCAACACCATAGAAATCTAGTAATGAAACCAAAGCTTCTCCCTCAACTCCAGCAAACCAAAAATTTGCATTATTTGGTAATCTTTTTTTTGGATGTCCATTCAAATGAGAATCTTCTATGCTCTCTAAAACACCCCTTATTAACTTATCTCTTAATTTTGTTAATCTTGCTGATTCTTTTTTCATTTCTTTTTTAGCTATTCTTGCTGCTTCGGCAAAACCAACAATAGCTGGAATATTAACTGTAGAAGATCTTAAACCAGATTCATGTCCGCCGCCATGTAATAATGGCTCTATTTTTGTACCTTCCCTTATATATAAAGCTGCTGCACCCTTAGGCCCATACATTTTATGAGAACTTACAGTTAAAAGATCCACATTAAATTTTTTAACATTAACTTCGATTTTTCCAAAACTTTGTGCAGCATCGGAATGAAAATATATCTCATTTTCTCTACAGATTTTTCCTATTTCTTTAATTGGTTCTATTGTACCAATTTCGTTATTAGCATGCATAACTGATACTAAAATGGTTTCCTTTCTAATTAGATTTTCTAACTTTTCTAAATCAACAAACCCATATTTATCAACAGGCAAATAATCTACTTTGAAACCAAATTTTTCTAACCATTTTGTTGATTCTAAAACGCAGTGATGTTCTATCGAAGAAATTATTATATGATTTCCTTTATCTTTATTTGCAAAAGCTATTCCTTTTATAGCCATGTTATTAGCTTCTGTTGCGCTAGATGTAAAAATTACTTCATTTGGTTTTGCATTCATTAAATTAGCTATAACTTCTCTTGAATCTTCCAAAGCTTTTTTAGCCTCTCTTCCAAAAGAATGTAAGCTCATAGTATTTCCAAATTTCTTTTTTAGAAATGGTAACATAGCTTCTAAAACTCTTGGATCTATCGGTGTTGTAGATGCATAATCCATATAAACTTTCATTATTCTTGCCATTTTACTATAGACTTTTTAATTTTTTTGATTTTTATTAGCTGTATCATAAAATTTATAACATTGTTATACTTAAATTTTTTAAAGTTTAAATTTTGAGAAACATGTTTGCAGGGGGTGGGATTCGAACCCACGAAGGCACTAAGCCAGCAGGTTCTGAGCCTGCCGCCTTTGACCGCTCGGCCACCCCTGCTTATAAAATTTAAATTATCAAGAAATTCAGAAAAATTTAATAACTCAGAGTATTTTGATTTTCAAAGTGTCAATTAAACTGTCTCGATAAGTTTTCCCTTATGATAAACCTTTGCTTTGCAATGTTTATGTATTCTTTTATAATCACCATATATCCATATTTCGCCACCTTCTGAAAAAAAAACCAACATTAAATCTATCACTATTCTATTTTTTACTATCCTTCTATTCCCCCTCCCCCTAATTTACAAATTTTGACTCTAGCATTAGTTTTTAAATCCTTACTCTTCCTAACAAAAAACTTTTCAATCTTTCAGCAGTTTCCTTTGAAATGCCATCTATGTGCAGCTCCATTTGTAAAACGCGACCTATTGTTGAAAGATGAACATCATATAAATTAAAAATTCTATCAAATAAATCTTGATCTACATACACATTCTGTATTTTTTCATAGGATAAAATAGTTTCTCTTGGCATAAAAACACCTTTTTTTATTATCAAAAAATCTTACCTTACATCGTAAAAGTATGTTTTAAAATAAGTTTAAATAAATATTTATACTTTTTCAATACACTATTAATCTATGACTAATGTCTTTTTAATCCTTGCTTTAATTGGAGTAACCGTTGCGATATTAATTGGGGCGACTTTTTTGTTTACGGGAAGCATTCAAAAAACTGAGGAGCAATTAACTGAAAAGGAAATATCTGAAAAAGATATTGGCACTATAACACCAGAAAATACTATTAAAATTAAAGGAATTGGCTTTAAAAAAGGTGCCTGGGCAGAGTATAAAATAGAGGGCTATAGTATAATAATTCAAAGAAAAAGCGAAACCCAAGTAACAGGTAAGTTATTAGTTAAACTTATTTCTCTTCCAATCGAGGGTAAAGAATACGTTGGGATTGAGCTAGATGGAAAAGAGGGAAGTGCCATTGAAGGTTACTCTTTTGCAATCCTATTTAGCCCGGAAAATAGTGAGACGGTTTATCTAATTAAAAAAGAAAAAACCCCAACACTCTGTCTAAAACAACTGCCAACGAGTATTAGTGGTATACCTTATGAAGAATTCTCTAGGAAAAATTTGGAAAATGAATACATCGTTAAAACCTCTGAATGGAATTTTATAGGTAAAGGAAAAATAACCTTAGAATCTGGAAAACAAATCGAAGTATATAAATTTAGAAGGGAAACTACTTTCGAAGGTAATAAAATTGTTAATGAGCTTTGGCTCTCAGGAGAAGTTCCAACTTATCTTGTTATGAATAGTGAGACGATTGGAGATTATAGAAGAGTAATTAATTTAACTGATTTTGGAATGGATGGTGGACTTCCAAATTTTACTGATAACGACCTTAAAGCTTGTAGCGGAGAAACTTCAGAAATTCCTGGTCTTCCTCCAGAAGCAATGAAAATGTATTGTCAATTAGATGAAGACTGTGCATGTGGAGTTGATAGAGAAACAGGTAAATGTGCTATCGGAAATAAGAGATTTATCGATACATCAAGACAATGTCCAGATTTTTGTAGCGGTATTGCCGGTAATTTAAGAATAAAGTGTATTAACAACATTTGCATGGCAATTCCTATCTAATACTAGACCTTTTACTTTTTATCCCAACAAGCATGTATTCCAACTACACTCTAGGCAATTTAAGCAATTTTCTCTAAAAACAATTAGATTACTCCCACAATTTGGGCATCTAAAAATTTTGTTTTCAATTTTTTTCGAAAAATCTTTTTCTTCTAATGATTTTACTTCTACACTAAACGATTTTAGCATTTCTAATGTTTTTTCATTATAAAAAATTTTTTTGATTGAATGCATAAACTTATAAACAGGGATTCTTGAACCCTCTCTAAATATTGTTACCCCTTTTAATCCCAGCTTATAAGCAGAATAAAAAGCGTTTAAAACATCTTTCCAAGAAGTTTCGAAAGGCATATTTATAGTTTTACTTATTCCATTATCAACCCAAAAACTAAATTCGTATTGAGCTCTTAAGTGATCTTGCCAAGGAATTTCGTAAGCAATAACAAAGTATTCTTTCATATCATTCGGAATTTCTTCAATACTTTGAATGCTTCCACTTTCCGAAATTTTTTTAATTATTTCCTCTTTATATAATCCTCTCTCTTTTAATTGCATTTCTAATTCGTAATCAATGTAATAAAATTTTCCTATGCTAACTTCCTTTTCAAAAACTAAAGAAAATTGTGGCTCAATACCAGCTGAAGTGTCCGCAATCATAGAAATAGTGCCAGTAGGAGCAATACTAATTACCGCAACATTTCTAATTCCGCTTTTTACTTTTTCTTTTATTTCATTCCAATCATAATATGTTTTTTCTAATTCATATACACCTCTAAATCCTAGGAATCCTTTAGAATGTAAGCTTTTTTCAAATTCTGGATAACTTCCTCTTTTTTCTGCTAATTCAATTGAAGTTAAAGTAGCGTAATAAGCTAAGGTTTCTCCAATTTTTCTCATAAACTCAAAACCCTCTTCGCTATTATATCTAATTTTTAGTGCAAACAAAGTTTCAGCTAACCCCATTATTCCTAAGCCAATTCTTCTCAGCTTTTTTGTTTTTTCTCCAATTTCTTTTAAAGGAAAGTTGTTTACATCAATAACATTATCTAAAAATCTAGTTGCAATTTTAATTGTTTGAATAAATTCATTCCAATCAAAATAAGTTTTATCATTTTCTCTTTTAATAAATGCGTATAAATTTATTGAACCTAAGTTGCAGCTTTCATAAGGATATTGTGGAACCTCTCCACAAGGATTTGTTGCTTTGATTAATCCATAAGATTCTTTCATTACGTTATACTTATTAATATTTTCTAAAAAAAGTACTCCAGGCTCTGCAGAATTCCATGCATTTTTTGCAATTTCCATAAACAAATCCCTTGCATTAATCCTTTTCCAAACCTTTCCGTCTCTAGGATTAATTAACTCAAATTCTTCATTATTTTCAAAAGCTTTAATAAACCTTTCATTAATTAAAACAGAAATGTTAAAATTTTCTAAAAAACCTTCATTATTCTTTGAGGAAATAAATTTCTCTATGTCTGGATGCCATATTTCTAATATTCCCATATTTGCCCCTCTTCTTTTTCCACCACTTTTAATTATATTAGTTAAATTATCTATAAGTCTCATAAAAGAAATTGGGCCACTAGCAATACCAAAGGTACTTCTTATAATATCGCCCTCTGGTCTTATTTTAGAATAATTCACCCCAACACCACCACCAGCTTTAAATATTATACCTATGTTTTTTGAAAGATCCATTATACTTTCTATACTATCCTCAACATCTAAAACAAAACATGCACTTAACATTCCCAATTTTGTTGCTGCATTAAATAGTGTAGGAGAGTTTGGAAAAAATTTTTTATATGCCATTAGATTAAAATACTCTAAAAAATTTTCGTAATATTTATCAAATTCTCCATTTTCTAGCATTTTTAAAAACTCACTCCAACGAACTTTCATTTTTTGCTGAGAATTTAATTCATCGTATAAAGCCTTCATTCTTTCTAAATGATATTTATTCCAAAAAACTTTTTTTGCTAGGGATATCTTTCCTTCGAAATTTTTAACATCGAACTCTTCATATTCATGAATTTTTTGTTTGCCATCTTTATCGAAAATTTTTTCATCATAAAGTATGTCCGATATTACAACTAATGCAGCAACCCTTTCAAATAATTGCTTTGGCGATTCTATAATTTTACCATTTTCATCCCTTAATAAATATCTAGATGAAAGAACTCTTAATGCATTAACAGAAAACCTTTTATCGATTTCATCTAAGAATTCTTTATTTAGTATTTTTTTCTTTTCTTCTCTTATTTTTTCTCTTTCTTTTCTATATAAAATAAAGGCCTTAGAAGTTTCGTATAGATTATTTTCTATTAAGACTTGCTCTATAATATCTTGAATTTCTTCTACATGCGGATATTTATCTTTAAATTTTTGAGATATTTTATTTAATGCTTGATTTGTTAAATTTTTTAATAAATTTTCATCAAATTTATTGCTCGCAATTAAAGCCCTTTTGATTGCATTTTCAATCTTTTCTGTTTTAAAATCTTGCGAATAGTTTTCCCTTTTTATAACTTTTTTAGGCAAATCCATAAAATAATTTTTGATACTATCTTTTATGAATTCTATGTTTACTATAAAAATTGAATCATAAGAAAATCCAGAGAGTGAAATTCGAATTTTTTATGAGTAAACACACAAAGAGATTATAAATTAAACGTTATGTGAAAGATTGGTTTATTAATATTCATAAGGTTATTTTGGAAACCCTAGTAAAAAACTGTTGAAATTCTGATCTCGAAACTTATTAAAGATTTATTTAAAGAGAAGAAATATTATGAGTTCTATGTTAAATAACGTAGTAAAAATATATAGAAGAGGGATAGAATTAAACAACTATCCGAAAGAATTCGAAGAATTAATAATTAAACCTCAAAGAGTTTTAATAACTCACTTACCGATTAAAACTTCTAAAGGGTTAAAAATTTTTGAAGCTTATAGAGTGCAACACAACAATTTTTTAGGGCCATATAAAGGAGGCATAAGATTTTACGAAAATGTAACTCTAGAGGATGATATTGCTCTTGCAATGATAATGACATTAAAAAATAGCCTAGCTAACTTACCTTATGGAGGTGCTAAGGGAGCTATAAAGGTTAATCCAAAGGAGTTAAATTCAGAAGAACTAGAAAAATTAAGCAGAGAATATGTTAGAGCTATTCGATTAATTATTGGAAATGAGATAGATATACCTGCACCAGACTTAGGAACAAACTCACAAATAATGGCCTGGATGGTAGATGAGTTAAGTAAAATCGAAGGTTATAACACTTTTGCTGCGTTTACTTCTAAACCTATGGATCTTTTTGGAAATCCAATAAGAGAGTATTCGACAGGCTATGGAGTTGCCTTTATCTCTAAACTAATTTCAGAAAAATTGCTCGATGGAATTGAAAATAAAGCTATTTCCATTCATGGCTTTGGTAACGTTGGTAAATGGGCTGCGTATTGGCTAGAAAGATTTGGTGCAAAGATTGTTTCTATTTCTGATAGTTCTGGAACTATTTATGATGAAAACGGTTTAAAAATAAATGAAATTATTAAGATAAAAGAAAAATGTGGAAAAATTATAGAGTATAAAAACGCAAAGAAAATCGAAGATACCAATTTTTCGCTGTATGTAAATTGCGATATACTTATACCAGCTTCAATAGAAAATATAATTACGGATAAAAACTTTAACAGAATAAATGCAAAAATAATAGTTGAAGGTGCGAATAATCCAACACAGCAAGAAGCTGAATTAGAATTAAGTAAAAAAGGTATTACTATAGTGCCAGATATATTAGCAAACTCAGGCGGAGTAATTGCTTCTTACTTAGAATGGATTCAAAACATAAGCTGGTATATTTGGGATGAAGAAAAAAATAAAAAAGAGTTGGAGAAAATTTTAAAAAATTCGTTCGAAAATGTTTATAAAAAATTTGAAGAGGAAAATTTAAATAATCTTAGAGAAGCTGCAATATCTATTGCTATGGAGAGGCTTTACAAATCGGCAAAAATTAGAGGTTATATTTAAAAACTTTTAAACAAAGGCTTCTATTTTTTCCTTCTTAATAATAGCTTTCATTAACATTTCACCAAACTCATTATTCTTATTTAATCTTATTGTATTATCTTTGCCAACATTTGCCGAGAACAAAAACTTATCATTTACATAAAACTTTACATTTTTTCCAGATAGTTTTTGCAAAAATCTGAATATAAGAGAATTTCCGCTTTCAGATATTAAGAAATCTACTTTCTTTCCTAGTGAAGGGATTTTTGGTTCTACATCTATGGAAATTCCTAACATTTCTTCAATTTTTTTAATCCTACTGCCTTCTTTTCCAATAATCTTTGGCAGATTTTCATTATCTACCCTTATTAAAACTCTGTTTTCGCTTATAAACTCTATCTCTGCCCTTTCATCAAACTTCCTAATAACATCCATAATTTTTTGTTTTGCTAATTCGTAGATTGCACTTTTCTTTTCTTCTTTTATAGGAACTACAACATTCTCTTCTCCAAAAGTATAAATTTCATATTCAAGCTTACCGCTTTCAAAATCCCTTACTTCAACAACAGGCCTAGCTAAATCTTCTTCAGTCATTCCTGTAGGAACTTTAACTTTTATTTCTAAGGTTAAAATTTTTTTAATCTCTCCATCTTTTATAAAAATTATTGTATCAACTATATGCGGTAGCATTCCTAATTCATATCTGCTTAAAAATCTTTGAATAGCATCTATAGCTTCGCTTGCATGCACTACTCCAATCATTCCAATTCCAGCTAACCTTAAATCTGCAAAAATTTCGAAATCCTTTGTTTTTCTTATTTCATCAAAAGCAACATAATCTGGCCTAACTAATAACAATATATCTGCTGTTTTTTCAAAAGAATTCTCTAACGGACCATATTGAGTAACTTCTTCAGGAACTTGCAAATCTCTTGGACTTTCTAAGGTTTTAACTATTTTTCCCATATTAAGATAAAACTCTATTAAAGAGCTGCAAAAAGTAGATTTACCAGATCCAGGAGGCCCACAAATTATTATACCCTCTGCCTTTTTTTCTAACCTTTCTAATAATCTTTTAGTTGGTTTATAATCTTCTAACCTTAATTTTACTATTGGCCTAACTACTGTAACTTCATATCCATCTGAAAAGGGCGGCATAGCTATAGCAATTCTATAATTTTTCATTTGTATTACCATGCTACCCTCTCTAACTATTTCGAAATATGAGTTTTCATCTCTTCTAGCGAACTCAACTATTTCTCTAATAATTTCCTCAATTTCTTCCTTAGATAAAGGATTTTCTGCTAATTTTACTAATTTCCAATTTCCTGGTTTGCCTCTTTTAGCAAAAGGTATTACTTTTTCTTTTAGATGTATGCTTAAAGTTTCATTATCAAAAAATTCTTCGAACTTTAATTTTTCTTTTACAAATATTTGAGGTGCTATATATATTACTTTTACTCCTTCTGCCTCAGCAACTAAGCTCTGAACAAAATCTGCAGTTAATAAGTACGCATCCTCTTTTTTCGCAATTTCCCTTATTAAACTATCTATTCTTCCGCTTCTAGCCAATTTAATATCCTCTAAGCTTGGTCTTTCTCCAGAAAATTCTATAGAAATTTTTTTATCCAAGACTTTTTCTCTAATTTCTTTAATTTCGTTTAGTCCTATAAAACCCTCTTTTCTACCCTTAGAAGCTTGGTTTTGCAGTTCGTCTAGGGTTGGAATTGGAATTATTATTTTTTTCAAATTTTTAAATTTATCAAGATTCTTACTCAAAAACTTATCAATAACTATAGATGTATCTAAGCAAATCTTTTCAGCCATCTCTATTTGCTTTAATACATCTTGCTCCATAAGAAATTGTTCTATGAGTTTATTTAAATCGATTTTGAAATCTCTAATAAAAATTCTGTAATTAATCTTACTCCAAAACCTGTAGATCCTTTATTAATCCATCCATCCTTTTTTGGAGAGATTGCTGGTCCTGCAACGTCTAAATGAATCCATTTTTTATCTTTTACGAACTCTTTAATAAATAATGCGCCAACAATGCTACCAGCATCTCTAGAAGATGGTGATTTAATGTTAACTATATCAGCTCTTTCACTCTTAATCAATTCTCTATAAAAATTCGGAATTGGCATTTTCCAAACATATTCTCTTTTTCTCTTACTAACCTCAAACATTTTCTTAGACATTTCGGTATCGTTAGAAAATAAAGCTGCTATTTTATAGCCCAAAGCAACTATTTGAGCACCAGTTAAAGTCGCTATATCGATTATTAATATTGGATTAAATTTCTTTATCCCATACTGAATAGCATCGGCTATTAATAATCTACCTTCTGCGTCTGTATGAACTATTTCTACATTTTTATCCCCTATCCTTATTATATCGCTCTGTTTAATAGAGCTTTCGCTAATAACATTTTCTGCTAAAGGTATGGTTGCAACAATATTTATTGGTAAGCCCAATTTTGAAACTGCATATAATATTCCAACAACCACCGCAGCACCACTTTTATCTGCATACATATCAACCATATATTCAGCAGGTTTTACATTAATTCCGCCAGCATCAAAGCATATGCCCTTACCAACCAATAGAATAGGTTTTTGATTCCTATCCTCTGCTCTAAAATATTTCAGAATTAATAGTCTAGGTTTGTTCTTAGAAGAATTTCCTACAGATAAAATACCTTCTAATTTTTCTCTTTCTAAATCGATTTCATTTAAAGACTCTATATAAATATCTGGACTATCTTCAAATATTTCGTAAACTCTTTCTACAAAAGCCTGCGGATATAATTTGTTAGATGGTTCATTACCCAAATCTCTAGCAATATAAACTGCCTTAGAAAGTATTTTTGTTTTTGAAAGTGCTACTCTATCAATCCCATAAACTTTTATTATCACCTTTCTTTCATCCTTCTTTGTTTTATATGTTGTAAATTCATAAGAAGATAAGTATAGACTTTCTACGAAATTTTCTTTTTTTATATTAGTGCTTAGTATTGAAACATCTATGCAAACCTTATCTATTTTTAGAAAATTTATTATTTCTATTATTTTGCTAGCTAATTTCATTTCGTTTTTCAATAAGCTAACATATATTATTTGTTTTCCCTTTTCCTCCTCAACTATTTTAAAATTAAATCCCTTTAAAAAATCTTTCCCAAACCTTTCATCGGCTATAATTTCTATTAATGGATACTCTTTTTCTAACGCCATTTCCACCTTTATATTTACCATTAAATAATAGTTACAATAATATTTAAATTTTTAAAAGTTTTATAAAAAAACTTAAAGTTTTTCTATTATTACATCCTTAGATGTCATTAAAAGGTGGTTTTCATCTATCAAAAGAGAGTTTAGTTTATAAAGATTGGAAAATCTTTTAAACTCTTTAATTACGTTTTGATAATCCGATATATTTTTAATTTCTTTTAAACTTGCTATAACTATTCTTTTTTGTAAAACTTTTTTTACTACCCTTTCCACATCTCTTATATCTATGACTTTTTCCACTTTTATCACATCCTTTTTCTCTTCTGTTTTTTCAGGAAGTTCTAGAATATCTTCATCTGTTTTTTTCTCTTCCATATTTAAATATTAAGGAATGTTGACTTAAAACTACTAACGTATCCGCTTATTATGCTCTTATCCAAAGTTATATTAAATATAACTTTGCTTATCCCATCTAAATATACACAATCGCTATAAATTGTTTGCTCAACTTTATGAGTTCCGTAAGAAATAGTTATCTTTGCGTTTGATAAACAAATTTCTAAGGATTTTGAAGTCGGGAATATTTTTATTTCTTTTGTTTTTTCCATCTGAAGCTTTACGTTAGAATTTTCTAAGCCAGAAAATTTAATATCATCTAAGTTTAAAACAGAAAGTTTTCCAGAAAATTCAGAAGTTTCTTCGTATTTTTTGAGAAAGCAACTATCTACACATTTCAAACTTGTCATAGAAATGTTTTTAGACTCTTTTTGCATAGAGATTTTCTCTATGTTAAATTCTTTAATTGTGCCATGTATATCTACATCGAAAATTCCTTTAATTTCAAGCTGTGAATTACTTTCTAGCTGAATTTCAAAGAAAATTGTCTTTTCTTCCTTAGGAAAAATAAGAGAAAATAAACCGCTAAAAGAGCTTTGAAAATAGTTAGAAACGGGATTTTTAGAAAATAATAATAAATATGTTATTAGCACTATGCCAAATAAAAGTACGAACTGCTTTATAAATCCCTTCATAAAGTATTTATAAATCTTTAAAGTATAAAAATATGTATGATAATTGGCGTTTTAGCAATAGATATTTATTGGATTTTGTTTATGCTACTTATTATTGTTATGTCCATATTTTATCCAAAGATAGTAATAGCTCAATCGCTATATTTTCTTAACTCTGCAATCGAAAAATATTATATTTCAATAGAAAACTCAAAAAGAAAATTTTTAAGATTAATAAATCCGAAAATGCCAGCTAACAAAATCTTTGAAAAACTAGATTTCTCTGTAATAGAGCCAACGAGTTTAGATCCATATGGCATAGTTAATAAATTAGATTTTATAATAGAGCAAAGCGATGAAAAAATAGAAAAGCATATAGAAAAAATTTCTAACGAAAAAGATTTGGAAAAAATAAAAAATTATAAGCTATTATTTCAAATCTTAATGGTAAAACATTACATAAAAAAAGTTTTAGAACATTATAGAGGCACTATCAGAAAATATAAAAACCTCCAGCTTGCTTTACTTATACAGTTTCAGCTGCCTATAATAGATAGAGTATTCAGGTCATACGAAAAAGGTTTTGAAACTATATTAAACAACTTGCCTATAGGGGATGGCATAGGACCACTAGTTATTTCTAATCTTATAGAAAGAGGGGATAAAATTAATGAAGTTTATGAATGTATTGTTGTAAAAAAAAGACTCTTCGGTAAAGACGTTATTTTAGTTAGAGCTAAGGGACCTGGCGGTAGATTAGGAAAAATTCACAAAGTCTTGAATGAGTTGCTAAAAAAAGAAAAAAACGTTGAAAAGATTATTACCATAGACGCCGCTTCTAAGTTAGAAGAAGAAGAATCAGGAAGCGTATCAGATGGTGTTGGAGTTGCTATAGGTGGAATTGGTGTAGAAAAATTTAACATCGAGGAAGTTGCAGCAAAAAAAGATATAAAACTCGATGCAATACTAGTAAAGATGAGCCCAGAAGAAGCCATTCAAATAATGAATCCAAAAATACTTAACAATGTGAATAACGTTATAGAAAAAATAAAAGAAAGTTTAGAAGATGTTAATAAAAAAGCTATAATAGTAGGAGTAGGAAATTCTGCAAACGTTCCTAATACAAAGGACGAAATCGAAAAAATTAAATTAAAAGAAAAAATAAAAGATTTTTGGGAAAAATATGGAAAAGAAGAGGAAAGGAAGAGTTTTATAGATAAATTGTTTGGGATTTAAACATCGCTATCTCTTAATGTTGATCTTCCATTAGCTTTTGCTCTTTGCATTGCTTTTTTTATTAAACTCTCTACCTCTTTATCTAAGGCTTCAAAAAAACTATCGCTTATTCTCATGTCCTTTACAACCTCTCTTACTGCACTTCTTACCACAAGAGATCTTTTCTCTGCCATGAAAAAATATTGTTTTAAAAAATATATATCACTTTTACTCTTATATAATATTGAGAGTTTATGCCCAAAACTCAAAAAACTATAAATTATATAAGTTCTAATAAATTATGGCACTAAGACCAGGAAGGTGTTTTAGAAGAATAGAAAGACCATATACTAGGATTTCGTATAAAGTTAAAAACAAAAACTACATTGCTGGCGCACCACCAACAAAAGTTAGAGAATTTGAAAGAGGAAATAAAAGTATAACAGATTACATAGAATTAAAATTAATAGCTAAGGAAGATGTGCAAGTAAGAGATAACGCATTAGAATCGGCTAGAATTCTGTGTAATAAATACCTAGAAAAAAGAATAGGCCCTCTAAACTATTATCTTAAAATCCTTAAATATCCACATCATATATTAAGGGAGCATCCGATAGCTATGGGTGCTGGAGCTGACAGATATAGTCAAGGTATGAGAAACGCTTTCGGTAGGCCAATAGGTAGGGCAGTTCAATTATTTAAAGGCGAGACTATAATTCTTTTAAGAATAAAAAAAGAATTTTTGAACTTAGGTAAAGAGGCTCTCAGAATTGCTGCATCTAAGTTACCAAAGGGCTATAAAATTGTTGTCTCTTCTTCATGAAAGTTGCTATTTTTAGCGATACTCATGACAATACTGAAAATATATTAAAGCTGATAAGGCTCTTAAACAAAATAAAGATAGATTATGCATTCTTTTGTGGAGACATATGCTCTCCATTTTCAATAGAGCTTTTTAAAAATCTAGAAGTAAATAAACTTTTTGTAGTCTTTGGAAATAACGATGGTGATAAATTATCTCTAATAAAACATATGCCAAAAAATGCTAAATACTTTAATTATTTTGGAGAAGTTAAAATAAACAACAAAAAAATTTTCATTACTCACTTCGATTTTGTAGGAAAAGCTGTTACGCTAACGAATAAATACGATTTTGTATTTTTCGGCCATTCTCATAAGAAAGAAGTTATTGAATCGAGTAAAACCCTAGCTATTAATCCCGGAGAAATTTTAGGTTATTTTGGAAAGCCTAGCTTTTGCATACTAAATTTAGAGAGTAAAGAGTATAGCTTCTATAACATATAACTTTTTCATATATTTGCTTTAAATCTATCTTTTGTATCCCAAAATTCGCACCCAAATTTTTTGTCATAAAAATAATTGAGAAGAAAAATACATTGAGAAGAAAAGTATGGAATTTTTCCGAGAGAAATTATATCGTCTTTATACATTTCTGCTATTTTAAAGTGCTCCTTTTTTAAACCTAAGAAATCTCCAAGAACAAACACAGCATTTTTACAAATCTCTACATCTTCTATAGGCTTTCCGCTAATGTCTAACAAAAATATTTTAAAGTCTTTATTCTTGTATTCTTCTAAGGTTTCTTTTAAGCCACTTCTATCTACATAAACTCCCTTCAAACTCTCTATAGGCTTTTCACCTTTTTTATAAAACTTCCACAAAGAGATTTTTATTAGAGATTCTATATCTTTTTTGCTCCATGGAGTTTTAATGTTTGAAACCATTTTAATTCTAATTGGCGGTTTTGGACGACCATATAAAAGCAAGTTAAACTCCACATCTTTTCTTAGTCCATTAGAAATAAAAAAAGCATGAATTATTGAATGGATTGCAATATCTAATCTACCGGCTTTATAAAAATCTTTAATTTTATACGTAGTATATCCATGAGAAACAAATATAAATGCTCTCATTCACAAAGATTTATATAATCAAATCCTGTATACTTTACTAGTTTTTTAGGTATTTCTATTCCTTTTCCGTCAAAGAAATTTTCGAAAATAGCGCATATAGTTCTCTCTGTAGCGACTAATGTTGAATTAAGTGTATGAACAAATTCTACTTCTCCATTCTTTCTTCTAAATCTTATATTAACTCTTCTTGCTTGATAATCCAAACAATTTGAGCAGCTAACCAATTCTCTAAAACTGTTTTGACCAGGAAACCATGCCTCTAAATCATATTTTTTAGCGGCTATAGGTCCTAAATCTCCGCTACAAATATTAACTATTCTATAAGGAATTTCTAAGGATTGGTAAAATTCCTCTACATTTTTTATTAGATATTCATGCATTTCCCAACTTTCTTCTGGCTTGCAAAAAATGAATTGCTCCACCTTTTCGAATTGATGCACCCTAAAAATACCCTTAGTATCTTTCCCATGCGAACCAGCCTCTTTTCTGAAACAACTACTTAAGCCGGCGTATTTTAAAGGTAATTCTTTTTCTTCTAATATCTCGTTTGCATGATAGCCTAGAATAGAGAATTCACTAGTTGGAATTAGCCACAAATCTTCTTCGCTTATTTTATACGCATCTTCCTGATATAATTTTTTTTGTGTAGCTCCATTCATTACAAATTCTCTAACTAAGAATGGTGTTTGCATTATCGTAAAACCTTTCTCTATTAAAAAGTCTATACCGTATCTAATTAAGGATAAGTTAAGTATTACTATTTGATTTTTTAAATAATAAAATCTAGAACCGCTTACCTTGGAAGCTCTTAATGTATCTATTAATTTATAATTTTCCATTAAATCTGCATGAATTGGTATTTCAAGCTCAGAAATTGTGTAATTTAAGTTTGGGAAATTCTCTTCAAATTCATTTTCTTTACTTTTTTTAACTTTTGGAACTCCATAATATTTTATAGGTACGTTATCTCTTTCATCCTTACCATATGGAACACTTTCATGAATTAAATTTGGTAAATTTTGAAGAATTTCATCTCTTTTATTAATCAATTCATTTTGCATTTTTTCTAATTTTTCTATCTCATCTTTTATCCTATTAGCCTCTTCTATTAATTTTTCATCGCCTTTATTTGCATACTCTTTGCTTAATTCGTTCAGTTTTTTTCTTAAATCGTTAAGTTCTTTAATTACTCTTCTCCACTCATTATCTAATCTCAAACATTCGTCTACTAAGGAAATTAGTTCCTCTTGATTCCTCTTCTTCAAATTTTCTATTATTAATTCCTTATTAGATCTGAGCAACCTTATGCTAAGCATAAATTTTTTATATCTTAATATTTATATGGCTTTGCTTAATGAAATCCCAGTTTTCGATAAATGTCCAAAGTGTGGTAAAAATGCAAGAGTTAAGTTCGAACTATTTTCGCAAAATGAAAAATCTAGCGTAGTAATTAAGATTTATGAGTGTCCTTTTTGTGATTATAGGGGGCCAAGGATTTAAACTGAATTGCAAATTCCTTTAGTAAATAAGCAAAGAAATCTAGTGAAATAAAGACGTTTTTGTATATATCAGAAATAGAAATTGTTCTTCTACTTATAAAGGATGTGAATAAATATGATGAAAAAAATCTAAAGACAAAAGAAATATAAAAAACATATTCTAAATTTATTTCAGAAATAATTCCGCCAATCAAATTTCCAAGCATTAAACCTAATCCTATAAAAACATTTAAAAAACTTATTTTATTAATTATTCCAAAGTTTTTAGAAACGTAAGTTAAATGGAGTATAGAAAAAAGTTGCCATGCGATTCCAGAGAAAAAGCTGAAAAGAATTATAACTATAAGATTTTTGCTTACTATCCAAACTAAAGGTATTAAAGAAATTATAAAAGTTGAAACACCAAACAAAGTTAAAATACTAAAAGTTTTTTTAACATTCTTTATAGCTGAAAAAAACAATAAAAACGATATCATTTCAACGCAAGTAATTAACGCCCATTCGAATTCAGATAAACCCAAAACCTTCTTTAGAAAAACTGGAAAAAATGAAGAGGCAATTCCTACAGAAAAATAAAATGTAAAAAGAGATATAGCATAGTTCTTTAATTTTTTGTCAATAAAGTTCTGTAAAATGTTTCCTTTTATATAATCTAATGGATTTTTATTTACGCTATAGTTCTTATCCTTATCTACTATTTTTATTTTTTCTAGAACTATTATCGAAAAGATAGAAAAAATTAAAGGTATATAGAAAATAAACTGAAAATATCCATACTCTTTAATTAGTATTCCAGAAAATATTGTAGCGAACAAAGTTATAGAAGTGTAAATTATAGATAAATTTGAAATTTTTTCAAAGGTGTTTTTTCTAAAAATCTTAGAGATAAGCCAAGTATAGCAAGCAGAAATTATCGAACTAGAAATTGTTCTTAAAAAAATTGAAATTAAAAAGAGTGTTTCTGAAAATGAATAATAAAGCATTACAAAAGAAATACCCCAAATTAATAAAGAAATAGAAAATACTCTTTTTATTATTTGAGAATTTATTAAAAATAAAGATATAAAAAAAGTTAATACATAAGATACACTTAGCATTGCATTAAAGATGCCTATAAAAATGTTAGAAAAACCCAAATAAATTGCATAAAAAGTTACAAATGGTACTATGAATTGTGAAGCAACGTCTAAGAAAAATTCTATTGTATAAACCTTTTTTTCCATAAAAATTAAAAAGTTAATTTATATTGCAATATTTTATGGAAAATCAGATATACTCAAAAATATTTAGAGCTTATGATATTAGAGGAATATATCCGAACGAAATAAATGAAGATTTTGCTTATGAACTAGGAAAAGCTCTATCAAGCTATTTTTGTTGTAGAAATAAGAAAGTGGTAATAAATAGTGATGTAAGGATTAGTAGTGAAAGTCTTAAAAACTCACTTATTAAAGGCTTAGTTGAGAGTGGAATGAATGTAATAGATATTGGAATTAATCCAACGCCGCTATGCAATCTAGCGGTAATACTACTTAATTGCAGATTTGGTGTTACTATAACTGCTTCTCATAATCCAAAAGAATGGAATGGTTTTATAATTAACGATAAGGGCTTAGAGCTTGGATTAGATTATGGTCTGTCAAAAGTTAAAGAAATTTTTATAAGTAAAAACTTTAAAAAAACTAGCAGAATTGGAAATGTTCAAAAAATAAATATAGAGGAGTTGTACATAAAATATCTTAAAGATAAGTTTTGTTTTGAAAGCAATCTTAAAGTTTTAATAGACGCTGGTAACGGTGCTGCTAGCGAATTAGCTCCAAAAATTGTAAAAATGTTTAATAAAGGTAATGTAATAGAGCTTTATTGTAGATTCGATGGAAACTTTCCAAATAGATCGCCAGAGCCAAAAAAGGAAAATCTATCCAAACTAGTAGAAAAAATTTTAACAGAAAAAGCAGATATTGGATTTGCATATGATGGAGATGCGGATAGAGTTGTTATAGTTGATGAAAAGGGGAATGTCCTTTCTTCCCACCAAATTCTATCCCTACTAATGCATAGCTATGGCAAAAAAATGAAAAACAAAAAAGTAGTTATAGAAGTTTTGAGCTCCTTAGCGGCTATAGAAGAGATTAAGAAATTTGGAGCTAAGCCTATAGTATCAAAAGTTGGCAGATGTTATATTCAAAGAGAAATGTTTAAAAACAAAGCTTTCTTAGGTGCTGAAATCTCTTACCATTTTTATGTAAAAGAAAATTTCTATCTTGATGATACTATCTTTATAACTTTAAAAATTTTGGAGTTTCTTTCTAAAACAAATAAAAAAGTTTCCGAAATAGTAAAAGATGTTCCTAGCTATTATTATGAAACTAAAAGAATAGAAACTAAGGAAGAGTTAAAATTCAAAATAGTTGAGGAATTAAAAGAAGAGTTTAAGGATTATAAACCAGAAACTATAGATGGAGTTAAAATTTGGATAGATAAAGACAGTTGGATTACTGTAAGACCATCTAATACAGAACCTAAAATTTCTATTGCTTATGAATCTAAGAGTGAAAAAAGATTTGAAGAATTAAAACAAATAGTTGAAAGAATAGCTGAAAAAATCAAAATTTCATAGAAATCTTTATAAGAGAGTTTGCACATTTTAAAATATGATATTTGAAATTTTGCAAAATAAAAACCTTGCCAAAAAGATTATGATAGATTTAGCAATTTATAGCACTGTTTTGGATGTTCTTGTGTTTTTCGGAACTCTAATATCAGCCACGCTAAGATTGGACATAAAACAGATTTTGTTACCAATTAACATAGGAATTACTATGGTCGTATCTGCGATAATCTTTTTATGGTTTTATACCAAGATAAGTGCAATATATTTAAACTTAGTATCCTTTATAAAAAGGAACTTTGAAATAAAATTCATTAGTGTTAACTGTTTTGTAAAGGGAAAATTCACTAGAATAAGAAAAATATATCTAAGGTTTTTCTCGGCTAAGCTTTCTTTGTTTATATAGTTGGGCGGGGGGAGATTTGAACTCCCGACCTCCCGGTTATCAGCCGGGCGCTCCACCAGGCTAAGCTACCCGCCCATTAAAATACATAATAAATTAATAACATAAGTTTAACGTAAAAAAGTATTTTGAATAATCTTTAAAATTTCATCATATATTTTTTGCCAGTTTGCTTTTTCTAACCAAAAAACTTTTCCGCATTTTGAAAATTTATAAAAATAAGCTCTATGTAAAGTAGCTATTAGATTAATGTTAGAATTTAAAATTTTAAAAACAAATTCTTCGAACCTCTTACTAAGCATTTCCATTTTACCTATTTCATCTATTAAAATTAAATTCGAATCGAGTTTTATCGAATTTAATACTTTTTCTAAATTTTCAAGAAAAAGATTATATCCAGCGTATTTTATGTTTGATTTTTCTAATTTGGATGCAAATAAAAATTCTTTATTTAAATCAATAGAAAAAATTCTAAAACCAATTCTCTCATTCATAGAATTCAAAATTTCCTCAGTATAAAATCCGCTGATTAAAATTCTATCCTTATAACTTTCAAAAATCTTTTTTATTAAAGTTGTTTTTCCGCATCTAGGCAAACCGCTAATAAAAATCTTCATTTATATCATTCTTTTCAGTACTTCATTAATTTCTTTTCCGACATATCCTAAAATTCCCTTTGGATATTCTAATTTTTTACTTTTCTTAAAACCGCCTTTTGGTGGATGCAACCTAAAAACTTTTTTGAATTCTTTAAAATTTTTTAAACTCTTTTTTCCTGTATATAGGATTTCAGCCAATTCTTCGAAAGAGTTTATGCCATATTTTTTTAAATCTTCGAGTTCAACTTTCCTATCCCCAATTTTTCTTAGTCTTTTTTTTAGCAAAAGTGTTAATACATCTTTATCTATCTCTCCATAGCAAACATAATCTTTTACTTTTTTTAACATTCCTAATATAGATTTGTTATCCTCAACCAATACACAAGAATTTATATATCTTAAATTCAAAAGCATTAAAGTATCTTTTATTTCTTTCCCAGCTTTTATCCCACTCCTTAGCCTTATAACAGATAGCAGCATAGTATTTAATTCATTAATTAAAAATTTAAATCCTTTCGACCTTCTCTATGCCTATAACCTCAAAAAGAAAATCAAATATATTTTTTGTTAAAAATAGTAAACATTTCCTTAACTCTTTTTTATTCCTATCCTTTTCATCAACTATTCTGCATTTTTCATAGAAAATGTTAAAATTTTTAGCTAACTCATAGCAGTAATTCGCGATTTGATTTATCTCCAAATTCTTTAAAGAGGAGTTTATAATGGAATCTAACATTAAAATATGTTTAGCTAAACTCAACTCATATTCTTCCAACTCACAATCAAACTCATTAATTTCTAAATCATTCTTTTCTTCTAGTTTTTTTATTATAGAGTTTATTCTTGCATATGTATACATAAGATATAGTGCAGAATTCCCATCTATTTTCATAGCATTTTCAAAGTCAAAAATTAAATCTTTGTTTCTATCTAATTTTATCATTTCATATCTCAAACAACTCTTAACAATCTTTCTAACTAAATCTTTATTTTGAATACCTCTATCTTTAAGATTTTTCTCGACCTTTTCTTCAAATTTTTTAATTAAATCGTCAACATTTATTACTAATCCTTTTCTACCGCTCATTTTTAAAAAGCTTTTTTCCTCTTCTAAGTTTATTCCAAGCTCTTTTAATGCATTCTTAGATAAAAATACTAAACCGTAGGAATAATATACGTATTTTTTATTTTTTGAAAATTCGTTAATGAGTTTCTCTATTACATACTGATTTTCTGCTTGCTCTCTACCGATAATATTAATAGTTAAATCGAAATTTTCAAAATCCTCTATCTTTCTTCCTAATTCGTATGTTTGATATAGAATTTTTCCATTTGGTTGTTTAACAAATTCAGAAAACAAAAAATTCTTAGATAGAATTCCATGCTTCCAAAGAGCGTAAGCAATATCCTTTGCCAAATATGTAAGAGTTCCATCGCTTTTTACTAAAACTAAATCGGTAGATTTTGACTTTATAACATATGTTCCTACTTTTCTTTTAGTCATAGAAGTTGAATATTCATCTAACTTATCGATTTCTTCTCCGCCTTCTATAAATTCTATTTTTCCCACTTTGCTAAGCCTTTCAAAAGTTTCATTCCATAAGCCGAAATTTAAAATATCGCTTTCTTTATTTAAAAAATCGAAATATATATCTAAATACCATAAAGTTTCTAGCTGCGATAACACAACTTTATTAACAATTTCTCTATTAAATTCCGAAATAAAAGAGTTTTTTCTTTCTAAATCTTTTATTATAACACTCTTTAACTTTTTTATATTTTCATCCGTTTCTAATAACTTATTTACTTCAGCATAAATTTTCCCGCAATATAAATCAAATTTTTCTTCTGTTTCAATATTTTTATTCAAATATCTAAAAGCTATTAAAAGCTCTGCCATTTGTGATCCGGTATCGTCTATATAATTTGCAACGTATACTTTATTTCCGAGTTTTTTCAAAAATCTATATATACTATCGCCTAAGCACGCATTTCTTAAATGACCTACGTGCAAAGCTTTGTTTGGATTAGCACTAGTATGTTCTACAAGAATTTTGTTAGCTATAATTTTTTCTTCAACTATTTTTTCTTTTAAAAACTTTGTTAAAACTTTTGGCCAATTTAGGTATAAATTTATAAACCCATTAATCTTTTCAACTTTCTTTATATAAATAGAACTTTTAATATTTTTTTCAAGCTCTTTCTCAATAATTTCCGAATTAATACTATATTTCTTTGAAATTTTAAAAATGTTAAAGCTAATATCTCCATACTTATCCTTTATTTCTAAATCCTCTAAATTAAGGTTTAAATCTCTTGCCAGAAATCTTAACATAATAATATACCAAATATCATTAATATTAACTTATGGACTTTTTTGATTTATCAAAAATAATAGTAACAAAAATATTTTTTACAAAGGCCAGTATTGATGATATTAAAACTACAGAAATTAAAGATATGGAAGTTTATTTCTTTATATCAATTCTTTTAGCAATAAACATACTTCAATTTTTTTATTATCAAGATACAAATATTTTAAAAAATTTAGCTATTAATTTAATAGCTTTTGGTGGAATAGGTTTTTTGTTGTATTTTACTGGCCAATGGGGTATGGGTGATTCTTTTCTACTCTTATCCTTAGGTTTGTTGAATGTATTTAGAAACTTTTTTGAAATTATTAATTGGATTTTAATTACGTTTTCTACAGGAATAATTTTTATATTTATCTTTTCACTTATTTTTGTTATAGTTTCTAAAAGAAATGAAAAAATGCCAGCTATATCTATACTTTCTATGATTTCATCTTTATACCTCTTGTTTATTTCTTTATACTTTATCCAATCTATGAAATTTGTTGAATTTCTATTTTCATTCTTAATATTTCTTTATCTTTCTATACCCTTTCTAAACTATGTAAAAAAACTTATGATTAAAAGAGTTTCTATAACTGAGCTTAAAGAAGGTGATGTATTATACGATTTCAAAACATGGAGAGGGATAACTAAAAAAGAAATTATGGAACTAAAGAAAAAAGGTGTAAGATATGTTTATATAAAAGAGGGTGTAAGATATGCTCCAACATTTCTATTTGTTTTAGTTCTTCTAATCCTTGAAAAATTATTTCAGCTCACTATTTTAACTTTTTTTCCTCAAGATTTCTTTCTATCTTTATAGCCTCGTTTATTAGCTTTAATATAGATGTACAGGAAGCAAGAATATGAGAAAAGTTTTCGTCCTCTATTTCATACACTATTTTACTCCCATCCAAACACATCTTTTCTTTCTTTAGGTCTGGATATATAGAATTAAAAATTTTATTCGAGATTTTTTCATCTTTAAGATCTATTTCCATTTTTAGTTTCATAATTTTTTATATCGTTTTTATCTTTAATTATGCCCGCTAACTTACCGGCTGAATGGTATGCTACAGAAAGAAAATACTTGGATGCAAAAACTTTGGAAGAAAAAATTTATTGGCTTGAAAAACTTATTTCTGTAACACCTAGACATAAAGGAACTGAAAATTTGTTAGCTGATTTAAGGAAAAGGTTATCTAAGTTAAAAGCTGCTTTAGAGAAAAAAAGTAAGAAAGCTGGTGGATATTCTTTTTTTAAAAAAACTGGGAGTATTTTGGTTTCTCTACTTGGAACTACTAACTCTGGAAAAAGCTATTGGCTAAATAGATTATGTGGAACAAATTTAGAGAGTACAGAAAAAGAATATGAAACAAAAGAGCCAAAAAGTGGAATGTTTATTTTCGAAGGTATAGATTTTCAAATAGTTGAAATCCCTTCATTATTTCTTCCACAACATATGTGGATTCCAAGAATTTCCGATGCAAATATTTTTTTGATTTCTAACGCAATTGAAATAGAAACTCAAATAGAAGTATTTAATAAAATAAAAGAAAAATATAGTTTAAATAATTTAATATTAGCTTTAAATGAAGTTATAAAAGATAAGAAGGTTAGCGATATAGAATACTCTATAAATTGTTATGATAAGCTTTTTACCAAAATTTGGAATTCTCTAAATAAAATAAGAATATTCACTAAACCACCGGGCAAAGAAATTAGTGAAAGGGCTTTAATTCTTAAAAGAGGTTCTACCGTTGAAGATGCAATAAAAGAAATTGATAAAAAAATGTTAGAAACGTTTAAATTTTGTATAGTAGTTAGAGGAGAAAAAGAAATAAGAGCTGGGCTAAACTTTAAGCTAGAAGATAAAGATATCATAGAGATTAGAACAAAAATCTAATTTTTCGAATTTTAATTAATTTTTTGGGCCCGGCGGGATTTGAACCCGCGACCTACGGGTTTCTTCATTTTATATCAGAGCTTTTAGTTTAAAACTAAAAGCCCGCCGCTCTACCATACTGAGCTACGGGCCCGGTTTATTATAAAAATATTATTCGTATGAATTTAAAATATATTTAAATTTTTATTCCATCAATTGTTAATATTTCAATAGAGCTATTCTCTACAATATTGCTTATTATACTTTCGTTTATACACTCCTCTACATCTTTACCTGAAATTATTGAAGAAAATGGTGGTATAACTACAATTTTTCCACTTCTATTAATCTCTTTCTTTACTTTAAAGATTAAATAAACTCTTACTTCAAAAATTCTTTTATCCTTTGGCAAAAAATATTTTGAATGCACATGAGAGCAGAATAATATTCTAGAGCTTATAACATTTTTAATTGGATACGAATTTCCATGGAAAAAGCCATATTTAGATAAAAAGAATCCGCGAGAAGAATATATTTTTATTCTTTCGTCTTTTATAATTTCTTCTAGCCTACCATCATGATTTCCCTTAACTACATATATTTTTTCAAAACTATCCTTTAAAAAATCAAAAAATTTTATTAGATTTTTTATTTCAAGCCTACTCTTAGGAAACCCTATGGAATGCTTTACATCCCCTAGAAGAATAATGTTTTTAGCTTTAGTTTTTTTCTTACAAACTTCTAAATCGGTAATTATTTTATCCATTAGAGCTACGTTTATACCTTGTTTTATCAATTCTATTTCAAAACCTATATGCAAATCCCCTATCACTATAGAAGAAATATCTTTTAAAAAAACGCAAGCAAAGTTTTTTACAAATCTCATTCTTCAAAAATTACTTTTGAAGGCAAATCATCTATTTTATTTCTTTCTACTTTTATTATGTTACCACTTACTAAGCTTTTGAATCTTTCATCATGTGTTATTATAAATACTTGATTAAAAATCTCTGCAAAACTCTCATTAATAATTTTTGCAAATTTTATTATAGCCTCTTCATCTAAGTTATGAGTAGGCTCGTCAAATATAATAATATTCAATATTGGATTTAAAACTTTTGAAAATGCTATTCTTAAACAAATCGCAGCTAATGTTCTTTCTCCACCAGATGCTACTTTATCTAGCTCTACCCATCTTCCTAAGGAATCTTTTACTTGTAATATATAATCGTCCTCTGTAGCTATAAATCTTGCATCTATATAATCTTGGTAAGGATATATCTTTCTCCAATACATAGATAAATAGTAGTTTATCGCGTCTATTAGACTACTTCTAACTATTAGCTGAGTTTCTTTAACACAAATCTCCAAAATGCTTAAATCGTTTATAACCCTTTCTAAATATTCTTTCTCTTTTTTCATCTTTTCTCTAATTTCAATTCTTTTTTCTATTTCTCTTTTTCTTTCAGCTAACAAATCTATCATTTTTTTATTATTTTGTATTTCAGAATTTATCTTCTCTAAATATATTTCTAACCTTTTTAATTCGTTTTCATGCTCTTTTAATTTTTTGTAGTTCTCATTAGAAGTTAAGTAACTAAGCCTATCATTCAATTTTTTTAAATCTTCTGAAAGAGTTTCAATTTCTTTTTCTAACAAAAATTTTTTATTGAGTTTATCTTTTTTACTAATTTTATCTTTCTTAGAGTATTCTAAGGCTATAATCTCTTCTCTCTTAAGATTAATAATTTCTTCTCTTTTTTTTATTTCATTTTCTAGCTCAGCAATCTTTTTACTAAATTCTTCTATTATTTCTTCTTTTAAATCGCTAATACTTTTTAATTCCTCTTCTAAAGATTTTTTGCTAAAAAATAGTTTTGATAAATTTTCTTTCTTTTTTTCATTTATTTCTATATTTTTTTCTATCGTTTCTATTTCATCCTCTATAGCCTCTATGTTTTTTATACATTCGCTAATAATCTCTTTATGTTTTTTTAAAATTCTTTCCCTTTTTTCATCTCCTATTTCACTTTCACAAATAGGACATAAGCTAAATTTTTCGCTAAGTATTTCAACTAATTTTTTTTCTTTCTCTAGCTCAAGCCTTAAACCAATTAATTTAGAATCAAGATTTCTTAGCTTAACTTTATCCTCTTCAATTAAATTATTAACTTCTTCAAAATCTTTTTCTATGTTTGAAAGCTCATTTAACTTTTTTTCTATTTGAGCTTTCCTTTCCATTAGCTGCTTATGCTCTAATAATTTTTTAGATAAAGATTCCTTTTCTTCTTTTAATTTTTTGGTAATATTATCAAACTCGTAAATTTCGCTCTTTAAACTCTGTATTTTCTTATCTATTTCCAAAATTTCTTCCTCTATAATCTCTTTGCTAATACTACCTATCTCTTTTTGTAAATCGTTTAGAAATTTTTTATTTTCTTCTATTTTTGTAGAAATGTTTATAATTTTCTTTTCTATTTCTTTAACTTCATTTTCTACTTTTTTGCCCTCTTCACATTTCTTTTTTACATCTTCTATCTCTTCTATAGTATTTATTCTTACATTTTCTAATTCTAAATTTTTATTTTCTAATTCTTTTATTTTGTTCAGAATATCTTTTATATTTTTATCCAAATCTTCCAAAATTAGCTTAGAAAGAAGATTTTCTTTTTCTTTATGAATGTCTGTTAATCTATTCTTTAAGCTTATACATGTTTTTCTAATCCTTTCCAATCTCTCTATACCTATCATTTGATCAAACCTTACTTTTCTTTCACCTCTCTCTAAATTCAAAAAAAACTCTATTTTATTTTGTTCGGAGTAAGCAACGTTTATAAATGTTTGATAATCCATTTTTAACATTTTTTTAATAAACTCGTTAACATCAGTAGTTCCGGAGCGAATAACTCTATTGTTTTCATCTTTTATCTCAGCATAGCTACCTTTATCTTTTTCTATATATCTATGAATTTCAAAATTCTTTCCAAGAATTTTACATTTTAAAATAACTTTTGCAATTTTTTTTTCTCTTGGTTTTTTCATTATAACATCTTCTAATTTCATTTTCTTCGAAACCAAATCTGAAAATGTTCCAAAAAGAGTAAAAGAAATCGCATCTGTAATAGAGGTTTTTCCGCTACCCATTCTTCCGATTATTAAGTTTATTTTATCAAAAATTATATGAGACTTTTCGTGAGATTTCCAGTTTTCTAAATAGATTTCTTCGATCATTTTATATAAGAGTTTTCTGCGTTTTTGTTATTATATCTATTAAAGTATCTACATCACCATCTTCAAAGAGCTCTATTAGTTTTTGAAAATCGAAAGAGTTAGAAAAATTTTTTTGTTTTAACCTTTCTAAAATTGTTGAAATAATGATTTCATCTATGCTTTTTCTTTCTTTAATAATTTCAATATTTTTAATTATTTCAGATGCTCTTTCTGATTCTATTAGATTTTCTATCCTTAAAATTGCTTTATCTTCATATTTTTGCAAAATGTTTTTTATTACTTTCTCATCAATTTCTGCCTTTCCTAACAATTTTATCTTTATTACTGGTTTTTCTTTGTTTTTATTTATTTTTTCGCTAATATTTTTTTCTAAATCCTCTAAATTAATTTTTTCTGAATCAATTTCTATTAAATAATATTTTCTTGGTAGTTCTATTTCTTGAAAAATTATATCAAAGTTTTCTTTATCATATATTTCTACAATGTTATAGCCTCTTCTCTCATTTATTTCTCTTTCATGCAATTTAGTTATTACTGGACTTCCGAGAATTAGAAGAGTTGTATTTCCAGTTTTCTCAACATTTCTTATATGTATATGACCATTAACTATTAAATTGAAGTTTTTTGGTAAATCGCTTATCTTTAAGCTACTATCTTCAATAGAATATACATAGGGATAAATATTCTGATGTAACACTAAAATATTAAAGTAATCCTTTTCTATTTTGGGAGCAAGCTTTTCGAAAAGAACATTTTTTGCATATCTTTCAGGAACATTAGACATTGCATAAATACAGATTTTTTGATCACTCTCTATTAAAATCTTTCCTAAGGAAATGTAATGAAATATTCCTATTTCCTCAAAAATTTTATATATAGAAGTTTCATCTTTAAATTTTCTATCATGATTTCCATGAATTGCAAAAAATATAGGCGCACTTTCTTCAAAACTTTCTTCATTAATTTTAAATCTTATTTTTTTATCCCTTTTCCTAACTTTTTTAAAGATTTGAATCAATTTTAATATTATTTCATTGTTAGGATTTTTTTCATCAAAAAGGTCTCCAACAATAAAAACTACATCACAACTCTCAGAAAGCTCTAATATTATTTTTTCAGATATTTGAAAAATATCATTAAATATCTCGCTTTCTCTTCCAAAACCCAAGTGCAAATCAGAAATGAAACCAATCTTCATTTAAAATTTATAAAAAATATTAATTTAAGGATAAACATTAATTATAAGACAACATGGGCCCGTAGCTTAGTCTGGTGGAGCGCCCGCCTTATATGGCGACGCTCTATTATCTAAGAGAGCGGGAGGTCCTGGGTTCAAATCCCAGCGGGCCCAGCTGATAATTTTTTAATTTATTTGCTTAGCTTAAGGTTTTAGAGTGGATATTACTAACTTAAAAATTAAAATCTGGACCGGCGGGGATTCGAACCCCGGGCCTCCCGCTTGCAAGGCGGGCGCTCTTCCTCTGAGCTACCGGCCCATTATTTAGAAAGGTTTTTCTTAAGCCAATCCATAGTTATTTTAATTACTTCTGTATTGGCTCCCTTATTAAAAAAATGGTCTAAATCTTTTAATATAGTTAATTCCGCCTTTTCTTTTAACACTTCTTTTAGCTTTAAGCCCTCTGATGGCGGAACCATATCGTCTAGCTCGCCATATATCAATAAAGCTTTCGCCTCTATATTTTTCGCTAGCTCTAATAAATTATATTTTAAATCCTCTTCTAGCATTTTTTTAGTTATTAATAATCCTCTTCCTATAAAATATTTTTTTCTTTCTAGTTCTTCAAAAAAAACCTTACTAAAGAAATCTTTTGCGCTAGAAACTCTTCCCATCCAAGAAACTAAGTATTTTATTCTTTTATCAAAAACTGCCTTTAAAAAAGATATATAAGCTCCTAAGGAATGGCCAATAACGCATAATCTTTTTGCATCAACTTCATTTAAACCTTCTATAAAATTTATCGCAGCATCTAAATCTTCTAACATAGATGTTATTGTTTGCTCATTACCTTCGGAATCTCCACAACCTCTAAAATCAAATCTTAAAACTGAAAAGCCGTTTTTTGCAAGCTCCCTTGCTACATTAACAAAAAAAGAATATGGGCCTAGTTTATTAGAGGCTAGTCCATGACAAATAATTATTATTGGAGAATTTTCTTTTGATAAGTGCAAAATGCCAACTATTTGCTCGTTATTAACTTTAAAAGTTATTGGAATTTCCTTCATACTATTTTTTCGAAATGAAAAATATATTTAAAGATAATGAAATTTCAAATTTTTAGAGTTTAATTATGGAAATTAACGATTATAAGCGAAAAATTTTTAGAACCATAGAAAAATTTAAGTTAATAGAGGAAAAAGATAAAGTTTTTGTTGCTATAAGTGGAGGAAAAGATAGTTCCGCTGCTTTATCTTTGCTAAAAGAATACATCGAAGAAAAAAATATTAGTGCTGAAATATATGCATACCATATTAATTTAGGTTTTGGATATTCTTACGAATTGCAAAAAGATGTTGAAAAAATTGCGAATGTTATTAAAGTAGAACTTTTTGTTACTGATGTTAAGAAGGAATTTAATCTTGATATCTTAAAAATTTCTAAAATAACTAAAAGACCTATATGTTCAATATGCGGATTAGTAAAAAGATATTTGATGAATAAAATTCCTAGAGAGTTGGGAGCTACAAAACTTGCTACAGGGCATCATGCATTTGATTTTCTTATAAATTACTACAAAAATATTATCCATAGCAATTTTGACTGGAATTTTAAAATTTTGCCAAAACTAAAAAGTGAACACCCAAAACAACTAACAAAAATTAGACCACTCATATTTGCAATTCCAGATGAAAATAAAAAATATTGTGAAATAAAAAAAATACCAATAACAAGTATTAGCTGTCCATATTCACCAAAATACTGCTGCTACTTAGCTAAAAACGAGGATTCAAAGATTTTTGAATTTTTGAATTTTAACGAAAAAAATTTTAAAAATTTTAATATCAATTTTCTTAAGGGTTTAGTAAATTTTAATAAAAAGTATTATAAAAAAATAGTTAAAGAAGAGTTTAGAGAATGCAAGATTTGTAAAGAAGTTACTAATCAAGAGATTTGTGCCTTTTGTAAGCTAACTAAGAATTTTGCTTAAGAAGATAATGTAATCTATTCTTTTATAAATCTTTTCGATTTCAACCTTTTCAGCTTTTTCTTTTCTTGGATCAATAATAATAATTTCGTGAGGTTTCATATTTTCTGTCTTATAAAAGATGTATGCATGACCATTATCATCTCCATCTAACAATAAAATGCCAAAGTTTTCATTTAATATTTCGTATGCCCTTTCTTTTTGTTGTTTCTTTTCTTTTTCAATTTCTTTTTTTGAAAAATAAGAAATAATTTCCTTATCATTGTATAGGCGATAAATATCAATAGATAAATTATATTGCGACAAAACGTTTTTTAACTTGTTAACTATATCTATAACTTCCTTTTCGCTAATAAATCTTTTTTCATATAATTCTTTTTCCAAAACCTCAGGTAAGTTTACTTCTATAATATTCAAAAAACTAAAAAGTTTTTCAAAAGCTAGTATTACACAGTTTTTTTCTCTCATTTTAAAAATTTAGAATAGCTTTTTAAATTTTATTTAATTTTTAACCTTAATGTATATTAATTATGGTTTACATTAAAAAAATTGTGTTGCAAGGATTTAAGAGTTTTAACAGAAAAACTGTTATTCCGTTTGTTAATGGTTTAAACGTTATAGTAGGTCCAAATGGAAGTGGAAAATCTAACATTATAGATGCTATATGTTTCGTCTTAGGAAAAATTTCAGCGAAACAAATGAGAGCCGATAAATTAAGTGAGCTTATATTTAGAGGTAATGAAAATAAAAAACCTGCTGAAGTAGCTTCTGTTTCAATTATTTTCGATAATACCGATAGAAAATTTCCAATAGATAGTGACGAAGTAATAATAACTAGAAAAGTTAACAGAAAAGGCCATACTATATATAAAATTAATGATAAAACAGAAACCAGAGAAAGAGTTTTAGAAATTTTGAGTTTTGCTAATTTAAGGCCCGATGGCTATAACATTATTTTACAGGGCGACGTTACAAGAATAGTAGAAATGAGTGAAAGTGAAAGAAGAGAGATTATTGATCAACTTTCTGGTATTTATGAATATAATCAAAAAAAGGAAAAAGCTATGCAAGACTTAGAAAAAATAGAACAAAGGTTAAAAGAATTAGAATTAGTTATAACCGAAAAATATAAAAAATATAAAGAGTTAGAAGAACAAAGAAATATAGCTCTTAAGTATAAAGAGTTAGAAAAAGAATTGAAAGTTGTAAAAAAATCATTACTCATTAAAAAAAGCGAAGAAATAGATAGACAAATAAACGACATTAAAAAACAGATAGAAGAGATGGAAAGATTTGTTCAAGAAATGGCTGAAAAGATTTCAAAAATAGATGAAGAAATAAATAAAAAAGAGGAGGAAATAAACAAAATACTTAAAAATTTTAAAAACATAGCTAAAAAAGAGGAAGAGAGTAATTTAAAAGTCGAATTGGAAATAAAGAAAGCTAAATATGAATATAATAAAAAAGAGATAGAAAGGTTGTTAAACTTAATTCACAGCTTAGAAAGCATAAAGTCTGAAAGAGATATGCCAATAGCCGTAAAAGAGATTCTTAATTTAGGATTAAGTGGAGTTTATGGAACTATATATAATCTAATGAAAGTTCCAGAAGAATATCAATTGGCTATAGAAGTTGCTGCAGCAAACCATTTATTTGATATTGTAGTAGAAAACTTTGATGTCGCTAAAAATTGTATAGAATATTTAAAAAAAGAGAGAATTGGAAGAGCCACTTTTTTGCCACTAGACAAACTAAGCTATAAAAGATTAGAAGAAAAATTTTTGGAAATAGATGGAGTTATTGGAATAGCAAGCGATTTAATAAATTTTGATAAAAAATTTGAAGCTGCATTTGAATTTGTTTTTGGAAATACGCTAGTGATTAGAGATTTGGATGTTGGGAAAAAAGTTGGAATAGGAAAGATTAGAATGGTGACCTTAGATGGAGATTTAATTGAAAGAAGTGGAGTTGTTAGCGGTGGTTATGTAGTTAGAAAAGTTTTTACAGATTTTGGAAAAGAAAAAGAAATAGAGAAATACAGAGAAATTATTAAAAAGTTGGAAGAAGAGAATAAAGTTTTAGAATTAGAAATAGGGGAAATTGAAAACAAACTAAGAAAAATTAAGCCTATAGAAATAGACGTTTCTATTGAAATAGATGAAAAGGAGTTAGAAAAGTTGAGAAGGGAAAGAAAAAAACTTTTTGATGAAAAGCTGAATTTACAGAACAAAATAGCAAATAATAAAATAAAAATTGCCAGGCTTGAAGCTGAAAAAGAAAAATATTTAACCGAGTTAGAAGAATTTAGAGATGTACAAGATTTTATAGATGAGGATGTCGAAAAATTAACAATAATGCAAGATAAAATTTCTTTTGAAATAAAATCGTTAGGGTCTATAAACTTTAAAGCTATCGAAGATTTTGAAAAAATAAGGATTGATTTTGAAACGTTAAAAGAAAAGTTCGATAAAGTAAGAGCAGAAAAGGATAAGGTTATTGCAACTATAAGTGAAATAGAGAACAAAAGAAGGGAAAAGTTTTTCTCAACAATGAATATGGTTTCAGAAAGGTTTAATTATCTTTTTAATAAGCTTATAGGCGGACAAGCTAAAATAGAATTAGAAGATGCTAATAACTTAGATAGCGGATTATTAATAGAAGTAAAGTTTCCAGATAAAGGTTATGTTGATTTAGATAGTTTATCTGGAGGAGAAAAAACATTAGTAGCTATATTATTTTTAATGTCGTTGCAAATGATAAGACCATGCGTTTTTTATTCCATGGACGAAATAGATGCAGCCTTAGATAAAATTAATTCAGAAAAAATTGCAAATCTTTTGAAAGAACTGTCAAAAAACACCCAAATAATAATAATAACTCATAATGATATAACTGTAAAATACGCAGATACTTTATATGGAGTTACCTTAGAAGATGGAGAATCAAAAATTCTAAGTTTAAAGGTAAACGATGCAGCCTCTTAGTATTTTTGAGATAATAGAAAGAGGAGATTGGGAAAAACTACTTTATTACATTATAGAGTTTGAAAATTTAAATCCTTATGATATAGACCTTATAAAACTGTGTGATAAGTTTTTAGAATATGTTAATATTGCTAAAGATTTAGACTTTAGAATTCCAGCAAAAGTTTTATATATTGCAGTATTTTTATTAAAATTGAAAGTCGATTTATTATTTCCAAAAGAACAGGAGGTTCAAGAAAAAATTAGAGAGATTTTAGATTTACCTCAAATAGATATTAGCAACCTAGAAATATCCCCACCAATTAAAAGATTACCTATTTCTCAAGTGACTCTAGATGAATTAATCATCTCGCTAAGAAAAGTCTTAGAATTAAAGGAGAAGAAAGAAAAGAGATTTAGGAAAAGAAAAGAAAATGAGGAAAAAATTAGAAGTTATTTTGAGGAGATAGATATAGAAAAAATTGTTGAAAATGTATTTCAAAAAATTTTGAATTTGATAAAAGAAAAAGAAAATGTCTTATTTAGGGAAATTCTTGAGAATAGAGATTGGAAAGAAATATACATTAAATTTTACTCTGTTTTACACTTAGAAATGCAAAAGAAAATTAGAACAGAACAACGAGAACCTTTTAGTGAAATCAGCATATATTTGAAAAAAATATAAGTTTTTTCGGTTTTTTATAATAATGAACTCTGATATGTATGAAAATTTAGAATATAAATTGTTCGAACACTGTAATGAAAAATTTCCATTAGTCGTACTACCAGTAATGAGCGAAGACTATGAAATTCTTAAGTTTATAGGAAAAAATTCACTAGAAAGAATTTTAAATTTTTTTGGATATAAAAAATTATCGAACTACTCTATAAAAAACCAGTATGGAATTGAATTAGAAAACAGATGTGACGAAAACGTTAATGTTTTGCGATTAATTTTTTATAACACTAAGGATTGTTCCTTCCTTTTAATAGATTGCGTATATATGAAAGAAGAATTATATTTATTTGACGAAAATGGTAACATAAAAAATTATTTTTTTGAAGGTTTACACCCATTTTATGTCACTTCTATATCCCTAGATAGAAATAGAGAAACGGTTGAAAACTTTACAAACGGCTTTTGGCTTCTTGTAGAATTATATAAGAATAAAATTGAAATTTTCATAAATTCGTTTCAAGAATATGAGGATGATGAACATTTCTATAATAATGGAATGAAAACTCCGAACAATAGTTTAAAATTGGTACCTGAAATAAACCTTTTGCCTTATCATTCTAATAATTTCTTCATTAATTAATCTTAATTTATGGGAAAAAAATCCGTCAAAAAAATTAAAATAAGAATAAACTTATATTTACTCGTTTTTATAGTTTCTATTATATCAGTATCGCTAGCAGTATACCTTATTATTAAAAGTTTTAACTTCGAATATCAAAAAAGATTTTACTATGATTATAAAGGATATCTTATTCAGTTCAGAAGACCAATAGATTTATCCTATAAAATTAGTATCCTACCAAATGAAGATTCTCTATCGATTTCCACCTTTCTACTTTCTACTGGATATTATAAAAATCTTACATTCATAATCTTTGAAAGTGATGATAATTCTGCTACTGCCATAGAAGCGCTTGAAATTTTTTATAAGGTGAAAAGAGTTTTAGAGTTTGAGTTAAATAAGTATAGTGAATTTAATTTGGTTACCAACGTTGAACACATTAAATATAGCGTAGAAGAGTTAAAATTAAGTAATGAAACATATTACATATTTTTAAGGTCTTATCTTATATCTAATGAAACATATATAAAAGTGCATAATGTTAATTTTGTTGAAATCACAGGCAAAAACCTAGAAGAGTTTGATTTAGCAACTATAAGATTTTTGATTAGCTTCTTAGACAATATGAAAAAAATCTATAAATAAAACTATGATAAGATTAGGTCCAGCAGGTTTACCTACAACACTGGATTCGAAAAGAAGAAGTACAATAGAAGGTATAAAAGAAGTTAAGAATTTAGGCTTAAACGCTATGGAAATAGAGTTTGTTAGAAAAATTTATTTAGATGAAAACGAAGCTATAGAAGTTGGTAATATTGCGAAAGATTTAGATGTAGAATTAAGTATACATGCTCCATATTTCATTAATCTTCTTAGTAAAAGTAAGGAAACCATAGAGAAAAGTAAACAACTAATATTAAAATGTTTAAAGCTTGCAGAAATAATGAATGCTAAGTTTGTTGTAGTTCATGCGGCATATTATGGAGAGTTAAGTAAAGAAGATGCTATAAATAAGATGGAGGAAATAACAATAGAGCTTTTAAATAAAATGAAAAGTTTGAAAATAAAAAATTCTATGCTGCTTTATGAAACCATGGCAAAAAAATCTCAGTTCGCAGATCTTGAAACTTTACTAGAGCTTAAAGAGAGGATAAGCCATAAACAATTTGGTATTTGTATCGATTTTGCTCATATATTTGTGTTTAATGATGGAAAAATTGATTTCGAAAAAATTTTTGAAACTACAAAATTCGAATATTATCATACGCATTTTTCAAACGTTAAATTTAATTTAAAAACGAAAAAATTTGTTGATATACATGTTAATCTGAATTCCCATCCTAACTTTAAAGATTTGGCAAAAACTCTAATCGAAAAAAAGATTGAAAATATTACAATAATTTCTGAAAGTCCGATTTTAGAGCAAGACAGCTTAAAAATGAAAAGAATTTTAGAAAATCTTGGATATGAGTTTTAATCTATAAAAACTATAGCACTTCTAAACAAAAGAGATTTTCCTCAATGCTGAATTTCTATTTTTCATGCATTCTTAGGTATTATTTTTATTTTTGCTTTTGAACTCAAACAGAAAATAGTAATTATTTAAGTTCCTACAAATCATTTGAAAAAATTTTTTATATTAATGAAATCAAAACCAACTATATTAGCTATTCTTTCATCATACTCTGTATCTCCAACATAAACAAATTTTTTATTTTTATTACTGTTTTTAATTTCCTGAAGTTTTTTCGCTTTAATTTCTATATATTTTTCATAATATTCTTCGATTGTCTCTATGAGTTCTTTATGAATTTCATCAAATATAGAAACTATATTTGCCTTGGGAAAATTGATTTTTTTTAAAATTTTATCCGAACAGGGATTAGCAGATACCACATAAAATTTTTCTGGAATATTTCCATAAAGTATAGCAAGAAAACCTATTATTTCAGAAATTCTTTTTCGATTTTTTGAAAAATCCACGCTTTCTATTTCCTTCGAGTACAATTTTTTAAATAGTTCTCTAAATTCCTCGCATGAAAGAGTTTTTGGCCAGCAATTAAAATCAAAAACAGAATTATTTTTCTCAGAATATATTTTACAGGCTTCTTCAAAAACCTTTTTATATATCTCTATGTATTTTGATTCTTCCACTAATGTTCCATCAAGATCAAAGATAACTATAGTATCGCTCATATAATAAATTATGAAAATTAAAACTTCTTGTGGGGCAATAGTTTTCTATAAAGATAATGAAAAAATAGAATTCTTGCTTCTAAAATATCCAAACTATTGGGGATTTCCTAAGGGTGAAAAAGAAGAAAAAGAAAGTGAAATCGAGGCAGCTAGAAGAGAAATAAAAGAAGAAACTAATCTAGATGTAGAATTTATTCCAGGTTTTATTAGAGAATATGAATATTCTTATTGGCTTAACAAAAGATTAGTAAAGAAAAAAGCAATTTTCTTTTTAGCAAGAGCAAAAACAAAAAATGTAAAAATCTCTTGGGAACACAAAGATTTTAAGTGGTTAAATCTTGAAGATGCACTAAAGCTACTTACATATGAAGAGGATAAGAAGAATTTAAGAGAAGCTTACGAATTTATTAAAAAGTGCAATATATAGAATATTAGATAACTTCTCCAAGCCATTCTTTATATTTCTTTTCTGCATTTTCCCTAACTTTTTCATTCTTTCTAAACTCTATAACCTTTTTTCGATTTTCTTTTTCTTCTTTTATAAGCCTTTCAGCTGCTTCTTTATCGAGCGCGTATTTCTTTAATATTTTGTCTCTATAGATTTCTGGAAAAACGTTATATGCACAAAATGGAATTACTCTTCCATCTGGAGAAGCATAATGTATATTGCATCTTTCTACTCTTTCTACATCATAGTTATATGGATCCATAAAGTGCATCATACCTATAAAACTTACTCTTTTATGAAACTCTCCCAAAGAGTTGTAGTCTCCTTTTTCTCTTATATTTTTAATAATTTCCATTATATTACTACCGTCGGGCGTCCTTTCTATTTTAACATATTTCTTTATATTATCTATTAGAGAAGGATTCGATAAATATTTAAATAAGAAAACAAACTTTCCTATAAGAGAGTTAAATAGATTTAAATCCTTTAATAACCTATCGACATCTATATAATGAGTTATAGGAATTATTTTATCATTTTTTTGATCGTAAGTTATGTAAGTTGCCATTCCGCATAAAGAATTGTTATAAAACGTTACATGATCTTTATCTGATGAAACTATATCTGCAAAACTTTCTATAGCTGAAACTGGATAGAAATCTTTAATGTCTAAACCGACTGGATATAATTCCTCTATAATATCTGAAATTGTTGCTCTATATCTTTCTCTATTGCTTTTAGATGCACCACCAACAAAAGAGATTGGTTGAAAAACTATCCCTCTAATTATATCAAAGTTTTTTACAGCAATTTTAACTATTTTCCATACCTCATTTAAATTACCTGCATGTATAGTTGGCACCAATACTATGCTCTCTATTCCGCTCTCTCTACATGCTTGGAGAAAAAGAGGGAATTCATAATAATTTTTTATATTAGTTTTTGCATCTGTACCATCAAATGATAAGTATATTGTATTTAGACCGCTTCTTTTAAGTTTTTTTAAATCCTTTATAGTAGATTCTGCATCATAATAAAAATTAACAGCAGGTAATACTCCATTAGTATTTAGCTGTATATGTGGAGAATTTAGAGACTTGACACATTTTATTATTTTATCCAAATCATTCCTTAAAGTCGGCTCTCCGCCAGTAAGCTGAACAGGAGGTACAAAACCGTTAATCTCTTTTGCAGAAATAATCATTTTTTCTATTTCTTCTATCGATGGTTCATAAACAAAATTTGATTCCGATGCATAAAAGAAACAATACGGGCAAGATAAATTACATCTATTAGTTACGACCACATTTAACAAAGCTGTCTTGTTTTTATGCGCACCACATAATGAGCCACAATTTAAATCGCAGCTTTTCTTTTTTTCCGAATATATCTTTGAGACTTTTTTCGACTCAAATTCCTTAGCTCTCTTCCACCATTCATAGCTTCCTATTCTTTCTTCTTCTCCATTTTCTTTTACAAGATAAACGTTATTGTCTTTTTTTAAAACATAATTAGCTCCTATTATTTTAATTTCTTTATTTCTCAGATATGCTTCGCTATCAATACTTTTCGTCCTCTCTAATACATATTCTTTTAAATCAATAGCACCTAATTTAAAAAAGTAGAGATGAGGATAAAAGAGCTCGCTATCAGCCAATCTTCTCCAATACATAAAAAATTCTTGTTAAATAAAAATAATAATTTAAAAGATTAAATCGATAAAAACAATTAATTTTTAATATATTATGAATTCCTCCATAGCAAATAGCATAAGCAGTTTAATAGTGTCTTTATATGATAAAAAATATAGCGAGGAGGAAATAATAAATATAATTTCTCATGAAATTCATAATTTACCTATATCTAATTCTATAAAAATAAATTCTAGCAAAATTGGAAAAATAGCCGCTATAGTTTATATTTTTAAGAAAGAATTAAGACTACCATACGAAGAATTTAAAAAAATTTTATGTAGCGAATTTTTAACTTTTCTTTTGTCTCGCGATATAAATAATATTTTAAAATGTATAGAAGAAATCAGAAAGTTTAACATAAATGAAGCTGACGTTATCATAAATTACTTTAAGGTGTCGTTACATTCAAACGGAAAATATATAAATCCAGAAACAAAATATGTAATTGCCACTGGAGTAATAGAAAAAATTGTTAGAGAAATTATAGAAAACAAAAATAGATATGCATGTCTTTATGAAAGTTCAGAAGACTGTATAAGAGTTCCAAAAAAAGAAATAAGAGACCTTATAGAGGAAAAATCTGGAGTAAAGGTATCTCAACTCTCTAAAATAATAAGAAAGAGCTTTATTGATCAGATGAAAAAAAGTGGGTATAGTTTAACAAAAAAGACTGAGAGGGCGTATTACTTCAAGTATGATAGCGTAAAAAATATTTAGTATTAAAGCTATAAAAAAACATTATCAGCTATTTTATCTATGCTCTTTAAAAACTAAAAGACATATTTTTTGGATTGATGAAAGAAAAAGATAAGGGTATTGAAGAAAATGAACCAGCTAATGAATAAGCTAATATTCAAAATCCATTGGTTTGCATAAATAGATAGAAATGTATAGGCAATCATTATGCTTCCGTGAAGTGAAGATGATACGTAAATGTCTGAAGCTTCTCTCAGAGCCCCAACTATACAACCAAAAGCAAAACATCCTAAAATATGTATAGGCATCCACCAAGTTGGTTCCCATTTTGACATTATTGGATTCCAATAGTTTACTATATGCATCAGAGCAAAGATTACTGAGGTTAGAAATAAGCTCGTTCCATAATTAACTCTCCAAGCTTTAAAGATTAGTTTTCGATGGCGCTTGTCGAACGCTTCATTAAGTCTAGACTGTACATAGCCTCTAAAGTAAGCCTCTTCTATAAATCCTACGAATATCATGAAGAAAACTATGTTTAGAATTATAGCGAGTAATGAAAGCTTAGCTGGCTTGGCAATGCCTAGAATTATTGATATTATAATCGAAATTACAGCGGGTAAAATAAAAATTATCATGAACACTATGCTCCACTTAAATGTGAAATATAGATTTTTTGGTAGAAAGCCATAAATTTTAAAATTTCTTTTTGGTATGACTATAGCAAGTAGTACTACGAATATTATGAATGTCTTGACAATAAAATCAAGAAATATTCCATGAATCATATAGCCCAAACACGCTTCGGAAATCCATATAACAAAAATCAGAATTAGAGTAACTATAAGGACCTCAAGTAAAGCAGCATACCGCTTACTTAAGGTCATATTAATTATATCCTGCTATTAAAACAATAAATTTAGCATATTAAAAGTATTTGAGCCCCGGGGGGGATTTGAACCCCCGACCTCCTGCTTGCTCGATAGCAAGCAGTGCCATACAAGGCAGGCGCTCTACCGCTAAGCTACCGGGGCGTTATGATAATAATTTATTATTTTTGTTACAAAAAATAAATAGAAGCATCTCGCCGGGGGTGGGATTTGAACCCACGCGGGCGTAAAGCCCACGGGCTCTCCAGGCCCGCGCCATAGCCAACTAGGCGACCCCGGCATAATAAAAATAATTATCGATTCGAAAACTTCTATAAAATTTAAAAATTGGTATAAGAAATAAAAAATAAAAAAGGGAAAAATGAATTACTCTTCTGTTTCAGTTTCTTCTCCCGCTCCCTTTTCCTCTTTCTTAGGCCTTCCAGCTGCTATTATATCGTCTATTCTTAATATTAATTCAGTAGCTTCTGTAGCGCTAGAAACCATTTGCATTTTTACTTTTAGTGGCTCTATTACTCCTTTCTTTAGCATATCGCTAACATCTCCTTTTTCTATATCAACTCCATAATTTACGTTTCCTTTTTCGTGTTCTGCTCTTAGTTTCAAAATTATGTCTATTGTATCTATTCCAGAATTTTCAGCTATAGCCTTTGGTATTATTTCTATTGCGTCGGCAAAAGCTAACATCGCTAATTGTTCTCTTCCACTATATTTCTGTGCTTCTTTTCTTACGTTAATTGCTATTTCCATTTCTGGTGCACCACCACCAGCAACAAAATAACCATCTGCTAAAGCTGACGTTACTGCACCTATTGCATCTTCTATGCTTCTATCTATTTCATCAACAACATGCTCAGTTCCTCCTCTTGCTAATATTGTTACAGACTTTGGATTTTTACAACCTCTAACAAAAACCATATTTTCTCCTCCAATTCTCTTTTCTTCTACTATTTCTGCAAAGCCTAAATCGTTTTCATTTAAATCATCTAAATTAGTTACTATTCTTGCACCAGTTGCTTTTGCCAATTTTTCCATATCACTTCTTTTAACTCTCCTTACAGCCATTATTCCCTTCTTAGCTAAGAAATGTTGAGCTAAATCATCTATTCCTTTTTGACAAAACACAACATTCGCCCCTACTTTTGCAATTTTTTCAACCATATCTTTTAACATTTTTTCTTCTTCAGCTAAAAACGCTTTTAACTCTTCTGGCTTAGTAATTCTAATTTCTGCATCTGTTTCTGTTTCTTTAACTTCTAATGCGGTATCTAATAATGCAATTTTTGCATTCTTAACTATTTTTGGCATTTGTGGATGAACAACCTCTTTATCTATTACAATTCCTTTTATTAATTCTGTATCTTCTATGCTTCCACCAGCTTTCTTTTCTCTTTTTATATCCTCTCTATCAATTATTATTTTTCCATTTTCTTCCTTAGCAACAGTTAAAACCGCCTCTACAACTAATTCAGAAATTTTTTCCATAACAGATGGGTTTTGGGATAAAGCAGATTTTCCTCCCATAGAAGTTATTGCTATTTTTTTCAAACTTTCTTTATCCTTTAAAGAAACTTTTTGCGCAATTTTTTCTAGAGTTTTCTTTGCTATCTCTAAGGCAATTTTATATCCTCTAATTATAGTTGTTGGGTGAATATCTTGGTCTAATAATTCTTCTGCCTTTCTTAATAATTCACTTGCAAAAACTACACTACTTGTTGTTCCATCGCCAACCTCTTGATTTAATGTTTTTGCAACTTCAACTAACATTTTTGCTGCTGGATGCTCTATTTCCATTTCTTCTAATATTGTTACACCATCGTTTGTTATTGTTATATCTCCTAAGCTATCTACTAACATTTTATCCATTCCCTTTGGTCCTAAGGTTGTTTTTATAGTTTCTCCTAAGGCTTTTGCAGCCGCTATGTTATTTCTTAAAGCATCTCTTCCAGTAGTTCTTACAGTTCCTTCTGGTAGTATTAGTACTGGCTGTCCTCCTAGTTGAGCAAGTAAAGCTTTAGGTTGTTCTGCCATATATAATAATTAAAAAAAGGGTATTTAAAGATAACTGTGCAACTACGTAACTACCTTTCAATTTTTATACCGCTCGGAGTTGCTATTATTATATCCTCTTCTATACCTACAACATCTCCACCTAATGCTTCAACTGTTTTTTTAATTCTATCAACACTTCTCTTTAGTTCGGAAACGTCTTTATTTTTTAGTTCTCTTATGCTTAAAATAACAATATATCCCTCTCTAAGTAAATTTTGCACTTGATATGTATCGTTAAAATCCTTTAACTTCATTACATAAACTTTATTCTTTTTCTCCTCTTCTGGCGTTGTTATTTCAACCTCTTCTACACTTTCTTCCTCTTTCTTTTTACCCTTACTAGAAATCTTCTCAACTATTTTTTTTATTACCATAATATTTTAAAAAATAAATCTATAAATTTATCATTTTTCTTTCTTTTCTAGAATCTTTCTAAATTCCTCGAGCTTTTCCTCAATTTTTTGTTTTTGCTTTTCCAAATTTTTGAATCTAAGCTCTATCAACTCCTTTTCTTCATTTAGCTCTTTAATTATTTCATCCTTTGTTTTTTTAACCAAAACGTTTCCAACAAGTTTATAAACTTCGTTTTTTTCTGTGTTCTGAAGCTCCTCCAAAGTTTCGTTTATTTCTTTATCTCTTAATTTTAAAGTTTCTATCTCTACAATTACAGTTTGATATTGTTGCTGCAAGATTAAAAACTCTCTTTGTTTTTCTTCACTCAATTCTACCATAATATATGCAGTATTTAAATATATAAAATCAATAACCCCTAAACTTCAATATTTACACTTTTTATTCCAATTAATAATCCAGGACATACATCTAAACAATAAATCTCTATTTTTTTAATTTTTCCCTTAGGTAAATCTTTTAAAGTAATTTCTAAAAAATCTCCAGGCTTAAAAGTTTCGTTTAGATTTATATTTCTTGATTCTGTTTTATTATCTTCGTATATTAATTTTAACTGTAATTTTTTACCTAAATCAATACCTAAATTTATTATAGTTAGTTTTATTATTGGAGAGGTTTCTTCAGTTTGTAGGAAAATTGTTGGTTCTATTGGAGAATATTTACGAACGAAGTAAGTATCAACAAAAAAAGGCGCTCTTTGAATTGTTAGTATTCCACCCGTTTTTTCATACTTTCCTCCAAGAGTATAGTTAACTACAGTGACTGGGGTGTACTTATCACTTGTTGTTCCATCGCCTAATTGGCCATAATTGTTCAACCCCCAACATCTTACTGTACCGTTAGAAAGTAATGCGCAGGTGTGATAACTTCCTGCTGCAATCGCTACTGCATCATTTAGATTGACTACAGTGACTGGGGTGTATCTACTAGTTGTTGTTCCATCGCCTAATTGACCATTGCCATTACGTCCCCAACATCTTACTGTACCATTAGAAAGTAATGCGCAGGTGTGATAACTTCCTGCTGCAATCGCTACTGCATCATTTAGATTGACTACAGTGACTGGGGTGTATCTGCTCTTTGTTGTTCCATCGCCTAATTGGCCATTATCGTTCCAACCCCAACATCTTACTGTACCGTTAGAAAGTAATGCGCAGGTGTGATAACTTCCTGCTGACGTTCTTCCTCCTATCAGTCCATCGAATTTCCAATCAAACGCTAAAAAAGTAGAGACTCCACTACCTATACTTGTCGCACTCGGATTTCCATAATACAAATAAATTATTTTATTTGAATTAGCAGGAATATTTGGTACTTTTACCCAAATTTTTGTATTAGTTGTATTGCAACCACTTTCAATCCAATAATTTAATAAAGTACTTCCATCACTATCAGTAAATCTTATATCTCCACAATCACTTCTCATTTTGCCTTGAGAAATTAAGTTTTGAGTATTTATTGTTACTAAAACTTGATAATCTTCTAAATTCTCTGAATTCTGAGTATTATTTATTATTATAGGAATTCTATATTTAAAATTTTTATTAGCATTAAAATCTATTCTTGCTTTTGAACATTCTATAATTGATTTTATTGGAGAGGTTTCTTCAGTTTTTGTCTCTAAATAAGAAACGTAGCCAGAAAAATAAAGATATAATGTAACTCCAATTCCTATTGTTAAAGCAACTAAAATAACTGTAGCTACATATGCAGAAATTAATTTTTTTAAACTCGAATTTTTATTTCTAAAACTCATAAAAATAAAATATTTGAGATAATTTTATATTGTTTGGTTAATACTTTGAAGCAAAAAAATTAAAAAATGGAAGTTTAGAATTTCATTAAGGAGTTCACTAGTTTATCTATAACCTCTTTTTGCTCCTTATCCTTTGGTTGAATTATATCTATTAATATTTTTTCTATCGTCTTTTTCTTTTCTACATTTCCTACCTCTATTATTGCTTTCCAAGGCTCTGTAGCTATCTCTAAAAGCCTTAGTTTTTCTTCAATCTCTTTTTTCAGAATAGCTAAGGCAATCCACAACTGAGCTGTTCTTGCATCGTCTGCTGCGCATACTGCTGGTATATATAGCTGAGTTTTCTGTAGCATTTCTTTTAAAGTTTGTTTTGTATTTTCGTCTAAAAGCTCCTTCCAGTCCTTTACTTTTTCACAAGGTTTCTTTCCTCCTAACATATAATATATGGAGTAAATAAAATATAAATACTTTTTGGTGGTAACAATTACCTAGTTTTTGTAGCGTTTTTTATTATTTCGTAAAGCTCTCTTTGTTTACCTTTCTCAAAGTAATTCCTTATAGGTTCTAAAATCTCGTTTAGATATTCTGCTACAGAATTCTTTAAGTCTAGGGGATGTATTTTTCCTTCTAAATAGTTTTTTTCAAGCTCTTCGTAGCTAAGAACCTCTAAATTACCGCCATATTTTTCTTCCCTTTTTATAACCATTCTATCAAATTTCCTAAATATTATATATCTACAGATTTCTAATACTGGATTTAATTCTACTTGTTTTGGCGGGCAAAAAGCATTCAAAATCTTTCTTTTTATATCTTCATAACTATCGTGAATAAAAATAGCTGTTTCTGGTTTACTTTTACTCATTTTTAAACTTATTTCTTGATTTATCTTTTCATTTTCGTCGAACTTACCCATTTTTTCTACAGATTGTAATCCAGAAAGTAAATGATGATGAACAGCTACTGGCTTTTTCCTTCCAAGTATTTCAGCTATTTCTCTAGCAAGCATATTAACTTTTCTTTGGTCTATACCTAACTGGCAAATATCTACACCTTCTTTATTATTAAGCATGAAAATGTCTGTGGTTTGCATTAAAGGATAGATAAGAATAGATGGCGTTTTTACCTCTACACTCTCTCTTCCAGCAACAGTAACGGCTCTTTTTACTCTATTAATGGTTATTGTTTTTGAAATTTTTAAAAAAGTTTCCCAATATTCGGAATCCTTAATTAACTCGCTACACCAAACAAACTCTACTTTATCAACCTTCATCCCACAAGCTTTCCAACCTTCTATAAAATATTCTCCAGCTTTCCTTATCATCTCTATATCTCCACCAAGTTTGTTATTTATATAAGCAAACCAATCAGCTATATAGATTATAAAATCTATTTTCGCATCTATAAAATCGTTAGTCTTTATAGTTCTTAGCACCCCAGTTCCTAAATGCATTAAACCACTAGGTTCAAAGCCATCATACGCAACTATTCTTTGCTTAGTTTGTAAGAGCTCTCTTAACTCTTCTTCTGTAATAATTTCTTCAGTTGGTGGTAGTTTAATTAATCTTAATCTTTCTTCAACATCCATAAAATTAGCTTACTAGAAAAAAATTTAAATGCATAGGCTGTCATTAATCTGAAAATATAAAAAATATTTATGGAAAGATTAGAATTAATAAAGAAAATTCCGACTGAAGAAATTTTAACTGAAGAAAGGTTAAAAGAATATATTGAAAATGGTGTAAAATTAAAGCATTATATTGGTTATGAAATTTCGGGATATGTTCACTTAGGAACTGGTTTATTATGTATGCAAAAAGTTGCCGATTTTCAACAAGCTGGAATAGAAACAAACATATTTTTAGCTGATTATCATTCTTTTATAAATAAAAAGCTTGGGGGAGATTTAGATACTATTAGAAAAGTCGCTGGAGGCTATTTCAAAGAAGCTCTCAAATTGTCTCTACAGAGTGTTGGAGGAGATGCGAATAAATGTAATTTTATTATGGGTTCTGAACTGTATGAAAAGCTTGGATTAGAATATTTCGACGATTTAATCAAAGTTTCAATGAACTTAAGTTTGTCAAGAGTTAAAAGAAGTGTTACTATAATGGGAAGAAGAGAGGGTGAAAATGTAGATTTTGCACAATTATTATATGTTCCTATGCAAGTTGCTGATATATTCGGATTAAAAGTAAACCTTCCACATGGAGGTATGGATCAACGTAAAGCTCATGTTATAGCTTTAGAGGTATGTAAAGAATTTGGATATAAACCTATTGCTATTCATCATCATCTCTTAATGGGTATGCACATAACTGAAGAGCAAAGAAGAAAAATTCTTGAAGCTAAAAGAATAGGAAATAGAGAGCTTTTTGAAGAGGGAATAATAGAGATAAAGATGTCTAAATCTAAGCCGAATAGTGCCATATTTATTCACGATACAGAAGAAGAGATTAAAAGAAAAATAAGAGAAGCGTATTGTCCGCTTAGAGAAATAGAGCTTAATCCTATATTTGACCTTTTAAAATATATTATATGGCCTTATTTAGAGAGGGCTGAAAAAATTTTTGAAGTAATAAACATTAAAACAAAAGAGAAGAGATGTTATAATAATTTTAAAGATTTGGAAAAAGATTATATAGAAGGAAAAATTCATCCTCTAGACTTAAAGAATTCTGTAGCAAATTATTTAATTGAAATATTATCCCCAGCAAGAAAGTATTTTTTAGAAGGCCCGGGAAAGAAATATTTAGAGGAAATGAAAGAAATAAAAATAACTAGATAGAAAAATATGCAGTTCGTAGAGGATTTATTTACTTTTCTTGATGAAAGCTATATTCCAGAAAGGTTGCCGTTTAGAGATAATCAAATAATAGTTATTAAGGAAAAGATAGAAAAATATGCGAAAAATTTAAGGCCTACAAACTTATTAATATTTGGAGGTAGTGGTTTAGGAAAAACTGCGTGCGTAAAATATGTATTTAAAAATTTTCAACCGCATAGAATAAAATACGTATATATTAATTCTTTCATTCACAATAGCCTTAATTCATTACTAATAAAAATTGCGGAAGAGTTAAAAATCGGTATTACATTTAAAGGATTATCAAACGAGGAAATATTAGAAAAAATAATGACACATTCAAAAAATAATAACATAAAATTAGTAATTTGTATAGATGAGATAGATAAACTAAAAGATTTAAACGAATTTTTGTATACTTTTTCTAGATCTACATCATTTTTTGATTATTCTCCATATTTAATCTTAATCTCAAATTCAAAAGATTTTATATTGCAATTGGATAAAAGAGTTCTAAGCTCTTTTGTTTTCGACGATTTAGAATTTAAGCCATATACATTCGAGCAATTAAAAATTATTGCGGAAGAGAGAATTAAACCAATATTTAAGAATAACTACGATAAGGCTGCTATAACATTAATAGCGAATTTAGCATATAATAATGGAAGTGATGTTAGAGTAATTTTAAGGATTATTAGAAAAGCTTTAGAAATTATTATTGATGAAAATAAAGACAAACTTTCTCTTGAAATTGTAAAAAAAGTTGTTAAAAACTTTGAAAGTAAAATAGAAAAAATAAATGAAGTAAAAATAGATGAAAGGCAAAAAGAAATATTAGAAATTTTAAAAAGCGGTGAAAAGTATACATCGGAAATTTTTGAAGAGATAAGCAAAAAATTTGGAATTAAAAAAAGAACTTTTAACTATTTGATGGAAGATTTAGCTAAAAAAGGATTAATAGAAATTAAAAGAGTAAAAGGAATAAAAGGTAGTAAATTTATCGCAAAACTTAAATTATAGACTCTTCTTTTTTATGGAATTAAGGGCTCCAATTATAGCATTAATGGGTCATGTAGACCATGGAAAAACTTCTTTAGCTGATGCTATAAGAAATTCTACTATTGCATTAAAAGAACCTGGACAAATTACACAGCACATTTCATCCACATACATACCAAAAAATATTATTGAAAAGATATGTGGAAATCTTTTAAAAAATTTTAAATTCGAAATTAAATTTAATGGAATTCTATTAATTGATACTCCTGGACATGCTGCCTTTTCTCACTTAAGGAAGCGAGGAGGAAATATTTCAGATATTGTAATTTTAGTTATAGATGTTATAGAAGGCATAAGGGAGCAAACTGAAGAGTGCTTAAATATTCTTAAAGATTTCAAAATTCCTTTCTTAGTTGCTCTAAACAAAATAGATAGATTGCCAGATTGGAAAAATTCTAATTCTTTATCTTTTTTAGAAAGTTTAAAAATACAAAAACAACAAACTATATTAGAATTAGATAAAAAATTGTATGAAATAGTTGCTAAATTGTATGAATTTGGGTTTAATTCAGAAAGATTTGATAGAGTTACAGACTTTAAAAATCAAGTTCCAATAATTCCGATATCTGCAAAAACAAAAGAAGGATTAGCAGAGCTTCTATTAGTTCTTTGTGGCGTTTCTCAAACATTCTTAAAAGAAAAACTGTTTATTTCAAAGGAATCTAAAGGAATAATCTTAGAGCTAAGAGAGCAAAAAGGATTAGGAATTGTAGCGGATTGTATACTTTATGATGGAAAGTTAAAAAAAGGAGATAGTATAGTAATTGCATCTTCTGAGCCAATAGTAACTAAGGTAAAACTTATAATGCTACCAAAGGAGTTAAGAGATATAAAGTACGAAAAAGATTTCGAATATGTAAATGAAGTGATAGCATCTGCTGGAATAAGGATTTTTGCTGAAAATTTAGAAAATGCTATTGCTGGTAGCGAGTTTAGAGTTGCTAAGGATGAAAAAGATTTAGAAAGGTTTAAAAAAGAATTGAAGCTTACGTTTGAAAGCGTTATTTTTAAGAATGAAGGAGATGGAGTAATAATTAAGGCAGATACCTTAGGTAGCTTAGAAGCATTAATAAACATGTTTGAAAAAGAAAAAATACCAATCAAAAAAACTGGCGTAGGAAAAATAAAAAAAGAAGATTTATTGGATTTAGATTTGATTAAAGACGAAAAATTTAAAATTATAGTTTTATTTAATGTTGATATAAACGAAGAAGATGAAAATATTCTAAAACAGAAAAATGTTAAGGTATTTAAAGGAAATGTTATATATAGAATAATTGAAGATATAAAAAATTATTTAGAAGAGAGGAAGAAAAATGAAGCTAAGTATGAATTATCAAAAATTAATAGGCCTGTAGTTATTAGACTTATAAAAGGTTGTATATTTAGAAGAAGCGATCCTGCAATCTGTGGAGTAGAGGTTTTAAAAGGAAGATTATTTAGAGGAACAAAACTAAAAAGAATCGATGGCAAAGAAGTTGGTGTTGTAAACGATATTCAAAAAGAAAACAGAAGTATAGAATTTGCTACGAAAGGCGAAAAGATTGCGATTAGCATTCAAAACGTAACTATTGGAAGGAGTATTAATGAAGATGATGTTTTAATTTCAGATTTAAATCCAAGAGATATAGATTATTTGAAAAAATATTTCGAGTATTTAAGTGAAGAAGAAAAAGAGTTGCTAAAAGAATGGAACATTGTTTAGCTTGAATTTCGTAATTAATTTATGGGTAAAAGCTTAGAAGAATTGGTAGAGAACTTAGAAAAAAATGGATTTATAAAAAGAAAGGAAGTTAAAAACGCGTTTTTAAAGATTGATAGAAAATTTTTTGTAAGGGATGAATTTAAAAATCAAGCCTATTTAGATGTTCCGCTGCCAATAAATAAAGACGCTACTATTTCTGCACCACATATGCACGCAATTTATTTAGAAGCACTAGAGTTAAAAGAAAATGATAAATTCTTAGAAATAGGTTTTGGTTCTGGAATATTGTTAGCATATGCACATGAAATAACTAAAAGAGAGGTCTATGGAGTTGAAATAAATAAAGAGGTCTTTGAATTTGGAAAAAGTAACTTAGAAAGAATTGGTTATTTGGATAAATGTAAAATTTTTTTGAGAGATGGAAAATATGGACTTAAAGAGTTTGCGCCATTTGATAAAATAGCTATAAGCGCTGCTTGTAAGGAAATTTCTAAGGATTGGATTGAGCAATTAAAAAATAATGGTATTTTAGTAGTGCCACTAATAGAAAATTTTTCTCAAAGGCTTTATAAGATTGTGAAAGAAAGAAATAGAATAAGAAAAGAGTTAATAAGTGAAGTTGCTTTTGTTGAGTTAAAATAGTTTTGGGCCCGGCGGGATTCGAACCCGCGACCTACCGGTTAAGAGCCGGTCGCTCTACCATACTGAGCTACGGGCCCATAAAGAAATAACTAATCTCCTTATGTTTATAAAAAATTTTTCATTTATGTTAATCATTAAAAAACATTTCTGAACCAAAAGTTTCTTATAATTATGATATCTAAAAAAGAGTTTTGTGAAAAACTATATGAAGCATACATTAAATTTAGTGAGGCAATTAGAGCAGCATTAGATAAAAATACTGAAGTAATAGTGGTTGGTGAAAACCATACAGATCCTCTTCACGGAAAATTAGAAAAATACATTTGTGAAAAATGGAAGCCAAACTGCGTTTTATTAGAGGGTCCGAAAGATAAAGACAACGATATAAACAAAATAATAGAAAAGTACGAAGAGATACAAAGATTTTTCGAAGAATGTAAAATAATAAATTTTTTTAAGAAAGTTAAAAACTACATTGGCGAAGATCAAAAAAATTGTAAAAAGGAAACAGAAGAATTTCTAAAAGAATTTAATAAAAAATACTATACAAAATTGTCTCCAAATTCTATACCATTCGTAGATTTATATGGAGATTTTGAAAATCTTATAAATTTTAATCGAGAATTAGAAAAATATTTATTAGAAGAAAGAAAAATATAAACACGTTGATGATTTAAAAAAGGCGGGACTTTTAGAATTAATTAACGAGTATTCTAACTCAGAAGTACATCAAAAAATTCTACCTATATATGTAAAACTTCCACTATTTGAATATATAAAAAAGAATAAGGTCAAAGTAGAACATATTGATAGTAAAGAATTGATAAAAAAACATCTTAATGAGTATCGAGTCAAAATGGATTATGAAAATGAATTGCATCGTACAAAAATAATCGATATTTATCAAAAATTAGAAGGAATAAGCAGCGAAAGAGAAAAATATATGGCGGAACAAATTGCTAAAAAAGTAGAAGAAGTTAATAATAAAAGATTAGTAGTTATATGTGGTAAATCACACGCTGAAAAAATTGCTAAATATCTCAAAGAGAAAAATATAAAAACCAGATGTATAGAACTTGAATCCTTCTATCATGACGCATTAGAAATGATACATCGAAGCGTTACTTATGAGAATTATCTCCTTAGCTCTTAAAAACAAAGTTTACAACAATTCTTCTCATTATGTCAACTACAGAACTTAGAACTAAAATATAAAATGGAATTTTAAAATCAACAGAAATTTTTGTTTTGTTAAAATTAATTGGAATTTGAGCTTCATTACCAAAATTTATTTCGAACTTTCCAAAATTGAATACAAAAATTAAAAAAATTAAAACAAAAACTGAATAGCTAACAGAAAAATAAGATGCTATCCTTTTCTCTAAGAAGTTTGAAAGAAATGCAAAAATAGAAATCAGGATTCCTAAGAAAAATAATAAAAAAACTATATTAAAACCGTAAAAGTTGTAAATAGATTTGCAGGGATTTAAAACATAAAATTCGCAATTAAACATGTTATAATTTTCGAGAATAACTATCAGAAAAGGTAATGAAAAGAGAATAAAATTCAATAAAAATAAAAAAATGCACTTAATTAGGTTTAAGACTTTCATATTATATTACCTTCGCTTCCAATTTTTATTAAATCGTATAACCCAATTTCAAACATTAAATCTATTTTTAACAAATCTTCTAAGCTTACGTTTATTTCGCTAATTAAAACACCTTTTCTAATTTCGTTTAATATTTTATTCTTAGCATATTCAATATCTTTATATTCGTTAAACACTTCTAAAAAATAATTTTTAATTTCATCCTCTATAAGACTTTTATTCAAAACCTCTAAAGCAATTTTTTTCTCTTCTTTTGCAGCAATTGCAGAATTAAACCTTAGAAAATCATAGCTTTTATTTAGAAAGTAAATTTTTGAATTAATACTTAGCTCTTTAATATTCATTGGTCCAGGATTATAAAGAGTAACTTCGTTCAAAGCGTTGTCTTTTTGTTGAAAATTTTTAAAAAAGTTTATATTGGAGTTAAAGAAATTAAATAGAGTAAGAAACGAGAGAATAAACATTCCAATGGAAATTAGAAATAAAGAAGTTGAGATAAAAATCAAAAGGAAGTTTATTATCGATTTTTTATCCATAAAATATTCCCAAACCTATATATTTATAGCAAAAATAATAATTTTATGAATTTTAACATAAAAGTTAAAAAGAAAGATGGAAGAATAGAAGATTTTGTAATAGAAAAGATTGTTGTTAGCATTTTAAGAAGTGGAGCTGATATTGAAACTTCTAGAAAAATTGCCTATATGACGCTTGGAAAAATTTTAGAAAAGAATAAAAAAGAAATAACAACTAAAGAGCTAACTAAGATTATACTAGATTTATTAAAAAAAGAAGATAAATTAGCATATAAGAATTGGCTTCTGTTCAACAAATATCTTAAAAATAAGAAAAAAGATTTGGAAAAAGAAATTTCAAAAAATTTATTAGAATATCTTAAAAAATAAAAAAAGGAAGGGATTATTTGAGTATATCTATACCTAGTAGAGAGCTTGTTTCTTTTGTTAAAGTTCTTTCAACAGAAACTCTTCCTAAAATATATGGAGATTTTACTCCAGTAACTATTGTAATAACTTGTATTCTTCCTTCGTATTCTGGCATTATTCTTGCTCCAATAAACACTGTTGCACTTGGATCCAATTGAGAATATACATGATGCATTATTTGATGTACTTCCTCTAATTTCAAATCTTCTCCACCAGTTACGTGAACTAATGCTCCAGCAGCTCCTGTATAATCAACATCTATTAATGGATTTTGTAGTGCTTTCATTACAGAATCTCTTGCTCTATCGCTTGAAGAACTTTCAGCAATTCCTAATGCAGCAACCCCACCGCCAGTACTCATTACACTTCTTACATCAGCATAGTCTAAGTTAATTAAGCTCGGTAATGTAATTGTTTCTGTAATACCTTTTATCATATTAGCAACCAATTCGTCTGCAACCGCAAAAGCTTGTTGTAAATTTAAGTTTCCTGCATATTTTAACAATCTATCATTTTCAATAACAATAACAGTATCGGCATGCTCTCTTAGTCTAGCTAATCCTTCTTCGGCTTTAAATCTCCTTGAACCCTCTGCACTAAATGGCATCTCAACAACTCCAATAACTAATGCTCCCATCGATTTTGCTATTTCTGCAACTACCGGAGCTGCTCCAGTACCTGTACCTTTTCCCATGCCTGCTAATACGAATACCATATCTGCTCCCTCTATAGCTTCTTTAATTTCGTTTCTACTTTCTTCAGCAGCCTTTCTACCTATTTCTGGAATACCTCCACAACCCAAACCTTTTGTTAATTCTTTACCTATTAAAATTCTTTTATCGGCCTTAGTTACTGCCAAGTGTTTTGCATCTGTATTTAATGCTACAGTATTAGCACCATAAACACCTAATTCATGTAATCTAGTAACTGTATTGCAGCCTGCACCTCCAACACCAACAGCAACGATTTTCGCTTTTTTAACATCTACACCAAACTGTTCTTTTGCTATTTGAAAATAATCTAGATCTTTTCTGATTAAACCGCTAGAAACTTTTGAAGCTATTTTTAGATTTGGATTTTCTTCTTCAAGTGCTCTTTGGAGTGCGGATTTTATTATTGTATCCATTATTTTATCGAAATTTATATATTTGAGTTTTTATATTATTTATTTAGAAGTCGAATAGACTTCAAAGTACCATTAGCCAAGAAAGAATCCAACCCCCTATAATAAGTTTTTCTATCTTCATTTAACTTATTGTTTTCTATAGAAAAGTGTATATTTTAAAATCAAATATTTTTATTTATTTAAAAAGGTATAAAATTATGAAGTGTGGGCTAAATCTGTCAATAGAAACATTAATTATAATAATTGTAGCTGTCGCTGCTCTAATAATAATACTTTTCTTTGTAAATATGTCTAGGGAGCAAGGTACTTCTGGCATAAAAGATATTCTGAATGTTACTAAGTGGTTTGAGATATTAACAAAGGGAAACGCAAATAGATAAAATGGAAGACGAGCTTTGGTTAGCACTTGGTATTATAATACTTTTTATCGCTATTATACTTTTTGTTCTAGCAATCGCTAAAAAATGGGATTTTCTAAAACAAATCTGGGAATTTATTTCAAATCTAAAATTTCCGTTTGGTCCAAAAATTTCGTAAAAAATGTCTATAAAAATTTCCACTAAGGTTTTAATAGTAGTTATAACTGCGATTGCGATTTTGTTAATATTATTCATTCTTTCTGGTATTATAAAGGAACAGTTTTTTCAATTTTTCAGAATGTTCGGTATAGTATAATCGAAAACAAAAAATATATATTCATAACCCTAAATATTTGTATTATGAAGGGTGCCGAAATCTCTATATCTATGCTTATAATAGTAATTGTAGCTGCTGTTGCTTTAGTAATTATTTTAGGCTTTCTTGGAATAATTCCTGGGTTTCAACAATTCTTTGTCAGACCAAGAGTTGAAAACATGTTCTGCCAAGAGCTCGTCTATTATCGTAACTGCGCTTCAGAATACATACCATTGAGAGATGCGAAAAATATAGAATCGGCAAAACTAACAAAAAAAGATGTTCCTGTAGTACCATCAGGCGAAGATAGAGATCGTCCATATCTTTCTGAAATATGTGCATACATTTTAGGTAAACCATCCATAGGAGATAATGAAGACTATTGGAAACAATGCTTAAAGAGGTGTCAATGTAGATACGAATAATTTTATTCTTCGTTATTATTTTTCAGAACAAATACTAGAATAATCAACAGATATTTCTTTAGTTGTAACATATGTAGTTTCATAATCAATTATAACTGAAAACGTCGCTTTTTCTAAAACATTACTAACCTCACAATACTTTTTAAAATAATCATTCTCACAAATCATTCTTGTCACATTAACTTTTTCTGATTTGAGAATTTTTTGCTCCTGAGACTTATCCATTTCCAAAACCTCTATTTCTGGTTTTCCAAAATTACATCCGGTAAGATAAGGATTCTTCAAATCTATATCTCTAAATTCGCAGGAATTTGGAAAAGATACATTAACTACTTTCCTTCTAAACAAAGATTCTGAAATTATTACTGTTTTTACTGGAACTATTTCTATTTTTTTAATTTTTAAATCATAATTTCCTAAATCCTCTATAATTAAAGATAAAGTTAGGTCTGTATCGAACTCATATGGTTTTGGTGATGTCAATATTTTAATCTTAAAGTCAGTCGGCTGATGCACAACCTCCGGGTTTCTTGTAGATTTCATAGATATAGTAAAGTAGCTTTGATAAGTAGCGTCGTAATCTAAGGAAATTCTTAACCTTTTATTTCTAAACTTACAAAAAGCTTCTTTATAAGATAAACACTTGCAATCTTCAAAAATCCAAAAACCAAAGGGATATGCTATTCCGTTTGGACAAGAAAAACTTTCGTTTTTGCAGAAAAATGTTTTTCCATAATACTGACTTACATCTAAGCTTGCGTCATATTCAAAATATTTTTTTGGCTCAATTTTTATATTATTTATAATTAATCTTCCAAAATAACCGCTTTTTAAATCTGTATCTATTACAGATGCATTTATCTCCTTTATATCAACATCTTTAAAAAAATTGCTTGATATGGAAATTCTGAAAAGGTAATTTCCATAGTTTGACAATCTTGGAGTTTCTAGTTTTAAAGATATTCCTTGGTATTCAGAGGATTTTACAGATGGTATTGTGTAATAATAAGTTTCTTCTTTATAGAAAAAATGAAGGAATAATAAAACAGCAATAATACCAATAATTAAGACAAGTATAAGCATCAAAAAACTTTTTAAAATTATCCCTCTCATCATAATTCTACTATTATTTCTTTAAATAATCTAATGTTTAAACCGCTAATTCTTAAGTTAGGTGTTACTGATATACTAGCTAAACATTTTTTATCATCGCACTTTTTAACAACTACAGAAAATTTACAATTCATAGTTTCAAAATCAAAACTAGTTTTTTCTTTTTTTATTCTATCAATTATATATAGCTGAGAAAGTTCTGCTTCATTTATTATTTTATTGATTTTGCTTACTAAAACTTCGCTCTCATATTCTTTACCAGAAAGGAATGCAGTAGCATATATAACTGAAAGCAATACCACTAAAAATATTAATGGTTTTAATAGAAAGTGAAGTATTGCCTTCATGTTTTAATCAAAACTGAAAGATCTTTATTTTCTACTATCATTCTCATAAGTGTGCTATTCTTAAAAACTTCTATATTTATGTTCTCTCTCAAAACACAACCATCTATTTTTGCATAGAATGGTTTAGACGTCTTACTCTTTATGTAATTGTAAATGGATGAATCACACGTCTTTAATTTTTCTTTAACATCGTCAGAATTTAGTAAAAGATATATTTGATAAGTAGCTGTAGAATGGTAAATGGGTGAAAAAACTATGTTTACCGTCGCTGGCGGCAATATTACATCTCTTAAAAATATCAGTATAGAAAATGTTATTATAAGAATAATTGTATTAGCAATTAAAAGTATAATTTTTGGAAGCAGCATATTAACTATAAACTTCTATTTTTATTGGTTTATAAACACCATCTTTATAAACTATACCATAACCCTCTGATTTTTTTACTTTTCCAGAAATGTCTAAGTTTTTCTCTTCATTATCAACTATGAATTTTAAACCAAGTTTGTCATTAAAGCAACTATCATAGCTAGAATTTATTTTTTCGTAATCAAAAACACCTTTTATATATGTGTTGTTAAACTCTTTGAGAAAACATTTATTTCCGAGAGACACTTCTAAATAATTTATAGCATCCCATGAAGTTTGTTTTACTTTAATTTTATATTCTACATAAATTAAATACGTACCAAAAATAAAGAAAATAACACTTATAAGTTGTATTAAATCAAGCATTAATTCTGGTGTTAAACTTATTTGTAGTTTGAGCATTTTAATTAATTTTGATATATTTTTATTTCTTCGTTGATTTTATCGATTTTAACTTCTCTAAGACTACAATCTATAGGAGTCACTACTATTTTAGTATAATTAGGTATGAATACGGTTCTTGGAATTTCAACATCTTTTTTTCCATATTTAACCCTTATTTGATTGCTTTCTATTTTAACAGAACACTCCTCTTTTGGCAATAATATTGAAGAATTTATGTTATAGCTGGATGAAGAATATAGAATTATTATACTTTCAAAAACTTTTGCCATAGAATTTGCATCAAACCAAGTTTTTTCTGCTATGCTATCTATAATAACATACACACCAAATATTATCATTAAAATTACTATAATTCCGCTAAGCGCTAATGTTCCATATGGAATTAAAGCTACTAGTTTCATTCTTCCCAAATAGCCAAAGAAGAATTGGTTTTATAAACATTTGGCCAAACTAAATAAGTTTCTCTACCAAGTGCTATTCCAGTTTGAGCTAAAGAAGATGCTAAGGAACACACTCCTGGTATTTTAAACCCAAGACACCTTGCAATTCCATCGAATCCTAATCCATAAGTACCTACTGTACAGAGTATGCCAATAGCACAACCAGCAGCAAATTCGGCGGCATAACTACCTACCCAAAAATTAACTAAACCTTCAGTCGCATAACAATAATTTGCTTTATTTTCAACCCTCTTCAAATATGGTTTTATAAAAATTGTTGTCTCGTTCTCACCAGAAACCTCATTGGGATAATGTCTTATATACATGTGGAGCTTTGCATAACAAGGACTAACTAAATAAAATCTTGGATTTGGATCTATTATGCTATTTCTTTCTAATCTTATAGAGGTTATTCCCGCCATTTCACAGCTTTCTGGAAGTTTAAACCTTATTACACAAGGACCAGAATTTATGCAAATATGTCCTTCAGCGCACTCAGTTTGGCACATTTTTTCTGTTGCAGCTGTAGGTCCAGCAAAACCATAAAAAGAAAAGAATTTATCCCAATAGCTAAAACCTAAAGGAGTGTATAAATCAATCATTCTAAACAACGCATGCCCTAAGGACCCTTGAAGAAATTGATTCATATCTTCTGAGAGTCTATTAGTTCTTAATCTTATTACATCGTATAATAATTTTTTGTCCATTATATCAGTCCCCTTAACTATTTCTTCTATATGCCCTGCAGTTATAAAGAAATTTTCAGTGCTCTCCTCTGGAATATTTTCTATTATTTCTGCTATTTTACTGTCCTTTCTTATTAATAAAATTAATTCATCGTTTTTTTCTTTCATCTTACTAATTTTTCTTTCACTACTTTCAATAACGTTTTTTAAAAACTCTTTACAACCTGTTTCACTCTTTTCGCATTTTTTATAAAGTTTTTCATCAACTGTTTTTATAAATTTTCTTGCTGTATCCTCATCCATAGTTTTTTCTACATACTCTTTAAAACTATTTATAATTTGGCTAACCCCTTCTGTGGTTATAATCTTATTATAAAACGCCTTCTCTTCTAATCTAGCCAACATCTTTCTTATTGGATAAACTATAGATAAATGCATTTCCTCTTTTAGTTTTTTTGCTAGAGAATCTTTATCAATTTTAATTTCATCTATAATTTCGGTTTTCTCATAGATCCTGTAGCATCTTCCCTCATCATCACATACAATTCTATAATAATCTTTTATAGTTCTTTTATGATTAATATTATAACCATTTTCATATAGTTTCCCAAATTCACTTCCGCTAATTTCCGACTCCGCTACTCTAATTTCATAAAGAGCTCCGCCCTCTATCTTAGATTCTGTAGAACGTTTCCAGCTTGTAAAATCTATTCCTTCGATACCTCTATATGTGTCTATAAAATCTACCACATCATTTCCTTCTCTTTCTAATAAAACATCCCCACGAAGTACTATCCTCTTCTTAGAATAGAAATATTCTTTTCCTCCTTCTATAATCTTCTTTATCATTCCTTTTTCAGAAGCCTGACTAAAAACTTTTTCAATTATTTTATCTATTTTATCATCAACAGCTCTGCTAATAGCAATACCAAACATTCCTATCTTTTCTTTATTAAACCCTTTTATCTCATCTACGTTTGAACTACCAAATATTTCATCAAAAGTTGTTGTTATTCTTTTTAATAAAGGTTTTGACTTAGAATAAAAATTTGAAAATTCATCTTTAATATATTTAGCAGCCCTAGGAGCAGCTGTTTTTATCCCATCCATTGTTAAACCAAATAATAATCCATAAGCTATACAGTCTCCCAAAGTATTTTCTGTAAAAATCCAACATGTGATAGTTCCTACTGCTGTTGTTTTACCAACAAATTTTACTTCTCTCAAAACTCCCTTAGCTTCATCCCAAAAATCTACTATAATCTCTTTGATTGTGTTAATTGTAACTTTTAATTTCCTAGCTGCTATCTCTATTGTTTCTTCAAATCCTTTTTTTAGCTCTCTTATAGCATCGATTATGTCTCCAAATTTTTTAAATTTTTCTAATTTTTCTAAATTATCTCCGCCGAATCTATTTATTATAGATTTAAAATTTTGAACTATTTCTTCTTTTAATCCTCTATAATTTCCAGCTAATACACTTTTCGACTCATCCTTAAAAAAACGTAACCCAAGAACATCTATCCCAACAAAGGCTGAATAAAAAAGCGCGGTTGTCACAAAATTAGAGCTCCATGGCAAATCTTCGCTCCAAGGCATTATCATATCTCTTAAAAATTTTAATACCTTATCCCTATTTTCAGATATCCAAGTTACTCCTTCATACGCTTTAACAAAAATACACTGAGACACAAGAATATTAAACGGAGGTGGCATAGAATCACAAGATTTTTTAGTTGTTTCTATAAGTGCGCATACGAAACAATTACTTTGATTGTTTTCTTCTTTATCATCTTCAATTATATCTTCTGGTGTGGTATGCATTAAAAAAATTTGTCCCACGCCTGCTTCTTTAGAAGCGTGTAAAGTGTTTTCTGGCGGAAAGGTTTCCCAATAAAGATAGAAGTATGGATCGTTAAACATTTGTAAAGGTGGTTTTGGAGCTTCCTTATTTAAAAAACTTAAAAAATTATTTAAAGCGCTATTTAACTCATCCATTAGACTAGAATATTTGACTTGTGGTAATTCTATATCAACCGTTTTGGTAGCATCTGAATTCGAAAGATATTCCATACATAATTCATCAATGGCTTTTACAAACCTATCAGCACTCCTCTCGGCTATATCTTCTGGCGTGGTTCTAATAAAAAAATACCAGAAACAAAAAGCAAGAATAATTGCTATAACAACACCAAGGGCAAATCTTATGGCAACGTCGCTAATAACTCTCATAATTATTTATTGTAAATATTTAACATAAATCAAAAGTATTTTTATGCTAATTTCCGCAGAGGATGTTATTAAAGAATATCTAAAAAAGAGAAAGTTAAATGCATATGAACTTTTCTGTAATTTTTGCGCAAAAATAATTACTATAAAGACTGGGACTGAAGAGAAAGAAAAGGAATTGATAGATTTTTGCAGATTAAAAATTCCTCCTAACAGCAATTTATCGGCTTCTATAATATTTTTTATAATATCTATCGTAGTAGTAATTTTACTATCGATTTTTAATTTTCCTATTTGGATTGTATCTTCGCTTTTTTTTATACTTTTGATAATCTCTTTCCTAATATATTATTATCCAAACATTCTTTCTAAATATTTAAGATCTGTGGCATCTTCAGAAATGATACATTCGATAGTTTATATGTCTATTTCATTAAAACAAATACCAAATTTAGAAAGAGCAGTTTTATTTGCTTCGTCAAACTTAAAAAGTTATATTGGAGATGATTTAAAAGAAGCGTTCTACAAAACATATATAGGTGCCTATAAAAATCTAAAAGAAGCGCTAGATGAAATAGTGATTAGAAAATGGAGTAAAGAAGCTAAGGAGTTTTCCGATGCTATGAAAATTTTAATAAGCTATTCTGAAAATCCCTTTGGAAACGAAAAAATGATAGATGAGGCTTTAAACACAATAATGTCTCAAACATATTCTAGGTTAGAAAAATACTCTAGAAATCTAAAATTGCCATCTATGTTAATATTGGCTATGGGAATTATATTACCATTATTAGTTTCTACTATGGTTTTTGCTTTTTCTCTTATAATACCACATCTTATTAGTATAGACTTTCTAATGATATTTTATAATCTTCTTTTGCCAACAATTCTATTAATTATTACTCTATCCATACTTCAAACAAGGCCACTAACATCTTCATACTTAGAACAAAAAAATATATTCGATATAAACATTTTTAATACCAAAATCAACGTAATAATTTTAGCATCTATAGTTTTTTTATCAATATCTTCGATTATCGCATACATGCTAAATCAAGACTTTAATTATTTCATAGAATGCATAAAGTCTATAAAGAAAAGCGAATCAAATATCAAATGTAAAGAAAGATTAACAGATGTGTTGGGAAATTCTTTATTAGGTATTTTTCTAATTTTATCCTTCTCAATTCCATCTATTATACTATACATATTTCTTAGGAAAAAACTTCTATTAAAAGAAAATTTGGAAGCGATTGAAAAAGAATTGCCAGAAGTACTTTTTCAGTTAGGCTATGAACTTAAAAGAGGTCATACGCTTGAGCATAGCATATATGCCGCTATGGAAAAATATAAAGCATTTAAAATAAAGGACTTTTTCTTAGAACTTTCTAAGAGTCTAAATTTTTTTGGAAACTTAAAAGAAGGTATTTTTGATGAAAAAAGAGGTGTTTTAAAAAAGTTTCCATCTTCGCTAATAAAATATTCGTTTAGTATAATAGTGGAATCGTATAAAAAAGGATATCAATATGCAGCTACTTCTATGCTTATAATATCAGAAAATCTAAAGGAGCTAAACAAGCTTCAGGATAAAATAGAAGAAACTATTAGTGATGTAACAACAAACTTAAAATTTATTTCCACTTTTCTTGCTCCTTTTATATTAGGTGTAGTAATTGCATTATCCATTATGCTTTCTAGCTTGCTAATATCCATAAGTGCAAAGTTTAATATTGGAGAGTCTGATACTGAAATTCCAATACCCTTACCATCTTTCCCTCTTATGGGCGGTATAAAGGAAATAAACCCCTTAACTTTATATCCTTCTGTTTTTATACTTGTGTTGGGAATATATGTAATAGAAATAGCTCTTTTATCTTCGCTAATAATCATAGGCTTAGAAAAAGGGTTTGAACCAGTATATTTAATTTCTTCTATTTCAAAGACTATACTAATTTCTTCTCTTATTTTTTCATTTTCTAGCTTTATATCTCTAATGTTTATACAAAGCTTTATAGAAGGAATGTTAGAAGAATTAGAAATATAATATTATGGAAGAAGGAACTATAAAGATGTTAATATTTGTCGCTATTGCGATAATAATTTTAGTTTTGTTTATATTCGTTGGTTATATGTATTTAAAATCTGTTCCAATAACGGTAACAACCGAATAAAGCATGCAAATTCCTTTATATGTTCTTATAGTAATATTATTTTTCTTGCTATTATCACTAATACTTATTTCTTCTACTTTAATTACTGGAAAATCTTTACCAAAACTTTCTTCTGAGTTTTTAAATAAGCTCCTAGAGAATTTCAATAAAACCATAACTGCTAAAATAGATAAAAAGGAGGAAAACCAATAATATGGTAGAAGTTTCCCTCAGCATAATAATATGGACTATAATTGCAATAATGGGTTTTTTAATATTTTTCTATGTTATAATTACGCTAACGAAAGGTGGCGAATTAAGAAATTTTGGAGTTAATATTTGTAATGTAACTATCGGGTGGCTTTCTAGTAGTGTTTGTGAAAATCTTATAAAGATATGAAAATTGCGCTAGAAATAAATGTTAACCTTTTAGTATTTATTATAGTTGCCCTAGCTATAATTATTTTTGTCGCAATTGCTCTTAATTATTTTTTTAAAATGAGTGATTTTTTCTATTTTGCAAGAGAAATATGTCTAAGAACTGTAGGAAAAATATTTGGATATTCAAAGGTTTGTGGAGTTTTTAACGTTTCTTAATTTTTTCGACTATTAAAAACTCATTATCTTTTTTGATTATTTTTATCTTTTCACCTTTTTTAATTTTTTCCTTACTTTTTGCCTTCCACAACTCGTTATCTACTTTAATCCACCCAATTTTATTCTTTTCAATATTTTCAATAGCAATCCCAATTTTCCCAACCATCTCTCCAATTTCTGGTCTTTTATTCCTTAAACTAACTACTTTATAAAAAACAAAACAGAAGAAAGCAGAAATAAAAATAACTATTGGTAAAGATTTAAGAAAAATATCTTTCATAGCTAAATTTCTCTCTATGAAATATATTTCACTAGGAAAAGAAGGTAGCAAAAATATTCCGAAAGTTATGCAAAATATTCCAACTATGCCAAAAAAACCAAATCCTGGCGAAGCTAATTCATAAATTAATAGAATTGTGCCAAAAATTATTAGAAAAACCGCTATATAGTTTATATTCGCTCCAAGATTTATTAGAGCAAGAGCAATTAAAATCACTCCAATAATTTCACTAAATACTCCAGGAGATGAAATGCCGAATATCAACATATATATTCCTATTAAAAGTATTATTGACGAAATAACTGGGTCTGAAAACAGTTTTAATAAGTGTACTCTTATTGATGGATTATATTCTACCACTTCAAAATTGCTTTTTCCGATTTTATTCAATAAGTCTTCCAAATCTTCAGCAATTAAATCTATAGCTCTTAACCTCAAAGCTTCTTCAGAGTTTAGATTTAAATTCTCTGTAACAAACTTCTCTACCAAACTTTCATTTCTTCCATGCTTCTTCATTCTTTCTTTTGTAAAAGCTACTATTGCGTTAATTACTTTCGATTCGTTAATTGGCGTGTCTCCATAAACTGGTTGCATAGAACCTATAACACTATTCGGACTCATTGCAGCAATATCAGAAGAGATTAAAATCATTGTTCCTGCAGACCAAGCTGTAGAGCCCTTAGGATAAACAAAAGAAATTGTTTGAACTTTAGATCTGTCTATTAATTTTATTATTTCTAATGTAGCATCTAGGGTTCCGCCATATGTATCAAGAAGAATTAAAACACAGCAAATATTTTTTTTCTCCGCGTATTCTAAAGCTTCTTTTAATAGTTCATAGTTTCCTAAGGTTATAGTTCCAAAAAATTTTATAGATAAAATTTTGTTTTCCTCACATAAGTTAGTGGATAAAAAAATAACGCAAAAAATAAAACAAAGCAACGATATTAAAATTTTTCTCATGACTTCTTTTTCTCTATACCTTTTGTTAAGGCAGCCACTTTACCTGTAATGCTATCACTAGTTACAACTATCAAATTCTTTTCTCTTGCTATTTCAGCCAATGTTTGTAATTCTCTTAGTTTTAATGCAGCTGGATGTTTTTCATATTCTTTTGCCGCTTCAGCCATTTTTTGACTAGCTATTAGTTCGCCTTCTGCTACTATAATTCTAGATCTTTTTTCTCTTTCTGCTTCTGCTTGTTTTGCCATAGCCCTTAACATTGATTCTGGCAAGCTAACGTCTTTTATAGTAACAGCCACCACTTTAACTCCCCATGGATCTGTTAATTCGTCTAATATATTTTGTAATTTTTTATTTAGCTCCTCTCTTTTTGTTAAAATAGAATCTAATTCTTCTTGCCCTAAAACATCTCTTAAAACAGTTTGTGCCAAATTAGAAGTGGCTATATAATAATCTTGAACCTGAATTACAGCCTTAGCGGGATCTGTAACTCTGAAATATACTACCGCATCCACATCTATACTTACGTTATCTTTTGTAATTACTCTTTGTTTTGGAACGTCTATGGTTCTAGTTCTCAAATCTATTATATCTGCTTTATCTATTATTGGTATTATAAAAAATAGGCCTGGACCTTTTATTCCAGAAAATCTTCCTAATCTGAATACAACACCCCTTTCATATTCTTTCGCTATTTTTATTGCTGATTTTAAAGCTGCCGCTACTATTGCAGCTACTGCAAGTATTGATATTATATCCATAAAAATAACTAAATAAATGATTATTTTCTATTATTTATGGGTATCTCTGATAGTTTTGCTCTGTTCCCAACCGATCCATTTTTTACAATAATTTTCTTCTATTTATCTCCACTTATTTTTAGTATAATAGGATTTTTTGTATCATACAGATTATATAAAAACGTTCAATCTAAACCAAAAGAGCTTTTTATAATAGCATTTAGTTTACTAGAGAATAAAACATTCGAAGAAATGAAAATAATAACAATTCTCATTTTAATATTATTAATTAATATAATTTTCATTGTTTTTGGTAGTTTACTAAATAATGTTTTTTTCCTAAAAATTACTGCAGTACTAACAATTGTTTTTGGTGTTGGTATGATATATATAATCACCGAATGGAATAAAAGAATTGAAAAAATAGGTAAAAAATGGAAATGAGTATAGTGCTTCTAACAAGGGTTTTAATGATCTCCATAGATTCTGTGGTTGTTTTTTCAACCTTAATTATGATGTTGTTTTATTTAAGACGGTTTTCAAAAAATAAAAAATATGTTGCTATGAAAATGTATTTAGACAAAAATGTTAAAAAATCTTTTTTAATATTATCAATATCTTCGATGATATTTTCATTTGGTATAGTTACAGAACTTTTAACATTCTATTTAGAATTCTATCCAGCTTTGATAATTTCAGAATTTTGTTATTTAGTTTTCTGTGTATCACTCTTAAATCTATCCTACACTCTACTAAAATCATCTGAATAGTTTTTTATTTTTCCTATTAGATTAGTGTAAACACGTATTCACAATACTCATCACCAGTGGCTTCACATTTAGTTTCATCTACATCACATCTTCTATCAAATGTAGCCTCTATAAAGCCAGCTATATACGCGGGCTCTATAACACATATAGGAAAATTCGATTTTCCAGCGACTGTTTTATACCCTGAAGAGCTAAATGAACCTTTTACTCTGACTATAATCGTATTATATCCACTTTCAACAAATTCTTTATAGAAATTTTCGTTTAATTCAGTATTCTTTAAGTCACCGTTTTTACCAATCTTTATCTCTATAAGTTTTTCAATATATCCCAATTCAGTCCAGAAATTAATTAACTTATAGGCCTTTTCTTTGCCCACTATCTTTAATGCTTCCTTTGCATCATTGTAGCCGTCGCTTTTGAAAGCCATTCTCATGGTTCTTATGACGCCTGGACCGTGAAGATCTATTAATCCCTTTATTAAAAGTCCGAGACCGGTTTCTTTTAGTGGCATGCATTTTATTATATCAAAAATTATTATTCCCTCTTTTTTACTGAATCTCACTAATTCTTCTGTTGATATTTCATCGTTAGCCAGCTTCCTTAATAACATTGCTGCTTTTATTTGATTAAATTTCTCTATCATAAAATAATATTTAAATTCCTTATTAAAATTTCCTTTACATTGTTTTGATTAAATTTACAGTGAGAGAGTTATTCTGTTTTTATAATATATCTTGGATCTTTTATTTTTTCGGTTTTACATTTAGGGCATTTAGTTATAGGTTTATAATTTTTAACCTCATAACCACATTCTCTACATTTTGCTGGACTATAATAAAACTTCCAAGACGCGTGTTTAGAAATTTTAACTATTCTATCAATAATTTCTTTTAGTTCCTTTCTTGATAAATTTTGCTCTCCAAAGATTTCTAATAATTCAGAAAAGGAGTAGTCCCTTTCCTTAAGTAAATCGATAATCTTAGAAAGAGTAGATTTCATAAATAAGCATTTCTCCAAATAAAATAAATTTTTACAAAAAATTTACTACTTAATAAAGATATTTTTAACTATTACTTATATATTTTAATAATAGTTTATGGGAGTTGCAGCAATAGTAATCCATGGTGCTGGAATAAATCCAGATGGAACTTTACAACCACATACAAAAGCTAGAGCAGATAAGGCTTTTGATTTATTCACGAAGTTAAAGGTTTCTGACTTATGCAATAAGTTATATGGGGAAAAAGAAATTATTATTAAAATAATAGCTTGTGGAAAAAACGAAGCTCCCTATATTGCTAATTTTTTCTAATATTTCTTTTATTAAATCCTCATATTTAGAAGAAAAAGGAATACATCCAAGCGATATTATTATTGAAAACGCGTCATATAGTACCCTATCTAATCTCTATTACACTAAAATGACGTTGCACCTACTTTCCAGCATATATGGACAAATTCATTATATATCTATTGTATCTAACGAGTGGCATATGGAGAGAATATATGAAGGTTGCCAAAAAATACTAAAGGAATATAAAGATAAAATAGTTTATACCTTTGCAAAAGATCCGAGAGAGAAAGAGCTTATTGAAAGAGATAGAAGATTAGAGAAGTATAAAATGTGGGTAGAAAAAATACTATTATCGCTTGGATACGGAAAATGGATTAACAAAGAACATCTTAATAATGCCTCGCTATTCATTCTTGAAGACTCGAAAAGTTTAGAAAATTTAATAAAAAAAGCGACGCCACACTATCAAAAAATTCTGATGAGTTTTGAAAAAAACTTTATACGGACTTCTAAAATTAGGTCTCAGCTCAGCTAAGTTTGTTAAAAATTTAAAGTTATAGATTTTAGCTATAATAAAATGCACCAGCTGGCTATATGACATTAAAAACAACTGCATTACAAACCGCTTAAAACCGCTTAACAAACTACACAATTTTCTTTATTTAAGCTAGTTTAAACCTAATAAATTTTTATCTACCTAATAATGACTACAAAAATTTAAAAACCCTCACATACAATCGAAACTTCAAAAATTATAACTGGCCTAGTAAGCCAGCTATAAATTTTTTTAGGGTATTTTTTGCCTTCGTTAGGCTATCCGTAGATTTTTTTGTGATTTATCTGCTAAAAATCAAGTTTTTTCAGCATAAAAAAGGTTTAAAGAAGGTTTTTTACTAAAAAATCTGTAAAAAACAACCTAAAAATTTACTATTTAGTATCTACTATAGAGTGACCAGTACAAAAAAATATATATAAAAAAGTGTATATTTCCAAAAAATCGAATTTAAATACTATAATGATGCATTTTTTTCGTTAAATAAAATATTACTAATAAATAGATAAAATGATATCTACTATTTATTTATGAGTAGTTAAACAAATTAAAGCCATGAATGTGAGAGATTTAAAATTATATAACCTCTAAAAAGTGGTTAAGATATACCATATAATCCAGAGTTTAAAAATGTGAGAAAGGTAAAAACTAAAAAATTAAAACTGAAATGTGAGAGTTTATACAAAATTTTATAAATGCGTGAGAGTTATGAAAGCACTCCTAATTAACGAATGCCAGAAGTGTGAGAGAGTAAAAATAAAGGCAGATTTAAAGTAGATGTTATAAATTCTAACTAATGTCCATGCTATAAATGTGAGGGTTTTTAAATAATTTAGTGACAACAGAGAAGTTAAAATATTTAACGAGAGTACTTCAGAATTCTCAAAAAATGTTAAAAATTTCAACTGCTTGAACTGCTTGAAGCGCTTCAAGCGCTTGTAAGCACAAGCAGCAGATCATCAACACTTTTGATTCAACTGCTTGAACTGCTTAAGCAGCAGATCACTAAAACACAATCCTGATATTTTTTTTATCTAATCATATGCATTAATCTGCTTAAGCAGCTTAAGCAGTTCAGATCTCTAAGGCCAATAGCTTAATTTACCTGCTTGAATTGCTTGAGCAGCTTAAGCAGTTGCGTTCTTATCTTTTTCACCTGTATTGCTAAAATCACAAACAAAAAAACCTTTTTTGTCTTTTATTATCCGCTTAATATCATTATTATTTATTTCTATTAAATTTGCTATGGCTCTTAAGTAACTACTAGAAATTCCTAACTCCTTGGCCAAATCTTCATAGCTAATTTCTTTTCTGCTTCTTATTATTTCAGCTGCTTTTCTTATAATTTCATTTAATCTATTGCTTGATCTGCTTAAAGCGCTTGAAGCAGGTAAAAGTATCCTAGTATATTCTATTTTTTCATTTAGCTTGTTTATAAGATTTTCTAAATCCTTCTTTTCTGTTAAATTTAAGGAAGCCCAATCCTTAGTTATCATATTATACTCGATTCTTTTTAGAGATTCCTCAATGGATTTTAGAGTTTTCAAAATATACCCATATACAAAATTTTTATCTATTACCTGCTCATAACTATAGAACTCTCTTTCTATTTCCTTAGCATCGTTTTCTATTTTTTGAGTTTCTACATCACTTTCTACAGTTTCGCTCTCGTTTTTTTCTTCAGCTTGTAATAATTCCAGTTGAGATTTTCTTTTAAATAATTTTTTTAAACTATCAAAAACTCCCATAATTATTTGAACTTCTTATCATATATTTCTTGCAATTTTTTTATTTTCCAAAAAGCTATAAACTTTTCTATGTTAATATCTTCTTTTAGCCTTATAAGCCTTGCCCTAAAAGGTAAAAGTTTTTGCTCTTCTATAAAGGGTTGAAAATATTTGTATAAAAGTCTAGAAACGGTTTTATGATGTAATTTGGTTCTCCTTGCTAATTCTCTTAGCCATATCCATCCATTTATTTTTTTCAAAACTAAAAGAATTTTTAGTACATTTTCTAGCTCATCCTTCCTTTTATTTTCCATATTTATTAAAATGCGCCAAGTGGATATATAGATTTTAAGCTTAGTTTATAGCTGTAAAGAAATTTCAGTTTTTTTATCGTTATATTTCTAATATTTCTTTTAGATTAGCTAATCCACCATATAGTGATAAAAAAATTTAAAATCTCACTCTTTTAAAAATGGGAATATTTTTATTGGCAGCGTTATACAATTTTGATGGGTACTGTTTCCGTTTATTTTACATAAATTTACTTTGGTTGTGGAGGCGTCTAAAAGAAAAACTATAAAAATCAAAATTATAAATAGCACTGCGATTGCTTGATCTTTATTTATTTTTGGAGTTTTTAATTCCATAATAATTACCACCTAATACATTAATTTCAAATATGAAGTTGTTAGAAATTAGCTCGTATATTGCTTTTTCTAATTCATCCCTATTCTCTATTAACGTGCTAAGTTCTCTTTTACTTATTACGCTCCTTGCCTTTAATATTTCTAATATTTTTTGTTTTACCTCTTCTATTGACATAAAATTAATCTTTATATTTTTTAAAAAATATTCTTTATGGTAAACGTTTATGATGTAGATCCGCAGAAATTCGTAGAAAGGCTTAAAGAAGAGTTGAAAAAAATAGATATAATTAAACCTCCTAAATGGGTATTGTTTGCAAAATCATCGAGTGCGAACGAAAGACCTCCAGAGCAAGAAGATTTTTGGTATATTAGAGCTGCTAGTATTTTAAGAAGATTATATATAGATGGTGAAATTGGTGTTAGAAGATTGAGGACTTATTATGGAAAAAGAAAACAGCATAAAAGAAAAAGAGAAAAGTTTAGAAAAGCTGGTGGTAAGATTATTAGAACTATTCTACAACAGTTAGAAAATGCTGGATTCGTAGAAAAAATAGAGAAAAGGGGTAGAAAGCTAACTAATAAAGGAATTAGTTTTTTAGATAGAATTGCTTATGAGGTTTATAAGAGTTCTAGCTAAAGGTTAGGGCATTTCTATATATTTTCTCTTTAGTAATTCTCTTCTAGTCTTTAATGTCATTATTAGCAGAAAAATTATAATCAAAATAAGTAAAATTATTGCTGCTGAATATATGTTAACATTTAAAGGTATTGTTGTTGTTACAATCTCCATACTATTTAGAAAATCCTAAAAAATTAATTTATTAAGGGCTTTCTTTTTTTGTGGATTTTTTAGATTGGAGGTATTTTTTTAGAGCATAAGATAAAGGATTTCTTATAGTTTTGCAAAATTCATCTGGTTTACAAACATTATAATCCTTATAAAATGTTGAGTGGTCACAATTAGGAGGTAATAAGTCTCTTTCTTGTCTCATATGCCATCTTAACTGAGTTCTTATAATACCTTCTCTTAGCGGAGGTTTGTTTTTTTCATTCCATTCGTGTAATATTTTATCTATCTCATCCCATTCATATCCGGCATTCCTAAGAAATGTTATTAAAACGAATATACTTCTATTTCTTCCATCCTCTAAACCATTTAAAATCGTTTTTATGCACGGTGGAAAAAATTCTATTGGAATTTTTTTCTTGCCTTTTATGTCTATTTTTTCTTTTAAATATTCTATCTCCTTTTCTATTTCTAATTTAACTCTTTCAAAAGCTTCTAATAAAAGATATTTTGCATCATTTTCATACTTAAAACTGACTAAGCTTTCATTAAAATCAACATTTTCAGGATTTGCATCACTTTTTCTAAAATTTAAGATTTCTTTTGGATCTATTGGCAGACTAACTAATAATGTCTTTTCATGTAACGAATACGGCATTCTAAATAAATGTCTTACTCCAAAAATATCGATATTAATAAAGCTAAATGGCTTTATCTCAGAAATCTCGCTAAGTCTTTTTCCTAACTTTTCTACTAGATCTTTTGGATTGAAAAACTCTAACATAAGTTTTTTTAGCTCCTCTTCTACAGAAATTTTTATAAACTCTATTATCTTTTTGCTTAGCTCTTCATATTGTAGAGATATTGGAATTTTGTTAAAAAAAGGTGGAAAGCTTTTAGATGGAATTAATATGTGAAAACTATCCCCGCCAGTAAACTTAATCAATAGATTTTTTACTTGATATCTTTTTAAAAATTCTGCTATAACTTTTGTTGTTAATTTTGCTATTTCAAAATCCTTAACATCTATATCTATAACTAAATCCCATGCTAATCTTAGTTCGTCATATTCTTTCTTTGTCATACCCGCCCTTAACTGCATCGGATTTTTCCACTTTTCTGCGCTACAGTGAAAAGCTATAGCACCCTCTTCTACTTTTGAGATTATATCTCCAGAGTATTGTAAAATATCTGGTCTTTTACCGTATTTACCGTCTTTATAAACAGCAACTACCTCTCTATCTTTTGCGAATTCAACCAAAAAATCTAATATTCTTTGATTAGAATAATATCTTCTTACAATCTCCATATAAAGATTATTTTTGTTATTATTAGTTATGGTTAAAAAACCCAAAAAATACATGATGCCAAGCGGATACGGAGGATTAATGTTCTTAGAGGAAGAACCAGAAGCTAAGATTAAAATAAAGGCTGAACATATTATAATAATTTCCGTTTTAATTGGAACCCTAGTTCTTTTATTAAGAATTCTTTTGGTTTAAAAAGAAAAAAAGAAGAAAAAAGATTTGTAATTAAACGCTATGAGATATTCTTCCCGTTACTGAAGTAGGTACTTCATCAATAGTATAATTAATTGCTAATTTAATATCAATACAGGTTCCTGAAGATAATTCGCCAAAACTAATATAAGTCTTTACTTTTCCCCCGACTTCTAATTCAAATGGTATCTTTTCTCTTTCAAATGATACATTAACTTTACTTTCATCAAGACGGCTTCCATCGGTGTATACCTCAGCAATAACATTAGTAATATTTACTTTTCTTAGATTATTATTAGTTAATTCTATTACCATATGAGTGGCATTTGTTGCTATATGCTGTACACCAAACTGAGATGGTGGAAAGTCTCTTATTTGTACTCCTACCCATCTACATGGCTTAAGCATTCCTGTTGCATATAGTGCTCCTACTACTACTATTACTAGCATTATTGCCCATCCGTATGTCATTAGGAACTCTAAGGCAGCTTGTCCTTTACTTTTCATAAATTATTATTTAAGAAGAAGTTAAATATATATCGTTAAAATTTAAAGGGTATTATGAAAGAAAAATCTGTATTTGAAAGATTATTAAAAGAGCTGTACGATAACTTGAGTAGAGTTAGAGAGGGGATAATTATAATTCCAGAGTATGTAAATTTGATTCAAAACAAAAGATATATCAAACAAATATTCGAATCTATAAAACAAGAGATTTCAAAAATTTATGAAGTACCGAAAAATGTTCTAGATAGAGTAAATTTATATTTTGTAGATTATTTACCAAGCATTTATAAAAATACAATAACTCTTGGTGTTTACGAAAGTTTAAAGAATTCTTATGGAAAAGTTTATAGTGCATCTGTATATGTATTGAAAAAACTTCTATATAATCCAAAAAAACTAATAGAAACCATTGCTCATGAGCTTACTCACTATATTCAAGATCTTAGAAAAAAGATTAAAAAAAGTAGTTCAGAATATGCCAGTTTCAAAGAATATTATAATTCCGAAGAGGAATTAGAGGCAAGAGCTATTAGTAAAGAAGTCCTAAGAAGATTATATAGAAGCGGATTTATTTATTAAAAACAGCAAATATATTCATACAACACATTAAAAAATTATGACAACCCAAGAGTGTATATTTTGTAAAATTGTTAAAAAAGAAATTCCTTCTTATACTATTTACGAAGATGAAAAGTGTGTTGCCTTTTTAGATATAAGGCCTGTAACGAAAGGAATGGTAATTTTAGTACCGAGATTCCACTATGAAAACTTTGATTTTGATATACAAACCTCTTTTCATTGTCTAAAAAAATCTTTTGAACTATCAAAAGGTATAAAAGATGTTCTTGAAGCTATGGATGTCCAAATAGCTATAATAAGATCTCCACTAAAACATTTTAACATAAGAATTTATCCCATATATAGCGAAAACGATGTTCCAATATTTCAAAATAAGCCAATAGATATAAGTGAGTCGGAGCTAAATCAAATATGGCAAAAAATGTTAGCAATTAAGGTTGAAGTGAAAGAAAATAAAGAAGAAAAAGTTGAAAAACCACAAAATCAAACGATTAGTGAAAGCAAAAATGAAAAATCCGAAGCTGAAAAGCTGATAGAAAGGTGGAGAAAAAAGTTTTTGCCATAGTCTATGATTGTCTAAACTAGGCTTTGTGCATTAAAGCCTCTTTTCCTTAATTCGTTTGCAAAAATTTCAGAAAAGCCGTGGCATGTATAAATTTCTTTTGGATTAACATTCTCTACAAACTCTATTAAGCCATTAAAGTCTAGGTGGTCAGAAATAACAAAACCTTCTATACCATTTATTTTCCTAGTTATAGCCCACCCGCTACAAAAAGCATGGTAATAACCTTCTAATGGTGAGTTAATAACGTTATTCATAGGTCTTATTAAGATATTCGAATCTTCACAAGTTTCTAACTTTACTCCAAATTTTCTATAAATTTCATTGAATTTTTCTATTGTTTTTGTAGCCGAGGGTATAAATCCAAAATCGTTAAGAATTTTTATAATCTCTTGAGCTTTACCTAACGGATATGCCCCTATCTCTAATTTTTTGTTTAGAATTTCAGTTTTCTCCTTAACAAAATTTATTAGTCTCTTCACTTCTTCCTCTCTATCTGGAAAAACATATTCTTTGCTTCCAAATGTAGATTCGATTATTAAAACTTCTACATCTTTTTTAAAATCCTTAGTACATATGTCGCCAGTATATAAAAAAGATGTGCCATCTATTTCTATGTAAATCATTGCAGAGCCTAAAATATGTTTCGAATCAAAAAATGTAAAAGATAAACAATCGAATTTATACTTTCTATTATATTTAACTACATTTGCAATAAAGAGTTTATCTCTTACATTTATAAGCTCTACAGTTTCTGCTGTGGCAAAAGGTTTTTTAACTACTAAATATGGTGCGTGATCTATATGTGCATGAGAAACGAAAGAAATTAAATCGGAAATTACTGGGTCCAAAAGACATATATTAGCTATAGAAATTCCATTCTTATAAACTATTGTCTTTTTCTCCATTTTTCTTTAAGCCTTTCCCAAACTGTTTCATCTTCACTAGTCCACACAAATTTTTTTCTCTTTGCATCGTAATATGGCTTAGATATTTGTCCTAACTTTATTTTAGGATATATAAAAATAATTGAAACCGCGCCAACAACTACTAATATACCTATTATTAATAGCACAATTATAAAATTCCAGCCGCCTGTTTTTTTCTCTGCCTCTTTAGCAGCTAACTCGTCTTTTACAGAATTTATTATATTTCTTACTTCCCCTAATTTAGATAGTGCCGAATCTATATTTCCTTTATTAAGTTCTTCCCTAGCATCGCTAATTAACCTTCTTGCATTCAATAGTTTTTCTAAAAGATCTTCTCTATTTAATTTAGATGCTTCACTTTCTAATTTTGCTACTTCACTCTCTAAATCGCTTATTTCTTTTTCTAATGTTTTATCCTCTTCCTTAGCCTTCTTTAAAACTATGAGTTTTATTTTTGTTTGATTCTTAGCATATGCACTATTAAATTGCAGCTCTATTTCAAACTCGCTCCTATTTTCATTTGGAGAAATCGAAATGTTAAAAATAAACGGTTCTTCATCACCATCTTTTATTAATTTACTTTCCGGAATTATTTTTACAAGATTTTTTGGATAGTTCAAAACCTCTGCCCAAACTGTTTGATCCCTCCCTATCGATTTTACAAAAACAATAGTAGTATTCCACCCCCTTTCTCCAATTATAATGCTATCTGAGCTCTTCCTAACAATTAAGCTAGCCTTTTGCGTTGGTGGAATAGAATCTCCTCCAGTTTTTTGGCTTGGCAATATTGTTATAGATGATAAAGATATGCTTTTTTCAAAAAATAAATCTAAATATGTCGCATTGGCATAAATACTTATTTCACAACTACCTATTTCTGTAGCATTAAACAAAAACAGAGCTTTTTCTCTATTTAATAAAATTTTAGATGTAAGTAATTCACATCCTCCGCTATATTGTATAGAATAATTCGCAGCTATCGGAATTTCAAAAGGCAATAACTTAGAAGATGCTGATACTTGGAATGATGAACCTTTAAATATTGTATCTAAATATGAAACAGATAGGTCTAAATCGTATGCTGTAATATTTTTGATGATAATATCCTTTTCGATACCTAGCTCATCCTCTACTTTAATTTTTACATCTCCATTAAAAGATTTTTCAAAAGTTACATTAAAGATTAATTCAGAGGATGTTGTGTTAAGATTATAACTTGCTATTTTAACACTTGGTGTTTCTGGGCTTATACGAGTTATATTTCTTATTTTTTCCTCCGATATTCCATTTGTCCTGTTTATTTGACTAATAAAAGATAAAATTCCAAATATTTTTGTATAATTTTTTGGAATAGTAATTGAATAGTTTATATCATAAACGTTTATTTCATAAAGCTCTTGTTTAGAAATCTCTATTTCATTGTCTTTAAAAACATATGTAAGATTTATAGCATACTTTCCTAAATCCGTAAAGTTGCTTATATTAAAAAATATTAAATCTTCGAAACTTGATGAATTTAAATATTTTGTTATTCCGTTATAAGTAACGTTAATAGTTACATTTGTTGAGATTATTTTATCTAGAGTTGCCCCCGCATATGCAATAGCTGAAAATAGTACTCTTTCGTTTCTATTTATAGACATATCTCTTTGATTTCTAGAGTCTACAAAACAATTGTTTTTTATGTATGGATTAATCAAAGTATCCTCTAAGGATATTTCATCACAACTCTTCTTTTTAGAGTTTATATGAGGCCTTATCAAAAAGCCGGAATAAAATTTATCGAGAAGATAACCATTTATATTATCCCCATAAGCTATTATCTCTATGAAAAAAGTAGATGTTTCGCTTGAATTTATTTTTAGTATTATATCGCTTGTAGAATTGCACCATAGAATTTTATTAGTTTCATCTATGCTCTTATTTTCGCATCCAGAAATAGTTTCTATATCGCTACTTGGATTTAGTTGAATACTTTCTTCACTAATATTAATTCTTGAAATACTTATACTAACGTTAGAAGTAGTATTTACAGAAATGTTTATGTAAACATCATAATAGTTTGGAAAGACTTTTTCAGAAACGTTTGTTAATATTTCCAAAGTTTCTATCTCAATTTCTGTTTCGTTTAAAATTGTAGAGTTTATTTGTGCAAAAAAAGTAAGTTTATATTTTCCGCTTTCGAAATCCTTAGGAATAACAAAGTTTTTAAAATCTTCAAAACTCTTTCTAGAGAATATTATTTTTCCATCTTTTGTCATGTTAACAAAAACTGTGCAAAAACTGCATTGAGAATTCTTTGTAGAATTTATAATTTCTGCGCTAACATCTAGAGGTTCTAAAATTGTGAATTTTTCCTTTTGTTTATTAATAATAATCCTATCTGGAATAAAATTTATTGTTATTGGAATTTTTTCATTAAGAAAGTTTCCATTGTTATCTATAGCACTTATATTAAGGTTATAATCTCCGCTAACCGATATATTAGTAAACATCTTTATATTGTTACTAAGCGAAGAATTGCAAAATATTTTATTTGTATCATTTTCTATGCATATTGTTTTTTCTATGTTAACTCTAGAGCCATTAATGTGAAATATGTCTATATTAATAGTGTATTCTTTATCGGCAAACATGTATCTTGGATAAGAAATTTCATAATCAAATATGGGGGAAAATTCGAGTATTGGTATTTCGAATTCTATAGGATTTCCATCAAGGGAGACATTTAAAAATAAGAAATATTTTCCTTTTTGGTTTAGATTAATGTTAGTAATATTATAAGCTATATTATCATTAAAAGAAAAGCTTATATCAAGTTTTTCGTCTTTATTTCCTTCTAAGTATAAAAACGCTTCATTTATGTTATTAATGCTATCATCAAACTTAATTGTTATATTTAACAAGTCACCATTCATTAGTTTCAAAATTTTATTAGGAGAAATTAGGTAGAAAGGTGTATATGTAAAATTTTTAGAAACTACACCAAATCTTTTCCCATTTTCAGCAACAACATATAAAGTATAATTAAACTCTGTTAAGTCAGAAGGAATTTCTAGATATATAGAACTTTTATTGAAATGTAAAGAAGAGTGTATTATACTTCCGGAAGAATTTACTATAGAAACATTAATTATATCTGCTGCAATTGGCATTCCAGCAAAATCGCTAATAAAAATTCCAATTCTTCTATTAATTGGGTTTAGCCCAAATTCTATTGAAGGGTCTATTGTTACGTTAAGCATTGGCTGAATAGAATTGTTTAAATTTTCTTCTAAGAATTTTGATAGGTTTTGGATTCTATGAGAAAAGGCAAATGTAAATTTATTATCAACCATTGTACTATTATGGTTTATTTTTACTTCTATTTCGAAATCTCCATTTAAAGTATCGTTTTTGTATTGAAATACGTTATCAAAAATTGATTCTCCCTCGAAAATTATAGCTCCATCTTTAATTATTTTGACTTTATATTTTGTAGAATCTAAAAAAGTTTCATGCCTATAAATAGTAAACTTAAACGGATAACTATCTGTTTTATTGACCTTAAATCTTAATACTTCTCCATCTTCAACATCTATGGTTAAAAAATTATTTCTTATTCTTATCATTTCGCTAACGTTTAAAATTCCGCTTCCAAAAGTATTGTTTCTAGTGGGTTCGTTAGCAGAGGTTAACAATATAGCTTTAATCTCTTGAGATGTTACAGTAGTATTTTCTTTATTGAACATATCTAATAAAAGAGCAATTGCACCGCTTACAAAAGGAGTAGCCATAGAAGTTCCGCTAGCTATTGAATACGTATTTTGTGGATATGTTGAATTTATTGAAACTCCTGGCGCTACTATATCTGGCTTTGTTCTATTATCTATAGGACCTCTAGAACTGAAAAAGGCTAAATTCCTATTTTTATCTATTGCTCCAACAGCTATTACGCTTTTAGCACATGCAGGAGTTGAGATAGAATTTGGATTATTTCCGGCTGCGGCTATTAAAATTAAGTTATTTTTAATAGCTAAAAAATCCATTAACGTACTAAATAAAAGGATAGTAACCTCTTCAGAAGAATTTCCGAGCGGATAACAAGAGTTTAATCTTAACATTGACAAATCTGCTCCAAAACTCATCGAAACAATACTTACGTTATTTTTAACTATCCAATCTAATGCATTTAAAATATCCAAAAGATTTGCTGTAGGACCGCTAAAAACTCTTGCAATGAATAGTGTTGCGTTTGGAGCTACTCCACATGGATAATTACTGAGACATTTACTAATATTCTTATCGTATTTACCAGCGACTATTCCGGCAACATGAGTTCCATGACCATCTGAATCGTTACAATAACTCCATATGTTTTCTTTGACCTCTCCATTAATTGAGTAAAAACATTTATACTTAGATAAATCAAAGTCTTTATGATTTATATCTATTCCACTATCTATAATTCCAACCTTAGAACTATCTCCAAATAAATAAAAGTCCAATCCACTATTCCAAGCATTATAGGCATCTATAATTCTTAACCCATCTAATCTAAGAAGCCTAAAAATTTTTTCGTCCTTAAGAAAATAATTTTCAAATCCTTTTATTGGTTCTTCTACTGAACAAATCAAATCAAAGTAGCATTTTATTTTTAATTCTGAGTAAACATCGAACAAAAAGCAATTGCTATTTAATATTTCGTCCAATTTATTCTTAGAAATCAAATACGCTGAGCTTGAAGTTTCTAAATTTAAAACTGAAAAAAATAATAGTAAAAAAAAGAGATATTTAACTATATTCCTTTGCACTGCCATAATAAAAATAAATCTTATTTTTATTATCTATCGTTAAACTATAATTATAAGAAAAACTGCGCTAAACTCTATGATGTATGATGGGCAGAACGAAAAATGAAATAATCCTTAAGTACTGAGAGGGCCAAAAAATATTTATGATGATGAGTATCTAATCATTTGACTAAATGATAACTCACTCAAGTACTGATTTAGCCCAAATATGTTAGCCTCTTTTCATCTATCTCTTCTTTTGGTTGTGGCGTTGGAACCTTAGTTAACCTCTCTTCTAAAGCTTCTTGCTCTTTTATTTTTTTATTTATTCTAGAATAATCTATCTTTAGTTCTAAAATCTTTTCCAAAATCTCTAGAATAGCTTTTGCTCCCTTATGGTCCGGTACAAAGGGTGAGCTAAAGCTCTCTGCTAATAAACATAAACTTTCCATTCCATAGTATTTAGCATATCCAGTAAGCATTCCAACAGCACCTATAATGCTACCGACATCTTTACTAACGTTTTCAAAATCTATTCCCAAATCTTTGAACTTTTCTTTAACCTTTTCTTCACTTACAGCACCGTAAACTTTTCTTTGCTTAATAGGATAGTTCTTTTGAACTCCACCAAGTGTTATTACTAATTTTACTCCAATGCTTTTTAGAAAAGATAGGATTTTATTTACTAAAATAAATGTTTTTTCTGGTGAAATCGCTTGCTGATCCCCTATATAAATTATAATATCTTTTTTATTGGGTTTAGAATAATAAAAAACTCCCTTAAGTAGCTGAATTTCAGCATTTGGTCTTATTAGAACAGCATGTCCAAAATATTCGCTATGAAGTTCAGCGAAAGGAATAGCTCCTATTTGCTCTACTATATAACTAGCTGCGATTAGCCCAACGTTACCAACGCCGGGCATTCCTTCTAAGAAAATTCCATTCTTTACTTTAATCTTCTTTAGGTTTTTGATTACTGTCATAAATATCTTTCTCGCTAAAATATTTTAAATACTTGGCAAACTTAAATTTTGGTGGATGCGCTGTTTTTGTTTGAGATTTGCATCTAGGGCAAACGTCTTTCATAGTATATAATTTGCAAGAGATACACTTTTTAATTCTTTTCACGCTTTTTATATTCATAAACTTCAAAAATTTCTTTTCCACTTTCTATTAAATTTAACATCATTTTTTCATCTTTTTTCGGGTTTTTAGAATTTTTCTTAGCTAAGAATTTACCAGCACCTAAATAAGTTATTTTTATACCATTTTTTTCGAATTGAGAAAAGAATTCTTTGATTTTATTTACTCCTTCTTTTTGAAAAGTAGAAATTTTTATAATGTAGGTTATTTCGTAGTTTTTCTCCTCTTTTTTATCTAGGAAATCTTGCATTATCTCTAACCACTCTTTTGGAATATATTCGCTTAATTTATCCCTATGGTTAATAAAAAAATTGTATAGAGTTTCAAAATTCTCTAATATTTTATATCCAAACTCTTTATACGCATCTTCTAAGGTTTTTCCAAGTTTTTTTGCCGCTAATTCTAAGATTTTTTCGTATTTTTTTTCTAACCTTAGCTCCTCTTTCTTTTTTTCTTCTTCATCTTTTTTAACTCTTTTTAGGCTTAAAATTGCTATTTTTTTAGCTTCATCTACATCTAAAACCTTTGCTATATAAGTTTTACCTATTTTTACGTATTCTCTAATATCTTCAATCCACCTTGTATAAACTTCATTAATATTGATAATTCCCGTAAATTCTGAATATTCTAATATGCTACAAGTTATAGAAAAAGGTGAAATGTCCTTAGGAATACATATTACCAATTCATTTTTTTTCGGAGCTCCGAACCTTCTCATATATTATTAAGTTAATTTAAAAGAGATAATTTTATGGATGTAGAGAAGAAATATAGAGAAATAGATTACGAAAAACTTGCTTCTTTTATTAAAAACGTTCCCAAAGAATTGTTTGAAGATATAAACGTTGCTAAGAAAGAGTTAATAGAAATTGAGAAAAGGTTGGAAAATCTGAAGTCAATCGAAGAAAAATTAGAAAATTTAGAGGATTCGATAAATGTTATCGTTCTAGAAATTGTTAACCTAAAACAAAATATAGGAATTGGAAAGCAAGTAGAGTTTTCAGATCTAAGAAAATCTATTGATTTGATTTCTGAAAAATTTAAAGATTTTGAGGAAAAAGTTAAAGTTTTTGAGGAAATGCCTGAAGTAAAGAGTAAGGTTGCTGATTTGGAAAGTTTTTCTTCTGACCTGAAGAAATCTATTGATTTGATTTCTGAAAAATTTAAAGATTTTGAGGAAAAAGTTAAAGTTTTTGAGGAAATGCCTGAAGTAAAGAGTAAAATAAATAAATTAGAGAATACTCTAAACGAAATTATCAAAAACAGTCATACTATAGATATTGCAGAAGAACTAAAATCACTAAAAAACAGAATTGAAAAAATGGAAAAAATTATCAACGAAAATGTCAAAACCTTAGAAAAAAACGATACTTTTGTTAAGGATGCTGTAATAAATATAGTAATGCCTAGAATTGAGGATTTAAATGAAAGAATAGACAGCCTTAAGGAAAAAATAGATAGTCAAGAAAGTTTAAATCAGAAAATTTCTTTAATTGAAAAAAGTCTTTCAGAATTTATAAACAATATGAATAAAAAAGTCAATGAGATTGAGGAAAAAATCTCAAAAATTAGTAGTGAAATTGATAGTTTAAAAAAGGAAAGTGTATATTTAGAGGATTTCCTTAATATAAAGGAGATTAGAAACGTTCTTAAAAGTATGGAGGAATTATCAGAAGAAGCAAAAAATTTTAAGATTATAGAATAAGATATTACATGGAAAGTAGGCTAGAGAAAATATATGATTTATGCATTAAGAGAGGTATAATTTTTCCAACAGCAGAGATATATGGTTCTCTTTCTGGATTCTATGATTACGGAGAAATTGGACTAAGAATAAAACAAAAACTGATTAAAATTTGGAAAAAGTTTTTTAAAGAGGATAATTTTGTGGAAATTGAAGGAAATTTGATTTTGCCGAGAAAAATTGTAGAAGCGAGTGGTCATTTAGAGAGGTTTAGCGATCCTATAACGAGATGCAAAAAGTGTAAAAAAATATATAGAGCAGATAATTTAATCGAAGATGTTTTAGGAATTTTTGTTGAGGGAAAAAGTATTTCGGAGTTAAACGAAATAATAAGAAATAATAATATTAAATGTTTGGAATGTAATGGCGAATTAGAAGATGTAAAAGAATTTAATCTAATGTTAAAAACCTTTATCGGAAGCTTAGACGCCTATGAAGCCTATTTAAGGCCAGAAACTGCGCAAAACATTTTTATAAGTTTTAAAAGGATTTATAAAGCATATAGAAAAAAATTGCCATTTGCAATAATACAAGTTGGATATTCTTTTAGAAATGAAATTTCTCCAAGACAGTTCTTAATTAGGTTAAGAGGCTTTACTCAAGCAGAGATTGAGATGTTTTTTGATCCAAAAAACGAAAATTGCCCTATAGAAAAATATTTTGATGTAAAAATACCATTAGTTACTAGAGAAGCGCAAAGAAATAAAGAAGATAAAATAGAATGGATTTCTATTAAGGAACTTGTTGAAAAACAAATAATAAAATCAAAATGGCAAGCATACTTTTTGGCTAAGGAGTTTATTTTCTTTACAGAAATTTTAAAATTTCCTAAGGAAAAACTAAGATTTAGACATTTGTTAGAAGAAGAAACTGCATTTTATTCTGCTGGAAATTTTGATTTAGAATATTATTTTGATGAAATAGGTTGGAAAGAAATTATTGGAAATGCATATAGAACAGATTACGACATTTCTACGCATATGAAACATAGTAAAGAAAATTTAAGTTTTGATGGTATTATTCCACATGTTGCTGAGCCTTCCTTTGGAATAGATAGAATAATTTTAGCAATATTTTTTGATAAGCTAAGAGAAGATAGAGATTGGCTATGGTTTGATTTTCCAAAAGAAATTGCTCCATATTTAATTGCTGTTTTTCCATTAGTTAGAAATAAGGAAGAAATTATTAAGAAAGCCAAAGAGGTTTATGAATTTTTGAAGAAATATTTTGAAGATGATGTAGTTTTTGATATGAGTGATTCTATTGGAAAATTATATGCAAGAGCGGATGAAATTGGAATTCCTTATTGCATTACTATAGATTATCAAACTTTGCAAGATAATACTGTTACAATTAGAAATAGAAATACTAAGGAACAAATTAGAGTAAAAATTGAAGAAATCCCAAAAATTTTGGCCTAAAAAGGCTTTTTTAATTTTTTCGTGAATTTCTTCGGATGCACATTAAAGAAAGCTTTAAATACTTTATTTCTTAATATAAGTATGAAAAAGGGCATAAATGCAAACAAAGCGATGATAAGGGCCCTAGCAGTTTTCTTAGCAATCTTCGGTCTAACAGCACTATCAATAGCAGGACTTCTAGAATACTATGCGTCAGCAGCAGCAAGTATAACGGTAAGTCAAGGAGTAGTAGTTGAGTTATATAATGCTAGCAATAATTTAATAGCAACACTAAGTCACAATTCTGGAAGTTCACCAAACATAACTCTAACAGCAACAGGAGTAGGTGGAGGAAAAACAAATGAATTTTATTATAATAATGCTAAAATTGATCAGGTTAGGATTGAATATTTAGGAAGGGTTGTCAATGAAGCTCCATTAACTATTAAATTAACTCTCGGAGATAATTTCGAAGAATTACTTAAAGAAATAGTAGAATATGGTGTTACTATAGGTAACACTACTTACAAAGTAAATAATACTGGAGTATGTGTAAATCAGAATTGTGTAAGCTGGAATAATAGTCAAGTAATCATTGGCCAAATTACAGTTACAAGATACACGAAAGAATTAATAATAACAGGTCTTAAGCTAACACCAAGTAATTCAGTACTAACAATAGATAATTTATACGTAGTTTGGAATCCAGCAACAGAGCCAAAGACATATACATTAACAGTAACAGTATTACCAGCATAAAAGTAATTATAGTATGACTATGCTCTCCTCTTATCTTTTTTATTTTTGTCTTAGGCGAGTAAAATAATACAAATCGCCTAAGACATGACGAAGAAAAAAATAAACGCAGCAATAATGAAAAAAGGAATTATATTAGCTATAATGCTAGTATCTATATTTAGCTTATCGATTGCTGGAATTTTAGATTATTATGCAAAAGCGAATGTTAATGTAAATGTAAATCCACCAATATTTTATTTGGATTATTCAGACGACGAGTACAAATTAAAACTAAATGAACCTGGAAGTGGTAGTATTACACTTGATGCATCCAAATCTAAAGGAACTACTGTTGGATTTAGTATAGATCTTCCCAATGTTGAATGGTATCCTGCTAATTGGACCATATATCTTAACGTTTCTTCTAATGGCGGGCAAATAGAAGCAAGATTATTCAATGGTAATTCTCAAATATGTTCTTTTACTGGTAACAGTTATATAACTGTCAATGGAAGTTATATAATTTCGGGATCTTACAATACTAACGGCACTGTTAATATAAATAATCTAGTAGTTAGAATAAGTTGTGAAAATCAACCTTGCACAATATATTTCGGTCCAGAAACAAGATTAGAAGTTAGGCCATTAGGACCATGAACGCAAAAACAATACTAATAGCAATAATATTTGCAAGCATTTTAATAAATTTATCTCTATCTCAAGTATTATTAATTAATCCACTTAAAGATGTTACAATAGTAAAAGAATTCGATACTAGCATTTATGCAGGAGGGGTTTCTGAAGCTATAGTATACTTTAAGTATAGAGTAAATGATTGGGCGCCATTAGTTGTAAGGGTAAATATAACTCCAGAAGATGTTAACTATGTTTTAAATGGTAACGAATTTAATGTAGAAGCATACCTCTTATCTAAACCTATGATAGCAGGAATACCTCCGATTGAATATTATTTGAAATGCGAATTACCTCCTATATACTTTGAGCAAACTGGCGATTATTTTGAAGAACCGTCAAATAATATGCTATCCTTTTATTGTTATAACGAAACATATTTCTATATCTTACAACCATTAAGCGAAAATAATCTAACAATAAAAGTATATTCTCACCCAGCATTAGAACCAGCAAGATTTAATATTACTTTCGAATTAATGAGCGAAATAGGAATATTGTTAATAGAGCCTATTGTTGAAATAAAAGAAGGAAAAGGAGTATTAAGAATAGATTACCCAACCTATGAATATTTAGAATTTTATCTTCAGAACAATCAATCTATGAATTTATCAGTAGCGATTTACTCAACTATTTTTATTGGAAATAATCCAAAAGAAAGGCCGGTAGGAATAATATATCTTAATACAAAAAATCTTTCTTCATTTTCTGGATTAGCAGAAATTAGATATTATTTCAATCCAAGCCTATTAGTTTCAAAAAATTTAGATGTATCAAACATAAGATTTTATAAGCTAGAAGATAACATATGGAAATTAGTAACTGCAAGCGGAGTAATAATTGTAAACGAAAGCTTAGCATATGCTTATGCAATAGTTAATTCGTTTGGCATCTATGGTATATTTACTTCTTATTATACTCCTCAGCCATTAATTCAAATTCAAAGAGAATTTATAGCAATTCCAACAGAAAGAATAGTTGAAAAAGAAAGAATTATAGAAACTCCAATATATTATAACATAACAAACATTACGCAACCAATAATTGAAAGAGTTGTAGAATTACCTAAGCCTGTATGTGGAAATAATGTGTGTGAAGTAGGAGAAGATTGGAGAAACTGCCCACAGGATTGCCCAACTCCAACAATTCCTCAGCAAACAATACCAACTGGATTAGTAATTTTAACTGAGCCATCAATTATTGCAATTATAATAGGAATTTCATTTTTAACTGCATTAGGTGGAGTATATTTTGGATTAAAAATTTTTAGAAAAGAATAAAAAAATAATCCCCCGGGTGGGATTTGAACCCACAGCCTTCCGGTTTCTATCAATCATTATTTCATTAAACCGTTTTAGAGCGTTGGCTGCTCCCCTTGCATATAGCAAGGATCTACAGCCGGACGCTCTTCCAGATTGAGCTACCGGGGGCTTCTATAATAATTAAGAATTATAAAAATATTGAAATAAATATTTATGAGGAGAAAGGTAAAAAACAATATAGAAACGCTTCTAAACGATTTTCAAAACAAAAAAAACGAAAAAATTAAAAACGAAGAGCTTATTAAAACTTTAATGAATTTCGCAGTTATATTCTTCTTTTTATCACTCCTGCCAATAATAGGAAATATTCAAGCTGCGCAGGTAATATTACCAACTGTATTTGCGTTTTCGCCAACACTCTCTCTAGCTTATTTTGTCGCAATCCTAATTTTATATCGATATTATAAACATAAGGAAAATCGAGAAAAAGATTAGACTTTTTTACTGTAAATTATGCATAAGAATTAAATCGCTCTCAAACTCCTTTAAATCTTCCCAAACCTTTTCATTAATTGGGTCCTTAAGACTTAGATTTAGCTCTTTTTTCTTTTTCCAAATATAACTATTAAACTCTAAAATTCTGTTTGTCTTTGCCAATAGATTTTCATTTATTAATTTTTTATTAACATTTCCAAAAGTTTCAGACAATATGCTCTTTCCATAAATCTCCCTATACAAATAATCACAAGTTGCTGGAATTATTGGTGCTAATAATTTCAATACTTCTCCAAAAACAAAATATAAAGTATATTTTGCAGATTCATCATTATTATAAACTCTTCGCTTAACCATTTCTATATAATGAGATGCAAATATATCCCAAGTAAAAGTATAAATCTTTCTAGCTGCCTCAGAAATTTCAAGATTTTTATAGTGAGTTAAAACTTCGCTCTTAGTTTTCATTAAAAGGCTTACTATCCAAACGTCGCTTGGCTTATCAATAACTTTTTTCTCGTATTTAAATTGAGATATAAAATTGGCTATATTAACTAATTTAGTTAAGAATGATTTCATTCCAGCTGCCTTTTGCTTATCTATTCTATAATCATTTCCTATATTAATTTCTGTAGCAAACCAAAGTCTTAATGGCTCTATACCCATTTCTTCAAAAATTTCTTCTGGATATATAACATTGCCTAAGCTTTTACTCATTTTTCTACCTTCTGCATCTAAGCCCATGCCATTTATAACTACTATTTCAAAAGCAGGTCTATTTGTTAGCTGATACACTCTTAGTAAAGTATAATAAAGCCATGTTCTTATTATATCATAGCCTTGGGGCCTAAGTTTAATAGAAGAAAACAATCTTTCAAAATCATTACTACCATATTTTGTTAAATATAAAATTGTTATTGAGCTGTCAAACCAAGTATCTAAGGTTCTTTCTTCGCCAATCCACTCATTACTTCCGCACTTATTGCAAATAACATCTATTTTTTCTTTCCATGGCTGATGATATTTTCCATCCTCAAAATAAAATATATTACCGCATTTTTTACAGTACCACAATGGAATTTCTGTAGCATAATATCTTCTTCTCGAAATCGGCCAATCTATGGTTATAGATTTTATCCAATTAATTAGTCTTTTTTTATGCTCTTTTGGATAAAACTTAAGCTTTTTAGCTATTTTTAAAATGTCGTCTTTAAAATCGATTTGTTTTAAATAAAATTCTTTCATTGGAATTATTTCGATTGGAGTTCTGCACTTATCATGTACAGGCAAATTCTGTATAACATCTTCTTCTTTTATTATTAGTCCATTTTCCCTTAATTCATTTAAAATTAACTCTCTAACTTCTCTTAAAGTTTTTCCCTTATATTTTTCTCCAATGTATTTTCCCTCTTCATCAATTAATATTTTTGGCTCGATTTTTTCTTCATTTAGAATTCTTACATCATCTAAATCTCCATAAGAGCAAACCATCATTATTCCGCTTCCGAAATTCATGTCAATCTCTTTTCTTTCTATAATCGGAACCTCTAAGTTAAAAATCGGAACAATCGCTTTTTTATTCTTTAATCTTTTATATCTTTTATCTTTTGGATTGTACGCAATTAATCTGCATGCTTCTATAAGCTCTGGTCTAGTAGTTGCTATTATGAGATCTTCTTCGTTATCTTTTATTTTAAACTTAATGTAATAAAGTTTTGAATTCGTTTCTTCTCTATCTATTTCGCTTAAAGCAATTGTAGTTTTGCACCTTGGACAATATGTATTTGGCCTATAATCTTCGTATATAAGTCCTTTTTTAAAAAGCTCTATAAAAGTTCTTTGAGTTAAAGCTCTATAATCTTCGCTATCTGTTAGATATACATTTTCAAAATCATAGCTACACAAAACTCTTATTAAAATTTCTTTCATTTTTTCTGTATATTTATCTAAGTTTGATTTGCATATCTCTAAGAATTTTTCTCTACCAACATCATTAATGCTAACTTTTTCATACTTTTCTACATACCATTCAACAGGAATTCCATTCCTATCAAAACCTATCGGAAATATAACATTATATCCGAGCATTCTGAATATTCTTGCAATAATATCTTGTAAAGTATAGCTTAGAACTGCTCCAATATGCCAAAAAGGTCCAGTATATGGTGGTGGAGTATCTATTATTATTGTTTTCTTTCCTCTTGGAAAAACAATTTTTTCACTTTTCCAAACGTTTAAAATCTCTTCTTCTATAGACTTATCCCAAACCTTTTTTTCCATAAATTTATTTATGAAAAATTTTTTATAAGATAATTATGAAGAATATTAAAAAATTTGAGATAATACAAGTAGAAATACCGAAAGATTGTAATGTAATTATTGGGCAAGCTCATTTTATTAAAACTGTTGAAGATTTGTATGAAGCCCTAGTTAATTCTTTGCCGAATATAAAATTTGGAGTTGCTTTTTGTGAAGCAAGTGGAAAAAGGTTAATAAGATTTGAAGGAAATGATGAAGAATTAATAAGCTTAGCTGTTGAGCATGCGAAAGTAATTGGAGCTGGACATACGTTTATAATTTATATTAAGAATGCTTACCCTATAAATGTTTTGAAATATATTAAAGAAGTTCCGGAAGTTATAAGAATTTTTGCTGCTACAGCAAATCCTTTACAAGTAATAGTTGCTGAAACCGAGCAAGGAAGAGGAATTATAGGAGTAATAGATGGAAATAGTCCATTAGGAATAGAAAAAGAAGAAGATAAAAAAGAAAGGTATGAATTTCTAAGGAAAATAGGGTATAAAAGATAAATTATCTAATTGGTTTCCAGAACTTTTTTCCAAGTTTGTCATTTCTAAAAATAATGTAATAAAGATATGTAGTTAAATATTTTGGTATGGCCTTTAATCCCCATTTTCTAATCCTTCTAGAAGATGTTAAAACAAATGTAGATTCTACAAAACTTATTTTACCTAGCTTAGACATTCTTTCTGAAAAGTCAAAATCCTCCAACACTTTAAGTTTCTCGTTAAATCCACCTATTTTTAAAAAATCCTTCTTTTTACAAGCTATAAAAAATCCTGGTAATTGAGATGTTTTCCTAAATAAATAAAGAGATTTTATATAAAAGTATGAAAAAACTAGATAAAAATTATATTGAGCTGAGTATTCTCTTGATAAATATGGGCTTGTAACTAAGGAAACGTTGTTTTTTCTTATTTCCTTGTAAATTTCGTTTAATGTATTTGGTAATAATATTGTATCCGCATCTACGAAAAGAATTATTTCTCCATTAGCATATTTTGCTCCTAAGTTTCTTCCTATTGCAATACCTCTTTTCTTAGTTATTACAATTTTATCCGCATATTTTTTTGCAATTTCGATAGTTTTGTCTTTGCTGTTCGAATCGCTAACGATAATTTCGTAAGGATGCTTAAAATTTTGGGATTTTATAGAAATTAAAGTATCTTCCAAATACTTTTCTTCATTATACGTAGGTATTACAACGCTAATTTTTGGTTTTTCAACCTCTCTTAAAACAATAAGTTTTTCGCCGTAATTCTTCATTATTAAAAAATATAAATGTTTGATTTTAAATTAATATAATGAAATTGGACGTAATAAATATTAATGCTGAAAAGGTTAGGGAACTAAAGATTAATGATAGCCTTATGAGCTTCACTATTCGAGATGATTTAATTCTTAGAGATGTTTTAAGAATTCAAGCTAATAGAAGGCAAGCATATGGTACAGATGTTTTTGCTGGTTTAAGGACAAGCGCGCATTATCATGGAAGAAGAAGACCTTTTAGAGCTTATGCTACTCAAATGAACAGAGGTATGGCAAGGCATCAAAGAATTCATGGAAAAGCACCATTGCACATGATGTTTGTAGCAAGGGTTTCTGCAAATGTTAGAAAGGGTAAAAGAGCCCATACACCAAAAGCTGAAAAAATTTGGAAACAAAAAATAAATAAGAAAGAAAAAAATATAGCAATAATCTCTGCAGCAATTGCAACTTTAATAAAAGACTTTGTAATTAATAGAGGACATAAAATAGATGAAATAAAGAATTTTCCAATTGTTTTGGCAAGTGAAGAAATAGAAAAAATAAAAAAAGCAAAGGACTTCAAAAGTTTTTTAATAAAAGTTGGATTAGAAGAAGAATTAGAAAGAATCAAAGAAAGGAAAATAAGGGCTGGAAAGGGGAAAGTAAGAGGAAGAAAATATAAGAAAAAAAGAGGAATTTTATTAATTGTTGAAAATGTTGAAAAAGCGAAAAGATTAAGAAAACTTTTAAAAAATTTAAACATAGAGGTAGCGGCCTTATCAGAGCTAAATAGCGAAATACTTGCTCCAGGAGCAAAAATAGGTAGGTTAACGATTTGGGAAGAAAACGCACTAAAAAATTTTGAAAAAAAAGCTTTGGCTATATAATTTTTATGAAAAAATTTGGAAGTGGAGATAAAGGAGAATGTTATATTAATAGCAAAAAAATTAAAAAAAGCGAATGTCTTATAGATGCCTTAGGAGATTTAGATGAGTTAAATTGTGTAATTGGTATATGCAGAAGCTTAATAAAAGATGTTGATATTAATGAAATTCTTAAAAATGTTCAAACAAAAATATTTGAGATTTCTTCAATAATAGCTGGATTTGAAAAATACAAAATCAGCGATGAGGATGTCAAAAAACTTGAAGAAAAAATTAATTTTTTTGAAAGTACTCTAAAGCCAATAAATCATTTTGTATATCCATCTGGATGTTTAGAATTTACTTTTTTGCAATATGCTAGGGCTGTTTGTAGAAGAGCTGAAAGAAGTTTATGGAAACTAAAAGAAGAAAAAGAAATTGATGATAACATACTAAAATATTTAAATAGACTTTCAGACATGCTTTTTGTTATTGCAAGAGTTATAAAAGAAAGGAAAAATGAAAACTACGAGATTTGGAAATGATGTTTGGAATAAATTTTTATGAATTGTTTTTTAATTATATTTTAGATTTTGTAAAAACCTATCATATTTTTGGTATTTTTGTCTTATCGTTTTTAGAAACGTTATTTGCACCTTTACCTAGTGAAATTGTTTTGCCTTTTGCTGGATATCTTGCATATATAAACAATAGCTATTTTCTTTTGATTATTTCAATAATAGTTGGAGCTCTTGGAAATACCTTAGGATCGTTACCACTTTATTATTTAGGTTATTTAGGAAGAGGTTTAGTAAAAAAATATGGTAAATATTTTTTTATATCAGAAAAAAGGTTAAAAATAGCTGAAAAATGGTTTAACAATAATAGCTTCTTAACTATTTTTATATTTAGATTTGTTCCTGGCTTTAGGAGTTTAATATCAATTCCAGCTGGAATTTTTAAAACAAAAATGAAATTGTACTTTTTATTAACTTTCTTAGGTTTTTTGATTTGGAATTCTTTTTTAGTTTCTCTTGGATTTTTCTTAGGCGAATACTGGGAAAAATCCTTAGAATATTCAAGAGAAATAGAAATTATAGCAATAGTTTTCGTTTTAGTGGTAATAATTTATTTAATATTGAAGTATTTAATTTAAAAAGATAACACTAAGCTCCATAATCCCTTTATTAAAAGCAAAAAAGAGATTATTAGAAAAAATATGTTTTCACTAAGATTAAAGATTATTATTAGTGCTGCTAATGTGTCTAATAATCCTAACAGAAAAAGATAAAAATCCATTATATTATATTTTTAAGTTATATATTAAAAAGAAATTTTATTTTATGAGGAGAAGATATATAAATTGCCCATGCTGTGGAAATGAAGTAGATGCTAGTTGGACTTATTGCCCTTATTGTGGATGTAATTTAAGTATTAAAATGTTTTTTAGAGGTTTAGATGAAGGTTTTGGATTTGAAAGGTTTGATATAAGAGAGTTTTTTGATGATTTTGATAGAATGATTAAAAAAGTTTTTAAAGAGATGTCCGATTTTGATAAAGATGAGAAGTATGTAAAGGGTGGTGGAATAAGTGTAGTTATAAAAAGTGAAAGCGGAAAAAAACCAAAAGTGTATATAAAAACTTTTGGAGATTATAAAGATTTGGAACCAAAAATTAAAGAAGATATAAAAAGAAAAATAGGTATTGAAGAGGTTGAGGAAGAAAAAGATGAAGTAAAAGAGGTTAGAAAAGTTAAAATTACTGAAGAGCCAGAGGTTAAAATAGTAAGAAATTTGGAAAGGATAGAAATAGAAGTTAGCTTGCCGGATGTTGAAAGCTCTAAGGATATAGAAATATCTGAGTTAGAGGAAAGTATAGAAATTAGAGCATATGCAAAAGATAAGGCGTATTTCAAAATAATTTCTAAACCCAAAGAAAAATCTATAGTTGAAAAAAAGTTTGAAAACGGTAAGCTAAGAATAGTTTTGGAATAAGTTTATTTATTTTAATTTTATGAATAGGAGCATAGAGATTTATGTAGAAAAAGATGGAAATTTTTATTGCTACGACGATTTTTCTAAGGAAGAATTAAGAAAAAGTTTTATTGGGAAGTTTGAAAAAAATTATGTAAAGTTGGAAAAAGAGGAGGCTCTTTTTTTATTAGAAATTAGGAATGCAAAAGTTTATGAAGCTAATAGAATAGTTAGCGCTAGTGATTTTTTGCGAAGGTTTTCTGAAGCAAGATTTATAGAAAGGTATTTGGCTTATAGGGATTGGAAGATTAGAGGACTTTTTATTACTTATTTAGATAGAATAAATATAAAAAATTTTGGGAAAAGTCCTATAAAAAAATATCCCTCCCAACCACTTGTTTTTTCTGAGAATGAAAAGCTTAAAATATTTTATGATTTAGAAAATCATATAGGTTTTTTCTTCGATAGCAATTCTATTTTACTTTTTGAAAAATATTGGTTTGGTCAGTATGGAGTTTATAAGAATATTGAAAAGGGTAAAACTCATTTGCTTGATTGTTTTGAAGTTGCTTATCTTTGTTATAAGGGTTTTGATGTTTTTGAAATTAAAAGTAATAAAAAAATTAGTTTTAATGAAATTTTGGAAAATGAAAAAAAATACAATGATAGCTTTGAAGATTTGTTTTTAGTTTATAAAGAGTGGAGAGATAGTGGATATATAGTTAAAACCGGTTTTAAATTTGGTACACATTTTAGAATTTATTTTCCAGGAGCTTCGCCACTAAGACAAGGTAAAGAATGGATACATTCTAAGCATGTTATTCATGTTTTTCCTAAAAATATGGAAATATTGACAAGTGAATTAGCAAGAGCTATAAGAGTTGCGCATGGTGTTAAAAAAACTTTTATAATGGCAATACCGGGAATGAAAAGTGAAGATTATATGAAAGAAAATACTCCAATAGATTTTGTTGTTTATCATAGAAATGAAAAAAATGAAGTTGAAAATCCGTACAATTCTAATCCTTCATATATTTTAATCTGTTTACAAGAAGATGAAAAAATTAGTGGAAAATTCTTAGCTAGCGCTTTAGATTTAGCGGATAGTTTGGGTTTGAGATTATTAATAGCTATTGTAGATAGAGAGAGTAGCGTAACTTATTATGTTGCAAATAAAATAGAGTTAGGTAATTCAAATACTAGATATTATGAAATAGAATGGTTTAATCCTTGATTTTTTAAAAATTTTAAACTTCAATATTTACACTTTTTATTCCAATTAATAATCCAGGACATACATCTAAGCAATAAACCTCTATTTTTTTAATTTTTCCCTTAGGCAAATCTTTTAAAGGAATTTCTAAAAAATCTCCGATTTTTAATTGATTTTGAACTGTTATATTTCTTGTTTCTATTTTATTATTATCATATAAAAATTTTATTAAATATTTGTTTCCTAAATCTATTGAACCTATGTTTACTAAGGATAATAAAATACCTTGTTCTTCAGGTTGCTCTTCTATCTTAAATGTTACGTTTCCGATAACTTGAAGTCCATAAGAGTTATTAATAATTACAGTTAGACTATAAGTTCCTATATTTAAGTTTGTTAATGTTTGAGAAATGTTTAGCCAAGTATTGCTTTGTAAGTTAGTTTGATAAATTTCTTGGTTGTTGAGATAAACCGTTATTAAAGCTGATGAATTGTATGATATCGCTGAGATGTTTAAAGGTATGCTAGATGAATAGTAGGTTGTGTTTAGTGGAGAATTGATTATAAGAGTGATAGAAGTTGTGATGTTTGTTGGTATTTCTTCATTTCCTATGGAAATTGTTGGTTCTGGAGAAGTGTATTTACGAACAATAAAATTATCCCCCCGAACGTAGATACTGTTATCACCAGCCCCATTATGACGAGTCTGTATACCATAAGTTATAATCGTACTTTGAGGTATTGTAAAGCTCCATGTACCCTTGTTTACTCCATTTTCAAATACAGTTACATTTATTGTTGATGAATTAATTCGTTCTATTATACTCTCATACAAACGCCAAACATTATCGTAAGGTATAAAATAGGCCTCTGCGGTTCCTCCGAAACCAAAACCACAAAAATGTCCCCAATAATAAGTCGTTTTCCAACGTATGGCATAGTTTATTACTTTGTACTTTACATTTGGTCCATCTGGAAGTTTTAGAAAAAAGTGATTTTGGTCATATATATATTCACCAAGACCTTGCCATGGACCCTGATCGCTGCCTATGCTATATGTTCCAAATCTCACATCAGTACGTATATCTACTGAACCTACACTCTGTTTTATATCCCATTTGTTACTATCGATTTGTCCACTTTCAAAATCATCATAAAAAACTAATGTATTGTGTGGATTACTTTCTGAACTAGCATTTGGATTTCCATAATACAAATAAATTATTTTATTTGAATTAGCAGTAATATTTGGTACTTTTACCCAGATTTTTGTATTAGTAGAATTACATCCACTTTCAATCCAATAATTTAAATTTCTTCCATCACTATCAGTAAATCTAATATCTCCACAATCATTTCTCATTCTTTCACCTGATGATATTTGAGTTATTATTCTTTCACTACCGATATTTACTGTTGGTTCTGGGGAAGTATATTTGCGAACTCTTATCCAATCCAATCTAAAATCACTTGAACTGTCCTCAGTTCCAGAGAAAGATATATAACCTGTATTAGATATAGGGCTTCCATGATTTCTACTTATTATTTCATTATAATTCATATCTAGAATTCTCCAAATATAATTTGTCGTGGTATCCTCCCATCTAACAATATACCAAGTATTGGTAGCAAGTGTTATACCAGTATATCCATTCCAATATATTGAAGGGCTAAAGATTCCATAGTCGTAACTAGTTGGGGAACCACCGTTTTGTGATGTTGTTAAATATAATCTATTTCTATATACGCTAGGATGTTGATATTTAACCTCAGTTATAAAAGGTTTGGAGGAATATAGACGATTTAAGGAATATAATCTGGCATCAGTAGTTGTTCTATCTAAAATAACTATTCCTTCATTGATGCTAACAGAACCAGATGTCGCCCAAATACTCGTATTTAGATTATCAAAATCATCAAAAAATTCAAAAACTAAATCTCCATTACTCATAGAATTAGCATTAGGATTTCCATAATACAAATAAATAGTAGTTCCTCCACTTGCAGTAATATTTGGTACTTTCACCCAAACGACTAATCTTTGATTTGGAATAATTTCTTCAATCCAATAAGGTAATAATCCATTAGTATCAGAATATGGATTATCTGTACTTCTATTAAAAAATCTTATATCTCTTCCATCATCTGATATTTTTTCTAATATAGAAGTATTTGTTATATTAATTTTTATTTGATAATCAGTTAATTCTGTACCAACAGAAGAAATATAAATTGGTAATTCGTAGATTCCTTCTCCCTCAATAAGTTTTTTAGTATTTATTGTTACTAAAACTTGATAATCAGTTAAAGTATTTGAATTTTGAGTATTATTTATTGTTATTGGAGTTCTATAATTCCAACCAGAAAGCCATAAAGTTTGAATTTGAGTTTGATTCTCAAACTTTAAACTTTCATTAGAAATTGGCATTGTATAGTTTTTTTGAATGCCTTTAACTCTATAATAAAAATCTATTCTTGCCTTTGAACATTCTATAATTGATTTTATTGGAGAGGTTTCTTCGGTTTTTGTTTCTAAATAAGAAACGTAGCCAGAAAAATAAAGATATAATGTAACTCCAATTCCTATTGTTAAAACAACTAAAATAACTGTAGCTACATATGTAGAAATTAATTTTTTTAAGCTCGAATTTTTATTACTGAAACTCATAAAAATAAAAATTTGGATAATTTTATATTTCTTTAATTTTTTTATATTATTTGGTTGATACTTCGAAGCAAAAAATGAATTTGAATATCGACCAAAACAAAATTTTAATCTTTTTGTAGTAAATTAATAATGTACGAAAGAGAATTAAGAAAAAAGTTATATGAAGAGGAACAACTCTCAGAAACCTTAAATAGCCCTTTCCAAGTTTTAATTATCGATTCTCATACTCCTAACGAAAAAACTTTAATGAACGTTTTCAATCGGGATGCAAAACTAACAGATTTAAAAAAAGGGATTGTAGTAACGGAAAATTATACAGAGCACTACTTTTTTAAAGCTTCCTATGAAGTATCGGGCAAAGGTATTAAATTCAAAAATCTTTATGATGGGCTAGAAAAAATAATGATAGATACAAACACAGCGACTTTGGAATTAAAACCAGATTACGTTTCAGAGCTGTATAATAAAATTTTTTTGAGACCCTGTATAGAGGAATGTATGAAAAAGGGTTTACCTTATACATTTTCAATAAAATTTACTCCAAACGAAAGGATTGATATCGAGTGTTTGAAAGACTTATGTAGAGGCCTGTTTCCTGACATTGATTTAATCGAAACTTACGAAAATAGTGATTTAGACTGTTATATAGTTATATTTGAGGAGTCGGATAAATATAGAACCTATGGAAAAGAATTTATGATTTTCTGTTCGAATCCTCAATTACCAGAATTCTCGTATAACGTAGCAGAAGTTATTTTCAGGAAAGTCGAAGTGGATAAAAACTATCTAGAAAATTGGTTTAAACTTTTTACTTTAGAAATTAATCCAAATTATGTTACATCTCAAGCAAACTTTTTCGAATCAAATGAAATAGAAAAAATTATTAACGCTATGTATAACTAGTAATTAAAAAATTTAGTAGCTGCCTCCGGCGGGATTTGAACCCGCGACCTCCTGCTTAGGAGGCAGGCGCTCTATCCATGCTGAGCTACGGAGGCATAATTAAAAATTATTTAATGCTCAGTCTTTCTATAGTTTTGTTTATTCTTATAATACTCCAAACTAAATCTATTGTTTTTTTATCGTCAAAACTATTATAGATACCTCCGATAAGCTTACAATAAGAATATTTTAGCCTATCTAAAACTGACCTTTTTTTATCTTCTATAATTCTAAGTATTTCCTCAAAATATTTTGGTAAATCGCTTGGAAGTAGTATAGTTGTGTCTATGGGCATATTGTATTTTTTAGCCTCTTTTGCAACTTCATCCATAGCTGAGTAAACATGCTTGCAAATAATTCTCCTATCTCCAAAAGAAATTATATGGAAATCTGTTCTATGACAAGTATGAGAATAAAAGCTTGGAAAAAATATTTCTCTTCCATAAATCACAACAGGTAAATAAGATAAAGTTACATTATACGTTTCCTTAGTCCTGCTGTCTATGGAATAAGTTCTAACTCTAAAATCCAGTTTTTTACAATTCCCTTTTTTATATTCATAGTATTGTTTAACTATTTCCTCTCCGCTTGGCCATTCTATTTTGGACTCGACTCTTAAAGATCGTATAAAAGAAAAAAGGTCAAACTTCTTTGAGATTTTAACATGGTTTTCTTTACCAAGAATATTCTTAACAAATGAATTTAAACATTCTTCTAAAGCTTTGTTTAGAGAATATAATTCATTATAGTATTTATCCCACAACTCTCTACCATACTTTTTCTTTCCTCCATTAACAACCATATAAACTAAAAAACATTACTATTTAAAAATTGTTTCCTTAGTTAAAATGTCTACTGCTTCACTTTCGTTCCTCTTTTTTAGTATTGGCCAATATATTACCTCTTTAATACTATATAATTCTAATAAAATCATTAAAACTCTATCTATTCCCAAACCAGCTCCTCCAGCAGGTGGCATGCCTACCATAACAGCTTCTACAAAATTTTTATCGTATTCATGCGCTTCATCAAAACCAAGCTCTCTCATTTTCGACTGCTCGTAAAATAATTTATTTTGAACTATTGGATTATTTAGCTCGCTGTAAACATTCGATATTTCCATTCCAAAGATATAACCTTCTGCTCTTTCAACAAAATTAGGATTATCTTTTAAAGGTTTGCAAAGCGGAGTGGTTTCAATTGGATAATCCAAAACAAAAATTGGCTCTATTAAATTTTTTTCTACAAAATTTCCAAAAATTTCTTCTATCGCTAATCCCCTATTATATTCTTTAACTTTTAGTTGTATATTGTTCTTTTCCAAAAATTCTTTTATTTTTTCATCACTAGCACTTTCTACATCTATTCCAGCATACTGAGCAATTAAGTCAACCATTTTTTCTCTTTTCCATGGCGGCTTTAAATCTATTTCGTACTCCTTATTACCTACTCTTCTTTTAATTGTTGTTTTACCAAAGATTTCTTTCGCTACTAAATATACCATCTCTTCTATTTCTTTTAACTTACTTTCTCTATCTGCATATGCCTCATACCATTCAAATCCAATAAATTCTGGATTATGAGTTACATCTATACTTTCATTTCTAAAATTCTTTGTAATTGCAAAAACCTTATTAAATCCAGAAATTATTAGTATTTTTAAGTATATTTCAGGGCTTATGCTCAAAAACCAGTTTTCTTTTAAATCGTTTATATAAGTAATAAAAGGTTTTGCATAGGCTCCTCCATATATAGGTTGAAGTAGTGGAATTTCGAGTGAAAAATCTAAATAGCCCCTATCTATTAAATAATTTCTAAGGAATTGAATTGTTTTAACCTTAAATTCAAAATTTTTCCTTACATTTTCATTTAATATAACATCTATATGCCTCTTTCTATATCTTTCTTCTATATCTTCTAATCCGAACCATTTATCGGGTAAAGTAAATAGAGCCTTAGCTAAAATTTTTATTTCATTGCAAAAAATCGTTAGCTCACCTTTCTTAGTTTTTCCAACAATTCCCTCACAACCAACTATATCTCCTCTTTGAATGTATTCTTTTACATAATCAAAATTTTTCGTTTTGTCTTTTGTAACAGCTAATTGAATTCTAAAGCCATTATCATACAAATCATAAAAAACTAAGCTTCCATGCCTTCTTATTGCCAAAATTCTTCCAGCAACTCTTACATTTTTATCTAAAAAATTTTCCTGTTTTTTTACTATTTCTTCTACTGAATTCGAAATTTCAAACTTTGTTATAAGAAAAGGGTCTTCAATTTTTTCTTTTAATTCTTTATAGGTTTTTAACCTATTTAAAATATCCTCTCTTAATCCGTATGACATAAATTATTAAGTTAAATAATTTATTTTTTCTTTCTTTTTTTCCAATATTTTGGCCCTACGCTACCTACTTTTAATGGCATTCTTGCAGATGTTTGTTTAGAAATTTTTGGCCTTTTACTTTTTCCTCCCCATGGATGGTCTACAGGATTCATTTTGCTAGCGCTAACAATAGGCCATTTTTTATTCCTTGCTTTCATTGCATAATACTTTTTACCAGCTTTTAGAAATGGCTTTTCTTGCCTTCCATAGCCAGCTGGCATTCCAATGCTCGCTCTACATCTAACATCCAATTCTATAACTCTTCCGCTTGGTAATTGAATTTTAGCAACCTTCTCTGATTTGCCTATTAAAATTGCGCAACTCCCAGCTGCTCTACAAATCTTTGGTCCGCTACCTGGAAACTTCTCTATGCCATAAATTTTTGAACCATCTGGAATATCTTTTAGCATTAAAACACTGCCTATACTTGGCTCACCATTAATAGAAATTGTATCACCAGTTTTAATACCATCTGGAGCAATTTGATAGAATATTTGGCCACTATTTAATTTAACAATAGCTATTGGAGCTGTCCTTTCAATTGTATGAACAATATCTATAACTTTTCCATACATTTTTTCAAAAATTAATGGATATGTATATTTACAGAAAAATCTATGAGAAGGTGCTAAATATCTCGGCCCTCCTTTTCCCCTAGCTCTAATTATTGGCCTTTTTCCCATAGATAATATTTAAAAATTTATTTAAAAATATTATGCATAAAATTGTTTCTATAGCAGATATTCATTCAGAAACTGAAAACATCCTTAGTTTTTTGCTATGGATTTCAGAAAACGAAGCTTTTGATTGCTTAGTTTTTAATGGAGATTTGCTCGGAAGTAGTGATGATAGTGAGTTTATCGCTGAAACTATATTAGAAATGTTTAAGATTGTTAATAAGCCAATAATAACAATTCCAGGGAATAATGATGGTAAAATATTCGATGTCTTTAGAAAACATTCAACATTTATTCATAATAATTTTTTTATTTTTGATAACATTGCTTTTTTCGGCTATGGGGGTGCAAGAACTCCTATAAAATCTACATCTCTCGAACCAAGCGAAAAGGAGTTCAAAGTTTATTTAAATAGCTTATACGAAAAGGTTAAAAATGTGGATATAAAAGTTTTAGTAACTCATATGCCACCAAAAGATACTAGATTGGATTTAGTTAGTGGCAGTCATGTTGGTAGTGAAGAGATTAGAAACTTTATTTTAAAAAATAAAATAAACTTAGCCATATGCTCTCATATATTAGAAGCTAGAGGATATGACATGCTTGGAAATACTTTGATAATTAATCCAGGAAAATTTTCAGAAGGGAATTATGCTTTAATAGGTATTAGTACAGATGGAAAAATAGAGTTTCAATTAAAAAATATACTTCAGCAAAAATCTAGCGCTTTAGATCTTTGGTTAAAAATCTAAGTTGTTTTAATAAATTCTAAATACTTCTTTTTTTGCTTATCCAAATTTTTTTGGCAATTCCTGCAAATTACTCTTAGCTCTCCGCTTCCTTTAACTTTAACAAAACTTCCAAAATAATTTGTTTTTTCAAGAATTTCGACTTTTCCATTTTCTAGCTTTATTTTCGCTATTTCTTTATTACATACAATGCATTTATTATTAACTTTTTTCCATTTCCTAACCATTATTCAAAATCCTTTGAAATTTTTGAAGATTCTGCCCCTTCTTCATTCATATATTTAGATGTTTTTCTTTTATAATAAGGAACTTCCACACTATTAACCTCGAAAAAAGAAATTTGAGCTATTTTCATTAGAGGTCTTAAAACTATTGGTTTTTTGTTTACATTAAACATTTCTAGCGTTAAATAGCCAGAATATCCGGGATCTATCCAGCCTGCTGAAGTATGAATTATTAAGCCTAATCTTGCAAAAGAGCTTCTTCCTTGAATTTGAGCTGCAATGTTATCGCTTAGTTTTATGTATTCATATATTGAAGCTAAAACAAATTCATATGGATGAATTACAAAAACAGAATTCTCACTCTTTAATTGAAATAAATCTGTATATTTGTAATGGTAAATAATGCTATCTTCACTCTCTTCTTTACTGATTAATTCGTCATTAAAACTCTTAGGATCTATATATGCGTCTCCAATATTTCTAAAAACTCTGAATTTAAATCCAAGCCTTAAATCATAGCTAGATGGTCCAAGCTGAGATTCTTCAAAAGGGGTAATCATAATTTTTCCCTCCTTTACATATTCTTTTATTTTTTTATCGGATAATAGCATATTAAGAGTGAACTATCTCTTTTAGCTCTTTAAGCAATTCTATTGCTTCTTTATCTTCTCTTTGCCAAACGTTTCTGCCAACGGCTATTCCAGAAGCTCCAGCTTTCATAACATCTTTTACAATTTTTAAAAATTCTTCTTCCTCTATTAACTTTCCTCCAGCCACAACTATTGGTTTAAAACAGTTTTTAATAACTTTCCTAAAAGTTTCAATAGATCCAGTATAGTAAGTTTTTATTATATCTGCATTTAACTCACAACCAACTCTAGCTGAATAGGAAATTGCTTCGTAGCTATATCTATCGAATTTCTTTGTTCTTGGATAAAAAAATCCAGTAACAATTAGATTATTCTTTAATGCAATTTCTTTAATCTTTATAAAATTCTCTATCATTTTGCTTTCAAAATCTGAACCAACATAAATCGTTGCTGCTAAACCAATTAGTTTAAACTTTTTCTTTAACCTTACTATTTCTTCCTCACAAACAAAAATAGTTTGGATTTGATGATTATCTTCAACCAATTCAGTTTTTCCAGTAACCTTTAATATTATTGGTATCTTTGGCTTAGAAAAAATAATTGAACCTATATGAGCTATTATGGCATCTACCTTAGCCTTTTCAGCTATTTTTACAATTCTTTTTGGGTTTAAATCTATGTTTTCATATGTGTGAACGCCATGCTCAACGCAATGGTCAAAAGCTAAAAATAAATATTTTTTGTCTCTACTTATCATAAAAGTAATTTTTGAATTAATCAATAAAAATCCTTGTAATGTTTTCTATTTCATAGCTTACTCCTATTTCATTTAAAATTTTTTCAACCTTTTCAATCTCACCAGCTTCGTCACCTATAATCTTTTCTATATACAATGCCTCTACACCAAAAACAAAAGGTTTTTTATAGTACTTTTCAGGCTTTACCTTTTCAACTACTTCTTTTTCTTGACTTTCATTTTCAGGAATTACTCTTATCGTAACTATTACTTTCCCCATTATATTTAAGTGGATAAAAAATAAATATTAAGGACCTTTAAATCCACAATTTGGGCAAATATATGTTACTATGGATTTTTTACAAGCCTTGCATCTTATAATTTCGAACTCTTGACAATTTGGGCAATAAAATTTGCTATAATTTTCTCCTATCGATATTTTTTTGTTGCACGAAGTACAAACAATTACCATTTAAAGATATTAATGCTTAAAAATATTTAAGCAATTCCGGTGCTTCCGAATCCTTTTTCTCCTCTATTACTTTCGCTTAGCTCGTTAACCTCTATAACATCGCAATTTAAATATGGAATTATTAATAACTGAGCTATTCTAGAATTTTTTTCTATTGAAAGCTTTTCGTTGCCTAAATTTATTAAAACTACTTTAACTTCTCCTCTATAATTTTCATCAACTACCCCAGCTAAAACATGTAAGCCCTTAATTGCTAATCCACTTCTATCTTTTATTATTCCGACATATCCCTTAGGAATCTCTACAGCTATTCCAGTAGAAACTAATTTTATTTCTTTTGGATTAATTTCAAAACTTTCTATGCAATATAAATCTAAGCCAGCATCGCCAATTCTTTTTCTTTCAGGTAGCTTAGCGCTTTCACTCAATTTCTTTACTTTCAGATGCATGCTACTTTTTTACTAAATCGTTAATTAAGCTTTCGAAACCATATCTTTCAAAGAATTTAAAAATTATTCTTCTTGCAATCTCTTTCATATCTTCTTTTGGGAAATAAACAGATGGATTTGTTCTTTCTACTTTTTTTAACAATCCTAAGTTAACTAAGGTATTTAACCTTTTTCTCAAACCTTCTAAGGTTAAATTTATTTGATGTTGATTTTTTAGTTCGGTATATAAAAAAGGGAAACAATATGGTTGAACGTCATTTGGAAAATTTTTGCCAGTTAAATAAAACTTCTTTAAGATTAGAACATCAATAAAATCTATTCTCTCTAAGATTTGTCTAACAAAAATTTCGCTTATTGATTGTGTTTTTTGAGTCTCTATTTCTCTAATATCTAATCTTTCCATAATATTTTGAATTCAAAAGTTAAATATTGGTTTCTATTGTCTATGGTATGTTATGAGAAGAGCACAACTAAAAACATTTTACAAAAAAATTGCAAAGGAAAGAATAGAAATTTTATTGGATTTGGCCTTTAAAAAATTGGAAGAAGGGGATGAAGAGCTTGCAAAAAAATATATGCAGCTTGTTAGAACAATTGCACTAAAAACAAATTTTAGGTTAAAATGGTTAAAAAAATATTTTTGCAAAAAATGTTTTATTCCTTTGGTAATTGGAAAGACCGCAAGAGTTAGATTGAATAAGAATCATAAAACTATAAATATTACTTGCTTAAAATGCGGATATGTAAAAAGATATCCTTATAAACCAAAAAAATTATCCTGGAGGCCACATAAATCTTCTTCCAGCTAATAAATGCAAATGCAAATGAAAGATAGATTGGCCAGCATATTTACCTACGTTAAAAACTAGTCTATATCCGCTTTCATAATTATTTATTTTTAAATCTTCTGCTATTTTTCTTGCTATAAAAAACATGTAGCCAACAATTTCTATATCTTCTTCTTTTATTTCTTGAATTCCTGAGATATGCTTCTTTGGTATTATTAAAAGATGTATTGGTGCTTGCGGATTTATATCTTTAAACACTAAAACTTTTTCGTCTTCGTATATTATTTCGGCTTGTCTTTTTATCTCTATTATTTCACAAAATATGCAAGACATAAAAATTATAAATCTTTAACAATTTCATTTAAATAATTAGATAGTTTGTTTATTAAAGCCTTTTTAGCTTTTTCAACCTTTTCTAATTCTTCATCGCTTTTAGCATTTTTCTCAGCTATTAATATATTTATAGCGGCAACATATGTCTCTAACCAAAACAACGCTTTTTTATAGTATTTAATTTTTTCATCTTTATTTACAGCTTCTTCTGCACTTTTCTTAAATTCTAAATAGTTTTCGCTACATAATAGTAGTGTATCTTCTAATGTCATAAAGTTATTATCTATTGGTGATTATAAATATTTTTTAATGATTAATAAAGATAGTAAGCATAACGTTTTTATGGATATTAAGAAATTGGAAAAAATTCTTGAAATAATGGAAAAAGAGGCTAAAAGACTTAAAGCTCCTGTATTTCAAAAAGAAAAGGTTGTTGATAACGATGCGTTTAAAATTGTTGTTTTTGCTGTTTTAAGTACAAGAACAAAAGATAAAATAACAATTGAAGTTTGTAGAAAGTTGTTTAGAAGAGTTAAAAATTGGAAGGATTTGGTTGAAATTGATTTGAAAGAACTTGAAAAGATTGTTTATGGAATAGGATTTTATAGAAATAAGGCTAAGATTTTGAAAAAACTTGCCAGAGAAATTATTGAGAAATATGGAGGGAAAATTCCTGAAGATTTAAAAGAGTTAACTAAATTACCTGGCATAGGCAATAAGGTTGCAAAAGTTATTTTAAGCGAAGTCTTTAATATTCCTTGCATTGCTGTCGACACGCATGTACATAGAATTTCGAACAGAATAGGAATTATTAGAACAAAAAATTTAAAGGAAAGTGAAGAAATACTAGAAAAAATAATTTCGAAGAATTTAAAAAGTAGATACAATAAAATTCTTGTTAGTTATGGACAAACAATTTGCTTACCTAAGAAACCTTTATGTAAAAAATGTAAAATAAGGAGGAGTTGTAAGACTTATGATTAACAATAAATTATAAAATCTACTGCTTTTCCTGCGTAAACCACCTGACCTCTATATGTTTTTCCTGCTTTCGGTGCATTACCCCCACCTACATCATTAATTAAAACCCAGAAAGACATACCAGGATCTATATTATTATTTGGTATATTATTCTGCTTATCTTCTTGCTTAATCTCTATACTCTGAATTAAATTACCTCCAACAAAGACCTTAATATCACTAGCTGGAATTGTTGTAGTTCCGACGTTTGTTACTAGAACCTCTAGTCTACTATTTGCTATATTACAATATGCCCCTCCAACCTGAAGCACACCGGCTGTTTGCCTGGCAACCATTCCACTTATAAAAAAGTATACTACGCCTATTAAACCTACTACTATTACTATCATTAAAAGCATTGCTAAAACTTCGCTTATCGCTTTGTTTTTATTCACCATAATAAAATTGTTTTCCATCCAAATATATTTATAATTTCTTTATAATCCCCTTCTTAAAATACATATTATATCATAATACAAAAACTTTTTTATTTTAAATTTTTTTATTAATATATATTAATGTTCAAAATTTTAAAGATTAAAGATGTTGTAGAATTACAGCCAAAAAAATTGAGCGACGATATAGAAAAATCCTTACTAAATTCTATAAAAGAAAAGTTTGAAAAAACTATTAATAGAAATGGTATTATTCTTAAAATTTTGAAACTAATAAGCTATTCTGAAGGTAAATTAATACCTCTTAACCCAAACATATATTTCGAAGTAACTTTTGAATGTTTGGTTTATTTTCCAGAAGTAGGGGAAATTGTTTATGGAAAAGTTATAGATGCGAATAGAAATGGTGCGATCATAAGAATAGGCGCATTAGATGCCTTTTGTCATATAAGTCAAATCGTAGACGATTATATGAGTTTTGACGAAAAGAATAAAATATTTTTGGCAAAAAACTCCAAAAAAACGTTAAAATTAGATGATGAGGTTATAGCGAGAATTATTTCAGTAAGCTATGAGCAAAATGTATTTAAAGTCGGTTTAACTATGAGACAACCTGGGTTAGGAAATATAAAATGGATTGAAAAAGAAAAAAAGACTAAAAAGAAATAATTATGGCAAAGATAGTTTTAGCATGTAGAAACTGCAAAACTCTAACAACAGAAAAGGAATGCCCTAGATGTAAATCTAAGGATTTAACAAAGAACTGGAAAGGTTTTATATATGTAATAGATGCCGAAAAAAGCGAGATTGCAAAAGTAATGAATTTAAATTCAAGAGGAAGATATACTATATTTGTTGCGTAAACAAACATTTAAATATTTTTCTAAATATTCTAAAAAGATATGGAGATAAAAGTACTACAAGAGAAGAATAATAACATTTTAAAAAGAAAAGAGCTGATAATAGAAATTGATCATACTTCAAAACCTACGCCAAGCAGAGAAGAATTGGCTAATGAAATTTCTAATAAGTTTAATGTAGATAAAGATAAAGTAGAGATAGATTACATATTATCTTATCGAGGCCTATCAAAAGCAAAAGCCAAAATAAAAATATACGAAGTTTTACCAGCTAAAAAACATGAAACACAAAACAGTTAAAGTTCATAGCTTATATAAAATTACTGAGAATAAGTTAGAAAGATTAAGAAAAATTTGCCCGAAATGTGGAAGCTTTTTAGCTGAGCATGCTAACAGAAGATATTGTGGAAAATGTCATTATGTAGAGTTTAAAACTCAAAGTTCATAGAGATAAGAATAAAAATGCCCAGTTTTAAATCTTTTCTTATACTTTAAATTAGGAAATTTGTGCGCCGCACTAACAATCCTAACATTTTTACATTCCTTTATAATTTTTTTCTCCAATTTTTTCATTATCCCAAAATTTAAATAAAGAATTATAACTGTTGCATCTGAAATGTTTTCTTTTAAAAAATCACCCCACCTTATTTCTATTTTATTTTCTAACCTATAAATTTTATTTAAGAATTTAGATATTAAAACTAAAATTAAAGATTTTTCTATTCCAACTGCTTTTTTCACTTTAAATTCTTTTATGGCAATTCTCAAAACCTTTCCATCACCACTACCTAAATCGTAAACTATATCATTTTTATTTACTTTTGCTAATCTTAGCATTTTCCTTATTGTGCTCTTAGGTAATGGAACGTATATAGCTTCTCCCCGCAACAAATCAACAAGAATTTTAAGCAAATAAGCGAAAACTAAAATATAAATTATACTAATCAAATTCATATGTTCTTAAAGTTTCCCCATTCTTTATAGCTTCTATTCTTACGTATTTTTTAATTATTGTATTTTGGATTTTTGGTATTAAAACTTTTTCTATCTGAAAAATTCCTGCTTCGTTATTCATATAAACGTTTATAGATATTGGTTTTTCGCTAGAAGGCACTAATTCTACTTCTTTTATAGAAAGAGCAGAAAAAGCGTGAATATCTGCTTTTCCTAACTTATATGGAATCCTTGCTCTACCTCCAGCCATGTCTAAGCCATCGGCAATTTTTAAAATGCTAGCCTCTATACTAGGAGCTAAAATTTTTTCATCGTGAGAATATATGCATTGAGAAATTTCTGACTTTATTTTAACTCTCTTTTTAACATCAGGATAAATATCTACTAAAATTTTTTCTAATAGATTAAACGCTATTATACTTCCAACAATTGCATGATTTTCTCTATGGAAGGCATTACCTATATCGTGTAAAAACGCAGATAAAAAAATCACTATCTTAGCATCTTCTAAGCTTCCAATATTGTTTTGGACTATAGTAGGAACTATATTGAATCCCAATAGTTTTTCAAAGATTTCCATAGATGCCGCGCTTACTATTCTAGAGTGTGTAATTCCATGATCGTTATAGTAAAATCTTTCAACAGCAACAATGTTTGCTTGAGTTATTAAACTTTTTATTTCTTCATTTTGCTCTAAAATTTCGTGTAAATATCCAATAATGTTATCCTTAGAGATTTTCTCAAAATATAGTTTTTCGTTTATCTTTACCATATTTTTTTATTTCTTCTAAGAATTTTTTAAACTCTTTTTTATCCATGCTTGCTCCGCAAGCATTTTTATGCCCACCAAAACTCTTATAACTAACTTTAATTTCTTTCAAAAATTCTAGAAGATTTATATTGGAATTATAACCATTTCTAAGACTTAAATTAACTTCTCTTTTTTCATTATAAACGATTATTATTTTATCGCTAAATTTTTTTTCTTCTGAGAGCATATTGGCTATAACACTTCTTATATTATATTTTGAGCTCGTTTTATATAAAATAAAGCCGTTTATCTCTTTATATTTTCTTAAAGCTTTTTTAAATTCAGAATTTATTATTTTTTGCGCTTTCCTATAAATTTTATCTAAGAATTTATTTTTAGTGAAAAATTCTATATTCAACATTTTTGAAATAAGCCTTTCTATTTTTTTATTTAAAACAAAAATAGAGTTTATTTTCATTGCAATTTCATTAATTTCAGAAATTGAAATTTTATATTTTTGCTGACATTTTTCTAAAATTGTTTTACAATCCTTTTCTCCCTTATCAGATATTATTCCTATGCATGCGAAAAAAATAGAATCTTCTAAATGATAAATTCTATCAAATAAAATATAAGATATTGCTGATGTTGGAATATATATGTTTGATTTTACTAATAGCGGATTAATGAATAATATATCTTTTGATGAGAAAACTCTTATTTGATGATGATCTATCCAAATACTTTTAATTTTTTTATTTCTTACTTCTTTTGCAATATTTTCTTCTAAGCTTAAATCTAAGAATATATAAAGCTTATCTGAATTTTTTTCTTTTTTTATAAAATTTTCTAATTCATTAGTCTTTAAAGAAACTAGTTCTATTTTTTTCTTCGCTTTTTTAAGAAAGCTATAAACAATTAAGCATGACATTAATCCATCTACATCTCTATCAAAAACAATTTTAACTTCGCTATAATTCCTCAAAATCTTTTCAATGTTTTTAGACTGTTTATTAAAAAATCTTAGAATGTTAGCATCCATAAAAATTCCATAAATAAAAAATATTAATGTAAGGAATGCCCCGGTAGCTTAGCGGTAGAGCGCCTGCCTCGTAAGCAGGAGGTCGAGGGTTCGAATCCCTCCCGGGGCTCAACTGTTTAGAAAAATATTTAGTTTAAGGATTTATTTTTATGGAATTAACAGAAGTTCAGATAAAGCCATTATTATTTACATCCGCAATAGTTAAAAAATATGACTTAACAATAGTTGCACTACCTTTTACATACGAAGGTCCAAATATTTCTATGTTAGCTAAAAACATTAAAAAAATTATTTCTAGTGCTCTTGAAGTGAAAGAAGAGGATATTAAAGAAAGTGCGTTTAGTTTATCAAGGGGGGAAAAGGAAAAAATGAAAGCAGATTATAAACTAACTAAGCTTATAGATAGAAATTGTTATTATAGATTTGAAATTAGTGTTTATTACGAATGTAATGTAGAAGATGTTGGAAAGTTTGAGGCTAGTATAAAAGGTGCACTATACTTCGAATTACCGCAAGAAACTGCTTTTCAGCGTAGTTTGTTTTATCATTTTTTCTTTTCACTTTATTGGAACTTTTTTTATTCAGACGTAATAAAGAAATATCAAGAAAATGGTAAGGAATATTTGAAGAGATTTATATCTTATCTCGAAGCACAAGTAAGTAGATTATAATGGAAGAAAAAATTGTTAAAGAAATTATAATTCCAAAAGAGGAGTATTTAGAATTTAATGTTGAAACGAATAAACCATTGAACGTTTATAAACAAAATTATAAAATATTTGCGAACCTATTAAATATAAAGAGAAAAGCACATAAAATTAAAGACCTTAGATTTGACGCTACAGATAACTCTTTTTTTATTAGAATAGATGTTGTTGACACTTTTGATGAAACAAAGTTTTTTAAGACTTTCTATATAATAGAAAATATTTTTAGTGGAGTAATGACTAAGGACGAAAAGAAACCAATAAACATTAAACTTAGAGCTAGGTTAATTCTAGAAGCAACTATAAGTGATGAAAACAAAATAGTCTTTCTATTAAAAAAACTTGCCTTCAGATTATACTATATACTTTTTTATGAAAAAGTGTTTGAAGATAGAAGAAAAAGATTAGAAGAAACGTTAGAAAAACTGAAGAATGAGTTTATTAGAATACTGACATAAAATTATGATAAGAAAAGACTTTGTTGAATTAAGATTAGCAAAAGGTCCAGTGCCGCATTACAATGAAATGGTAAAGCTTGCAAAACCAATTCTTGAAATTCTTATAGAAGAGTATGGAAGTTACGAATTAGTATATAGATTTAGCGATGCTCTATGGTTTCAATGTTTTGCATGCTTATTAGGATTTGAGTGGAATTATAGTGGTATGACTACTGTAACAATAAAAGCAGTAAAAGATGCTCTAAAAGATTCTAATCTGCCAATAAAGGTATTTGGCGGGAAAGGAAAAGATTCTATAAAAATCTTAGAAGAAATAGAGAATTCTGAAATTAAAAACAAAGAAGAAATTAAAAGGGCTAGTATTTTAAGTGCAAAGGCAGATAATGTTGAATTACAAGATGGCTATAATTTATATTTTCACTCTATAATTCTAGATGAAAATGGAAATTATTCTATAATAAATCAAAAAATGAATATAGAATCTCAAAAAGTTAGAAGATTACATTGGATAACCAATACGAAAAAGTTTGAAGAAGAGCCGCATAACGAAATTATTGGAGCTAAAGAAAAAATTGTTTTGAATTTGTTTCATAGAGAATCTGCAGAGACAAGAAAAGCTATAATAGATATAGTTAAGGATTATACACCAGAAAAAATTGAAAAAACTTTAATAATGCTAGATAAAAAACAAGAACAAAAACTATTAATAGATTATATAAATATGAATGGTTACGAAATTGTTAAATTACCTTATCACTTCAAAATTCCTACAAAAATAAATAAAAAAGCTTTGGAAATAGCAAAAGCAGCTGAAAATTTTGAGGAATTGCTTAGTATTAATGGGATAGGAAAAGATACTATTAGAGGTTTAGCATATATTGCAAACATAATTTTTGGAAGTAGGCTAAGCTGGAAAGATCCTATAAAATTTACTTATGCGCATGGTACAAAAGCTGGTAAACCATATTATGTTGACAAAGAAAGGATGTTAAAAGAAGCTGAAATATTAAAGCAAGCTGTTGAAGAAGCAAAAATAGGAAATAAAGAAAAGATTAGTGCATTAAAAAGGTTAGCTAAAATAGTTGAAATATGATAGTTGGAATAGATATTGGAGGGACAAAAACTAGAATAGGTTTTAAAAAGGGTAAAGAAATTTTAATAGAGGAATTCTTAACTCCAAAAAACTACGAAACTCTGATAAAATTTTTGTGTGAAAAACTTTCAAAAATAGAATTCAAAAAAGTTGTTATAGGAATAGCTGGAACTATAAATATTAAAAGTGGGTTTGTTTTTCATTGCCCAAACATAGGAATAAAAAATGTAAATTTAAAAAGAGTATTAGAGAAGAAATTAAAGAAAGAAGTTATAATTATAAACGATTCCGTAGCTGCTGCTATTGGAGAAAAAATTTATGGAAAGTACAAAGAAGAAAATTTTGTTTATGTAACTATTAGTAGTGGTATTGGGGGTGGTGTTTTTGTTGATGGAAAGCTTCTTTTAGGAAAAGATGGTAATGCACATGAAATTGGGCATATCAATGTAAATTTTGATTCCAATGTAATATGTAGCTGTGGAAAATATGGTCATTGGGAAGGGTATTGTAGCGGAAATTCATTGCCAAAGTTTGTAAAATATTATTCGAATCTTCGTGGAAGTAATGTATTTGATAATATAAAATCTTCCGAAGAGTTTTTTAGAAAATACAAAAAATATGAAATAGGTAGAGAAATATTTAAAATATTGCAAAAAATTAATGCTAAGGCTTTAGCTTCTGTTATAAATTTATACGATCCAGAAATAATAGTTATCGGTGGCTCGGCTGCTATCAATAACAAAAAAATAATAGATAAAAACATGATAAAAAGAGAGATTTTTGTTAGAATGCCGAAAATTTGTTTCTCTAAGGTAAAAAATAATGGCGTTTTAGGATGCATAGAGTTTACAAAAATATATAAATTTTAAATTGCTTTAATTATTTTATGCCAGTGAAAAGGGCAGTAAAAAGAGCTAGTGAGCAACTAGAAATAGGGGAAGTAGCCTTTCTGGCAGGAATACTAATAGCAGTAATCTCAGGAATACTAATAGCTATAGATGTAATAAAAGTTCAAGAAATAGTAGTATGGACTTTATTTGGCTTGGGAATACTTGTTGGTTTATTAAACATTAGAAAAGAGGAGTATACAACATTTCTTTTGGCAAGCTTAATATTCTTAGTGCCCTTAGGAGTTGCTGCAGAAGTTCCTGGAGCAGAGCTAATATTCAAGATAGTTAAACTAATAGGAATATTTGTCCTTCCAGCTGCGCTAATAACGGCATTCAAAGCTATATGGGACACAGCAGCTAAAAAATAATCCCTCTATTTTTTATTTTTTATGCTGTAACCTTTATTAATTTTTTAGGTCTTAAGGCTTTGCTCTTACAATATCTACATCTAACTTTTCCTTCAGAGACTTTACTAGCTAAGGCTCTAATTTTGTGTTTGCAGTTTTTACACACAAATACATTTTTGAATAGCCTTTTTTCTACATCTGGATCTAGTTTTTTCATAAAATAATAAGAAATAAATATATATGGATAAAAAGGGTTATAGACTTTTAGGTATTGACGATTCTCATTTTAATAGAAATGAAAAATTTTCTTATTTAGTTGGTTGTGTGGTCAGGCAAAACTCAATAATAGAAGGATTTTTAATAGAAAGAATTGAAATAGATGGACTAGATTCAACAGAAAAAATTATTAAAATAATAAAAAATAAAAGATTTTATCAGCAAATAAAGGCTGTTTTTCTGGCTGGAATAACTTTTGCTGGTTTTAATGTTGCAGATGTAAAGAAAATCTTCGAAGAAACTAAAAAACCTATAATTGTTTTAATGAAAGAATATCCAAATTTTAATGCTATAGAAAATGCTTTAAAAAGGTATTTTTTAGATTGGGAGGAAAGATTAAAGATAATAAGAAATGCTGGCGAAATTAAAAAAATAGATAACTTTTTTGTTCAGCTTAAGGGAATAGATGAAAAAGAAGCAGAAGAATTAATAAAGATTAGCAGAAAAAACAGTAAAATTCCGGAAGCATTAAGAATTGCACATATGGTTGCTAGTGCAATTTCCCTAGGCTATAGCTCTAAGAAAGTTTTATAGTTTCCTCATTTTTGCAATGAAAAAAGCTTCTTGTCCTTTATTTAAAATTCTCTTTGTTTTTGAAATTTCTTTATTAAATTCATAATTATCGAATTTAGTAAAACCATCTATAAGATTTATGCTTTTGATTTTAATGTTTTCTAACTCTACGTTAAAATTCTTAATAAACCAATCTATAATAGCTTCGTTTTCCTCAATTAATAATGAACATGTTGAATAAACGATTATTCCGCCTTTTTTTAACATATAATAAGCAGATTTTAGCAAAGATTTTTGTAAATTCTGCAAACTTTTTATTAGCTTTTCATTAGTAAGCTTTATTGCGTCTATTTTAAATGTTCCAGTAGCGCTACATGGAACATCTAATAAAATTTTATCAAAAAAATTTTCAATTTTTTTATGTAAAAATCTTCCGTCTTCGATTGAAATTATAGTATTTAATACTCCCATTCTTTGTATGTTCGAAGCTAATGCCTTTATTCTTTCTATTCTTATATCATTAGCTAAAATAAAGCCTTTATTATTCATTAATTGTGCTATTTCTGTAGTTTTCCCCCCAGGCGCTGCACATAAGTCTAAAACATAATCCTTTTCACTTGGTTCTAAAACTAATGGAACTATCATGCTAGATGCATCTTGACAAAAAATATAGCCAATCGCATGCTCTATTTCCTTTGTAATTATTTTATCTTTGTTTAAAACTTTGAATGCAAAATCTGCGAAAGGTAGCTTTTCCAATAAATAACCTCTATTCTCTAACTCCCTTATAACCTTATCTATTTCTATTTTTAGAGTGTTTACTCTAAAATATGTAGCTAAGGATTTATAATATTCTTCTATGCTTATGTTAAACTTTTTTTCTAATTCTCCTATTTTCATTAATTATTTATGATAAGCAGCAAATTATACTCAATTTTTATAACTCTTATAACGCTTTTTATTTTAAATTTATTTCTTAATATATCATTTTCCCAAGAGATAAAAAGCTTTCATTTAAAACCAGTTAATATTTCAAAGTGTATAAAAGTAAATACAACTTATACTAATTGTAATCTAGCTAATATAAATAACGACGATTCGAGTTATGAACGAATGTCTATAACTTCAGATTCTTCTAAAAAATATGGCTTAATAAATGTTAGTTTTGAGAGATTAAATAGAACTGACATTAATCTAATAAATTTAACTGTTGGTGTAAAAGGTATAAGATGTGTGTTGCAAATACAAGGAAAGACATTTAAAATAGTGTGCAGTTCTTCTACCACTCATCTTGGAAATAATGAAAGTGATAAGTGTTATCTATTAGTAGGAAGTAATAGATTATTAAACTCCTTTCCAAAATCTAATACTACTTGCAATTTATGGAATGCAGGTAATTTTACTTATGTTGAATTATCGTTTTTACATAACGTTACCTCCATTTTAGAATTGACTGAAATAAATTTAACTGCAGAATGGTATGGTTATGACCACAACGATACACAAGTTCTGTTTCTAATAGATTATTTCTATATAAATGTAACTTATTTAGATTTGCTTTATTCAAATTGGAATTTCTATGATTTTACAGATGGAAATATTTTAAATGAACCTATAGAAATTAAAAGAGGAGACATAATAAAAGCAGGCGCATTATTCGATATTACAGAGGTTAAGTATGCTAATGCAACTCTAATTACACCAACAGACAAAATAATCCTTAATTCTAATTCTAAGGATTATTCAAATTTATTTAGTATACAAAATATTTCAATCTATAAATATTGGGTAAATTTTACTATTAACACATCTAATATCGAAATTTATAAAACTCCCGGAATTTATGATATATTAATAAAAGCTGTTAATAGATTAGATGGGTATAATGAAACAACTAAGAAAACTTTTCATCTTTATGGTTTTTCAAAAATCTCAGAAATTAGCATTAACGATTCTTATTTATATCCATCGCAAACAGCATTAATAAGTTGTAAAGTCGTTGTTAAGGATACTGGAGAACCTATATCAGGATATCCAGTTGAGTTCTACATCAACGATTCAGAAATAGCGAGAGTAAATACTGGCAAAAACGGAATAGCTAGTATTTCATATGGATTTCAAAACGAAGGAGATTACTTAGTTAGATGTAATATTTCTGATGAAGAGTATTTATATTACTACGCTTCTGAAGAAAACTCTAAGGAAAGTATAATAAAGGTTTTTAATCTATCGGCAGAAATTACATTAAACAAAACCCATGTAAAATATGGTGAAAGTATAAGAATTTCAGTAAATATAACTAATGCAAGTAAAATTGTATCTGCAAAGGCAAATATTTCGTACAAAAAAATAGAAAACTATGAGTTAATAAATACCAGTGAAGAAATTGAGCTAAACTTTAATGTTTGTTATGAGCCATATTTTTGCAACTATTATTTAGAATATAAGCCGAAAAGAAGCGGAGAATATGAGGTAACTATTGAAATAGATGCAGAAAGCCCATTCGGTAGTTATAAAAATACTACATATTTTAACGTAAGTTTTGGAGAAGCAATAGTTAACATAACTTTTCCAAATTTCGAAAAAATATTATTTAATCAAACTTTCAAAATTAAAATTAATATTTCTTCGATAAATGGCGATATTTGGTTTGGAAATATAAGCTTAGAATCTCTTAATGAAAGTGTAATAAAATTATTAGAAAATTCGTATAAAGAAAAATTATATTCGATTTCGATAGAAAAGCCCTTGGAAATAGAATTTCTAGTCAAAAGCGAAAATTTTGGAAATGTTAATATCAATGCCTCTATTATTCCGTTATATGGTGAGGGAAACTTCTCTATAAAAGAATATGAAGTAATAAATTTTGGAAGCTATATACTAAACGAAAATATAAATTTTGGAAATGAGCAAAAATATTTTGCTAATATAACTGGAAATACTTCGGAAATAAAAAGAGTATATGCAGCTATAACATTCTTTAATATTTCTAATTGCAAGCTAAGTAGAGAAACTATTGAATTAGATTTCAAATTAGAAGAGTTTGATCCAAACAATAATTATTACTATTACTCTCTTTATTTTGTTCCTCCAAGAAGCGGAAATTATTCATCTATAATATTCGTAGAAACTGAAAATGGAACTGCATTTAATACTACGCAAGAATACTATGTTAGCTTTGGAAGGGCAGATGTTTTTGTAATAAATCCATACTATTTTATATTACCAAATCAAACTTTTTACACAATCATAGGAATTAGTGCAATAGATGGAGATTTATGGTTTGTTAATACATCTATTTACATTTCTAATACCGATGCTATTGATTTAGATAGTAATGAATCCGAAAATCATGTAAATTCCATAGAGGCTATTCCTAATGGAACCTATTGTATTGATAAATGGAAAACCATTTCGAAATATAAAGAAGGTAAAGAAGTTACCACAATTACATTTTCAGCATTTCCGCAAAATGGAAGCTCTATAAGTTATTCAGAAAGCTTTGAAGTAATTTTACCCCTAAAACCATATTTTAATCCGAATATAACTTTTATAGATGAATATACACATTTTATAGTTCCTATTTTTGGAAATGCTTCTCAATTCTATATACGAGCTATTGTTAATAAGCCAGATAACATTATCGAAGAAATTAGCTTTTCCTCTTTTAATAAAAAAAGATATGATGAATGCGGAATAACCATAGAAACTGGAAACATTGCTCCTAAGGGAATTGCAAACGCAAGCGATAATAACGATATAGCTATGAATTCCATAGATAATGACTTAAATACTGCATGGTATAATTTGAATAATAGACCATCTAGATTAAACATTTCTTTTGTAGACAGAATATTTACTATAAACAAAATATTAATAACTTGGCAAGGACCTAGCGATCAAGATGTATATGCAAACATTTCTTATATTAATCACTTAAACAACCATATCCTATTGGCTGAAAATTTGAAAATAAATTCTTCTAAAACGACTGTATCGATTAATATAGAAACTCCAATAAAAGTAAAAGAAATTATTGTTAATATTTCTGGAATTGGTGTAATATATGAAATAGAGGTTTTTGCAGTAGAACCAAGAACAGATTATTGTTATGAATTTTATTTTAACTTTACAAACTTTACTAGAAGTGGATACTATAATGTTGAGTTTTTCGCTATAACTGAGTTTGAAGATGAAATAGAATTTGGAAACTCTAATTTTTTTGTTAACTATGGTATCCCTTTAATTTTTGTTGATACTGAAAATGGAACTCATCATAAAATGTTATCTGGGCAAACGCAAAACTATACTATAAGAGTAAAAGCTTATAAGGGAGATTTAAAGAATTTAACTCTAACATTTATTTCAGAAAACACAAGTTTCATAAATATAACAGAAGATGAAAATTATGAAAAATTTGTTGAATCTATACTTTGGAAAAAAGAAAACGTTACTTCTTGGAAAATATATGCTACTATGCCTACCGAAGAAGAAAATATTACAATTCAAACTTATGTAAATTCTACTTGTGAATTTTGTTTTAGTAATTCATCAATAAATTTTTCGATAACTATATATCCATATGATACCGAGCCGCCAAACATCGAAGACTTTCTATTTATTATAAAAGATAAAAACTCTACAGTTTTTAATGTTAACGATAGTTTAATAATAAGAGCTATTGTTACAGATAATATTTATGTTACTAAGGTTATTGCCGAAATAATCTATCCAGATGAAACTACAATAAATGCATCTCTACAAAGAGTAGAAGATACCCTTTGGGAATTTAAGTTTTCTGAAGATAAAATCCAAATAAATAAAACTGGAGATTATTATGTAAAGATTTATGCTTATGATCTTAATCAGTCACAATTTAATAACTCTGAACAAAAGAGTTTTGCTGTTTTTGATCACTATTTTATCGATTATACTCCACAATTCTATTTATATAATTTTGGCGAAGAAATTAGTTTTTTTGCTACAGACGTTAATGGTTTTATAGTAGATAATGTTGAATGGATTGAAAGCAATTACAACATTTCTAATAAAACGACTTATTTTAAAATATTTTTAGATAATAGAAGTTTTGATGTAGGATTAATAAATTTAAATGTTTCTGCTACTAAAAATGGTAATAAGGGGTTAAAATCGATAAACATTACTCTTTCGAATATTCTTTACATAGATATTTTATCTCCGCCACAAAATTATGTTTTTGATATAGGAGTGCCAATTACCGGTCCTGGATTATTACCAGCTATAAAAGTTTTTAATGTAAGAAGAGATAAAACTATTGAAAATGCATACTCTGAAATTGCTTGTTTTAATGAAAATTATAACTATACTATTTTCAATTCTTCTTCTTTTTATTATAATGCATGTGGACTTCTTAATGAATTCTATAGTTTTAAAGATTGTACTTCCCAATGCTATGCACCTAATTTACCTGCTCAAGTATTTAACATTTCCTTTTATGTTAAAGACTATTTTGGAAATGAAGGTTATAGCTATATAATCCTTCGTACTAAGCAACTTATGCAAGAATCTGCTATTTCTCCTGGATTTGGAGGAATAGGGGCTGGTGGAATGCCTATAATAAAACAATGCGAATGTACTCAATGGCAAGATGTTGGATGCGGAAAAGGTAACTGTAAGTTAAACCAATTATATCAAGTAAGAAGTTGTAAACCAGCTAATTGTGACGTTGAAGAAAGATGTATTGAAAGTATATTATGTACTCCAACAGAAATAGATTTCTTACTCTCTTCAGAAGAAGTTTCAATACATCAGGGAGAAACAAAAATAATTGCTGCGGTTTTAAAAAATATTGGAAAAAAGCCTGCAAAAATAAAAATTATATTAAACTCAACTTGCTGTATAATTAGTTCGAGCGAATCGGAATTCGAAATAAATGTTAACGAAATAAAAACAATAACCTTCTTTATATCTGCAAGACTAAACGAAAGCCTCGGAGAACAAAAAATAGATATAAACGTTTTTGATATAAGCGAAGAAAAAGGAATAATATCAAAGAGTGTTAAAATTTTTGTTTCTCTTAGTAACTTAATTCAAGAAAAGGAAAAAGTAAAATATCAATTAGAAATGCTTAGAAGTTATATTAATGAATTGGATAGATACGGACTTTTAAGCGAAGAAATAAAAAATATATGGAAAAGCAATGAAGAAATTATAGAATCTATTCCTAAGCTTATAGAAGAAAATAATGTAAGAGAATTTGAAAATGCTATAGTTACTCTTAAGAACAATTTAGAAAAAATAAAAGATTATGTAGAAAACAAAAAACTACAGCTACTTTTTGCAAAACACAGAAACGAAATTTTAATAAGTATATTTTCTTCAATTGTTTCAGCCTATGTTATAACTCAAATAATTATTCCTTATATAAAAATTTCTAAGGAGATTAGAAAACTTTTAGTAGAAGAAGAAGTTCTTATAAAACAAAGAAAGGAAATTCAAAAACAATTCTTTATGAGAAAGGTTTCGGAAGAAATGTTTAGGAAAATGATTACAGAGACTCAAAACAAAATATTAGAAGTTAAAAGCAAAATAAAAACTTTAAACGAAGAAAAAAATAGATTAATACTCGAAAGAAGTAATCCAAAATATTTTATTAAAATAGTTTCAAACGTTATTAAAAAGTTAATTAGGAAAAATCAATAATTTTTATGGAGAGAATTTCATCTGGAATAATTGGATTAGATGAATTAATTGAAGGCGGTTTTATCAAAAAAAGTACTATATTAATAACTGGAAAAACTGGTACTGGAAAAACTTTATTTTGCGGAAGTTTTTTATATGCCGGTGCTATTAGAGGGGAAACTGGAATATACGTTACTACAGAAGAAACAGAAGAAGATATTGTTAATGACATCCAATCTACCTTTAAAAATTGGAAGTTTAAAGAGGCTGTTCAAAAAGGATTAATAAAAATATATTCTGTTAGACCTATTTTACTTTCACCAACCGAAATAGATCCTTCGAAACTGATAAAAATATATATAAATAGTCTAATAGAAAAAATAGATATCGCAAAAAGAGAAATAGATGTAAAAAGGGTTGTTATAGATAGTGTAAGTATGATAGAGCAGTTTTTAAAAGATGTATATTTAGCTAGAGTAGGCCTTGGTTTGTTAATAGATAAATTAAAAAGCTATGACATAACTACACTTCTAACCGGAACAATCGAAGAAGGAAGTAATAAGTTAAGTGGGAGTGGAATAGTAGAGTTTCTTGTAGATGCCGTTATTAAACTAGATTTTGTTCCTGTTAGCGAAGAATTTCAAAGAACTTTAACTATAAGAAAAATGAGAAGAACAAACCATTCAACTTTAATTCATCCTTTTAGAATAACACAAGATGGTATAAAAGTGCTTAAGATTGAAGAAATAGAGAAAGTTTAGATTATTTTCTTTACTTGAATACCATTTTCAGTTATTTCAAAAGGTATTAAATCTAAGGTATGTTTTGTTTTTCTCATTTTTGTTATTTGTATAGCTCTTGGTAAAGATTGAGCCAAATAAAAGAGTTTTATTACTCCATCTACCAAAAATTCTTCGAAAGATATTTCATCTTTCTTTGCCTCAGCCAATAACATTACAGTTATTTTTTTGTTTTTTAGCTCTTTTATTAAGGAATAAACACTTCTCCTTAATTTTCCAATATCTTGATAACTTTCCCAGGCGTTTTCTATTAAAGTTACACTATCTATTACTATTCTTTTTGGTTGTATTAAGTTAACATATCTAATTATTTCTGAAGAGATTTTTTCTATGCTACTAGGTAAAATGTTGCAAATTAAGAATTTACCCTCTTTCTCTTTCTGTTCAAAAAATTCTCTCCAACCAAACCTTTCTACATCTTGAAGTAAATCTTCCTTAGATTCTTCAAGCGAAAAATATATTCCATTTTCGTTTTTCTTTAAACCATCCAATAAAAAATGAAATCCCAAAAGAGTTTTTCCAGAACCAGGATATCCACTAACTAAAACGCTGCAACCTCTAACAAATCCGCCTTCAATTAATTCATCCAATCCCGGTACTCCAGTTGATACTCTTTCTATTACCATTCAATAAGATTTAAGCCCTTTAAATTTTCTAAAATGTTTAAAACCGCTCCTTTTACTATATCCCTATTTCCGTTTATTGAAAACAAATCAACTAAATCTTCTATATCTTTTTCGCCATCGCACTGCATCCAAACCAAAAAAGAAATTGCGTCAAGAGTAAATGTTTTGTTATCTTTTTTATCTATTAATATGTAAATGTTTCCAACCTGCTGCCATTCTAACTCCTTAACTTTCCTTGGTTTCATTCCTCAACTTCTTTTTGAGATTGCGACTGCTCTTTTTGCAATTCGCTGAAATCGTACTTTATTAGCACTATGTCACCTATGGAATTTATTAAACTATATGGCACTATTAAAGTTTTTCTACCGCCCAAAATTGCCTCTAAAAAGCTTCCTTTTGCCACTTCTACTGCTAGTGCTCTTATTCTACCTCTACCTATATCTATTTCTACATCTTTCACTCTACCAGCGTATTGCCCTTTTGTTGTAAAGACATCCTTGTCATACAACTCTATTACATTCTTTACAGTTATTGCCATAATTAGTTATTATTAATTTTTAGATATTTATGGATATAGAAAACCTTGTTTTAAAGCATTTAGTTTTAAACGCATTAAAATATGGTAAAGCTAATAAAAATGTTGTAATCTCAAAAATAATTTCTGAAAATAAGGAGTTAAAGGAAAAAATACGTGAAATAAGTGAAATCATAGATAAAAAAATTGAGGAAATAAATAGATTGCCTAGAGAAAGCTTAGAAAAGATGTTAAATGAATTGAATGTTGTTATAGAAGAAAGGAAAGAAAAAGAGTTTGAATTGCCTATGGCTGAAAAAGGTAAAGTTATTACAGCCTTTCCTCCTGAACCAAGCAAATATTTGCATTTAGGCCATGTAAAAAGTGCTTTTCTAAATTATTATTATTCTAAAAAATATGATGGAAAATTCATTCTAAGATTCGAGGATAGTAATCCGGAAAAAGTAAAAAGAGAATATTATAATTCTATAAGAGAAGACCTTAAATGGCTAGATATAAATTGGGATGAAGAAGATGTTTTAAGTTTGCATTTAGAAGAATACTATGAAGCCGCTAAGCTTTTAATTCTAAGAAATAAAGCGTATGCCTGTTTTTGTCCGAAAGAAAAAATTAAAGAATATAGAATTAAAGGAATTGAATGTGAGCATAGAAACTTTCCTATAGAAAAAAATTTAAAAATATTTGAAGAAATGATTTCTGGAAAGTATAAAGAAAATGAAGTACATATAAGGGCGAAAATCGATATGAATAGCAAAAATTATATAATGAGAGATCCTTCATTACTAAGAATTTCATTTAAAGAGCATCCGATTGTTGGAAATAAATATTGTGTTTGGCCATTATATGATTTTGGAACAGCAATGCTTGACTATTGGGAAAAAATAACGCATAGATTTAGAACAAAAGAATTTGAATTAAGAACTGAGCTTCAGAACTGGATTAGAGAGGCTTTAGGAATTAATAAACATCCTATAATAATTGAAATAGCAAGGTTTGAAATAAAGGACCAAATAACTTCTGGAAGAAAAATTAGAGAATTGATTCAAAAAGGATTTCTAAGTGGATATAGCGACATAAGATTGCTAACTATAAGCGCTCTTAGAAGAAAAGGATATTTGCCTTCTTCTATAATAGATTTTGTAAAAAGAACTGGAATTTCTAAAACTGAAGGGAAAATAGAAATAGAAATGCTAGAGAGCATAAATAGACAACACTTAGATAAGTATGCAAATAGATATTTTTTTGTAGATAATCCAAAAAGATTAAAAGTTATTAACGCACCAACAAAATTTGCAAAAATTAAATTTCATCCAGATTTTGAGGAAAGAGGCTATAGGGAAATTTTAACTAAGGGCGAGTTTTTTATTTCCGAAAGGGATTTTGAAGAATTAAAAGAGAACGATGAAATAAGATTAATAGACCTTTATAACATAAGAATTGTTGAAAAGACAGAAAACGAAATTGTTGCAGAAAAAATTGGTGAAGAATTGAAAAAGGATATTAAAAAAATCCAATGGATTAGCATTAATGACGATTTTGTTAAAGTTAAAGTTATAAAGGGTGAAAAAATTCTTATAGATGGAAAAATTAATGAAAATAGTTTAAAAGAGATTTTTGGATATGGTGAAAGTACAATAAAGAAAATTTTAATTGGAGAAAGAGTACAATTTGTTAGGTTTGGATTTGTAAAATTAGAAAGTATTAAAAATGATGTTTATGAATTTATTTTTATTCATAAATAATTTTTGAGGATAGGTAGCCATAACCCCCCCTTCTGTTTTAGGCGACATTCGTCTAGGCGCCTTGAGGGCTTGCATCTCATTAGCTTCCAGGCCCGTTTCATCTTATACACATCTCATCAGCTTTTGGCATCATTATCATTGAATGTGTATAAGTTACGTTTCTGATGCCTGGATAGAGGCTTATTAAACCTCGAAACCTCGATGGGGGGAATTTCCTCTGCTATGTAGCAGTAGTCGCCCGGCTACCTATCTATCTCAACTATTATGCATAAAATTATTTTATTTTTTTAATCATTCTAACCCATCTACCAATTTTTTCCTTAGCTTCAAAATTGTTTTTTTCGTAAAAACTTATGGCCCTAAAATTTTCTTCACCAACCACTAACTCTATAATTTCTATTCCATTATTTTTCGCTATTTCAATCGATTTTTCTAATAACATTTTTCCTATGCCAATTCCTCTATATTCCGGTATAACAAAGAATTCATGTATTTCAAGTACTCTCTTATTTTCTTTTTTGCTAAAAAAATTTGTATCACAGCAAATAAAACCAGCTATTTTTCCGTTTACTTCAGCTACTAACAAATTCTCTTTACATTTCCTTAAAAGCCATTTAAAATATTTCTTTATTCTGCTAATTTTCGAAAAAGAATATTTCTTAACACTCTCATCGCTATAGCTTAAAATATATGCCGAAACAAAGTTCTCTATATCATCTATATTAGCACTCCTTATTTTTATTTGAGTTTTTAGTAGCAGACACCGTTCACTATCGTCTTCATCCATAAAAATTAAAACTATTTAAAATATTAAAAATCCTAATATTTGAGATATTAAAAATTGTACTGCAAAAAATAGGATAATAGAAATAATTAAAATCGCTGGAAAATATTTTAAGCCAACTTTTTCATTCCCCTCTTTTAAAGCGCCTATCATCATGCTAGAAAAAAATGATGTTATAATAATAGTTAGAATTGCGAAGTTTTTTATAAAGTTTGTATCTATATCTATTCCCTTAAAGCTTAATGGAACATTTATAGGAAGCTTAGCTTCAAAGTTTTTTGGAGCTATCGTTTGAATTGTATGAACAAAATAAGTAGTTATGCCAAATAAAATGGGCATACCAAAGATTACGGCAAAAATTATAAACATAGAATATAAGCTTACAACAGAACTCAGCTCTTTTTTCAAAACAATTCTATTTCTTAAATCTTCGCTAACCTCAAAAAGTAAATCGGAAATTTTTGAACCTTTTTTTATTCCTTCTTCTAATAAGTATAAAAACCTCTGTAACACCTCTATCTTATACTTTTTAGAATACTTCTTTAATACCTCTGTAATTTCTTTTCCGCTATATATTTCTTTTCCTATGCTCCTAAATATTTTATCTAATATTCCAAATTCCTTTCTACAGCTCGATAATATAGATTCTTCTAAGGTTAATCCACTTTTTATATTTGAAGATAATAGACTAATATATTCTGGTAAATTCACTTCAACCTGCTTTTTTGCATTTTCAATACTTAAGTATAAAAGAAAAATAAAGGCCAAAAATGTTGATATAAAAGCTATTAAAGCATATAGAAAGTTCTTAGATATAAGTATTATAACAAAAACTGAAAGTAAAGAAAAAAATAATTGAAGCCTTATAAAATCTTTTTCTTGGATTTTTAAATCTAAAAATTCTAGTTTTTCTCTTATCCATCTAATATAAAATTTTGGTATTATAGCTTCTAATCTCATATTGATGGTCTTCTAGTTTTTATTAAACCAATGAAGTTGAACTGAACAAAGGCTATCATTATTAAAAAAAGGTAAAACATTTCTTTTGGTATTTTTATTCCAATAAAACTTGATAAGAGTAATACTAATATTAAACCCATAGTTGGAAAGATAACACAGAACATCATAAAAGAAAGGGCTATTGGATTTAATGAGGATGCATATTCTTTTATTTCAGTTCTCTGCTCGTTAATAATATTATTAACTATGCTTTTTAATACTTCTGAAATTTCTACTCCACTTCTTAATGAATTTACGATTTGCCACATGCTCTTTCTAAATTTTTGAGATGGGATTTTTAGTATTAATTCTTCTAAGACTTTAACCTCTGAATATCCAGATGAAATTTTTTTCGTAGCCTCTCTAAATTCTTTACTCAAAACTCCATAATCTTGGTTAGAAATGGAGACTAAGGCATCATATAAAGTTACTCCACCCCTTAATTCTATTAGTAACTGTCTTAAAACGAATGGCAGATTTTTTTCTATATCTCTAACTTTTCTTGAAACTATTAGCTTTGGATAAAGGATAAAATAGATAAATGTAAAGGAAGAAAAAATAGAAGAAAGAAGTAAAGAAATTAAAAAAATGTTAGTTTTAGAAATTATTCCGATAAAAAAAAGTATAGAAAATAAAATAAAAAACCAATGAAGAGAAGAATAAATAGCAAAAGATAACCAATCTCTTTCTTCATAAGGTATGTCTGCTTGCTTTAATGTAACTTCTAATGGTAAAATTTTTGAAAGTTTATCTGCTAAAATATAAATAAATGTCTTTTTTGATATTGTTAAAACTTTTTCTGGCTTTAAGGGTAAAAGGGGAATTCTCATAATAAAGATTGTGGTTTTTTGTTATTAGATATTGCATTTAAAACTTCTTCTTTGTTTTTATAGTATATTGCAACTATTTTTCCTATGTTTTCTATTCCGTTAAAATTATTATCTAAGAACCACTTCAAAATTTTCTTTTTTTCTTCTAAATCATCCAATTGCTCTTTTTTGGTTAACCCAGTAAATAATTCTAACTCTTCACTTATCCTTAAACTTTCGTTTGCCTTCTTTATTTCATCTATCTTTGGATCCCATCTATATAAATCGTTAACTTTTTGAGGCATAAAGTTAACTACTTCGCTTATTTGGAATAATCTTCTTATACCTCTTCTCCTTTCTCTAAACATTACAGCAAATAAATGTAAACTTTCCATTAAAGTTTCAGGAACATTAATTGGTTCGTGAGTTAATCTTCTGTATGCTTGCTCCGCAGTTTCTGCATGTAAAGTTGCATACACGCTATGACCAGTATGCATTGCTTCGAATAATACTTCAGCTTCTTCTGCTCTTCTTATTTCTCCAACAACTATTCTATCTGGACGCATTCTTAAGCTATTTACTAACAAATCTAACATTCTTATCTCTCCTTTACCTTCTGCACTAGCGGCTCTGGTAACTAAAGGAACCCAATGATGAAAAGATGTTAAAGAAATTTCTCTTGTATCTTCAATGCTAACAATCCTTTGGTTTGGAGGAATAAACTCTAAAATTACGTTTAATAACGAAGTTTTTCCGCTTCCGGTACCGCCAGCAATAATTATGTTTAATTCATATTGCACTGCTTGCCAAATGTAAGCTGCTGCATCCAAGGATATTGTTTTGGTATTTATGAAATCTATTATCGTCCAAGGATTTCTTCTAAATTTTCTTATTGTTATAGTATTTCCAAAAGCACTTATTGGAAAAAGAGTTGCATTTACTCTATCTCCGCTTAATAAATATGCGTCCATTAATGGATTTAAAATATTTATTTGTCTACCAACTCTTCTTCCTATAATACTTGCTATATTGCTTATTTCCTGCTCGCTTTTTAGAATTATGTTTGTTTTTAACCAACCAAAGCTCTTATGATATACCCAAATAGGTTCCTTAGAATTGTTAATGGCTATTTCTTCTAAATTTGGATCGGCAATTAAAAGTTCTATTATTCCAGTACCTAACATTTCTATTGTGATTAAGTTCGCTAAAAAATTTAGCTCACTTTCTCTAAGCTTTATTATTTTTTTTATTTCTTCTTTTGTTTTTTTGAAAATTTCAGTTTTCAACTTTTCATAGCCCTCTTTATCTACAAACTCTTTAATCGGGATTTCTGAAATTATTTTTTCTTTAACCTCTTCCTTTAAAATTTCTGCACCTTTTTCTAGCTTGGGCAATTTAATTTCGTAATACATAACGAAATCGTTCCTATCTACTATTTCTACTTCTGCAGTTATAAAATCTAAATTTATAGTATATTTTTTTACTGTCTTCATTTTTTCTTTATTATTACATTGCCTAAAACGTAATTAAGCTCTACTAGACCATATTTTTCTAAGATTTTGAGATTCTTTTCTAAATAATATTCATCCTCTTTTAACTCCTTAGATAATTCAGTTATACTAATTTGTTTTCTTTCTTCTAAAATTTTTAAAATTTTGTCTATTAAAGTTAAAATTTTTTCTTCAGCCTTTTCTTTACTTTCGGCAGAAATAATTCTAATAATATCGCTCTTACTTACTATTCCAACAATTTTTCTATTTTCATCTATTATTGGAATTCTAGAAATATTTTCCTTCATCATAATTTTTATTATTTTCTTTATTGGCGTATTTGGTTTAGCAACTATAATTTTTTTTCTTCTTTTTTTAAGAAAATCCTCTACCTTTAATTTTTCTAATTCTTCCTTTGTATAGTGTTCTGAAAGCTTTATTATATCTGTTCTCGAGATTATCCCAACTACTTTTCCTTCATCATCTAATATTGGTAATCCAGAGATATCTTTTTCTATCATTCTTTGAGAAACTGTCTTAATTGTTTCATAAGGTTTTGCATAAATAATGTTTTTATTCATTATGTCTTTTGCTCTCATAAAATAGTTTCATCAATAATCAATATTTTATGAAAAGTCAAAGCGCCTTAGAATACTTTTTAGTTTCTAGCTTTGTAATGCTAGTAATAATACTCGGCTTTTCCTACGCTTTTAGAGAAAGTTTATCGAAAACTATGGAAATTAATCTTAGGCAAATAGAAATAAACATCCAAAAAATTATATACTACTCTGAAATGGTTTATTCTCAAGGAGAACCAGCAAAATATGTGTTAAAATTAAATTTTCCTATGGAAACAAAAGTATATAATATCACTAACAATACTATTGCTGTTGAGTGCGAAAAGAATAATTTTTATTATATCTTAAAGTTTAGTGTTTCTGTTAATGAAAGTTTTTTTGGTAATGAAAGGATAGAAATAGCGGCTATAAAAGACTATGTCAGAATCAAAAAAGTTTAAACTTCAAATTTCCTTAGAATTTTTTATTGGTTTTTCTACTCTTTTATCTCTATTCTTTATTTTTATTTATTTTTATTTTGATTCGTACAAAAAATATTCGGAAATGCTTAAATATTTTTTTCTTGAGAGTGAATGCTATTATATATCATCTAAGTTTAACTCTTTTCTTCCAATAATATTAAAAAATATTACTTATGTTGAAGAATTTTTCATAGATTTGCCAAACGAAATAAAAATAGAAAACTACAGAATTTTCTTAGAGAATGTTTCATGCTATACTAAAATAGAAAGTGTAAATGGTAGTTTAAAGAGCGGAAAAAATACTATAATAATTGAAAATGGTAAAATTTCGATTGTTTAAGTTACAAACTATTTCGATTGAATTCTTAATATCTTTTACTATTTTTACCGCTATAATTCTGTTTTTGTTTAGTATTCAAATGAAAAAAACGTTTGATATTTTAGAGTATTATGAAGATTTGGCACTATTGAAAGATTTGGATACAATAGATGTTTTATTAGACATAGAAGGTAAACCTAGCAGTTGGAATGTTAGCTATTTTGAAGTTTTAGGTTTAAGAAGTGATGGAAAGATTGATATGGAAAAGGTTAACTATATAAAAGAGATTGGGTATGAAAATGTTAAAAAATTCTTAAATATAAGGTATGATTTTTGTATTCAAAAACTTGAAATAGGAAATTGCTCATTTGATAATAGTGAAAAGATTTTTGTAAGAAAAAAAATAGTGCCAATAAAGAGCAACGAAACTGTATCACTAGAAGAAATAAAGCTAGTTGTATGGAAATAAAATTATGAAGCTATTCTCTTTTTCTATAGATATTGTTTTATCCATTATTATCTTTTCGATATCCTTATTTTTCATTTTTTACTTTATTTCAATAGAAAATATTGGATTTAAAAATGTTGAGGCTTTTGTTGAATATAGCGAAATAGAAACAAAAAATTTTGCTAAGGAAATACTCTTTTCTATGATGAAAACAAAATTAAAAGAGCTAAACTATTCTGAAATAAATGAGTTTTTTATAGAAGATGATTTGAACAAATCTGTTGCAGAAACTATTTCTTCTATTTATATTTCTGGCGTTTATGCTAATAATGAAAGTCTTAAAGAATTGGCAAAAAACATAACTAAGAAATTTTTAGAAAACATAGCAAAAGATTATTGCATTGAAATTAAAATAGGTGAGGAAAGCATATATAAAAATTGCGAGAATTATTCATCTATACTTCAAACTTCATCTATGTTCATTTCTGGCCTTGAATATGGTAAGCCAACATCTGGATATATAGCTAGGGCGTGGTTAACTAAATATAAAAAAATAACAACTCAAATAATAGATTTTTTTGTTAGCGGTTCTGGCTGGAAAGTTATCGCTGGTAATGGTGGTGTTTTTGAATATTATAAAAACTTTTATATTTCTGAAGATAACGAAATATTAAACGCAATGCTTTTTGTTTCTATGCATGTAGGTAATATAAAAACAGAAACTGCTCTATTCCAATCTTTTTATGTAAATAGTTGTAATATAAAAAACGATATTTTAAAAAATTTAAGTTATTCTCAATGCGAAGGTACTGGAACAGAAGTTACTTGTGCGATCTTTTCTATAGTTAATATTACAAATTGTGTTAAAAAAGGTAGTAACTCTATATCCATAGTTGTTGGTGCTCCGCAAACTTATCATACTCATTTTCATCCGGGTTTTAAAATTTCGCTCGTTTTAAAAAAACCTGAAGAAATGAAAGAGGGCTTAATAGAATATAGAGAAAAAATATACTTTGACAAATTAGTAGGAAGAACTGGAGCTTGGATAATAGCTCCATTTTTCATTCCAGAAAATGCTATATTCTATAACGCTACTTTATATTTAAAGGTTTTAAATGTAGAAGATACATATCTTAAAAATAGAAATGTAGACACTAGTGATGTAATTATTTTTTTAAACTCTAATACTCCAATCTATAAAGATGGTAATGATACTATAGAAATTAATTATCCTGCATCTCCTAACTATTGCAATTCTATAGATTATAGAAACTATTATTGTAGTAGAGATGTTAAAGCAACGAATGATATTAACATAACTCTAAACCTTACAAGCTATTTAAAAAAAGGAACTAATACTTTGTCTATTTACCTAAATTCTTTTGGAGACTATCATTGGGGTAAAGATTATGCAGAAATTTCGAATGAAAGCTATATAGAAATTTTTTATTTACTAAACGAATCTGATTTAAAATATGGTGAGATAGATATTACTAAGGAAATATTATTTGAAGGAAAGGCTGAAAATCCTAAAATTTTTTATTATAATAGAAGTGAAGAAAAAATTGTTTCCTCTTTTATTCATTTAGTTCAAGGGTTTAGCTCTATGATTAATGCATCTATTAATAACATTTCTTTCTATTTATCTCCATCTGCTAGAGCTGTGCCATCTCATTTTTACTTATATCCTAGTTTATTTTCCATAGGTAATAATACCATAGAAATAAAAGATATTCAACCTAGCGGGAGTTTAAGTCCTACAAATTATATTTTACCTTGGACGTCCTTAGAAATAAAGTATATAGTAAAAGGTCTAGTTGGTTATGGAAATGTTTTTGAAAACAAAACTCTTTCTATAGAAGATGCTATTCAAAGGTTAAGGGATCAAATAGGAAATATAGATATAGATGAAATTTATATAGATACTCAAGATGTTTATGGAGTAAAATGGTTTTTTGGTCCAGAAATACTTAAAGTTTTAGTATGGCCAAAGGAATAAGTTTTTCAGTTTTAGTTTTTATATTTTCTGGAATTTTGTTTATAACAATTTTTTCATTTTTAAATCTTAAGGAATTCTCCATTAAAAAACACGTTGAAGAAAAAGACATCGAAATTATGTTAAACACCATAGAATTTATAAAAAGCGATTTATCAAATTTTCTTGAAATTTCTATACCAAGAATTTTGAACTCGATAATAAGCTACGAAATAGAAAATGGTATTTTTATAGAAAATGTTAGTGAAAGTGTTAGAAATGCCTTTTTTTATTCATCTTTTTTCGATAAGAGTCATTTAATCCAAAATTCTTCTCTTATAGATTATGAAGCAAGAGTAAAAAGTTTTTTAGGTAAGTATAACATAAATATTTCTATAGTACCAACGAATTTTGAAATATTTCAATCTAATTGTTTTAAAATTAAAGTAAGGCTATACTTTTTAATAGATATTTCGTATGTTAATAAAAGAATGAAATCCGTAGAAAATATAGAAAAAGATATTTCGATAATTGGGTTTGAAGATCCGTTCTATGTTATAAATTCTAATGGTTTAGCAACTAATTTTATAAGAACAAAAAAGATAGATTATTTTGTTAAAAAGGATGTTATTGGTAATGGAAGTGGAATAGTATTAAAAAAAGTTATAGTTCTTTTTGATAGAAACGCTATACTAAACTTACCAAACAAAAATAATTATATCTTAGTTACTAATAACGATTCTCAAATTTCTTCTGTAATAAATCAGTTTGGTGGAGTAATTATAGAGAGAAATAGCTCAATAATAACAGTACCACACGTTATAGGAAATATATCGAATATTTCAAACAATACTTTTTATTTAATTAAAAATGGTATTGCGTATAATGTTCAAAATTTAAAAGATGCTTTAGAAAATCAGCTTTGTTTTGAAAGCTCAGAAGGTGGTAGTTTCTTAGATAGATTAGAGGGAAGAAATTGGCTAAGCGGAAAATATAATTTGACTTATAATGCAGGTTTAGAATGCTTTATAAATAAAGATTATTTAATTTTAAGCGGATTAGAGATTTACGTTAACAAAACTAATATCGATTATATTTACTTTTCAAACGATTTTCCAATAAGCTATAAAGTTTCTGGCTTTGATAAGTTTTATATTGATGCAAATCATATTGAAAAATATCAGTTAAATGAAATAATAGAATAATTAATTTTTATGATAAGTATTAAAAATTTTTTGGTTGCACTAATATTAACTCTTATTGTAATTGCTTTATCCTACTTTTTTTCTAAATCCATAGAGCAAATAATTAAAGAAAGAGAAATAGCTAAAGAAAAAGAGTATGAAAAGGAAAATGAAACTAGCGAATATTTAGAAAATGTGGAAATAGAGAAAGAAAAATCTACAAAAGAAAATGAAAATTTTACTACTCACTTTCCTTTTGGATATTCCGAATCTATTGGTAAGAAATCTGAAAGTGAAGAAAAAATAAAAATAATAAACTATACTAAATTTGAAAAAGCCTATATTTATGATTTTTGCTACGCTGAAGAAGAAAAATTAAGTATTGAAGGTAGAAATCTAATTTGTTTGAATGAAGTGCCAAAAATTATTAGAATAAGCCTTTATAATGATTCGATTAAAATTTTTTATAATGATTTGCTTGTTAGAAATGTGAAGAAAAGTAACGAAATTTTGTTAGGATATGCTTTTGCTAAGGATTTTTATGGAGTTGAAGGAGAAATAATAGAATTTTTTACTAATTCTACTTTTACTTCCGTAGGAGATTTTGAGTTAGGAGAAATATCATATTTTAACGAAACAATAATTTATGCATCTTTTCCAGTTTATGTTAACATAGAAAAAGTAAAAAATGAAGATTTAAATATTTTTGTGAAAACTTTAGTAAAAAACTATATAATTTCCTCTATAAAAATAATAGTAAGCTAAGCCTAGTCGACAATACTTTATTTTTTAAACTTTTTTCTTATCATTCGACATTTTCTCTTTTTATAACTAATTTTTTTGGTTTTTAACTAACTATATTTTAAGTTTAGTCGATTTATTCGACATACACTTTACTCGAATGCTAAAATATAATGGTTTCAGATTATAATTAATTTTAGTAGTATAATATGTTATTTAACATAAAAGTAAAGCTACAAACAGCAAGTATTTTTAGTGTAGCTCTATTTCTACTATCTATTTTAGGATATTTAAATTATACTGGATTCTTTGTATTAGAAAATGATATAAACATTTCTGTAGAAATTACAAATAATTGTGCTGGGGAAGAAAGTACTATAAGAATTTTGTTTGAAAAAGAAATAAATGAAGTAGAAATAAGTTTTTTAAATTTTACAGAAATTTGTTATAATTGCAAATATTTTGAGAAAAATATTTTATTACCTGAAGATGAAAAATTAGAAATTAAAGTAAAGTATGAAAATAATGAAAAGCTTTTTGAATTTCCAATTTATAAAAAAGAGTTTAGCTTTGAAGTTAATGTTTCAGAAAATATTTTAAAAGTTTTTGGAGAGGCAAAATGCTATAATAGCTTAAATTTAAAAATATATTTTGAAAATGAAACAATAAAAGAAAATTATTTAGAAGTTAAAGATGGGAAGTTTTATTTTGAAACTTATTTAGAAAAGGCTGGAAAGTATAATATCGAAATTGAAAACATTTCTAAGGAAATTGAATTAAAACCAAAAATAAAAATAGAAAAAATAGAATTTCCACAAGAAATTTTTGAGGATTTTGAAATAAAAGTTTATGTTAAAGCTTTGTATGGAAATATTTTAAATGCAAGCATTACTCTAAAAAATGTAGAAGAGAATTTTATTTTTAGCGAGCCTTTACAAAAAGTTATAGAAGAGATTAATGAAAACGAGTTCGAAATAATTTCTTGGAATTTAAAAGCTAAAAACTGTGGAAATTATAGCTTAGAGGTTTTTGCTGAAAGTTCTGAAAGTTATGATTATAAAAAGATTGATTTGCTAGTTAAATGTTTGGAAAATATTACAAAACAAAACATTAATCTAAATGCTTTTCTCCTTATAGAAAATGTTACTAAAGGAAAAAAGGAGTTTAAGATAATTAAAATTTTTGGAAATGTAAGCTTAGATGAAAAGTTGATTGTTTCAAATGTAAATGTTAAAATAAAGGATCCAAAAGGAAATGTTATTTTTGAAAATAAAAGCTATAGCGAAAGTTTTGAGTTTGTTTTTGAATTTTTGCCAAAAATTTTCGGAAAATACTATGCAGAAATTTATGCTGAAAATGAATATGGAAATGTTAGTAAAACTTTGAGTTTTGAAATTACTGGAGAAATTAAAGCTAAATTAAAAATTAAAAAGGAAAAATTCAATTATAATTTAGGGGAAAAAGCTACATTTGAAATAGAATTCGAAGAAGAATTAAGTGAAAATATTAAAATAAAAGCTTATTTAGTAGATGCAGAAGGGAATGAAAAAGAGGTTGAAATTTATGAAAAAGATGGTAAATATTTTGTTGATTTAGATTTTGGAAGAAGTTTTAGGCCAGGTTTGTATAAGTTGAAAGTCAAAACAATTGAAGAAAAGTTTGTAGAAAAAGGTAAAGGTTTGTTTAAAATTTTAGAAAGACAAGAAGAAATATTAAGCGAAGAGGAAGTTGAATTTGGGGTTGGATTAGTTGTTGTTAACACACCAAAATCAATTTATTTGCCAGGAGAAGAGGTTAAAATAATTGTTGGTGTTTTAGATATATATGGAGGAAGAGTTACAGATGCAGATATTAATCTAAGTATTAAAACTCCTTCTGGTAAAAATATTTTCCTTAATTATAACTATGCAACAAATTCTGGAGAAATAATTAACAATAATGATGGTACTTATGAATATTATTTTGTACCTGAGGAATTGGGAAGATATTATATTCAAGTATATGCAAGTAGCACTTCCTCATATGTAAATAGTTCTTACGAAACATTCTTTGAGGTAAGAGATTTCGTAGAATTTGAAATAGAAAGAATAGGTCCAACGGTTGCTTATACGACTAGTGAAAAAATGACAATAAAAGTTATTCCAAAAATAGATGTAAATTTAATTGAGATTACAGAGTATTTACCAAAGGATTGGAATATCTCTGTTGAAAATGGAATTGTTCTTGAAAAGGAAGATTCGAAAGTTATAGTTTGGCATCTAAAATCTGAAAAAAATAAGCCAATTTTTCTTAATTATACATTTGATCCTCCGGATATTTCTCCTAGTTTAGGTTTATTGGGCCCACTTAAAATAAAGTACAATAATAATGAATTTAGGGAACTGAAAGAATGGGCTATTGCTGTAGATATATTATATTGGTTTTATGTAGAATGGTATATAAGAGATAGATTTAGTGGGAATGCTGTTGATGAATTGACTCTTTGTAGAGGAAATGATTACAACTTTACAATATTACTTCTTGATTTAGCTGGTGATACTGATCTTCCTGATGGAACTAACTATAATGGAAAGCTTCAAATTTTACCAGAAGGAGGAGCATCCTATTCTGATTTACCAGCCTATGGATGGGATTATTTCGATGGTTTAGGAAATGTTAGAATTGTTCCTGGAGGCGAATTGGCAAACTCTTTAGGATGTGCTAACGGTGTTGATGATAACTGTTTCATCCACACAAGAGGAATTAGAATATCCCCCGAAACTCCCTTAGGAAATTATAAACTAAAGTATACTATTTCTGGATTATCTGGATATTTTCAAGAGCAAACTAACATAATTAATGTGAGAGTAATAGACTGTAAAGATGTTGACTTGATTAGAAGAATAAAAGTTTATGGTCCGTCTGGAAAATGGGGCTACGTAATTAGAGGTCATTTAGCAAGTATTGCGGTTCCCTTAGCTAACTACAATAAATCAATAGCCATCTCAGGTAACGTATCAATAAAAATACTTGATGAAAAAGGTAATGAAGTAAATTGGTTTTTTTGGGATAATAAAACTCAAAACTTTCTAATTCCTCCCTCAACAAATGCTCCTTATTCTTATTCTCAGAATATCTTATTATTTAGGTTCGAAGTCCCAGAAAATGCTGAAGATATTCAATATACAGCTTTGGTTGAAATAAAGACAAATAGCACAATTAACCCATACATAAGCTATTATGAATCATTTAAACTTCAGTTTTCTGATGATGAAAACAAGTTTCCTGTGATAATATTTACCTCTCCGCCTAGGGCTGGAACAGCCGATTCTGCAGCTAGAGAAATTTATAGATTTGCTGTTTGTAATTATGGAGATTATAACATAACAAATGTGACCATAAACCTTTATCCTATTGTTAAAGGCTCAACTGCGCCCAGTATTATAGAATCCATAAACTTGCCATCAACAACACCATCTGCTGAAATAGTTAGTTGGATAAATGTTAATATTTCAACATCAGATTGTGTTATCGCAGCTTTAAGTGTTGCTGGTCCTAGAGAAGCTGGAATAGAGGGTGCATATCAATTAGAAGTAATATATTATGATAAATCTATTGATAGTGAACTAATTTTAACCAAATATGATTCAACTTCAATCTCTGGTGGCGCCGCAACTGGTGATATATCTGGCTCTCCAAACTTTAGGTTTAACATAACCTACTTACCACCTAATACTTCTATTAATTTAAATTACATGTTACATGATACAGGCGACTCAAGCGGAAGGGTATATAGACTTTTACTA
>JAVYPJ010000001.1:39862-397019 GCA_038733315.1 Candidatus Aenigmatarchaeota archaeon | reverse complement strand
ACTATAACTTCCTCCTCCTCCAGATCCAAAATCAATTGGTTGAGTAATGCTTCCATAACTATCACCTCCTGCATCATTTTGAGCGTCATTACCTCCTTTTCCACCATATCCCGCTCCTGAACCAGCATAACTTGAGCCGTGAATTCCTCTTCCTGGACCTTGTCCATTAGCTCCAACACTACCTCCTAAATATCCCTTAGCACTTACATCTATTTTTCCTCCTGGTTCTATTATTAAATTTGTTGCTGTTATGTTAACATTTCCAGTAATCTTTCCCCCAGATTCGATTTTAATCCATCCACCCATATTAATAAAAAACCTTTCTCCAGCAGCAGCCGTTAGCTCTCCAGTCCCATTTATCAACAAGTTTCCAGTTCCACTAATAACTCCAAGATTAGGTATTGTAACACTTGTACCAATTAAACAAGTAGAATTTAAATCACCTTCATCGCAAGTTAAACCTCCCGCTCCCCATGCAGCAAATCTTTTAACAGTAAACCAAATATGAGTCTCGTTTTGTCCCGAACTCAAAACTAAATCTATAGGAGATTCCCACTCTAAGCAATTAAAATTAATAAAATCCCAATCTTTACAATGAAGCAAAACGTTTGTTACTCCATTTTTCCTTAGAACGATTGTTGCATTGTCAAATTCAACTTCACTGTCATTGAAGACAATTATTGGAGTAGAAATAATTGCATTTTTTGGTTTATTATTTTCTTTATACTCGTCAATCCAAATCTCTATATTAAGATCCTTAGTAATATTAATACCATTTATTCTAATAAAACCTTTATTATCAAAAGCTATCAAGTCATATTTTCCTCTAGGCAAACTTTTAAGAGAACTCTCAGGAACTTCAACTCCATCTTTCAAAAGCTTAATTCTTCCTACAAATTCTCCTCTACTATTCTTAAGTTTTTTTGTAAGCTTATATTTAATAGAATTTTCTTGAGTATAAGATAAATCTGAAATTAATCCAGAAGAATTATACCAGCTTAAAGTATTTTCATAAACTTCAAAACTTTCAAACAAAGCATTAGTATTTGCAGAATCCGAAACATAATTAAAGCCATTAGGTAAAGTTATGTTAACTCGAATTATCGAATTTTCTTCGGTATTATTAATAGTAAAATTAAATAGCTGAGAACTAACATTTGCCTGAACACTTCTATTAGAATGAGGAGGTATTTCAATTATAACATCTGAAGAAATAGAAATAAATAAAATTAAAAAAACTACAAAAAATAATTTATTAATTAAACTTTTCATTCTAATATTACAATTTTCGATTAATATATAGATTTAACCATTATTGTTAACAAGTATAAATAACCCTATAATTTCGTTAAAAAACTAGGGAAAAAACAAAAACAAATAAAATAATTTCGAAAATTATATAAATTTCGAAAATCGAAAAAATAAATTTAAAATAAAAGTATTTTTATGGAAGAAAGAAAAGAAATAGATAATAAACTAATTTTTATTCAAACTTTATTAAAAAAAGAAGAAAGAAGCTATGAAATTAAAAAAACTAGAAAAGAAAAAAATAAAGAATTTATTATAGAACTATTTCAAAAAAATAAAGAACTAACTTTACAAAATGTTGCAAAAACACTTAATTTATCGATTCAAAGAGCCTCCGAATATTTAAGCGAATTGTTTAGAGAGGGAAAAATAACTTTCTATAGAAAAAATAAGAAAAAATATTTTAGACTATTAGAGAAATGGTAAGAATTATTTCATTAATAAGCGGAAAAGGAGGAGTTGGAAAAACATTAATTTCTTTAAATTTATCTTATGCATTATCGAATTTTGGTTTTAAAACTTTATTAATAGATTTTAATTTTACAACTCCACACATTTCTCTTTTTTTAACTTCAAAACCAAAATTTACTTTAAACGAATTTTTAAGCGAAGAAGCAGATTTTTATGAAATATTAAACCCAACTTTTAACTTTTTCTACATTTCTCCATCTTTAAACTTAGAAGAAATAACTTCCTTAAAATTAGAAAATTTAGAAAAATTAAAAGAAAATTTAAACTTTTTTGATTTTGTTTTATTAGATTCTGCACCAGGATTTGGAAGAGAAGCTATAACAGCTATAAAATTTAGCGAAGAAATAATTATTGTTTCAAATCCAACTATTTCATCTCTTTTCGATTCAATAAAATGTTCTCAATTAGCAAATAAACTTAATAAAAAAGTTTTAGGAATAATAATTAATAGATACGAAAAAGATTCGCCACTAAATTTAAAAGATTTTCAAAATTTAATTAATACAAATATTTTATCAATAATTGAAGAAAGTAAAAAAGCAAAATATGCAGATTTAAGAAGAGAAATGCTATATAACTTAGATAAAAATTTTAGAGATCAAATAAATTCTATAATTTCAAAAATTGCTGGAATAGAAATAAAAAAAGAAAATAGTTTAAAAAAATTTTTAAACATATTTCAAAATATATTTTCAAAAAGATTTTAAAAAATTAACTTAATAGCCATTTCCATAAAGGTATGCATTTAATTTTTTTGTTTTCAAAATTTATTTCATCTTCATAATCCCAAGTAATTATTAATAAGTCTTTGCAGTTTAATTGCTCTGAAGCTTTAATTAATGCCCTTATTTCTCTTTTTTCTATTTCATCTTTATTTGAAGCATAAGTTACTTGAATTAATTGCTTAATTTCTAAACCTTCTTTAATTACAAAATCTACTTCGTTTTGCTGATAATCTTTGAAATAGTAAATTTCAGCTAGAGGATTTTCACTAATTTTTCTTTTTAATTGTAAAAAAACGCAATTTTCCATTAATCTTCCCATATTTTCTGAAAATCTAGAAAATCTTTTTATGAAGAAATTATCAATAAGCATAATTTTTCTTGGCGCTTTTAAAGAATTCTTTATTTTTGGTGAAAAAATTTCCAAAAATTCTATAAAGAAAGAATTTTCCAAGTAGTAAAAATAGTTAGCAATTGTTTCCTTTCCTACTTTATGACCAATAGATTTTAAAGTATTGAAAGTTTTTGTTATAGTTATATAAGTTGAATTAAGTAAAAGCCTTATAAGATCTCTCATTAATTCTTTATTTCTTATATTATATCGCTCAAAAATATCGCGAACAAGAAAAGTTTTATAATATTCTTCGATTAGCAAATATTTTTTTGCCTCTTCCGAAAGCACAACTTCTGGCAATCCCCCAAAAATTATATACTCTCTCAATAAATTTAATTTGAGAGCATCTGTCAACTCATTTATATTTTCTCCTTTAAATCTCAAAAATTCTAAGAATGAAAGTGGATAAAGTTCAAAAGTTATACATCTTCCTCTCAATTCAGTTGGAATTTCCTTGCTTGAAAGTTTTGAAGAAGAACCAGATAAAATTATTTGATAGTTAAAACTATCTAACATTCTTCTCACCCACTTACTCCAGTTAGGAATGTTTTGAATTTCATCTAACAAAAGAATAAGTTTTTTCTTACCATAGATCTCCTTTATAACATCGGAAAAATAAGTTAAAACTTCTGTTTTTCTCGGCAATCTCTCGTCTTCAAAGTCTATATAAATTGTATTTTCCTTTCCTATCTTTCTCGCCACATTTAAAAGCAAAAACGTCTTCCCAACTCTTCTAAAACCAATTATTGGTATGGCATTAAAAACTTTCCAATCAATTAGCCTAGTGGGATCTTTATCTCTTTCAATTATTTTTGGCAACTCTCTTTCTTTCCATTCTTCAATAAGCTCTTTTAAAATTGTCCTCACAAATAATTATTATAGAACAATATTTATAAATATTGTACTACAATAACCCCTAAGTAAAACAACTTCTGAAAAATATCCTATTCCAATAGCCATTTCCATAAAGGCATGCATTTAATTTTTTTGTTATTTATTTTTATTTCATCTTCATAATCCCAAGTAATTATTAGTAAATCTTTACATTTTAATATTTCGCTTGCTTTTAACAAAGCCTTTATTTCTCTTTTTTCAATTTCATCTTTATTAGATGCATAAGTTACTTGAATTAATTGCTTAATTTCTAAACCTTCTTTAATTACAAAATCTACTTCGTTATCATTAATTTTCAAATAAAAGAAATTTTCTTTTAAACTTCTCTTCAATCTTCTTAATAATTCCATAGCGACCAAATTTTCCATAAGTCTACCTATATTTTCTGAAAACCTTATTCCTAATAAATTTGAAAAAGAAGTATCTATAACATAAACTTTCCTAGCAGATTTATATCTTGATTTAAATGAATATGAAAATCTCTCAACAAAAAATATAATTCTTGCAGTTTGTAAATACTTTGAAAATCTTTCAGTAGTTTTTTCAGAAATTTTAAGAAATCTTGCAACAGAATTAAAAGTTATTAAGTTTGAAAAGTTTGAAACGTAATAATTACAAAGTGCCTCTAACTTATAACTTTCTCTTAATTTAAACCTTCTTAAAACATCTTTTAATACTATTGTATCAAAATATTTTCTAATAATACCAATTTTCTTGTTTTCATTTTCTTCTAAAACAACCTCTGGAAAACCACCGAATTCTAAAAATTCTCTAAGAAATCTTATAATTTTTTCTTTTTTTATAATTAAATCTATTTCTTTATCTATTTCAAAATTTTTAAACTGGAGAAACTCTTTAAAATCTAATGGAAATACTTCTATCTCTAATTCTCTACCAGCTAATAAAGTAGCGAGCTCTTCACTAAAAAGCTTTGAAGAAGAGCCAGAAATTATAAGAAAAGCTTCTTTTTTTTCATGCAAACTTCTAACAAACTTTTCCCATTTTGGAACCTCTTGAATTTCATCCAAAATTAAAAAAGGTTTTGTTTTTGGTCTCACAATTTCTTTAAAAGCATCGTATATTTTTATTAAAAAAGATAAGCTTAGCTCCTCAAAAAATTTAACTTCTTCGAAATTAACATAAAGAACGTTTTCTTTTCCAAACTTTTCTGATAACTTTTTTCCAATTTGCTTTAATATATAACTCTTTCCACTCCTTCTAACTCCTGTTATTGTTATTACTTTTTCAACACCTTTTAAAAAATTTAATATTTGAGAATTATAAAATTTTCTCTCTATTCCTACATCTATATCTTCTCTTCCCCAAAAATTAACCGAAGATAATACACTTATTATTTCCTCTTTCTTCATATATATCATTTATGACATAAAAAATTAATATTTTACGTCACTTGTGACATATTTTAAATTATATAGCTTTTAAATTCTTAATAACCATTTCCACAATGGTATGCATTTAATTGTTTTGTTTTCAACATTTATTTCATCTTCATAATCCCAAGTAATTATTAATAAATCTTTACATTTTAATTGCTCTGAAGCTTTAATTAATGCCCTTATTTCTCTTTTTTCTATTTCATCTTTATTTGATGCATAAGTTACTTGAATTAGCTGTTTAATTTCTAAGCCTTCTTTAATTACAAAATCTACTTCGCTACCATCTCTTTTTCCATATTCTCTCCAATAATTAATCTCTATTTTCTTAGCGTATTTTCTTCTCAATAATTCTATAGCCACACAATTTTCGATTAACCTACCAAAACTCTCTTCAGCTTCAGGATAAATTGCTCTAATAATTCCGTTATCAACAACATGGAACTTTTTCGGATATTGTCTTTTTTCTTTTATTGAAAATGAAAAAATTTCAATTGGAAAAAGGAAAAATATTTCCTCCGCATATTTTAAAAATTTAATTAAAGTTGATTTGCTACATTTTAAACCTATACTCTTTAAATAGTTAAAAATTTTTGATATACTAAGTTGCTTAGAAAAACACGTTATGGCATATCTTAAAAAGTTGTCAAGCAAAACAGGATCGAGTTTATATCTTTCTACTAAATCTTTATAAAAAATTGCCTCATAATAAGATTCTAATATTTTTTCCTTTAATTCATAATCTTCTGTTAGAACAACCTTCGGATAGCCCCCAAATTTGACAAACTCTTCAGCTAGCCTTAAAATTTTTCCCCTTTCCTCTAAATAGCTTAATATTTTTATATCACCTATTTCAAATTTTTTTGCTTTTAAAAATTCTCTAAAGTTAAAAGGAAATATAACAAAATCTATACTTCTTCCCCTTAAAGATGTTGCTATTTCTTTTGCTAAAAGCTTTGAAGAGGAGCCAGAAATAAAAATCCTAAACTTTCCACTATCATAAATTCTTCTAATCCATTTATCCCAATCTCTAACATTTTGAATTTCATCAAAAAAAAGGTAAATTGGAGATTTTTCATCTGGCGTAAAAATCTGATAAAAAACCTTCATCATATCTTCCAAATTTTTTGCATCCAAGTTTCTCAATCTTTCATGCTCAAAATTCACATAAAGAATGTTTTCTTTTGATATTATTTTAGAAAGATCCTTAATCGCTTGCAACATTCTATAAGTTTTACCAGCTTGTCTTGGACCTATTATACTAACTATGGTTGTTGGTTCTAAAGGTATTTTTATTTCCCTTTCTATAAGCTCCGGCATTTCAAAAGATTTCCATCGAGAAAGCACTACTTTAAAATCCTCTTCCCTCATAATTGTACTATATCAAAACGATTTTTATATGAAATTGTTCTCTAATAGAACAACTTTAAGTTTCCAATAACCATTTCCATAAAGGTATGCATTTAATTTTTTTGTTTTCAAAATTTATTTCATCTTCATAATCCCAAGTAATTATTAATAAGTCTTTGCAGTTTAATTGCTCTGAAGCTTTAATTAATGCCCTTATTTCTCTTTTTTCTATTTCATCTTTATTTGAAGCATATGTTACTTGAATTAGCTGTTTAATTTCTAAACCTTCTTTAATTACAAAATCTACTTCGTAATCATTAACTTTATAATAAGATATTTCCTTCCCTACATCAAAACCTGATTTTATTAATTCTAAGAATACGCAATTCTCCATTAGTTTACCAAAATTTTCTGAAATTCTTAATGGAAATAAGTTAATAAAACCGTTATCAACAACATAAACCTTTTTAGGATTCTTTATTACTTCTGAGTATTTTGCAGAATAAATAGGTAAAAAGAAAAAAAGAAATACATCTTCACAAATCGAGGCATACCTTATTATTAAATCAGTACTTATCCTATAACCCTTTGACCGAAGTAAGTTTTTAAGTTTAGTAAAAGATATCTTAGAAGCGGCCCTTTCTAACAAAAGATTTATAAGCTCGTCTATTACATCTTTTTTCCTAATCTCAACTCTACTCTTTATATCTCTTTCAATTATATCGCTAAAAATTTGTTCAAGATATGTTAAATCCTCTGTTAATACATACTTTGGAAAAGAACCATATTTCAAAAAATTTTTTGCAGCTTTTCTAATCTTTGCCTCCTTTTCTTCTGTAATTCTTTCCGCTTGAATATCTTTAAAAATAAGATATTCTTTAAAGGATAAAGGAAATATTTTTATTGTTTGATGCCTTCCGCTCAAAAATCTCCCATAATCTTTGGAAAGAAGAGATTTAACAGAGCCAGAAACTATTATTTTTATTTTATTTTCGAATTCATCATAAATACTTTTAACGAAAATTTCCCAACCCTTAACTGCTTGAACTTCATCTAAAAAAAGAAAAATTTTTTTATTTAATAAATCTTCCTCATGAAAAAACTTAACTAAATAATTTAGCTCTTCAACCTTTAAAGGATAAATACTTCTATGTTCGCAATTTAAATATATAAACTGTTCTCTTCCAAATTCCTTTTCTAGCTTTTTTGTTAAGAAAAATAGAAAATATGTTTTTCCAGCTCTTCTTACCCCAACTATATCATTAACAAGATTTTTCGAAAGAAATTTAAGATTTACTATTCGCTCTCTTACCTCCTTTAAATCCTTTTCCCAAAATTCATAAATTAGTTTTTTTATTTTATCTTCTTTCATATTATCTTATATATACGATAAAAATTAATAAAGTTATCGTGAAAAATTGACATTTTTATTCCATATTTTTTAACAACCATTTCCATAATGGAATGCATTTAATTGTTTTGTTATTTATTTTTATTTCATCCTCATAATCCCAAGTAATTATTAATAAATCTTTGCATTTTAGTAATTCACTTGCTTTTAACAAAGCCTTTATTTCTCTTTTCTCAATTTCATCTTTATTTGAAGCATAAGTTACTTGAATTAATTGCTTAATTTCTAAGCCTTCTTTAATTAAGAAATCTACTTCGTTTTGTTGATAATCTTTGAAATAATAGATTTCTTGTAAGGGATTAAAATTAGTGTTTCTTAATAATTCAAGAAAAACAGCGTTTTCCATTCTTCTTCCTATATTTTTTTCCATACTTAACATCGACACTAAACCCAAATCACAAACATAAATTTTTCTTCCTAGAGATTTTCTTTCATAAATGCTTTTACTAAATTTTTCTACAAAAAATATGCTCAAACTTTCTGGTAATTTTTCTGCATAATCATAAACAATATTTTTAATATTTCTTCCGATTTTTGAAGAAATAAAATTAGCTATTTTGTTTAAACTTATTTCTTTTGAAAAGTTTTGAATAGCAAATTCGAAGAGTAATTTTGCAATATAAGTATGAACTATTTCAAATCTTTCTATAAAATCTCTTTGAAAAATTGTATCAAAGTATTCTTTTAAAATTTTTTCCTTTTTTTCTGGATAAACCAATATTTCTGGATAACTACCCCATTCTAAGAACTCTTCTAAAAGTTTAATTATCTTCACTTTTTCAGAAATTGATATAAGTTTTTTTCTTTCTATATTTTTAAATTTAAAATATTCTCTAAAACTTAAAGGCAATAAAACATAACTTAAGCTTCTTCCCCTTAATTGAGTTGAAACTTCTTTACTTAACAATTTTGAAGAAGAACCTGAAACCATCAAATAATATCCGCTATCAAGCAAACTCCTGACTAAACTTTCCCAGTTATTTAAATTTTGTATTTCATCGATAATCACTTTTTCAACTCTAGTTTTAAAATACTCTTCAAAAATCGATATTATTTCAAAAAATTCTTTATGTGTAATTTCTTTGAAGGCAGAATGTTCCAAATCAACATATAAAGCATTTTTATTATTTTTTAAAATATTAAGTAAAAAATAAGTTTTTCCAGCTCTTCTTGGTCCAATTATTGCTATAGCCTTATTTTTAAGAAAATCTACTTTTAACTCTCTTTCAAAAATCCTTTCAACTTTAATTTTCTCAATAATTCTATCAAAATATTGAAGCACAAAATCTTTCTCAAACATATCATATATTTAGGAAAGATTATTTAAAAAGTTTACTCATAATATGAAACTTTAATAATCACAAACATTTTTAAAAAGCTTGCAGTTATGTAGCTAAAATAACAACCATTTCCATAAGGGTATGCATTTAATTGTTTTGTTTTCAAAATTTAACTCATCTTCATAATCCCAAGTAATTATTAATAAGTCTTTGCAGTTTAATTGCTCTGAAGCTTTAATTAATGCCCTTATTTCTCCTTTTTCAATTTCATCTTTATTTGAAGCATAAGTTACTTGAATTAATTGCTTAATTTCTAACCCTTCTTTAATTACAAAATCTACTTCGCTATTATTAAACTGACCGTAAAATATTGAGAGATTTTCCTTTAACCCCTTTCTTTTAAGCTCCAAAAATACAAGATTTTCCATTAATCTTCCAATATCTTTTGAAAATTTAACAGAAATAGCATTTATCATGCCTGTATCAATACAATAAGCTTTTTTTGGCGATTTTTTCATTTCTTTAACCTTAAAGGAAAATCTCTCAAGCGAAAATATAAGATAAGCCTCCTCTAAATATTTTATGTAATTTTCAACTGTAAGAACGCTTCTAAAATCTAAAGAATTTTTTAATTTAGTAAAGGTATATCTTGAAGAATAGTTCGAAATAATATATCTTGCCAAATCGTCTATTTTTCTAGGATATTTTATATTCCATCTTTTAACAACATCTTTATAAATTATAGATTGAAAAAGAGTTTCCAAATAATTTTTATCTAGATTATAAACTAAATATTCTGGAAAACCACCTTTTTCTAAGTATTCCATTAGTAATTTTTTTACCAATCCTTGCTTTTCCTTTAAAAAAAGTAAATTATTAGTGTCAAATTTTTTAAATATTAAAAACTCTCTAAAGCTAAACGGAAAATTTTCAAATTCCATATATCTTCCAGTTAGATGCGTAGCCAATTCTTTACTTAGCAACTTTGCATTCGAGCCAGTAATTAAAATATTATAACCTCTTCTTTGCAAGCTGTTAACCCAAAGTTCCCAGCCATTAACATTTTGGATTTCATCAAGAAGCAAAAATTTAAAATCACCAAATACCTCTTTTAAATAGTTTAAAAGATCATCTAATCTTATTGTCGTTAACTCCTTTTCATCAAAATTCGCATATCCATAATTTTTATCTTTCAAAAGCAGTAATGCTAGTAACGATTTTCCGCTTCTCCTTATGCCCGTAATGACTTTTATCAGAGGTTTATCTATATACTCTTCTATATTTTTAATATTTTCCCTCGGAATAATTTCCTTTGATAGAATTTCTTTAACCTCAACCTTTTGTCTCTCTAATATTTCCCTCATAAATTAAGTATACTGAATAAAATTTAAATTTTTTGTTCACTTAACTTTTCATAGTTTTAATTAAACTACTAAAGATATTTATCACTCTTTTTTCTTCATTCATAAATAATATACATCGGTCAAATATTTAAATTTTGACCGATAAACCCAACAAAAATTGTACTATATCAAAACGATTTTTATATGAAATTGTTCTCTAATAGAACAACTTTAAGTTTCTAATAACCATTTCCATAAAGGTATGCATTTAATTTTTTTGCTATTTACTTTTAACTCATCTTCATAATCCCAAGTAATTATTAATAAATCTTTGCATTTTAGTAATTCACTTGCCTTTAATAAAGCTTTTATTTCTCTTTTTTCTATTTCATCTTTATTAGAAGCATAAGTTACTTGAATTAATTGCTTAATTTCTAAGCCTTCTTTTATTACAAAATCTACTTCATTTTGCTGATAATCCTTCCAATAGAAAACATCGATATTTTCATTTCTATATAGCTCTAAGAAAACAACATTTTCCATTATTCTGCCTATATTTTCATCTATTTTTGAGGATAAATAAAAATTTGGAATACCAACATCGCAGATATATATCTTTGGAATTGAACCCAAAATTTCCCTTTCAGAATAACTAAACTTATAAACGTTAAAACAAAACATTACTTCTCTTAACATAGAAGAATATAAATATAAAGAATTTTTACTAATTTTAATTCCCGTGCTCTTTAAAGTGTTATATATTTTTTTAATCGAAAACTCCTTTGAAAAAGATGAAACGCAAGAAGAAATTAACATTTTTATTGCTGTTATGTTCCTAATTTTAAATCTATCAACTATATCTTTAAAAATTATAACATCCACATAATCTCTAAAAAATATTTTTTCATTAATTTTTTCTATCCATAGCTGTGGAAATCCACCTCTATCTAAATAATTTTTTAATATATGCTTAATTTCTGATTCCTCATAAGAAGAAAAAATATTTTTGTTTAAATCGAAATTTTTAATAGATAAAATTTCTTTAAAACTGAATGGAAGAACTTTTAACGAATAACTTCTCCCTCTTAATTGTGTTGCAATTTCTCTACTAGATAATTTTGAAGAAGATCCGGTAATGAAAATAAAATATTTTTTCTTTTCATAAAACGAATAAATGAAGCTTTGCCAATTTTCTAGTGCTTGAATTTCGTCAAAAAATAGATATTGTGGATATTTTCCATATATTTCGTTATGACAATGAATGATATTAGAAATTTTTTCTCTATCTATTCTTTTGATTTCATCATCCTCAAAATTTACAAAAAGATAATCAGAATCTTTCAAATTTAACTTATTGAGAATTAAGTCATATAGAAAATAAGTCTTCCCAGCTCTTCTAGGACCTATTATGCAAGAAACAAACTCTATAGAAAAAGAATGATGTATTAACCTTTTTTTAACATTCAAATTTTTTATTTCTTCCTTTTTGTTTAGTAGATACCTTTTTAAGCTCTCTACCATAAATATATAGGGAAAGATTTAAATAAATGTTTCCCTATATATAGGGAAATCTATTGAAATATTCAAAAAACTTTAAGTTTCCAATAGCCATTTCCACAAAGGTATGCATTTAATTGTTTTGCTATTTATTTTTATTTCATCTTCATAATCCCAAGTAATTATTAATAAATCTTTGCATTTTAATAATTCACTTGCTTTTAGTAAAGCTTTTATTTCTCTTTTTTCTATTTCATCTTTATTTGAAGCATAAGTTACTTGAATTAGCTGTTTAATTTCTAAGCCTTCTTTAATAACGAAATCTACTTCGTAATCATTATTACTCAGATAATAAAATTCTAGTAAAGGATTTTTATTCTGTTTTCTCTTTAATTCCAAAAAAACACAGTTTTCCATTAACTTTCCAAAATCTTGAGAAAACCTTACAGCCTTTGTTAAACCATTATCAACAACATAAATTTTCTTTGGCCAGGATTCTCTAAGATGTACCTTTACAGAATATCTATCAAGAAAGAAAAACACTAAGGTATCGCTCAATTTATCTAAATAATCATAAACTGTATCTTTCGAAACTTTTAAATTAGAAGATTTGGCCTTATCATATATCGATTTTACAGATATCTCTTTTGAAAAGTTTTGCAAAATAAAACTAAGCAAAAACTTTGAAAAACCTATATTTCTTATTTCATGCCTTTCTATAAAATCTCTGAACAAAATTAAATCGTAATATTGCTTAATTATATTAATTTTAATTTTATCGTTTAATATTACCTCTGGAAAACCGCCAAATTCAATATACTCTCTTAAATTTCTTTTTATTTCAACCTCTTTTTCCTTAGATAAAAATTTTTCAATAGAAATTCTTTTAGCACATAAGAACTCTCTAAAGCTAAACGGAAATAAAACATAACTTAAAGTTCTACCTCTAAGTTTTGTTGAAATTTCCTTACTCAAGAGTTTAGAGGAAGAGCCAGTAATAATTGTTTTATAAAGTTTAAGGTCATGAATCTCTCTTATTACAATTTCCCAATTCTTAATATTATTTATCTCATCTAAAAGTAAATATTGTGGCTTAATTCCATAAATTTCTTCAAACAACCTTATAATTTCTCTTATATCTCTAAAATTCGCCTCGATTAAACGAGAATCTTCAAAATTTAAATATAAACTATTTTGTTTTAAGTTTCTTATTTGAAAAAGATAATACGTTTTTCCAGCTCTTCTAGGACCTATTATTGAAATTATAAAATTTGTATCTAATGGTATTTCTAATTCTCTTTTTATTATCTGCGGTTGAAATTCTTCATACTCTCTTAAGAAATCTATTAGGGCTTCTCTATTTATCATAAATAGTATACTATATGAGGAAAATATATTTAAAAATTTTCCCTATAATAAGGAAATTTATTTAAATAAAAACTTTTATAAATAAAGTTTTTAAAACCCTATTTTAACAACCATTTCCATAAAGGCATGCATTTAATTGTTTTGCTATTTATTTTTATTTCATCCTCATAATCCCAAGTAATTATTAATAAGTCTTTGCATTTTAATTGCTCTGAAGCTTTAATTAATGCCCTTATTTCTCTTTTTTCAATTTCATCTTTATTAGAAGCATAAGTTACTTGGATTAATTGCTTAATTTCTAAGCCTTCTTTAATAACGAAATCTACTTCGCTACCATCTCTTTTTCCATATTCTTTCCAGTAAAATACCCTTGTCTTTCCTATTAATCCATATCTTCTTAAAAGTTCTATCCCAACTAAATTCTCCATTAATCTACCCCAATCTTCGCTAAACTTAAAGCCAAATTGATTTATAAAACCTTGATCCACACAAATTATCTTTTTCGGATATAAAAGCTGAGTTTTTACACTATAAGAAAATATAGAAAAGTCGAAAAAAAGAAAAACATCCTTTAATAAGCTGAAAATTTTTTGAACAGTTAATACAGATGTTTTTGCAAATAACCTTGCCATCTCGTTGAAACTTAAAAGTTTTCCGCTGTTACTACATAAGAAATATACAAAATCTTCAACTATTTCTCCTCTTTTAACAACTCTTGGCAATACATCTCTATTTATAATATCAAGCATTAGGGTTTGAAGAATTTCTTCTTTTTTATCACTTAAAACCACCTCTGGAAAACCACCAAATTCAATATATTCCTTTAAGAATCTTAACACTCTTGCCCTATCTTCCTCTATATAGAAACTTGGAATCTTAAACTCCTTAAAGCCTAAGAATTCCCTAAAACTCAACGGAAATACATAAGTAGTAATATGTCTCCCACTTAGCAAAGTTGAAAGTTCTGAAGCTGATAATTTAGAAGTTGATCCAGAAATGAATATTTTTATTTTACCCTTAAACTCATCATAAATACTTCTTACATATCTTTCCCACTCGTTTATCCTTTGAACTTCATCTAGAAATAAGTAAATTTTTCCAAATTTTTTAAGTAATTCTCTACCATAGATAAACTCGACTATAGCATCAAAGTACTTATTAGTTAAAGGAAATAGCTTCCTATTTTCAAAATTTAAGTAAATACATCTTTCTTTTCCTAATTTACTTATAGTTAATAACATTGCCGATGTTTTTCCAGCCCTTCTAACACCTATTATATCGTTAATAAGCTCTGTTTCCAAATCTATCTTTACTTCCCTTTCTTTCAAAATTGGTAATTCTTTTCTCCAGAACTCCTCTATAGATTCTATTAACTTATCTTTATAGTTTTCCATATAAATTATTTAGTTAATTAAAAATTTTTCCAATTTATTTTTTATCATAAAAATCATACTGCACAAAAATTAATAAATTTGTGCAGTACAATTTCTAAACTGCAAAAATTCTTATTATATTATAAGGGTTTTCTGAGTTTTATAAATTTTTAAAATTTTGCTAAGGCTTATATCTAAATTATTTTCGATTAAATATTTCTCTAATTCCTCTTGAGAATTAAATTCTATTGATTTATTATTAAAAGCGCCTCTTACACACTCTCTAACTTTCCACACACCCAAAGGAATTGTAAAAAGTTTTTCTACCTTTCTAAAAACTATAATAGCAGCTTGTCTCCTTATTTTTTCTAAATATTCACAGCATGCTAATCTAGCTGCATAATAACCACCTGCAACATTTTCAGCATACTTTTTTCTTTCAAAAAATATTTCATAATCTTGATAAATTTTATTTCCAATGAATTCTACCATTTCAAAACCAAAAACGTATGGCAACAAAACTATCCAAAACTTGTTCCCTAAATATTCATTATAAAAAACCCGAAATTTATCTAAGATTTTATACTCTCTGATTCTCTTTATCAATTTATCGCTAATAATACTATCTATAGCTGTAATACTCCATCTTGTTGGAATAATCTTTTTCTCTATTCCCAATAACCCAGCAGAAAAAATTTTTTGAATTCTCGAAACTTCTAAATTCTTTTCATAAAGTAAAAAAACTGCATCATAAGCTTTTATTTCATCGTTAATAATTCTTTCAACAAAATTTTCAATCTTAACATTACTTTGAATTTTTAAATTTTCCATTTTTGCAGGATTACCTATAGGAGAAATAAACCTATCGAACAAAAACTTAAATTTCGGTTTATTCTTTAGTTTAACCTCTAAATCTACAACATTCTTAGCTAAAGCCAATTCTTGAATTTTCTCAATAAAATTAAATTTTCTTTTGATGTTAACGTTTTGAAAAGAGTATATTAATCTAGACCTTAAATCAATAATCTCCTCAAAACCTAAACCATCTTTATACCAAAGCTCTGGAGAATCTAAATAATAGCTATTCTCATCTATTATTGGTAAAGAGAGTGCACCAATATTAACTTTTGGATAATTCACAGAAGATACGAAAATACTTGGCGGAGAACTTCCAAAAAATTCATTTTTACTTTCTATTAAAACTTTCCATTTATAAACTCTTTTCAAAAGCTCTTTTGGAATTTCTTTAAACCTCATAAAATTTTTATGGTATTTTTTAGATTTGATTCTGTAAGTATATGGAAGAATAAAGAAGTTAAAGAAAAGCTTAACTGGTATTATAAAATCTTAAAAAAAGAAGTTATAGCCAAATATTTAATTGCAAAATCTATAATTCTCAAAGAAAGTTTAAATTTAAAAGAATTAGAAGAGAACGAATTATGGAAAATCCATTCAGAATTAAGAAACGAATTTATAGCTTTACTCGAAAACATAAAAAGAGGCAAAAATATTAATTTAATTTTTGAAAAAGATAAGTTAAACTTTTTAGATGTTAAAATAGAGCTAGCATATAGAATGCTGTCTCCATGCAGATTTTGTGAAAATATGTGCCTTGCAAAAAGATTAGAAAATGAAAAGGGAAAATGCGGATTGGATAATGTTACTAGAGTTGCATCTGCTTTTTTACATTATGGAGAAGAAGCACCACTAATTCCTTCTGGTACAATATTTTTTACTGGCTGTAGTTTTAAATGTGTATATTGTCAAAATTGGGATATAAGCCAAAACCCTAAGAATGGTTTTGAAGTTAATCCTATGGAACTTTCGAAAATAGAAAAAGAATTATGTGAAGAAGGCGCGATAAACATAAACTTTGTTGGTGGTAATCCAGATCAAAACTTACATACAATCTTAGAAAGTTTGAAATATTTTAATGAAAATATTGCATTACTTTGGAATTCGAATATGTACATGACAAAAGAAAGCTTAAATTTGTTATTAGATTTAATAGATATTTGGCTACCCGATTTTAAATATGGTAATAATCAATGCGCTTTCAAATATAGTAAAATAAAAAATTATTTTGAAGTTGTTTCAAGAAACCATAAAATAATTCACGATTTTGGCGAAAATATAATAATAAGACATTTAGTTTTGCCAAATCATTTAGAATGTTGCACATATAAAATTTTGGATTATATTTCAGAAAAATTACCGAATGTATTAGTTAACATAATGGATCAATATAGGCCAGAATACTTAGTAGAAAAATTTCCCTATAAGTTTCCAGAAATTTCAAGAAGATTAAACTATGAGGAAATTAAAAAATGTTATGAATATGCTAAAAAGAAAAATATAATTTTTGAACCAATAAGCTAATAAATTTCTACATTCTTAAAACCAAGCTCATTTAGCAACTCTCTAATTCTTCTTCTATGATCCCCTTGCAATTCAATAATTCCGTTTTTTACAGTTCCTCCACATCCAAGTCTGCTCTTTAGTTTACTAGAAATTTCTTTTAGATTCTCTTGAATTCCACTTATCAGAGTAACTATTTTACCTAAGCTCCTTCTCTCAACTCTTACAATAATTTTTTCTTCTACTTTCTTTTCACAAACACATAAATCTTTTGGTAATCCGCAAATTTGGCAAACCTCGCTCATCGAATTTTTATACCTCTCTCTCTTAAAACTGTAAGAATTCTTGCAATAGTCCTTCTTAGCTCTCTTATTCTACTCGTATTTTTTATAGGTCTTTTCATTTGAGTTTGCATCCTTAATTTCTCTAACTCCTCTCTTAATCTATTTAACCTTTCAATTAAATCCTCATTTTTCATCTCTCTTATCTCTTTAATTCTTAAAATGGCCATTATTTAGCAGAAACTAGTGGAGGTAAGTATTTAAGTATTCTTACTCTTATTCCAACTATTCCAACAGGAATTATAGCTTGTTGTTTTGCTTCGTCAATATACATTTCCTTAAGAAATCCTGTATGTAAAATATATCCTTTTCGAAACTTATAAGCTGCACTTCTCTCTTTACCTAATAATTTTCCGGCGATTCTAACTTCTATTCCTAAAGCTCCGTTCTCCATGCAGCGCTCGATATAAAATAATGCTGCTTTTTTAAAATTTATACCTTTTTCTATAGCTTTTTTTATTCTATAAGCTATAATTCTCGCATCTAAATATGGATTTTGAACCTCTTGAATTACAATTTGAGGATTAAGAATGTTATAGTTTTTAGTTAAAGTTTCCTTTATTTCTTCTTCCCTTCTTCTTAATCTAGCGATTGCTATCGCAGGCTTACCAACAAAAACAAATATTCTAGTAAGTATAGGGGTTTTCTCCACTCTTAAACCGCTATATTCAGCCTTTTCAAAAATATTTTTTAGATAATCCTCCAACTCTACTTCAACAATTTTTTGAGTAATAATTTTCTTTTCAGTAGCCCCCATATTAATAGGATAAAACAATTTTAATATGAGTATTTTTCTTTTCCCTACCCCTAAACTTAACCCTTTTAGGAGTTCTTATTTTAGATCCCTTATGAGCTTCTATTATTTTTATTTTTAACTTATTCTCATCTAAGCCTTTAACTTTTGCATTAGCTATAGCACTTTCTAGCGCTTTTAAAATTGCTCTTGTAGCGTTTAAATAATACTTTTTTCCATCTAAGGTTAATTTTTGTTGGGATACCAACTCCAAAAATCTCTTAGCTTTTAACACATTTTTACCTCTAATAATTTTCGAAATATATTTTGCATGCTTAGTAGAAATTCTAAGATTTTTAATATATGCCGAAGCAATCATTTCACAGATAAGAATTTAGTTCCCCTAGTAGCCCCAATCCCAGGTCCACTATGCTTTACCTCTTTTATTGTTATTGAAAACTCGCCCAATCTTCTACCAATCATTTCTGGCCTTATTTTTACTGGCACAAACTCTTTTCCGTTATGTACTCCAATAGTTAATCCAACCATTATAGGTAAAATTGGCATTTGTCTTAAATGCGTTTTTATAAATTTATTCGGATTTTTTTGTTTTATTTCTTTAATTTTTTCTAAAAACTTTTTTTCTTGCTCAGTAAATCCTCTTTTTAAAATTTTTCTTCTAACTCTCGCATCAAAAACTTTTTTTGCAAGCTCCTCTAAGCTCATTCTCTCTAATTCTTCCAAAGTATACCCCCTTAGTCTAAATTCGGCCATATAAATATTTTATGAAAAGATATAAAAATCTTAACAATTTATGGGGCCGTCGTCTAGATGGCAGGACGGCGGGCTCCAGAAATGGAGCTCAGAAAAGTGAAGAAACCCGCTGACCTGGGTTCGAATCCCAGCGGCCCCAATGATATTATACGAAGAATTTAACTTTATTATCTCTGATAAATTTATGGGTCCGTAGTCTAACGGTAGGACGCCGCCCTTACGAGGCGGAGAACCCGGTTCAACTCCGGGCGGACCCATTCTTTAATATTTTAAAATTTATTTTATGATTGAAATAGATGGTAGTTATTTAGAGGGTGGCGGTCAAATTTTAAGGACTTCGATAGCTTTATCTTGCATTCTTAAAAAACCTTTTAGAATTTATAATATTAGAAAAAATAGACCACAACCAGGATTGAAAGCTCAACATTTAGCTGGAGCAAAGTTTGCAGCTAAATTATTAAACGCAGAAGTTAAAGGATTATATATTGGAAGTACTGAAATCGAATTTATTCCGAAAGAAGAAAATATCCTAAATTTTGAAGAAATTAATATTGGAACTGCTGGCAGCATTTCTTTATTTTTACAAACTATTTTTCCGATAATCTCTTTTCTTTCAAATAAAAAAGTCAAATTAAGAATAATTGGTGGCACATGTGTATTACACGCACCAACAATAGATTATTTAGATTTAGTTAAGTTTGAAAACTTAAAGTTTTTAGGAATAGAAAAACCAGAAATTAATATAGTAAAACATGGATTTTATCCAAAGGGTGGAGGAATAATTGAAATAGAGATTTACCCAATAAAAAAATTAAATGGTATAGAAATGATTGAAAGAAAGAATTTTTTAAAATATGTAGCAAGAATTTCTGCATTTGAAGATGAAAAAAGAATAAGAGAAGAAGCTGAAGTTATAAAAAATGAATTAAAAGGTGTTGAATTAAAGATAAGGAATGAAAAAACATTAAGTAAAGGTTTTTCTGTTACTATTGCATCTTATTATGAGAATTGCGTTTTAGGAAGCGATAGTTTAGAAAATTCAAAGATTGCTATCAATAATCTAAAAAATGCTGAAAATTCTAATGCATGTTTAGATAGATATATGGCAGATCAAATCTTAATTTATTTAGCACTATGTGAAGAAAAATCTACAATAAAAGTTGAAGAAATATCTAATCATACACTTACAAATATTTATACTATAGAAAAATTCTTAGGAAAAATCTTTAAAGTTAGAGAGAATATTATAGAAAAAATTTAAAACATTTTATTTTGATAGAAATTCTCTTAAAAACTTATCTATAATCTTTACATCAACCCTTTTTTTAAGTTTTTGAATAGTCTTTCCAATTAAATAATTTATTGCCTTAGCATTTCCTTTTTTGTAATCTTCTATAGCTTCTTTTTCTTCGTTTATTACCATTTCTATTACTTTTTTTATTTCTTCCTCAGAGACACCCTCTAAAAAATAATTTTTCTCTTTTGCATATTCTATTGGATTTTTACCAGAAATTAAAACTTCGACTATTTCTCTTAACTTTTTTCTATCTATTTTATCCAGATTTTCAACTATTTCCTCTAAATTTTCCAAAAAATTATTATCCTCTAAAAGATTTAATAAATTTATATTTTTATCCCCGCATATAGGATAAACGTAATCAGTAATTAATTCCGCTATTTTATTAAAGTCTTTTTTAACATTTTCAAAAATTTTATTAATTGAAATAAGTAATACTGGATTTTTTATAATTTTTTTAATATATTCTTCGTTAATTTTATAAACTTCTTTTAACTTTTTCTCTTCTTCAGAAACGATTATTAAATCTTTTTTTACTTCGTTAATTAATTCTTCATTTATTTTAAAACTCGGCAAATCTGGTTCTGGAATATACCTATAATCTTCAACATACTCTTTTTCTCTTAATGGTACTGTAATTTTCTTTTCCTCATCAAAATGCCTAGTTTCCCTTTTTATTTCTTTACCTATTTTTAAACTTCTTTCTTGTCTAAGTAATTCGTATTTTATTGCTTTTATTACGTTTTTTATTCCAGTTACATTTTTTATTTCAACTCTTTCTCCTTTTGTAGAAATATTTACATCTATTCTAATACTTCCAGGATCTTCTACTATTGAATTAGAAAATTTTAAAAAAGTGTAAAATTTATCTAACCAATCTTCAATTTGTTCTATTGAATTAAAATCTGGCTCTGTAACTATTTCAGCCAATGGGATTCCAGACCTATTAAAATCAACATATCCGTTTCTTAAATCATATCTTCCAGGATCTTCTTCCAAATGAATTTCTCTAATCCTTATTCCAAAAAAATTACCATTTTTCATTATAGGTTCTGAAGTTATTTGATAGTTCTTAGGTAAATCTGGATAAAAATAATGTTTTCTCAAAAATCTTATTCTTTCTCTAACTATTTCACAATTAAGTATTAAACCTATTTTTAAAAGATTTTTTATTGCCTCCAAATTAGCATTCATAGGTTTGCTACCTGGTTGACCAGTGCATATAGGACAAATGTTTTCATTAGGTTTTTTATCTCTATATTCTGAGCTACATTTACAAAAAAGTTTTTCTTTTGTTTTTAATTGAACGTGAATTTCTAAACCAACCTTCATTTCCATATATTGAATTTTTCCTCTATTATTTTTGAAATTTCTAAAAGTTTTTCATCTTCCAAATATTTACCCATAACTTGGAATCCTATAAATTTATCTACTGGAATAGAAATAGCAGGTATTTTTGCCAAATTTGCTAAAACTGTTAAAACATCCATTTGGTACATTTCTATAGGTTCTTTTTTCTCTCCAATTTTCCAAGGTTTAACAGGCATAGTTGGAGAAACTAAATAATCGAAATCTTTAAAAATAGAGTAAAATCTTTGCTTTATTTTATTTCTTACTAACATAGCTATTTTATACCATTTACCATATCCCTCTCTAGAAGTTACAAAAGTACCAATCAAAATTCTTCTTTTAACTTCCTTTCCCAATAAACTTCTAGATAATAAAATTGTTTCGTTTAAATCTTTATTTTCTATTCTTACACCATATTTTAATCCATCAAACTTTTGCATTGCAGAAGAAAATTCAGAAGAAACAACTAAATAATAAGTTGATACAGCAACATTAACTTCTGGTATCGAAATCTCTTTAATTTCTATTCCAAAATTAGACAAATAATTCAACACATCAAAAAATCTTTTTTTAATATCTTCGGAGCAATATTCTAAAAATTCTGTAGCATATGCTATTTTTCTATTCTTTAATTCCTTTTCGTTAAAATTTTCAACCCTTTTAACAAACTCAAATCTTTTATTAACTGTTGTAGCATCTTTTTCATCTTTTCCATGAATTACATCTAACAATAAAGCTATTCCATAAGTATCCTTTGCAAATGGACCTATTTGATCCATACTCATAGCTAAATCTATTAAGCCATATCTAGAAACTAAACCATAACTAGGTTTAAATCCAAATAAAGAACAAAAGGCTGCTGGATTTCTTATTGAACCTCCTGTATCTGAACCTAAAGATAAATCGCAAAAACCTGCAGCTAAGCTTGCAGCAGAGCCAGATGAGGATCCTCCAGGAACTCTTTCCAAATCAAAGGGATTTCTAGTTTCAAAAAAAGCAGAATTTGTACCATCTGAACCGCATGCAAACTCATCTAAATTTGTTTTACCTATTATTATTGCCCCTTCTTTCTTTATTTTTTCTATAACAGTAGCATTATAAGGAGCTATATAGTTTTCTAAAATTTTAGACCCTGCGGTAGCTCTTAAATTTTCAACAAGAATATTATCTTTAACTGAAATTATTAAATATGATAATTTTCCAACTTTTTTTTCTTTAACTTCTTTTTCAGCAGAATCTATATTAAGAGTTATAAATGATTTTACCTCTTTTTCTCTTTTCTCTATTTCTTTTCTAATTTTTTCAAAATGGTCTATCGGATTTGATATAGCTTCACTTAATATTTCCTTAGTTATCATAATGTCTTAGGAACTTCTAACAAATTTTCATCTCTTTTTGGAAAATTCTTCAAAATCTTTTCGTTATCAAAAGTTTCAGCTATAGTTTCTCCTCTAAAGAAAAAATCAAAAATTTCATCACTATCAATATCCTTTTCCTCTATTTTTACTTCTTGTATTTTTTTAAACATCTCTAAGATTTTAGATATATCCTTAAATAATTCTTCCTTTTCTTTTTCTTCTAGTTTTATTCTTGCAAGCCAAGCAATTTTTTCTATTTCTATCATGGCTCTAAGGTATCTGGATCTCTAGGATATAAAACACATTCTCTTATATCATCTAAGTTTAGCATTTGCTTAACAAATCTATCTATTCCTAAACCAAAACCACCATGTGGAGGAATTCCATGCTTAAAAGTTTCTAAATACCAATACATTCTTTCTGGATTTATTTTCTTCTCTTTTATTTGATTAATAAGAATTTCGTATCTATGCTCTCTTTTAGCCCCAGAAACTATTTCTAAACCTTTAAATAATAAATCAAAAGAATAACTTTTCCCATCATCTTTTTTCATAACATAAAACGGTTTTACGTCGAAGGGAAATTCTGTAATAAAAACAAAATCGGAATTAAAATTTTCTTTAACATAATCCCCAATAAACTTTTCTCCCTCTGTTGTTAAATCTTTTTTAGTTTTTATTCCATTTCTTTCTAAAATCTCTTTAGCTTCATCAAAAGTTAGTATTGGTATTTTCTCTATTTTTAAATTAAATTTCTCAAGAACATATTTTATTGCATCTTCTAAAACTTTCATAACATCGTCTAAGCTTTCAACATAATTTATTTCAACATCTAAACAATAAAATTCTGTTAAGTGTCTCTTAGTTCTTGAAGCCTCTGCCCTATAATAATGACCAAACTCAAAAACACCTTTTAAACCGCTAGCTAACATCATTTGTTTATATAGTTGCGGACTCTGCGCTAAAAAAGCTTCTTTATCGAAATATAATATAGAAAATACTTCAGCCCCGGATTCTGTTCCCATTTTAACAACCTTTGGAGTAAAGATTTCTAAATAGCCTAAATTTATGAAAAACTCTCTGAAATAATGCGTAACCTTAGCATATATTTCGAATATTTTGTAAAATTCTGGAATTCTCAAGCTTATACTTCTATATTTAATTTTTTTGTCTAAACTCATTCTTTTTATACTCCATTCATCAAAAGATTCCTCTTTTATTTCATTAATTATTTCTATATCTTTTGCTCTAAGCTCTATTCCTCTTGGAGCTCTTTTATCAAAAAATGCATTTCCAACTGCAAAAATGCTATCCCCTCTTTTAACCCTTTTATTACCTTCATAAACTACTTGCAAAATGTCTTTTCCATCAGTTATTATTATAAATTTTTTAGGACCTAGCTCTCTTACATGACTAACAATTCCATAAACTTTAAATTCTCCTTCGTTTTTAATATCGCTAGCTGTTAACTTCATTAATTTATTAGATATTATAATTAATTTATTTTTTTAAAAAATTTGCTAAGCACAAACTTTTCGCCGGGGGTGGGATTTGAACCCACGCGGGCGTAAAGCCCACCGGCTTTCTCTTATAGCAAAATCATCATTATTTTCAGCTACCCCAGAGCTTATCATTTAACTCGAGGCCGGCGCCATATCCGCTAGGCGACCCCGGCATAATAAATTTGAAATTTGTTAAAATTTAATTTTTATGAAGAATACCGCCGCATCTGAAAAATGATGAAAAGGAGTACTTCTGATTATGCGTGATATATCTTTATTACATCTCTATGATTTAAAATATAATCTTTACCTATTCTTTTTCTGCTTTTAATTTCAATTGCATATAAAAAATTTTTAGCTATTTCAGAATGAATTTTTTCAGCTAAATCTATTGTTTTTGCATCCTTTTCCAATAAAATTGCATTTGGTAAAATATTTCCTTTTTTATCGCTTAATTTATTTTCATTTTCAACAGGAAAAACAACTTTATATTGCATAACATCAAAAACTAAAGCATTTAAAACATTCAATATAAAACTTCCATTATATTTTTCTAATAATTCTTTAATTCTTTCTAGTGCATTTATTTGTTCGCTAGTTAATTCATTTTTCCTTAAAATTTCAAAACTTTTGAAATTATACTCTATTATCCCTTTTTGACTTAAGGTTCTTAAAATTAATTCACTTAAAGCGCTAGAAGCAACAATCTTTATATTAATACTTTCTTTTTCTAAAAATTCTTTTAATTCTTTTAAATTTTTTTCAGATTTTTCCTCATCAATTTTATTCGCAGCAATAATCATTTTTTTGCTTTCGAATAGTAATGCCTTAGAGAAACTTTCCAAATCGTTTATTTTATCAATATGTTTTTCTATTTGCTCTCTTTTTATTTTTAACCCGCTAAGTTTTTGAGATAAAATATCTATTAATTCTTTTTCATTTTTATAATATTTCGGAATGTGCTTTTGAATATTTTGTTTATACCATTGAATTAATTCATTTAAAAGAAATTTTACCTCTTCTATTGGACTTGAAAATTCTATTTCTTTTCCTTCTAAATCAGTTTTCCCACTAATATCTATAATATAAACAATTCCATCTACATGATTTATAGCCGATAAAAATTCTATTCCTAATCCTTTTCCCTTATGAGCCTCTGGAATTAATCCCGGGACATCCCAAAGAATTATTGGAATAAATCTTAATCCATCTATGCAAAATCCATCTTGAGGATTGCATTTAACATTAAATTCTTTACAAACACATTGAGTTGATACATAAGCAATTCCTCTGTTTGGTTTTAATGTTGTAAAAGGAATATTTGAAATTTTAACATCCATTAGAGTTGCTGCTTTAAAAAATGTAGATTTTCCAGAATTTGGCTTTCCAACTAACGCAATTTCAATCATTTATAACTATTTATTAATTCAAACAAATAAAAACATATGAAAAAAGATATAATAATCTTAAATGAAAATAGTAATATTGCTATATCAACTCTATGGTCAAAAAAAGAAATAATTTTAAATCAACTACAAGAGAAAATAAGAAGTAAAATTGGAATTATTGGAACTACTTATACAACTTATGGAATTAATTTTATTTTGGAAACGTTAGCACAATTTCCAAAAATAGATACTTTAATAATCTATGGTGCTGATTTATCTCTAAGTGGAAAAGCTTTAATCGATGTTTTTAAAAACAAAAATTTTAAAGATTATAAAATAATTTTTCCAATAAATAAAATTGAAAATGTTTTGAATACAGTTAAAATTATTGATTTAAGAGAAGAATTTAAAAGAAATAATATTAAAAAACTTGAAGAAGAAATAGAAAAAAATTTTAAAACAAATGCAAAAGAAGTTAGAGAAAAAATCGATATAACAATTGAAGAAAAAGTAGAATTAGCTTCTTGGCCAATTCCATTAAGCGGTAGCTATATATACGATACAAGCATTTTTAGAGCATGGATAAAAATTTTAGATTTAATAATGAAATTTGGAAGTATAAAATTTTCAGAATATGAAGAACCACAAAAAGAATTTTTAAATTTAATGATTACTATAGGTCTATATGGTAAAGAATATAAAATTGAAGAAGAATTTTTTGAATTTTTGAAAAGAGAAGATTTTGAAAGGCATATTAATGAAGTTTTATATCCAAAAAAATTAGAAAGTGTAGAATATACATATGGAGAAAGAATCTTTGAACATAGATTTGGAAAAAATCAAGTTAAATATTTAATTGACAAATTATCTAAAGCTCCTTATTCAAGAAGAGCTTTAATTGTTTCATGGGATCATTTAATAGATCAAAATTCCCCAAATCCACCATGCATAATAGGTATTCAAGGAATAATAACAGAAAATTATTATAATCATACTGTTTGGATTAGAAGTAATGATATGGTCAAAGGATGGCCAATAAATATTGTTGCTCAAATAAAATTAGCAGAATATATTGTTAATGAAATAAATAAAGAAACTAAATCGAATTTTGAAATCGAAACAATAACAACAATTTCTACAAGTGCACATATTTATCAGCACGATTGGAATTTAGTAAGAGAAATATTGAATAAATATTCATTTAAAATGAAAGAATTTGTAGAAGATCCAAAAGGTCTATTTTTAATTTATCAAGAGAATGATAAAATAGTTTTAGAACATAGAACCCCAGATAATTCTTTAATAGATTTTAAAATCGAAAGTAAGGATTTTTGGGAAATATACAATTCCTTAAAGGGTGGAAGTTTTTTTAGTTTATATGATCATGCTTTATATTTAGGAAAAGAAATTACAAAAGCTTTTGAAAAATTAAGAAAAGGAGAAAAGTATATTCAAGATCAAGCCTAAAATTAATAGAGAGATTAATTTAAATTAATTTGATGTAATTTAAATTATAAGCGGGGGTCGCCTAGCCTGGTCAAGGGCGTCGGGCTTAAGATAAAATCTTAAGCTTTGAATAAATGATAAGAAACCCGATGGCGTAGAGCCGTCGTGGGTTCAAATCCCACCCCCCGCATATACAACATTTATTTTACTTAGCATTAAAATTCCAGAAAATAGTAAAAATGAGATAAACTAAATAATCGAAAAGTATATTAATTTTTTAATTAAGATAATATTCTCTATGGTAAGAAGGGTTGGTTCAAGTGGAAGATTTGGAGCAAGATACGGAATGACCCTAAGAGAAAAGATAGATAAAATCGAGCTTATTCAAAAATCTAAGCATGTTTGCCCAAAATGTGGGTTTAAAAAGTTAAAAAGAGTTTCTACTGGAATATGGCAATGTAAAAAATGTAATACAAAAGTAGCTTCCTCAGCATACTTTCCACCTGGCGTAAAGGTCAAGTAAAAACATGTATAGATGCGTAAGATGTAAAAAAATTTATGAAAAAATTGATAGAATAATTTGCTTAAACTGCGGATATAGAATTTTCGAAAAAATAAGACCACAAAAAATCAAAAGAGTTCAAGCAAGATGATTACAAAACCAATAACAATAGAAGAAAACGAAACATTAAAAAATGCTATTAAATTAATGAATGAAAACAACATAAGAGAAATAATTGTTGTAAATAACAAAAACGAATATAAAGGTATTATAAAATTAAGAGATATTATAACAGAAAAAAATTTAAACGAAAAAATAAAAAACATAAGAAAAAGAGATTGTAAAGTTTATGAAATTAATGAAAGTGAAATTTCTAGAAGAATGTTAGAAAACGATTGTTACATAGCAGCATATTTAGATAAGAGCGATAAAGTTATTGGTATGATACATATAGATTCTTTACTAGAAAAAGTTAAAGAAAGGTTTGGAAATCTGAAGGTTGAAGAAATAGAAACTAAAAATATTGTTTTAGTAAACCCGAATGAAACGATATTTAAAGTGATTAAACTAATGGCAAAATATAATATTTCCCATATTCCGATAGTCGAAAATGGAAAAATAGTTGGAATTGTATCTTCAAAAGATGTTACAGACTTTCTTATTAGAGAATCTAAGAATAGAGAAACTCTTGGAGAGCTTATTGGAAAAAAATATAAAATATTTGAAAACCCAATAACTTCAATAGCTTCTAAAAACGTAATAACATATTCAAACAACGAAAAGATTTCATACGTAATAAAGAAACTACTCAACTACAAAATTTCATGCCTAGTTAAAGAAAATTTATTAGGAATAATAACAAAGAAAGATTTAATAAAACCGTTAGTAGAGGAAACTTTAGAAAAAATAAATGTTATATTAATAGGAAAAGAAAACGTCAAAAGCTATTATTTAGAGCATTTAGAATCTTACATTAAGAATTTTATAAAAAGAGCTAAAAAACATTTTAAGCAAGGATTCTTAAAAATTCATATAGAAAAAAGTAAAGACATTTACAGCATACACATAACTTTTAGCGATTATAGGAATTATTTCCACGTTAAAAGAGAAAGGCGAGAGTTTTTAGAGGTTCTCCAAGAATGTTTTGATATATTAAAAAGAGAGGTTCTAGAAGATTTCGTAGGATTGAAAAAAGATAAAAGAATTTTAGAATACTTAAAGTATTTTTAAACTTTAAAAATAGTATGGAAAAAAGTCTTTTAACTGTAATAATTGCTCTATTAATATCTATAATAGCTTTAACTCTATCTATATGGCAAAGAGAAGAATTTAAAGATATATCAAATCTAATAACATCTATTCCTCAACTATCTACAGAAAACTATTTTAAAGTTGAAAGTGTAGAAACTACTCTTGAACCGCCGACAATAATTCTATATTCAAATTGTTATAAGCTCGTTGGATTTGTTGAAGATGTCCAAGTAAGATCTATTAATAATGCTTTGCAAAAAATTAGAGAATTTAGACCAAATACTCACGATTTTGCTTCAGATGTATTTAATGAATTTAATATTAGACTAATAGACGTTAGAATAGAAGAAATTAAAAACAATGCTTATATCGCAAAAGCCTTTGTTATGCAGGGAAATAAAATAAGAGAAATAGATATTAGACCTAGTGATGGAATAGCAATGGCCCTAAGATTAAACTCACCAATTTACATTAAAAAAGATTTAATGTTATCTGCTGGAGAAAAAATTTGTTAGAAAATGAAAATATTAAAGAAAAGCTTCTATGAAAGGGATACAAAAGAAGTAGCAATAAATCTACTCGGAAAATATTTAATCAGAGAAATAGAAAATAAAAAAATTATATGTAAAATTGTTGAAGTAGAAGCATATTACGGAAAAGAAGATCCAGCCTCAAGAGCTTATTTAGGATTTCCGAAGTATGTTGTTGAAGCTCTATATGGAGATATCGGCTTATCTCTTATATATATGGTTCATTCAAACTGGCTATTAAATATTGTTGCACATAAAAAAAGTGAAGCTGGCGCTGTTCTAATAAGGGCTGTAGAACCTATTAAAAATATAACTGAAAAAACAGATGGTCCAGGAAAATTAACTAAAGCATTAAAAATAGATAAAAGTTTAAATGGTATTAAGGTTTATAAAAAAGGTCCACTATACGTTGCTGAAAACAACTCTATAAACAAATTTGAAATATACTCTTCTAAAAGAATAGGAGTTAAAAGAGATTTAGAAAAAAATTTAAGATTTTTTATTAAAGATAATCCATACGTTTCTAAAAATGCTTTTAATTTTTATAAAAAACAATTAAACTCCATATAAAATTTAATTTACATTTTTCCTAATTTTAGCTTTCTCTTCAACTCTTTTAAATTTCTATCCAACTTAATATTGATATATTCACTAGCTACTTCTAACGCACCTACTACAAAATTTATATATATTGATGCCTTCTTAAAATTTTCGTTATTTAGATCTCTTTCAGCTTTATCCATATCAGAAATACTTTCGTCCAAAATTTTTTTAGTAGACAAAAGATAATCCCTTATATTCGTTATTTTCATTCTTTTCTCTCTTTCCTCTCTCTGAGACAATCCAGAATTAAAAATTTCATAAATATTTAGATTCTTAATTCTTTTTAATTTTTCTGCTAAATGTCTATCTAGTGCGTCCAAATATTCTTTTGATTTTTTCAAACCATTATATATATCTTTATGATTCGAAAAAGAATCTATTCTATTTAGCCATTTTTTATCTAAGTTATATTTAAAATTTGTAATAATATTAATCATTTCAGTTGCTATCTCTATAGCTTCGTATAAAAGGTTTTCTGCCTCTTTTATATCTTTCTCTATTTCAGCTTCTTTTTTATTAAACTTATATCTATATTCCATAAAAACTTGAGCAAAAATATAAAATTAGAGTTTCTATTTTCTTTTCCTTTTTTCTATGAAAATCGAAAATTTTTTTAATAGGAAACATATATTTTTCGAACTTCAAAAGTTTAAAGTTATGTTTTTGTGCAATATTTTTAAAAAATTTTATATTCCTTCCATTCGGATTTATTGAAACTACAAAATTTGAAAAATTAAAAGCAAATCTTAAGAAATCGATATCTTTTACTTTTCCTTGAATCCCGAAAGGGGGATTCATAATAATTAAATCAAATTTTTTCTTAAAATGTATTTCTTTAACATCTGCAATTAAAAATTTTATAATTGAAACGTCAAATTTTTCTTTAATAATGCTATAATTATACTTTGCTACTCTTATAGCATCTTTATCTTTATCTAATGCTATTATTTTTTTAGGTTTATAAAAAGAAGCAGCTATAGAGAATTTTGCCGTTCCACATGCAACTTCTAAAATTTCTTTATCTTTAATCAAACTCATAAGATTTAGCTCGCTAACTATTTTGCTTATTAAATCACATGGCGTTTCATATTGTTCTAGCTCAACCTTAGGGTTTTCAAAGCTTTTAAGCTTAGAAAGAATTATTTGTATTTCTTTTTTCATCATAAAAGTGTTTTAAAATGATAGAATAATTTAAAATAGGTATTTTATATCTTTCATAATCATCCGGAAAAACTCTTGGACATGCTAAATTAACTAAAAAATCTACATCGATACCCTCTAACTTTTCTGGAGAAATTTCATCGAATGCAAAAATATAAACTTCTTTGTTCATTTTTTCAAAATATTCTTTAATCTTAAAGACATCATAAAAAATTTGACCTTTTTTCCAGCTAACTAATAGTCCAATTTTTTTCGAATCTCTAAACTTAGATAAATACCATGCAATTATTCTATTATATTTTTCTTTTAAACCGCTAATATCTTTAACCTCTTTTTTCTCTAAGTCTATGTATATTATTGGTTTATCTATTTCCATTATTAATCCCAAAGGATAGAACAAACCTTCTGAAATCACTATTATAGCTTCTGCTTCATTAACCTTTGCAGCGTTCACATTACATCCAAGAATTTGAGCTTCATACTCTAAAACTTTTTTTATAAAAACTTTTTTATTTAACTTTTCTAAAAAATTTTTTACAAAATATACGTATTTTATATATTGTAAGCTAGAAACTATAACATAAGAATTATAAACAAAATTTTGAGAATTTTTCTCCAAAATTTCTTTTATTTCCTCCTCATTAACTTCAAAAATAAAATGAATATAAAAAGTTGGAATAGATGCTCTTACACCAAAGTTAGCATGAGCTATATGAATTAATGCATCGCAACCTAGTCTTTTTGCCTCCTCATCTTTTATATCACAAGCACCATATGTAGGCTCTAACGAAAAAATTGTTTCAAAACCCTCTTTTTCAAAAATAAACTTAATTTCGTTTATTTTACTTTTTAGACCCTCTGGAATTTGAAAAAATAGTTTTTTAAATTTTTGCTCTTTTAATTTTATTATTAGATTTTCAAGCTCCTCTTTTAAAGAGCTGCTTTCAATAATCCTCATTATTTATCTATTCTTTTAATTTATAATTAAAAACGACCAATTTTTTTGTAACTTAACCTTTTTATATTATAGGAAAGCCCCGTCGTCTAGCGGCCAAGGATGCCGGGCTCTGGACCCGGAGACCCCGGTTCGAATCCGGGCGGGGCTAGACAAATATTATTCTAACCCGTTATACAAATCTGTATTATTTTACGGTTATTAAAAATTAAAAAACATTATTAATTAATAATAATGTAAATCAATATAAGTTATATTAACTCTAATCTATAAAAATTAATTATGAGAAAGTTAGAAAAAAGCGAACTGAAAACTATTGTGAAGGAACTTTTTTGCAATTCAAAATCTATCCAATTTAAATGCAGACATCCCGAACATCGAGATTACGAGCTTCTAAATATAGACATAGAAAATAAAGAAATTTCAAATCCAGACAAACTTGATGGATGTAAGTGTTTTAGTAACAGGAAAGTCTGTAAATACTTAGAGATAAAATTTCGCACCTCTGATTCATTAATTGGAGAGGTATTTTTTAGCAAAGATAACAATAAAAATGTATGTTATTTAACCCTATACCGCAACAACTCAGTGACAAAGAAAGAAGACAAAAATAAACTAAATAGTAATCGGGTAAATTACGCAATAAATCCGGGTGAAGTTTATAATGTGTTTAAAAATTTTGTAAAAAATTATCTTTTAAAAAAATAAAAAAAGTATATGTCGTATAAAAAATACAAAAAACACGTATTAGACGAAAGAAAATATAAAAAAGAAATAAATAAGCTTACAGAATATTTGTATAATACTGTTGTTGAAAAGTATGAAATTCCAAAAAAAACTATAAAAATCCCATCTTTTAGTATGTGTAAAACTTCTCTAAAAGAACTCTTTCCCTCTTATGACATTTACTCACATAAAATAACTATTCCTACGTATCTTTTTTCTGATAAACAAGAGCTACGTAGAATAATGGAAGAAGAAATACTCCACCACATTCTTCTCGAGGAAAATGAAGATGTTAGAGAGTTCTTATTACAATCCAAAGATCCCTATGCAACAGGAATTTTAAAGATCATAATAGAATTTTTTACACAAGCTATACAATTTCAAATTTCAGAAAATAAAGAGATGTTAAAAAAATTATTTAATAATTCAAAAATTACAGAAATACCACATTCAGAACTAAAAGAACTGCTAAAATCTTATGTTAATCTTAATCCAAAAAACTCTGAAGAATTAAAAGAGTTCGTTCAAAAATCTTTAAAGTATATATTTTAGGTTAAAATTAAAATCCTATTTTAATTTTTCCAATATTTCCTCAACCACTAGACTTGGTTCCCTATTCATCCAAACTTCTATAAACCTTATTCCATTACTTCTTAAATAATCTTCTACAGGTTTAGTTTGTTGATAGTATACCTTTAATCTTTCCTTAATTATTTCTGGTTTATCATCATCTCTTTGAATTAACTTCGAACCACACTTATCACAAACCATATCATTTTTTGGTAATAGAGGTGGTAATTTATAATGAATGCCATCAATTAATTTATCTATATTCGCAATATTATAATTTCCATCGCAATTTGGATTACTACAAATTCTTCTAGCAGAAATCTTTTCTATTAAAATTTCATCATGCACATTAATTTTTATTACAGCATCTATTTTTGTATAACCTATTAACCATTCAGCCTGTTTTATAGTTCTCGGAAAACCGTCCAAAATAAAATTATCCTTTTTTTCATCAATAATTTTTTTAACTATTTCTATAACGATTTCATCTGGAACTAACAATCCTTGCTTTAAATAATTTTCTACTTTTTTTCCTAGCTCGCTTTGATTTTTTATTTCTGCCCTTAAAATATCTCCAGTAGATATCTTTTCTATTCCTATCTTTTCCTTTAACTTCGCTGAATAAGTTCCCTTACCGCTTCCAGGTGGGCCAAAAATTATTAGTTTCATAATTCTATTTCTAAACAAAATATTTATGCTAAATACCTTTTCTTAAACTCTCTAAGAGTAACAATTTCTTCCATAGCTATACTCGTATTTAACGTGCTTCTACTCGTCACATAAACCTTAGTTTTTAGCTTTCCCAATTTGTTTTTAAACTCATCTAATAAATTATTTACAACACATTCTAAACCCCTCTCATCAATCCCTCTTAACCTTATCTTTATTTGATTTTTATTTTTGTTCTTACTATAATCCATGTCTATTATTTTTCCGTTGCGAAAAACCATCTCATACGCAAAAAATTCTTTAGAAGAGTTATATTCACAAATACCGTATAAATATAAAACTTCTGTATTTTTATCTAGTATGGAGGAGATGTTTTTAAGATTAGAAAGAATTGAAGAAAAAAATAATTTAATGACACCATACACAAAATACATATACAGAAAAATTAAGGAAATAGAAAGAAAAAGAATAAATGATTTACTAGGAGTTTTTGCAACTATTGGAAAAGAATACTCAGAAGTTCATAAGTTCTTATTTAAACTCCACGAACTACTATCTTGAAATCATAAAAAATATTTATGCTGATAATTGGTCTTTCAGGATACGCGGCTAGCGGTAAAAGCGAAGCGGCGAAATACTTAAAAAATAAATATGGGTTCGAAACTTTTGAATTTTCTAGAGAGATTGAAGAGGAAGCAAAAAAACTAAATCTAATTCAAGAAAAATTGAGTTTAGAAGAAAAGAAAAGAAGGTTAAGTGAAATTGGAAAAACAATACGAGAAAAATATGGAAGAGAAGATTATTTTGCAATAAAAATTGCTGAAAAAATTAAGAAAGAAAATATAGATAGAGTAACTGTTGATGGTTTTAGAAATGTTATTGAAGTAGAAGTTTTTAAAAAAGAGTTTAACAAAAATTTTTGGCTAATTTTTATTAAATCTGATGCAAAAATAAGGTATGAAAGAAGAAAACAGCAAGATAAATTCTTCAACCTTTCTTTCGAGGAATTCCTAAAAAGAGATAAAGAAGATATTAAAAACCTTGGATTAGACAAAATTGAAGAAAATTCGAATTTTATTATAGAAAATAATTCATCTTTAAAAGATTTTTATGAAAAAATAGATTTAATAATTAAATCTCTAATATAATTTTATATAATGAAGAAACGACGGTCAGCTGAACAATGAAGAAATAGGCTAGGTACAGATTTTATCTAAAACATAAATAATTTAAACATATAATTTATGGTTAAAGATTCGAAGCCATTAGCAGGAAGTAGAGCCTTTTGGCCAAGAAAAAGAGCTAAAAGGATTTATCCAGTTATTAAAACATATCCCCAATACGATAAAGCTATACCATTAGCTTTCGCCGGCTATAAAGCTGGTATGGTTCATATAATAGAACTTAGAAAAAGAAAGGTCTTGAAAAAGGAAATTGAAGAGGAATACTTTGTACCTGCAACAGTTATTGAAGTTCCACCTCTAAAAGTTATTGGAGTAAGATTTTATGAATTAACTACAAAAGGTTATAAAAGTCTATTAGATATATATGCAAAAGACGAAGAAATACCAAAAAATCTAAAAAGAAAAATAACAAATATTAAGAGTAATTATGATAAAGCAATTAAAAAATTTGAAGAGCTAAATAAAACTAAAATAAAAAAAGTTAGATTGGTTGTTTGTACACAACCATGGCTTGCGGGAATTAAAAAGAAAAAGCCAGAAGTTTTTGAAATAGAAGTTGGAGGAAAAATAGAAGATGCTATAAAATATGCAATGAGCGTTCTTGGAAAAGAAATAAAAGCTAGCGAAATATTCAAAGAGGGGCAGTTTGTAGATGTTATAGCTGTTACAAAAGGAAAAGGAACCGCTGGACCAGTAAAGAGATTTGGCATAAAAGAGCAAAGAAGAAAGGCAAAACAAAAAATTAGGCATGTCGGTTCCTTGGGTTCTCAAGGTGAAGGAAGAGTACTGCCAGGAAAAATTCCTAGCAGAGGTCAATTGGGTTTTCAAAGAAGAACAGAATTAAACAAAAGAATATTAAAGATTTCCTCTAATGGAAATGAAGTTACTCCAAAAGGTGGATTCTCTCACTATGGAGTTGTTAGAGGTGATTATATATTAATTCAAGGAAGTATTCCTGGTCCTAAAAAGAGATTAGTAATGATAAGATATTCGATTAGAAATCCAAAACTAGTAATCCCGCCAAACTTGAAAGAAATTATTATTACAGAGCACAACTAACTCTTTAACTTATTTATTATTTCTTCTATGCTTAATGTATATCTTTCTCTTGTTTTTAAGTTCTGAAGTGTAAACTTGTTTTCAGCTATCTCTCTACTTCCTACTATTATTGCATACTTAATCCCTCTTTTATCTAATTCCTTTATTCCTTCAACAATATTTTTAAAGGCAGTAAAATACATAAACGTATTTATGTCATTTTCTCTTAGCCTATTTACTATCTCTAAAACTTTTTTGATATCAACTTCCTTAGTAAAAATTACTCCAACTTTACAGTATGTTTTTTCATTAAGATTAAACAAGCCCAATTCTATTCCAGCATCTATTAATCTTTCAATCCCTATACTCCCACCAACAGCCGGAACGTTTTGATTTATAAATTTAGAAATTAAATTATCATATCTCCCACCACCAGCTAAACTTCCAATTCTTGGTTTTTTAACTATAGCTTCAAAAATTGTTGAAGTATAATAATCTAAACCTCTTACTAAGGATAAATCTACTTTTATTTTATTTTTTTCCTTTACAAAATCTATTATATTTTTTAAATTTTCAATATATTCGCTTAACTCTTTTGAACTAATCTTTTCCAATTCTATAAAAATTTCTTCGTTTTGCATTTCAGAGATATCTATGATTTTTTCAATCTCATTTAATTGTTTTTTGTTTAATTCCCTCTCTAATTCTTTTAATACATTTTCTTTTCCTATTTTATCTAGTTTGTCAATAATTCTATAAACTTTAATTATTTTTTCTTTTTCTATCCCTGTTTTCTTTTCAAAAATAAAAGCTAATAAATTTCTATCGTTAATTTTAATTAAAAAATCTTTAAAATTAAATTCTTTAAAAACATCAATAACAACATTTAGAATCTCTACATCAGCTAAAAAACTTCTCGAACCCAAAATATCGAAATCGCATTGCCAAAATTCTCTATATCTCCCTTTTTGTGGCTCTTCATACCTAAAAACTCTTCCAATTTGATACCTTTTAAAGGGTAGCTTTGGCTTGAACCTTGAATAAAATCTAGCTAAAGGAATTGTCAAATCGTATCTTAATCCAAATTCTTTTTCGCTATATGGTAGCTTAAATCTCCAAATTAGTTTATCCTCAACATCTTCACTATATTTTCCTTTTAAAACTTCCCATTTTTCAACTATCGGAGTTTCTATTGGATCGAAACCATATCTTTGAAAAATTCTTTCTATTTTTTGAAAAATATTTTTTCTCAAAATTTCAATTTCTGAAGGAAAATCTCTCAAACCTTTAAAGGGATGTAAATAATTTTCTTTTATCATAATTATTAGGTAATAATATAATTATTATTTAAAATAATATTCCCGATGTGTCGAAATCTATATAAATTATGATAATTCCTCGTTAATAGTAAAAAACGTGATCACAATTTTCACCACATACAGAAAAGTATTTATATATTAATCTCTATAATAATTTTTTATAGAAAGATGGCAATATCAGATTTTTTCAAAAGAATGATGCTTGCTGGAGCACTAAGCATAGAAAACGGTAGAATATCAGTAATGGGTAAATACAACATTGTCTTTGTAGAAGCGGATTCTCTCGCGTATCTTTATCAAAAAGTTATTGAGGAAATAGGAGAAGAAAAGACCGAAAAGATATTGTTAGAAGCCTGTAAAATTGCTATGGAAAAGGTATTTAAAATATTTAATATTCCAACCATTGAAGACCTACAAGATATAAAACCTTTAAAAAATCTAGAATCTTTCCTGGATATATACGGACTAGGCAAGGTCGAGATTAAGAACGTTTTTAGAGATGAAAAATCTGGAAATATTATCTTAGATGTCATAATAAAAAACTCTCCCATCTTAGAATTCTCTAAAAATGTCTTCAATGGTAAGTCGAGAGTTTGTATACTCTATAAAGTAAATTTATATGTATGGGCAAAGTTATTTACTAACAGAGAGGTTATAGTAGAAGAGATAAGATGTCACTCTAAAGGCGATGAAGTCGAAGAATTTAAGGTAGCTATTATTTAATTTAAAAATATGATAAACATTAAACAACTAATTTATAACGGAGTAGGAAAATTATATATTGAAAGAGAGAGAAATAAAATTGCGAAGAGAGCTAGAAATGCACTTCAAATACCATTTTATCGAAAAAAATTAAAGGAAAACGATATAGATATTTGGGAAGTTAAACAAATAAACACCATTGAAAAATTAGATAGATTTCTAGAAAAATATGGATCGGTAATTTCTCCAAAACCAAATGATCTAATGGGTAAGAACTTTTCTCAACATTTAAGCATGGTAGATCCTAAGTACAGAATATGGGTTCAGTCCTCATCAGGATATACTTCAATAGAAAAGATTAGAGGGAGGTACGACCTTAAAGAATTTCCAAAAATATTTAAACGAAAAACTGTTGCATATACAGCGAGAGATATTGAAGAGTTTTTTAATAAGATTTTATATCCAAGCATAAAGACAGTTTTTAAAGATATAGAAACACCTACTATCGCCGATCTTGCACATTTATACGGAATGCCTTCTGGTTCTGGTCTATATCCAGCAGTTTCCATTCCAGCGTTCTCGCTCAAGCGTGGAATACCCATAAGATTATTATGTTATGGAGAACCTATTGGGGGCAGATTAGCAGACTATGTTATAGAAACTATCGATAAAGTAGATGCCATACAAACTACTCCAGCAATACTTCATGATATAGCAAAATTTATGACAGAAAATGGTCTAAGATATAATAAATTAGAACTTATCAGCGTCGGTGGTTATAAACCATCAAAAAAGTCTGTAGAAGAAGCACATAGCATTGGGGCCAGAATATTTGCTAATCTATATGGAGCGCAAGAGGTATGTCCATTCGCCTTTATAGCAAATGGTGTAATGTCAAGCGAAAATAGACGTATTCCACCGACAGATGGCCTAGTAGTAAGAGAAACATTTGTACATGTTAGAGTAGTAGATAAATATGGGAATAACGTTAGCGAGGGTGAAGAAGGAGAAATCAGAGTAACGGCCCCATTCGAAGGAACCGCACTAATAGACTATCCTGTGGGTGATATTACGAAATTAATAAGCTATGAAACCGAAACTATATATAACGGCATAGAAATGAAAATACCCTTTCCAACACTCTCTTATGATATCAGAAGAAAGAGCGATGAAAGAACAGTAAAGGTGAGAGAGTATTCCTTCAATTTAGATATCGCAGAGGAGATTCTAAGACATTATTTCGGATATGATTATTGTATAGTAATTCCTGAAGTTGCTGAAAACCATGATAACAAAAACGATAGAATTATAGTTCTGTTACCAGACAATGTTAACGATGAAGAAATTATAGAAATAGAAGACAGATTATACGATTTTATGAATCCAATGTTCAAATCCTTAAGAACAATAGAGGTAGAAAGACTACCCCCAAATGTGTTAAAAGATATAGTTTATCCACTTTCACATCATAAACCGCATAACACAATTAGAATTGATCAGTATGAAAAAATTAAAAGACAATTAGAAAGAGAGCTATACCAAATATGACACAGGTTTTTTCTATAAAAGATTTAACCAAACAACTGTTTTGGAATATATATCTACCTTTTTATGATTTTATGTCTAAACACCCTGAATATGAAAAAATGCTACGCGATACTTATAACGCTCTGAAAATTGAAAAATTTACATCAGGAAACTTTCTAGATGCCGGTTGCGGAAGCGGGAATTTTATTATTTACGCTCTTGGTCAAAATAGGAATAATATTAAATTTTACGGTTTCGATTTATCAGAAAAAGGGTTAGAATTGGTAAGAAAAAAAGCAGAAAAGAATAATTGTATAGACAGAGTAGACGTTATAAAATATTATTTCAGAGAAAAACTACCATATCACGATAACATGTTCGATGGCATTTCAGCAATAAATTTTATTATGTATCTAGATGATCAAACTCTAGAGAACTTCATAAGAGAAAGTAGAAGGGTTCTTAAAAATTCTGGAAAAATAGCCCTTGTTTATCCAGATGGAGAAATAAAATTAGATAAGGATCTTATTTCAAAAATGCATAAGGAATTGATAGAAAACTTAAAAACAATAAGAGAAAAATTTAAATATTCTATAATTTTTGCCTCTATTTTATTTCTAAATATACCGATGAAGATAGGATTAAATACCCACCTACACACTAGGGAAGAAGTGGAAAATTTACTAAAAAAGTATGGTTTTTCGAACATAAATAGTAAATCTACCTATTATTCGGATAGTGTAATATTAACTTCAGGAACTATTTTTAAATAACGTTTTAGTCTTCTAATATTTGGAGAAATTTTAGAAAATAAAAACATGAAAATTAGTATAAAAATATTCACTTTCCAGAATCTTAGAAGTACTCTAGCATTCAAACCCCTAAAAACACTAATATATCTGGTTCTAAATTCAGACGATTTCTTACCAAAACTCGTATCATAAATCTCCCAACGATTGTTATAAAATATTTCAGCAACCATATGCGGAATGACAAATTTTTTATTGATGTCTTTTATAGTAAAAATTAACTTAGTTATAGCATATCTCGCAGGGATACCGATACTTCTGCATAATGCAATAAAAAGATTATTTTTATTAAAGCAATTACCTTTTTTAGTTTTTTTTCTTATATAACCTTTAGCGCTAACAAACTTCGGCTCTATAGTGTACTCTATATTATCCCTAACCCATAAAAAAATAGCTTCTATTGGTTCCTTATCTCTTTTAGAAAGAACTATACTCTTGCACAAATTTCTAATCTCCTGAGAATCGCTTTCGCAAAAAAAGGAGGATAAAAAATTTTTTTCTTTCTCACTCATTAAATTATAATAAAAATATTAAATATTTTAAAATCGAGTTGATTTAAATCTGTATTTAAACCAAGCCGGGTTTTGTTATTTTTATGCCACTATTATCTATTTCGATTGGACAAACCTGTTCTATATGTTTTGTACCTCTCATTTTTAGAATTTGCAGCGCTCTGGGTATTCCAGTACTTATAAATTCTAGATATCTTAGAACTATTACACCGTCCATTAGATAGCCTTCAAACCCATATTTATAAAGCCTTCCCTCTTCTATTTCACTTAACATTAATGATGTTATTTCATACTGCCTTAATATATCTATCAAACTAAAAATGTTTCTTCTTAGCTTGGGTAAATCTTGTAATTCCTTCCAACCCATTGCCGCAGCTGTTAAAGTATCTAAAATAAATATTTTAAACTTGTATTTATCATACGCGCTTAAGACTTTTCTTGTTATATCCTCTATACTTAGTGGAATAGTTCTTTCGATTATAATATGTTCGGATTTAACAAAATCCTCGAACTCTTTACCCCATGTGAATCTTGACATACCTTTTATTATACTCTTTTCACTCTCTTCTATAGTCATATAATATGTTTTTAACCCTTCCTTTGCTTTATTATAAGCAAACTGACAAGAAAAAATTGTTTTTCCCGCACCAGCTTCTCCAGCAACCAAAATTTGAAATCCCTTAGGAATTCCCCCTTCGATTAATTCATCTAATCCTGGAATTCCCGTTGGAATCCTCTCTATCATAAAAATATTATTATATAAACAGCATAAAAATCTAAGTTGAGCGGATTCTACTATAGATTTTAGATACCATTTTATAAACTATATATGCCACTACTATTAGACCCAAAATACATATTCCTACTTTGAGATAATCCCTAGTAAACATTATTCCTATTATAGCTACAACCATAACTGCCGTTATTAATGCTATTCCTATTTCTCTTATATCTTCATTGCTACGTATCTTCTTCATAAAATTTAATCATTTGAACAAATTTATAGAAACTACAAACAAATCTATAATAGAGAGTCAATAATCTTTCAATATAGACTTTAAGAGATTAAACAGCAACTATTTTAATCCCTACTAAGCCCATTCTAAAAAACTTTTTTTCTACTTTTTTCTTTTTAACTTTCTTATACACTCCACATATGGGTTTAGTAGAAATTAACTAGCCGGGGCCGGGATTTGAACCCGGGATCTGCGGGTTTCCATCGCTCATAAATCGCAAAACCCTGCAGCCCGCCGCGTGAAGCCACTCCGCCACCCCGGCATTGTCATAAAATTATGTTAAGCTAAAAAGATAATTTTTATGATTGATGTTCATTGTCATTTAAGCATAAAAAAATTTAACGGAAAAGAAAATCCACTCATAAGCAAAATAGAAGAGTATAAAAATTCTATGAAAGCGATAATAGATTCGACATCGAATTTTGAAGATTCGAAAACTTCAATTGAATTATCGGAAAAATATAAAAACTTTATATTTAGCTCTCTAGGCTTACATCCAATAGAAGCAATTAACCTTACAGAAAAAGAAATAGACGAATATTTAGAGTTTATTCATCAAAATAAAGATAAAATAGTTGCAATAGGAGAAATTGGACTAGATTTTTATTGGATAAAAGAAAAAAATAAAATAGAAAAAACAAAAGAAACATTTAAAAGATTTTTAGAAGTGGCAAAAGATTTAAAGAAACCTGTAGTCTTACACGCAAGGCTTGCTATAGAAGAAGTTTTAAAAATTGTTATTAACGAAGATATTAAAAAAGCTTTATTTCACTTTTTCGATGGAAAAATTAAACTCGCAAAAGAAATAATTAAAGAGGGTTATTTAATAAGCATTAACAATCAAATTTACAAAAACCCAGCAATTCAAAACGTTGCAAAAGAAATACCGCTAGAATACTTAGTTGCAGAAACAGATTCTCCGTGGTGCGGAATAGGAAAGGAAATTAACGAACCGATAAATGTAAAGATCTGCATAGAGGAAATAGCAAAACTAAAGAAAATAAGCAAAGAGACTGTAGAAGAAATCTTAGATAATAATGCTATAAACTTTTTCGATTTAAAAATATAAAAATGGAAAAAATAGAAGAAAAGCTAAAAAAACTTTCTGAAAAGAATATTAAAATAATTGATGAAGTTCTAAAAAATTTAGAAATAATTAAAGAAAATAAAATAATAGAAATGGCAAAAAAGTATTATGAAGATTCTAAATATTTCTATGAAAAGAGTGATTATATAAATTCCTTCGAAGCCATAGTAATTTCTTGGGCTTATTTAGATGCATGCCTTCATTTAGGCTTAATTAAAATTAACGAAAAGTTCAAAAACTATTTTACCTTTTAGTTTTGTATTTTCTCATAAAATCTAGAACTTGAGATTCCTTAGCATTAACAATACTTCCAAAGTTAGAAACGTTTATAGCAGCGTACGCACTAGCAAAATCTAAGGAATCTTCTATATTTCTTGTTTTAAAAAAATAATGGACAAACCCTGCAGTAAAACTATCCCCAGCACCTATGGTACTAACCACTTTAACCTTATAAGCTTTTTTATATATTTTTGTTCTCTCATCAAAATAAATACATCCATCATTACCCAAAGTAATTATAACCCTTTTAAAATGTCTTAACATTTTCTTAGCAGATTCTATTAAACTTTTTTTATTAGTTATTTCTAGCGCCTCTTCCTTATTCAAAATTATTAGCTCGGCATCTTTAAAAATTTTTAACAACTTCTTTTCCTTTCTTATAATAGAAATGCTAGGATTAAAAACAAAAAATTTATTGTATTTTTTAGAAAGGTTAAAAAGATTTTTATAAATTTTTCTGGACTTTTTTCCACAGCTAGTTGCAATAATAACATCGCTATTTTTAATATTTTCCTCTTTAATATCCTTTTCGCTTAACTCTTCAGAAGCCCCCTTACTACTAAACACAACTTTTTCTCCATCCTTTATTAAAATTACAGAAAAGCCAGTAGAATTTTTTTTATCTATTTTCAATAAAGAAGTTACTCCATATTTTTTTAACGTCTCAAGAATATAATTGCCATATAAATCCCTACCAACTCTAGAAACTAAAAAAGTTTTTTCTCCTAAAATAGATAAATTACAAGCAACATTTAGAGCAGAGCCGCCAGCGGAAAATTCAATCAAACTTAAGTTATACTTACTACCTAAATTAAAAATTAGTTTTTTTGATTTTAAATCAATTTTATCCTCTATTTTACAAACAATATCTATTAACGCACTCCCAACAACTAATACTTTCATAAAATTCTATCAATCTCTTTTAAAAACTTTATTTTATTTTTAGCCTTGGCGAAAGCGCTAGCAATTAAAACTCCTTCTGCTCCTAAATCTTTTGCAATCTTAACATCTATAGCTTCAGAAATTCCAGCGCCACAGATTGGAATCGATTTTGTTATTTCAATAAACTTTTTTAAACTCTCTGCCTTATATTTTGATATTGCTTTCCCTGTTCCTATTAATTCTGGTGCCTCGTAAGATAAATATTTTGGATTTATCTTATCTATTTTTTTAGCTTCACTCAAATCCTTCGCACAGACCATAGTTTCTAAACCTATTTTTTTAGAAAAGTCGATAAATTTTTTTAACTCGCTAAAAACTATTCTATTTTCGAAATGGTTCAAAAGAATTCCGTCAAAATTCTTTTCCTTTAAAAACTCTAACGGAATTCCACCAGTATAAGATCCATAAGTTTCACAGTATTTATTTAAAGAAGTGTATAGTTTTATATTTTTTCTTTTTACCTTCGAAACCAAAGAAATATCAGCTGGATTAACTATAGCTATCAATTTTATCTTTTTAAATTTTTTATCTATTTTTTTAATAATCTTTAAAGAATTGTTTCCGATAGTTTCTCTGAATGCCTTAAAGTTTAGTGCAACTATCATAAATTTATGTTAAAAACTCTCTTAAAAAACATTATTCCTGAAGAAACTTTAAAAAAAATTCCAGGAAGCTTTGATATAGTTGGAAATAGAGATAAAGCTGTAGCTATTATAGATTGGGATGAGAGTATGGATAAATATAAAAATGAAATAGCAGAGGCCATCAAAAAATTTAATAAAAATGTTAAATCTGTTTTATTTAAAAAATCGGGCAGAAAAGGCAAATTAAGATTATATGAATTTGAGATAGTAGGAGATAAAAATACAGAAGTAATTCATAAAGAATATGGATATTTTTTGAAAGTAGACCCACAAAAAGTTTATTTTTCTCCAAGAGAAGCAACAGAAAGACAAAGAATAGCATCAAAAATAAAAGATGGAGAAAAAATTTTATATTTATTTAGTGGAATTTCTCCGCTCGCGTTTGCAATAGTTAAAAAAGTTAAAAATGTTAAGATTTTTTGTGTTGAAATTAATAAATATGCTATAAAATACTCTGAAGAAAGCAAAAAATTAAATAAAATAAAAAATGAAATTGTTAACATAATTTGCGATGTAAAAAATTTAAAACTTAAATCAAAATTTGATAGAATTATTGTTACTTTACCTATTTCATCAGAGAATTTTCTTTTAAAAGCTTTAGAGTTTGCAAAAGAAAATACTATTATTCATTATTATAACTGGGGCAAAGAAGAAAATCCCTTTGAAAAAGCTATAAAAGATGTTGAAGAGGCTTGCAAAAAATTTAAGTTAAATTTTGAAATATTAGAAAAAATAAAAGTTTTGCCCTACGCACCAAAAATATATAAAGTAAGGATAGATTTTAGGGTTTTTTGATATCTTTATTATTTTTCCTCTTCTTCTTCCCAATCCTCTTCTTCTTCTATTTCTCCTATCTCTTCATCAAAGTCTTCCTCATCAAAGTCTTCTTCTTCCTCTTCTTCCTCCTCTTCCTCTTCTTCCTCTTCCTGATATATCCAGTAGTTCATATTATATTACTTATAGTATTAATTTTAAATATATAAATACTTTTCGAAATTTAGATTCGCGTTTTTATGAAGTAAAAACAATAATATTTTTAGGTGGGGGCCTCCGGCGGGGGGCTGGGCCTCCCCTCTGGCGCACTGCCAGGGCAAACGGTCCATAATGGCCGCCGTAGCTTAGGGAAGGTAGGTTAGCTCATTGTAGTCCAGCCGTAAACAATGAAATAACTATGCCTACGGGGTGGCTATCATAGTGAACCTGGTGAGGCCCGAAAGGGAGCAGCCATAAACTATGGTAGCCACGTTCGTAGGTATAGTTAAGAGTTGAAAGCTGGGTTAACTACAATGGGTTAACCTATCGACTCTAAGCGCGCCCCCACCAAATTATTTTTTTAATTTATAAGTTGAAGTATTAATATATGAAGAGAAGGAAAAAGGAAAAGAATGAAAATATTGTAATTGTATTATCTATAATTGTTATACTTATAGCAATAACATCTATATTCACAAATATAAAAAATTTACAAACTAAAAACGCTATTAAAGAAAATTATTTAGAAACGAAATTCACAACAACATTTCAAAGTAATTTTTCAAGAGTAGAATTTCCATTGCTTGCAATAGACGAAAATGGTTATGGAGCTATAACTAAGCTAATTGTTGAAGTTAAAAACGGTACTGGAAAAGTATTAGTAAACATAGAAAATTTATTCTTTTGGGTTGACACACAAAATTCTATAAGAGTAGCAAAAGAAATTGCTGAAAAAATAACAAAAATAAACACATCCAATTTAGATATCATATATACTATTGAAGCAAATGCATCTATTGTTGGTGGTCCTTCTGCTGGGTCTGCGATAACAATAGCTACTATAGCAGCCTTATCACAAAAAGAAATTAATAGAGAAGTTGTCATAACTGGTACCATAGATGAAAATGGAAACATAGGTAAAGTTGGTGCTGTAAAAGAAAAATGCTTAGCTGCCAAAAACAATGGTGCTAAAATATGTTTAGTTCCAAATGGACAATCAAAAGAAATAGAATTAATACCAAAAAGAAGTTGCACAAAAATAGGAAATTTTGAGTTTTGTACAATAACGTATGAAACTAAGGAAGTAAATCTATCAGAGGAACTTGGAATGAATGTTATAGAAGTGTCTAAAATAGAAGATGCACTAAAATACTTTTTCAAAAGTTAATGTTTATCAATAATTTTCTAAACATTTTTTTAACAGCAATTTTTTGTGGAATTTCTATATCCTACATTTTTTCTATAAACATCTTTCTCTCATGCATAGCTTCCTTATCAATCCTTTTTTTAGCCTTTTTCGCCTCTTATCTTTATTCAGAAAAAATCTATATAAAACCAACATATAGAATTTTTTTGATTGGAATGCTTCTATCTCTTTTTCTTGTAATTTTCAAAATCCCTTTTTTTCCGCTACTATCTCTTGGAGATTTTTATTATTATACTAGAGCAAGAAAAATTTTTGAATATAGAATGACTTCTAAGGAAATTGGAGAAGTCTCTTTTATTTTTTTACTCGTACTTTTAATAATTTCTTCCTTAGGAATTATTTTCAAAAACTTCATATTAACTTTTATACCTTCTATTTTAACAATTTCCCTTTTAACCCCTTATCCAAACTCGTTTAGCTCAGCACTATTTTTCTACAGGCCACAACTAATACCGATTTTTTTAATTATATCTTTAATATTTATAGTTCTAAGTCTCTCATTTTAACTTATGGAGAGTTGGGTATTACATTCAATACTACACTTTTTAATTCCAGTAATTCTTATTGTACTATCTTTAATATATGTAGAAGACATTTCTATAATAGAGAGAATTGTTGTAATATTTGCTGGTGCGTTTATACCAGATATAGATCACTTCATATATTTAAAATATATTAGATTTACTTCGATAAAGGATTTTCTAAGGTTTAATATTAAAAGTGATAGGTATAGAAGAGGTTTTCTATTATTTCACAATATTCCAACAATCGCAATTCTATTAATTACAGTGCCTTTGTTGATGTTTTACAATACACTAATATCATTGTTCCTTTTAGCATTCCTTATTCACTTAATTTTCGATTTTTTCGAAGATAGAATAATTATTAGAGTTTCTAAACACTGGAAATTTGGTAAATAATCTTTGGGCCCGTAGTCTAGCGGTAGGACACCGCCCTCACGCGGCGGAGAGCTGGGTTCAATTCCCAGCGGGCCCAAAACTAAATTAATTAACACCTTTTTAATTAATGAAGCTTATAGTTGTTTGTTTTGAGCATAAAGGAGAAAAATTACCAAAAGAGGCATTTAGTATTATTTCTGATGAATTCAAAAATAAAGAAATAGAGTTTAAAAATTTTGAAAAAAGAAACGAGTTTATAAAATATATAAAAGATTTATATGAAGAAAATCCCTTAATTTTAGAAATTCATGAAAATGTATTGGATAAGAAAAAAGAATATAAAGAATATTCGATAATAATTTATCCCAAAAAAGAAGATTTAATCTCTATTTCTAAGAAAATAGAAGATATATTAAAAAATTATAATCTAAAAGCTTCAACAGAACAATTCTTAATAGATGAAAATGGAAGGAAAATTGCTGAAAGAATTAACAATTATTATGTTTGCATAATAGATGATGTTCTTTGCAAAAATACTATAGTATTAGAATTACCAGCGCTCGAAAAAAATATTTTCATAGAAATAACTAAAAAAATAGTTGAAGAATTTTTTGAATATTGCAAAAATAAATATAAGTTAAATCAAAATATATCGCCGGGGGTGGGATTTGAACCCACGCGGGCGTAAAGCCCAGCGGATTTCTTTCTCATTTCGACACCCACATCATTTTTCATTTTCTAATCAGTTTCACGCCAATCTGTCACTCAAGTCCGCCGCCATAGCCAGCTAGGCGACCCCGGCATAAAATTCTATATAAAATAAATCTTAGAAAAAATCCTATATAAAATCGTTTTTGGGGCCGCCGAGATTTGAACTCGGGCCACCGGCACCCCAAGCCGGCATCACTACCAAGCTAGACTACGGCCCCATTATTTAAATTTTTCAGGGTAATATTTTAGTTTATGAAAGTATCCAGCGATGAGTATGCTATAATTAAACTTTTAAGAGATTTTGAAAGTATAAATTTCGAGGACCTTGTAGAAAAGTCTAGGTTAAATAAAGATTATCTAGAAAGAATACTACAATTATTAAAATCCAAGAATTTAATAGAAATTATAACAGAAGAGAAAAAGGTTTATACGCTATCTCAAGAAGGTAAAGAGTATTTAGAAAATGGTTTACCAGAAAGAAATGTTTTGAATTTATTAGCAAATGGTATAACAAACATTGGTGAGCTAACAACAAAATATAGAAAATCAGAAATAGGAATTATTTGGCTTAAAAACGATAAATTAATCTCCATAGTTAGAGGAGAAGTACAACTAAATGAAAAAGCAAAAGAATATTTAGAAAATAAAATGCCAAAAGAGATTGTATTAGAAAAACTTAAGTTTGAAGTTAGCGAAGATGAAATAGAAGATAAAAATGTGTTACAAGAATTTATAAAAAGGAAAATTGTAGAAGAAAAGATTATCAAAAAAAGATTTATAAAGCTAACAGAGCTGGCAAAAAAAGAAGAAATTGAGATAGATGAAGCCGAAATAGCATCTATTACTCCAGAAATTCTAAAAAAAGGAATGTGGAAAAACAAAAGATTTAAAAAATATGAGTTAATAAGTTCTGGAAGAATTTATCCAGGAAAAATTCATTTTTATAATAGAATACTTAACGAAGTTAGAATTTTTTTGATTTCCCTAGGATTTGAAGAGTTTAAAGGAAGAATTATTGAAAGCAATTTTTGGAATTGTGATGCTTTGTTTATGCCTAGTAGACATGTTGCAAGAGATATTCATGACATATATTATATAGATACTCAAGAAAAAGCTGAAATAGATAATGAAATTTTTGAAAAAGTAAAGTCTTCTCACTTAGGTAAATATTCTAAAGGATGGGAATATTTTGACGAAGAACTTGCAAAAAAATATATTTTGAGAAGTCATAATACATCAATAAGTGCTAGAGTTCTATACAAAATAAAAAAAGGCGAAGTAAAAATTCCCTTAAAAATGTTTGCAATAGATAGAGTTTTTAGACCGGATACAATAGATGCAAAACATTTTATAGAGTTTGATCAGTTAGAGGGAATTATAGTAGATAAAGATTTGACATTTAAAAATTTACTATATATACTAAAAGAATTAGTAAAAATTTTTGGTAGCGATAAAGTTAAGTTTAAGCCAGCCTATTTTCCGTTTACAGAACCAAGTGTAGAGGTTTTTATTAAAATTAACGATAAATATGTAGAAGTTGGTGGTGCTGGAATATTTAGAGAAGAAGTAACTAAGCCCTTCGATATAGATTTACCAATATTAGCTTGGGGTATTGGAATCGGTAGGTTAGTTATGTTAAAAACAGGAATAAACGACATAAGAAACATAATGTCACAAGATATTGATTTCTTAAGAAATATTTAACATGCCTGTTTTCGAATACAATTTAAAGAAACTGAAAAAAGAGCTTCAGACAGAAGAAAACGAAAAAATAGCTGAAATAATAGAGAGTTTTAAACCAGAAGTAGAGGAAATTACTGAAGATAAAATAAAAATATCTATAACTCAAGATAGGGTTGATTTGTTTTTTGAAGAGGGTCTTCTAAAAGCTATAAAAGATTTCCTATTTGGTGGCTGCATTAAAAAGCTTGAAATGGAAAATTCTGGAATAAAAGTATATTATAAACATAAAGTTCGATGTAGAGAATTCTTTTCTTGTTTTGTAGTTAAAGATTTAAAAATGGATGAAAATCTACTAAAAAGAATTATTGAATTTCAAGAAACTTTGCATAAATATGTTGGAAGAGACAGAAGTTTAGTTGCTATAGGAATTCACGATTTAGATAAAATAAAGGGAGAGATTTATTATAGAGAAGCTCTTCCAAACGAAAAAATGATTCCACTAACTTATGAAACTGAAATGACTTTAAACGAAGTTTTGGAAATATGTGATAAAGGTAAGAAATATGGGAATTTGATTTATGAACCTTATCCAGCAATTTATGATGAAGAATCTATAATTTCATTTCCACCAATAATAAATTCCGAAAAAACAAGATTAACAACAAATACTAAAAACATTTTTGTAGACATTACTGGAATAGATAAGAGAAGTGTAGAAATAGCCACAAAAATATTAATTTATTTCTTTTCATTTTTTGGAAGTCCTCAAAAAGTTTATTTAAATAATGATGAATATCCAAAAATCGATAACGAAATAATTAGAATAAATAAGAAAGAAATAAATAGCTTACTTGGTTTAAATTTAAAAGCTGAAGAAATAAAGAATTTACTTGAAAAAATGGGATTTGAAGCTATTACATTAAATGAAGAAGATATAGATGTTGTTGTACCATTCTATAGAGTAGATATATTACATAAAAGAGATATAATAGAGGATGTAGCAATAGCATATGGTTATAATAATTTTGAGCTTGATGAATTAAAAACAGTAACGATAGGAAAGATTCACGAAAGAGAAATTTTTGAAAACAAAATTAGGGAATTTTTAATAGGTATGAAGTTTTTAGAAATAATAACACCAACACTTACAAACAAAAAAAATTTAATAAGGGCTAAAATTTCTGAAGAACCTACTAAAATATTAAATCCTGTAAGCGAAGAATATAACGTAATAAGAAATTGTTTATTCCCAAGTATTCTATCCTTCTTATCTAAAAACATTTCAAAAGAATATCCACAAAATGTTTTCGAAATAGGATATATAGTAAAAAATTTAGAGGATTATAGATGTTTATGTATTTGTTGTTGCCACGAAAAAGCAAACCTTTCAGAAATTATTTCTATTTTGGAAGAGTTATTCAAATATTTAAAGAAAGAAATTTCTCTAAAAGAAAGTAAACTAGAGTTTTTAATAGAAGGTAGACAAGCATACATAGTTTTAGAAAATAAAAAAGTTATAGGATTCTTAGGAGAAGTTCATCCCGAAATTTTATCCAATTTTGAAATATTCATGCCAACTACTATAGCAGAAATTAATTTAAACCTTCTAATCTAAATTAATAACCCTAGCACCAACTATTTTTTCAATTCTACCGTTTTTTATTAATATAAATGTTGGAGTGAATTCATTTTTATCATCTAAGAATTTCTTAATGTTATTAGATAAATATTTTTCAGCTTCAAAACTATTTACGCACTCTTTTAATTTCTCTACATCACCATCAAACAATTCATAAAAAAAGTTAATGTTTTTAGCGCTATCTAAATTCTTATATATAGTTTTAATAAATTCTGTTGAATTAGTAAGTTTTATTGAGCAATATCCTAGCTTAGCTAAATTGTTGCTAAACTCATCCCTTTTAAAAGGAATTAACCTTATTATATACGCTATTTCGTTTTTATTAATTGCATCCTGAACATTATCAAAAAGGTATAAGTGAAAATATTCACATGCAGAACATTCTAAACTGCTATATTCAATTAGAATTTTTCCAGAATTAGGATTTCCTAGAATTATATCGCTCTGAAGTATTAAATCATTAACATTTGTAATTTCGCTTTCTTTAAACAAATTTAGATTTTGAAACAAAAAAATTGAAAAAACTAAAAATATTAAAACAATAACAATTGCTATTAAATAAGATGTTTTTATTTTAATTTTTAATTCCCCCATAGAGTATATATAAAAATTTTTAAATAAATTTTAATTCTCTAGAAACTTTTGCAAAAGCCTTTCCACCCTTATGTAATGGAACTCTCCAATACTCCCTTAAACCATAATCGCCAATATCTCCACCCAAATTCATAACTTCAGCTATGTATAATCTATGATCTGAGACATCAACATAATTAATAACTTTTGCCTCTAAAAATGCTAGACAATTTTTTAAAATAGGCACATCCAAAACCTTCCCGCTTTCGAATTTAACATCAAACTCTTTAGCTTTATTTATTTCTCTTCCACTAGTTGTTCCAAGCTTCCAAATTAAATCTATATTATCTGTCACATTAACAGAAAAAGCCTTATATTTCTCAATAAGCTCGAAAGAATAATTTTCCCTATGGCACGAAAAAGCTATTAGTTTTTTATCTGTAGCAACTGGCATAACCCAACAAGCGCTCATAAAGTTTATTTCATTATTCTTTACACTACCAACACCTATAACATAAACATTTCTCGGATATAATATGTAATAAAACTTTTTAACCATCTATAAAACATAAAAAATCAAATAAAGTATTATACATAAACAGATAAAGACTACTATAGCAAAAACTAAGTTTTTTATAAATGTTATGATTAAAAAAATTGAAATAACCAAAAGAATAACTATAACAATACTCTTTACAGGTTCAGAAACAGATTTAAGATAAGCTCCAACAGTTCTTTCTAAGCCTAAAAAATCATAAAAAAACTTACCAATTCTTAAAGGAATGTTTAGAACATTTTCTATTAAATTATTAATATTCGTTAGAATAGAATCTGAAAGGGAAATTTGCAAAGTAAAAAGTATTAAAGGTATTGCGAGTAATAATTTATATCTCATAAATTTAATAAACCGCAATCTTTTAATTTTTTTATTAGCTTTAATAAAGCCTTTATTTCCTCCTCTATATACATCTCAATCTTTTTTATTTCACCCCTCTCTAAAAATTCTGGAATTTTAGCCCCAGAGAAAGGTTTAGTATTAAAATCTAAAAACTCCAAAAGAAAATTTAAGCTTTTTCTCTTATAGCTATTATTCATTCCCAAAATTTCTAATAAATCAACTACATTTGAAACTTTTTTAACAGCAATATCGTTTTTTAAACTTCTTATTTTCAAAAAATGAAAATCAAAGTTTTTTACATTATATCCAATAACAACTTTATTACTTATGTTTTCCCAAATATCCCTTAACAAAACTTTCTCATCCATAGATACCCTCACTAAAATTTTCTTTTCATCTGCTAACCCAAAGCCTATAATTTTATCGCTAAAAGGATCTAATCCTGTAGTTTCAATATCCAGTACTACAAAATTTTCCATTTATATTTAAATTTTTAGATTTATTGGGTTTACATACCCTTAATTGCGCGCAATACAAAAACAATATTTAAATATAAAAACTCTATGAATAGTATGGATGTGATATTTTATCCATATCAAACAGAAAAAGCCATAAGATTAGCGCAAAAAGAGAATAAGCTAGTTTTTATAGTAGATAGAAACGCTAACAAGAAACAAATTAAAGAAGCTATAGAAAAACAATTAAACGTTAAAGTAGAAAAAGTAAATACAATAATTACGAGAAAAGGTATTAAAAAAGCTTACATAAAGTTAAAGAAGGAATATAATGCAAACGAAATATTAGCGAAGCTTGGAGTAATTTAGTTTTTTTATTTCTTCCTCTATATCAACTTCTAAAAACTCTACCCTTTTTTTATTTATTAGTTCTTTAATCATTTTCTCTTTTTCGCTTAAATTAGACTTACCACTTTTAACTTCTATGAAAATTATTTTTTCCGGTTTATTTTCGCTTAGATTCTTAAAAGCTATAAAATCTATAGGGCTACCTATAAACCTAACATCTTTTGGATTTATTCCATAGTTTTTCAGAAAAAATATAGGCGCTAATTGTTCACCAACTTTTCCTATTATTGTTGATAAAGATTTTTGTATAGCATCTTCTCTAATTTTCTTCTCTTTTTCTAAAAGCCATCTCTCTAATAGAATTTTTGCTCTTTCAATCGCTTCTTTTTCTAACTCTTTTTCTTTCCATTTTTGAAATAATTCAAAAGCCTTTTCATGTAATTTTCTGCTTATTTCTAAATATTTAAAGAAAATTAGAATAGAGAGTGCTATAAAAAAAGATATTAAAATTTCGGATATCATAAAATATCAAGTACCTTTTAATTGCTTATTAATTCTATCTTTTCTTCACAGCTATCTTTATATGGTCTTATATTATTATAATTTCTCTCGAACAAAATATTTTTATCTATTTTCCTTAAAACATATTTACAAACAGGCTCAGAAACTCTTTTACAAAAATCTCTAGTATCTAAATTAAAGTAGTTAGCGATTTTCAAAATTGGACAAGGATTACGACACCTAGTAACAAGCTCCTTATGAGAAATTTTTACAATCTCAACATCTTTCTCTTCTATTCTTAGAAAATCGAAATAAAACAAGTTCAAAATATCGTTCATAGAAGAGTATTCAATTTTTCCTTTTTTAATTTGCCAGAAATAGGCATAAATAAAGAAAATGCTCCTTGAAAAAAACACTAGAAAATTATATAAAAAATGTTTCTTTAAATAATTCACTGAACTAAATAGATTTTGTTGAAACTCTTTATAAAGATTTATATATTTATGTTTTTTCATAAGATATACATGCTTTAACAAAATTAACAAAAATTGGGTGAGGATCTAAAAATTTAGAGGAAAATTCTGGATGAAATTGTGTACATATAAAAAATTTATGATTCGGCAATTCGCAAATTTGCATTATTTTTTCATTCTCCTTTGAAAAACCAGAAAAAACTAAGCCATTTTTTTCAAGAATTTTGACATACTTTGGATTTACTTCATACCTATGTCTAAATCTCTCTAAAACCTCTTCTTTTTGATAAATCCTATATGCTAATGTTTCTTTTTTAATCTTAACTACATGATTCCCCAATCTCATCGATGCACCATATTTCTTTTCTTCAAGTATTTCTCTTTGCTCTGGAATTAAATCTATTACAGGATGCTCTGTTTTCTCATCTATTTCGGTAGAATTTGCATTATTTAAATTACAAACATTCCTAGCAAATTCTATAACCGCTAGCTGAAATCCAAAACACAATCCCAAAAATGGAATGTTATTCTCTCTAGCATACTTAATTGCCCTTAATTTACCGTTAACACCACTTACTCCAAAACCGCCTGGAACTATTATTCCATTTAAATCTTTAAGACTATTTAAGTCTTCACTATTTTCTAGAGCTTTAGAATTTATGCTAATTATCTGAGGTTTTACTTTTAAAAAAGCGCATGCGTGCTTAATAGCCTCTATAATAGAAATGTAAGAATCCGAAAATTCAAAATTTCCGCTATCAAAATATTTTCCAACTATTCCAATCTTAACTATTGTATTCGAATTTTTTAAATTCATAACCATTTTTTCCCATAAGCTCAAATCGCTTTTTCTTTTTTCTAAACCAATTTTTTCTAATATTTTATTTCCAAGATCTTGCTTTTCAAAATATAGAGGTAATTCGTATGTTAGATCTAAATCAGGTGCAGAAATTATATCTTCTTTTCTTATATTACACATCATAGAAAATTTTTCCTTTCTTATCTCATCTAACTCCTTTTCCGCTCTCGCAACTATAAAATCTGGAAAAATCCCTAATCTACCTAATAATTCTATGCTATGTTGTGCCGGCTTTGTTTTCATTTCACCCAGATGCTTAGGAATAGGAAGATAAACTACGTGAACAAACAAAACTTTTTCGCCCTCATTTTTCATTATTCTAGCTGCCCTATAGTATATTTCATTCTGATACTCTCCAACAGTTCCGCCAATTTCAACAATAACAAAATCTGCGTTATCTTCTTTTGCAATTTTTTTAATCCAATCCTTTATTTCATTTGTTATGTGAGGAATTACTTCCACAGTTTTACCAAGATATTCTCCTCTTCTCTCTTTTTCTATAACTCTAAGATAAATTTTACCAGTAGTTATATTATGATTTTTTGTTAAATTAATTCCTAAGAATCTTTCATAGTGACCCAAATCTTCATCTATTTCTCCACCATCTGCAGTAACAAAAACTTCTCCATGCTCAGTAGGTCTTAAAGTTCCAGCATCGTAATTTATATATGGATCTATCTTTATAGCAGTAACTCTAAACCCCTTAGAAATTAAAATCCTTCCGATAGAAGCAGTTACTATACCTTTTCCTATACCACTTATTACTCCACCTGTTACAAATATATAAGTTGTCATGCTCACTTATAAAAAATATTATTTTAAAACCTTTAAAAAAGATTTAATTTTGGCCCGGCCCGGGATTCGAACCCGGCCTAGGGGCTCCACAGGCCCCTGTGCTACCGCTACACCAACCGGGCCATTCTCATAATAAAACAGCCTATTAATGATAATTTAACTTTTAATAAATCTATTTGAATATTTTGGAGTTACATGCCAATAAAACTTATTAGTGAAAAATGCTCTAAAAAAATAAATTGTATTAGTAACCAATAAAAGAAATCCAAGAGTTAGTAAAACAAAAATCAACTCAAACTTTATTTTTATTTTTTCTTTAAAACTTACAAAAAATAGATTTGCAAGAAAACCCGAAGTTATAAAAAATATTCCTACAGTTTTAAAAAGATCCATTAATGTAGGCTCTCTTGGTTCTCCCAATATAAAAACGAACAGACCAGAAAAAGTGAAAATAATAATAAACATACCCAAAAAATATCCCAAGAATAACTGAAACGTTATTAGAAATTTTTGAGTAAAATTAAGTGTGTTATCTGTTATAATATCTCTCCAATTTTCTACAAAACCTCTGACAATTCCAAAAGTCCACCTTGCTTGCTGCCTAATAAAACTTTTTAAGTCAACCGGAGCTTCGGCTTTTGTTTGCAAATTTTTTAAATAAACCGCTTTGTAACCATTTAAAAGAAGTTTTATACTAAAATCTGTATCTTCAGTAACACTGCTTTGATTCCAACCACCAAGTTTTAATAAAACATCTTTCCTTATAGCTACGCTAGAACCTGCGCAATGAAGAATTCTATTTTTGAAAAAAGCCGGTAAAAATATGTCGTAATAAACGTATAAAACTAGAGAAGCGAACTTAGAAACTATTGTTTTGTTTGAATTATAAATTTTCAATTTTGTTTGAACCATCGCAATTTTTTCATCATTGAAATGTTTTACAACCTCTTTTAAAAAATTCCTTGGAGGAATTTCATCAGAATCAAATATAACAATTATATCTCCTTTTGATTTCTTTAGAGCATAATTTAAAGCCCCCGGCTTAAATCCTTCTCTGTTTTCTCTCCTCAAAATTTTTATTTTTCCTTTAAAGGAATCTACAACTTTTTTTACTTTTTCGTCAGTGCTATCATCTATAACTATTATTTCATATTTATCTTTTGGATAGTCAAGCTCCAAACACTTTTGAATACATCTTCCAACTATTATATCGTTATAAACTGGAATATGAATAGAAACAAACGGATATTCCTTAATAACATTTCTCTTTCTTACATCATTCTGAAAAGTGATTGCATATATACAAAGAAAGTAAAAGATAAACGATAAAAACACTACCGGAATTAAACTAAGGTTATGTATTAGCAAAGATACGTAATAAAAACTTATACCTTCCATATATATTATGAATTATAAAAAAATTTCAATTGTAATTCCGACATATAACGAAAGGGAAAACATTAAAAAAATTATTCCGGAAATAGTTAAAATATGTGAAAAAAATTTTGAAGATTTTGAAATAATAGTTGTAGACGATAATAGTCCAGATAAAACTTATGAAGAGGTAAAAAAATTCAAAGATGAAAGAATTAAAGTTTTTGTAAGAAAAAAAGAAAGAGGATTGGCGAGTGCAATTAAATTTGGGATAGAGAAATCTAAATATAAATATGTTTGTGTAATGGATGCTGATTTTCAACATCCACCTAAATTCATTCCTAAATTATACGAGAAACTAATTGAAAATTCTGCCGATATATCTATAGCTAGTAGATTCTTAGATAAAAGTGTTAAAAAAACAAAAAAAATTAGAATACTTTTTTCGAAAATCGCAATATTTTTAATTTCTTCATTCTTTCCAAATTTAAATAAAGTTTCAGACCCACTATCTGGTTTTTTCTTATTGAATAAAGAAAAAGTGAATTTAAAGGAAATGAAATGTATTGGCTTTAAGTTTTTGTTTGAATTACTAGCTAAACAAAAACTAAAATTTGTTGAAGTTCCATTCAAATTCGAAAAAAGAAAAGAGGGAAAATCTAAAATGGGATTTAAAGAGGTTTATAACTTTTTAAAATTGTTTTTGACTTTACTTCGAGAAACAAAAGAATATAAAAGGATTATAAAATTTTCCTTAGTAGGAGCTAGCGGAATTTTTGTAAATGAGTTTTTACTATATTTTTTTACAGAACTTCTAAATTTTTATTATATATTTTCTTCTGTTATTTCAATAGAGATTAGCATCATATGGAATTTTTTGTTTTGTGAATTCTTTGTTTTTAGAGATTTAAGAAAAAGAGGTATTAGGAATTTCATATCTAGAATGTTAAAAACAAACATTGTAAGAATTTTCGGCCTAATAATAAATGTTATAGTATTGTTTGTACTTACAGAATTCTTTTCAATAAATTATCTTATATCAAATCTTATAGGGATTTTCGTGGCTGTTATATTTAATTACATATTAAGTTTAAAAAAAGTTTATTTAAATAAATGATAGAAATTGAAAAAAGATATATATTGTACTGGATAATATCTTTCATTATTATCTCAATCTTTTCTTTTTCAAGAGATCCACACATAGATGAAACAGCAAGCCTAATTTGCTCCCTTTACTTTTTCACAGAATGTATAGTATGGGATACTCAAACACCAATATTTTATTTTTTCATATTCCCATTAACTGTCTTTTCTATTAAAATAGAATTCTTAAGATTAATTCTTGCTACATTAGTTTCGTTCTCAGTAGTTCTTTGTGTAAAAACACTAAATATTATAAAAACACAAAAAAAAATTTTTGAAATTATTATATTATTATCATTATCCTTCACACCAATAATATATTCCTTAGCAATAGTAAGGCCATATTCTCTCTCGCTATTCCTCTCAGCAATCTCTACCCTTTATTTTGTAAAATATATAAAATTTAATAGATTATACTATTTTAAAAAGAGTGTATTGATAGATTGCATAGCACTATTAGTTTTTTATTTTAACATTTTACTACTGTTTGCAAAAATGCTTTTCATCTTTATAGTTAAAAGAGTGCAATTCAGAAAGGCCCTAGACTTAACAGTAAAAAACTTGAAATATCCATTAATAACTTTAATTATCTATTTAGCATCTCTAATAATAGTTTTTAGCTCCTACATAAGTTGGAAAGGAAGTACTTCTTTTTATGAATATTTTAAAGAAATTTATAAAGATTTTCTTTTAAATTTTCCTATAGAGCTCTTCAAAGAACAAAGCTGGGAAAAAATGATAATCCAATCTGACTTATCAAATTTTTCTAAGCTCATATCGCAATTTTTGTTTATTCTACCAATATTTCTATTAGTTAGTAGAAGATTTAGAGATGAGTATGTAATTTTGTATTCTTTAATTTTTTTTACAATTTTGTTTTTTAACATAGCATTTTCAATCCTAACTTCAAGATATTTAGTTTTACCACGACAATTCATTTATCTTTCTCTTCCATTAACAATTCTAAATCTTATAATTTTATCTAAAAGGAATTTAGCTTTTTTAATTTTATTTTTGCCGTTAATCTTTTTTGATTCCTCTGTGATTAGACTTTCTATGCTATACGATGAAAATTTCATATATTTTCCGCTTCAAGAACTTGTAGAAAAAATTCCAGAAAACGAAGAAATAATGTTTACTCCATTTCATGATAGCCAATTCTTCTGGTATTATTATAAATTTATTAATCAAAAAAATATAACTCTTTACGATACCCTTAAAACAGATTGGTATAAAAAATATAATGAAAAAATAGTATTAAGATATTGGAATTTTAACGCAAAAATAGAAGAAATACCTATAATATACAATTACAAAGTTATAGAGTATAACGAAACTGAAAAGTTTATAAAGATTTTTATCAACATTAAAGATGCAAAAGATTATTGCAAAGAAATATTAGAAGAAATTAAAAAACCTAGTATCTATATATTAATATGCAGATAGCTAAAAAAAGAATAAAAAATGTATTAGTATTATCTATATTCTTAACATTAGGTTTTTATTTTATAGGAATTTACTTTGGTTTAAAAATTTTTGAGTATTTTTATGCAAACGAATTATTTAAAAAAATCGAGAATCTATACTTAGAAGCCAAAAATCTTAACGAAGAAATAAACACAAATAAAGAAATTTTGCTATTGGATTTTTTAAATAGAGATGCAAAGTGCAAGTTATTAGAAAGAATAAATAATAAGGTAAGATATTACAGCTTCGAAGTGCTTGCAAAACAATTACCATATAGATTAGAAGAATACGATTCAAAATATAGATCTTCTTCGGAATATTTAAGATTAAAAAGAGAATACATGAAATTATTATCGACTTCATATTTTCTTACTTTAAAATACATAGAGGATTGCAATAAAAACATTTCAACAATTCTATATGTTTATTCTGCTTCTTGTGGAGACATTTGTATAAAGCAGGGAGAAGAGTTAGATAAAGTTAAAGAATATAACTTAGATTATTACTTTTTCATAATCGATAAAGAGCTAAACTTAAGTGAGATAGAGATAATTAATGAAATGTATGAAATATACTCAGTTCCTACAATAGTAATAAACGGAAAGCATATACTAAGAGGTTTTTCTAATATTTCTCTTATTCTTTCTTCTCTTAACGAAAGATAGAATAAAAGAGATTAGAAAAATTATTAAAAATGTGTTGACCTCTAAAATATTATAATTTTTTATACCGTTTAATATTCTTATCAATATGGAGAGTGGGTTTATTAAATTCTGAAGTAGAGAGATGAAAGCAACAGAAATGTCTCTAAAATAAAGAATATCGTTTATAAAGTAAAAAAATTGAAAAAGTAAATAAAATTTTATAAAATTCAAAAAATTAATCTGCAGGTATAACAATCGTACCTTCCTTTTTTTCTCCGATCTCTTTAGCCCTACCATTATAATATAAATATGCAATAAAAACACAAGTTATAGCATCCATTTCATGAATATTTCTAATTTTTGTAAGAAAGCGCAATCCAACACTTTGAAAAAAATTATATATTTCTTCTAAATTCTTTCTTTTTAGGTTTTTTAAATCATAAAACGCGCCAGGAAACGTTTCCTTAACTATTCTACCTTTTTTAGATAAAAGTTTTTTTAACAAAATTCCCCTCATAGTTAGCATTCTCATCGGACCCAAAGTTATTGGAAAAATTTTTATTTTAAGTTTTTTAAGCTCTAAATCACACTTCCTAAAATGTATATTAGAAACTTTCTCTAAGCTTTTCCTATCCTTAGGAAGCGATAAAGGAGCATCTATAAATATAAATTTAGGATTATTTTTTTCAACTAAATCTAATATTTCATTGTTTGTATGAACCGAATAACAGAAAACCTCTAAATTTAAATTCATAAAAGCTATTCCGCTTATTCTTTTTTCGCTACCCGCCAAATCAATCCCACAAAAAATTATTCTATCTCTATGCATTCCTTTGGAGTATCTATAGAAGCTTTACAAAGCTCTCTAAGCAAATTAAAATAAGTTAAGTTAAATATAGTATTTTCATAAAAAATTCTACCCCGAATTCCAGAAATAATAAAAGCCTGTGGTACGGTATAATTAACCAAAAAGAAATAAACATTTTTTTGAAATATATCTACTAAACCTTCTAATTCTTCTATAGAAATCGAAGAATAATTATAAACTATTACAATAGTCTTTCCTTCATAAAGCATCTGATACTTTAAACTTCTTGAAGGTTCAAAAAAGTTTATATTACTTTTTAATTCATTTGTAGCTGTATTATAAGAATATATAGAGTAATGACTAAAAATCGAAAGTATAAAAATTCCTTCAGCAAATATTATTCCTATCAATATTAACATTTTTTTGCTAATCTTCATAATTATTATGGTACTGGAATCATTAATTAATGAAAAATCTTTAAAAGAAAAACCTTTCATATCTTTCATATATTCTGCAATTATCTCAATTGTTAGTGTTTATATTTCATACTTAGTTTTCAAAGAATTTGTAGGTATATTCGTTGTTTTTTTCATTTCAGTTGCTGTATGGCCAGTACTAAGAAAAGCAATCTTAGCAAATATGAAAAAATCTATATATAGATTCAAAGATAGTTTTTTTGACAGGCATTATGAAACCTTTAAAGTCTTTACTATAGTATTTTTCGGAACTTTATTTGGGTTAACCTCTTTATTTTTGTTTCTGCCTAAGGAAGTTGTTAATGAAATATTTAAACAACAAATAGAAACAATAGAAAGGATTAGAGGTAATTTTATAGTAGGAGATACTTTTTTTAAAATCTTTCTAAATAATTTTTCTGTATTGACCTTAGCATTTATCTTATCTTTTATATATGGTGGAATATTAATAATACTAGTTTGGAATATAACTATACTAGCAGCAGCTATAGGAAGTTTTATTCATTCTCATGGAGCACTCGGAATACTTATTGGCTTAATGACATTTATGCCACACGGTATTTTCGAGTTTGTTGCATATTTTTTAGGAAGTGTCTCTGGAATAATATTATCTTCCTATTTTATGAAAAAGAAATACAACTCTAAATACATATTAATAGATGCTATAAGACTTTATATTTTTAGCACTATATTATTACTCTTTGGTGCTTTCATAGAAATTTTAATAATTGCTACTTAATAATTTAATGGATGCGGAAAATATAATAATTACACATAATGATTTAGACGGTTTAATAAGCTCCGCTATAGCAATAAAGTTTTTAGAAAACTCTAAGATATACTTTACTTCAAACCTTTCTTTTAAATCCTGTTTTTTCAAAGTAGTTTCTAGAATCTCTAATTATAATAAAATTTGTTTTTTTGATTTATCAATGAGAAATGAAATACTGAAAACTTCTTGCGCTCTATTTAATAAAGTTCTTTGGATAGATCATCACATCAACGAAAAATTTTTAAGTTTTCAAAATTTAGAGGCTATAATAGATCATAACTCCAAAAGCACTACTGAACTTGTTTCAAAATATTTTAATTTCTATAGTGATTGGGTTGAAATTACTAATGAAGTCGATTCAAATAGCTGCACTAGCAAAGAATCTAGAGATATTAGAGATTATTTATCCTTCCTAAGAATTAAATACAGAAAATTGTATAATAGATATCTTGGAATGCTAGCTAAGAAAATACTAAATTTTAATCCTAAGGACTTTGTTAATACTGAAGAGGTTAAAAATTCTATATTTCAATTCGAAAATTTAAAAAAAGAATTTGAGAAAATTATTCAAGAAAAGTTAGAAATTGTGGAAATAAAGAATTTAAGAGTAGGTATTTTAGAAACCAAAACTAATATTCCACCTTATATTGTGGTTGAGAACGAAATGCTAAAAAACAATTCAGATTTCCTAATAATAATTTATAGGGGTTTAAGAGGAGTTAAGATTGAATTCAGAAGTTTTAAAGATGTTGATGTTCAGAAAATAGCAAAGATTTTTAATGGCGGCGGGCATCAAAAAGCTTCTGGCGCCTATATTCAGCAAAACCTAACAAAGTCGCAAATACTATCAAAAATAGAGGAAGTATTATAAGCTCTAAGATAAAATATCCTAAGGTAAGCGTTGCTACTTTAAAACTAATTACAGATCTTATACAATTTTTATTTTCCTCTAATTCACATTTCTCGGCCGAACATTCCTGTATTTTTTCGTTATTATTCTCAAAACTTAAAAGCTTTGCGCTGCAAACTTTTATACTAACATTTTTATCTTCACCAAGAGAAGAATATATAATTATGCTTATAGGAATTTGCCTTGTTTCAGAGGGTGATAACTCAATTGATTGATTTTTTATCGAAACTCTTATATCGTTAGTTCCAACAGTTAAATTAATATAATAAACGTCTTCAAACCCACCGGTATTTGTGATTATTAAATTTAAAAATATTTCTTCATTCATTTTAACGTTTATATTTTTTGGTAACGATATTGAAAAGGAAAGAGGTTTAAAGGAGTGTGAAAAAGAGACTAAAGACGCTATTAATATACATGTTATTATTAGCGCAAGGATATAATATCTCATAAATAATTATTATTCAAAATTTAATAATTAAGAATCCTATTAATTTATTAGCCTAAGATGATTAGAATAAAATTTTTAGGAGCACTAAATGAAATAGGAAATAGCGGAGTAATGGTAGAAACAGAAAAGGAAAGAATAGTCTTAGATTATGGATTAAAAGTTTTCGAAAATCCTCCGCAACCTCCTCTAAGAGTGGATAATGTTGATTATATTTTATTATCCCATTCTCATTTAGATCATAGCGGATATTTAACTTATTTTTCAAAAAGTGCATCAAAAATTTTTTCATTGAGAGCTTCGAAAGAAATTGCAAATGTTATACTAAGAGATAACATAAAAGTTTTGAAAAGAAAAGGAATTCCGATAAGTTTCACAGAAAACGATGTTAATAAAACTATTTCTAAATTTAGAAACGTAACTTATGAAAAAACTTTTGAAAAGAGATCTTTCGATTTTAAATTCATAGATGCTGGCCACATATTAGGTGCAGCAATGATAGAGTTAAGCATTGATAACAAAAGAATTCTGTACACTGGAGATTTTAAAACAAAACCAACAACATTAACTTTTGGTTGCAGTGAGCCAGAAAAAAATCCAGATATATTAATTATTGAAACTACATATTGGAAAAGGAATTTACCAGAAAGAAATATGTTAGAAAAAGAATTTATAAATGAAATAAGAGAGACCTTAGATAAAGATGGTATAGTTCTACTACCATCGCTAGCAGTAGGTAGGGCTCAAGAGGTTTTAGCAATACTTGGAAAATATAATTTACATAAAGATGTTGAAATATATATCGATGGAATGGTTATAGAGATATGCAAAATTTATCAGAAATTCGAAAACTATTTAAATAATAGAAAAGATTTTCTAAAAGTTTTAGAAACAGCCAAAAAAGTTAGGAGAAAGGCTAAAAGAAAAGAAATAATAATGAAAAAGGAACCAAAGATAATTATTTGTGGCTCTGGAATGCTAGAAGGTGGGCCAGCTAATTACTATATTAGAAAGATTTATAATAGGGAAAACTGTGCTATATTTTTAACATGCTATCAAGTCGAAAAAACTGTTGGAAAACTTTTAATAGAAACAGGAAGACTAATAACAAAGGACGGTTTAAATAAAAAAGTAAAATGCAAATACAAACTATTTGAATTTTCTTCCCATGCCGATAGAAGTGAAATACTAGATTTTATAAACAAAACAAATCCAAAAGTTATTTTTCTAGTTCACGGAGAAAAAATAGAAGATTTTGAGAAAGAATTAAATGAAATGGGTTTTAATGCTATAATGCCAACATATGAGAACAATCTGTTTTCTTTGCCCTAAATAATTTTTTCTTCAACCCTTAATATTTCATTTATCTTTGCAGTTCTTTCTCCAGCAATACCAGCCTTTATATATTCAGCGCCAAACCCTATTGCTAATTGAGATATTATTGGATCTTCAGTTTCTCCACTCCTATGAGAAAACACAAGCTTAATATCATTTTTCTTAGCAAACTTAACAACTTGCGAAACTCTAGTAACTAAACCTATTTGATTAGGTTTTATTATTATTGCATTTATAGATTTTAATTCAACAGCCTTTTTTAACCTCTCTAAGTTCGTAGAAGTTAAATCATCCCCTACAATTAATTTTTGAGGAAAGTGAGATAAAAGCGTAGAAAAACTAACAAAATCCTCTTCATAAAAAGGATCTTCTATATAAAATATTTCGTAGTCTTTTATTAACTCATACAGATAGCTTAAATTTTCTACTCTATTCAATTCTAATCCTTCTTTTTCATAAACATAAACACTTTTATCCCTATCAAAAATAGAAGACGCTGCAATATCTAAGCCTAAATACAAATCGTACTCCATAGAAATCTTTTTCAATATTTCCAGTATTTTAGATGTGTTTAAATTTGTAATCCATGCAGATTCCATATTTCTACCAAAATTAAAAGTTTTGTCCTCATTCTTTAAAATTTCGGCAATTTTGAAATATGCATTCACTATTTTTTTAATCTCGTTCCTAAAGTATGAAGTTTTCCCAATTAATAAAAACTCTTGAATATCACTACCACCAAAATGCTTACCCCCACCAATTACATTACAAACCGCTTTTGGTATTTTTGGCTTTTCTCCAAAAAAACTACTTACAAACTCAAAAACTTCTAAATCTTCGTGCAATGAAAATGCTTTTAACATAGCTAAGGAAATTCCTATAGCCAAATTTCCACCAATTTTACTCAATTTTTCAGAATTATCAAATTCTAATAAAGTATTATCAACCTCATCAAAACTTTTGAACTCTTTCATTCTAAACTTATCTCTAATTTCTAAGAAGTTTTTTATAACATCTTTTACAGGCAAATAACTAATTTCATATAAACCTCTACTAGTTCCTATTGGAACGCTTGCTCTAACTTTGCCCTTAGAAATCTCAACCTCTATTTCTATCGTTTCTTTTAAATTATGCGAAAATATTTCTCTAATTCTTATATCTCTTACTATCATAATTTTTTAACAAAATTCCACATATCCTTAGGATAAAACTCTTTCTTAGATTTTTTAGCATCTATTTCGCTAAAATTCTTTGCTTTACCATCTTTAATTTTTTCATTATATATTAAAAGAGGTACAAACCCAAATTCATGCTTTCCTGTAATGCAATCTGTTATATGATCTCCAGTAAGTATTAAAGCCGACTTTTCGAAATCTACATTATTTAGCAAATATCCTATTTTCTCATCTATAGCTTCTATAATACTTTTTTTCTTTTTAAAATCTTTATCGTGTGCAGCTTCGTCAGCCCCCTTAATATGCATATAAACAATTTGATACTTTCTTTTAGCTTCTAATGCTTTTTCAAATATAAAACTTATTTGATTTTCAAATTCCATTTCTTCTACAGTAATGCAATCAAATCCAGAAACTTTACAGCTACCCTTTATTACACCATTTTCACTTATTACAACACCATTTTTAAATTTCCATTTCTTAAAAAAATTTTGAACTTTTGGCAATTTGTTTCCGGGCTCTCTAGTAAGCAAATAGTTTGCTTCTAATAGTCCCATTTCTTTTCTTTTCCTATTTATTTCGTGTTTTTTAGCAAAAAAATAAAATTTCTCTAAAAGTTTTTGAACAATTTCAGCAGATTTTTTAGCTGAATTTTTTTTGGAAGTTGGTAATATAAAATTAATTTTCTTATTATTTTCCAAAGGATCGCTATCTGTTATTTCATCGCTAAGCTTTTCTTTTAAAATCAAAACTCCTCTATGTCCATAAGTCCTTTTTAAAACGAAAGGAACATCAAAATCTATTTTGTTAAAATCCTCTATTAACTTATCTAAGCCATATACATTTCTTCCTACCCTTCTATCTATTACCACTAATCTATTATCTACACAGCCAAAATCTACCCTTATTGCTAACCAACCATTTTTATAATCTAAATCACTTCCCAAAGCTTCTATAACTCCTCTTTTAGCATAAAGATTTTTGACATTATAACCTAAAATGCTAAAATTTGCATATTGACTTACACTTGCATACCCACTTTTTGGCCAATTGTTTTTAGTTAATGGCCAAAATTTTGCTACTATAGATTTTGAAAGAATTGAAGATATGTTTGGTTTGATTGCTTCTCTTAGTGGAGTTTTTTCCCTTAGTAAATCACTTAAGCCATCTACTAATACGAAAAAAACGTTTTCAAGCATAAACATTATTTATTTTAATACATATTTAATCTTAGGTTTCGGAAGCTTTACCTCTCCAATAATTTCTATTAGAGGTTTTATTTTATATGAGATTATTAGCTCTTCCTTAGGTTTCAACTCTCTAATTTTCCAAATCAAATCATAACCATCTTTTGATTTCTTTACTTGCGGTTTTAATGTTTCAAACTCTACTATAGAAAATAGAGATGGTACAAAATCACTTATCTCTATATTTTTCATTCTCTTTCTTGAGCTATTTTTAATAAATATTTTAATTTTGTAAATATCTTCGAACTTCTCATATTTCTTAAGGCTTCTTGGCTTAAGCAAATAAAAGAATAAAAATACCAAAAACGCTACTACTAAAATCGAGGCTAGTAATAATATAGGTAAGTATATTATAGAATATGAAAAAGTAATCTTTTCCTTAGGTTTTAAATCAACTTCCCAAATTGCCTTATTATTTTCTATTTTTGGATTCATTCCTTCAAAAACCACAAAAGGTTTGAGTATAATCGGAAATTCTTCCTCTAACCTAATTTTTTGAATAACGTTACCAACATTTTCTATCTCTACACTAACTCTATATTGAAATATCGAAAATTGTTTATCTACTCTTTTTTCTACGTTATTTATTTCATTCAAAAAGACTTCAAAAGAAAGTTTGGATATAGTGTTTTTATTTTCATCATAAGAGTATATGTTAATATAGTATTTTCCTGGCCTGTCAAAATAAGAGAAAAGATAAGAAAAGTTTAAAGAAGCTTTGGAAAATGGAAGAATATTAACAGTTTTCTCCTCTGTTTTAATTATTTCATTTTCTCTTGAAATTTCCATTTTTGCTCTTACGAAAGTTACAATATTCTTAGAATTCTGATACTCAACAAAAGCTATTAGACTTTCATCTGGATCAAACCTATTTTTATTAATTCCAAAATTTGTTACTTTTATTTCACCCTTACCACCTATAACGTTTAATTCCATCTTATAAGTTTTTTTAATATTATTATACTCTACAAATATCTGATAAGTTATTATAGCGCTTTTAGCTTCAGTAGGAGCAGAAATCACTAAGTTAACACTAGCTTCAGAATTTGGAGAAAGCACTACATTATTAACATCAAAATAAGCAGAAATTCCTTCATAATATGGCGGAAATACATAAAGGAAAACTTTAACTTCATTATAATCTAAATTCTTTATTTCTATTGGTATCCTTACTGTTTGTCCTGCATTTATGTTATAAAGAGAAGGTATTTTAACTTCTACTCTATCAGAAAATTGAGAAAAGGATATAAGAAAAATCTGAAAAACAAAAAGAGTTATTAGTATTAAGTTATTCGGCTTCATCTTCATTAAGATTTATTAAATTTAAAACTATTTAAGTTTTTTCCCATAAGTATTATAAAAAATTATTGAACTTATCGGCTTTCTTAAGGGTCTTATAGGATCTTCAGCGGCATAACCGATTGGAACTATAAATATAGGCTTAATATTTTCTGGCAAATTCAAGATTTTGCTAACTTTTTCGTCTTCAAAGGCGCCAACAATACAAGTATCTAAACCTAAGGAAACTGCAGATAAAATTATATTTGCCGCTGCAAAAGAACAATCCATATACATATATCTCTCTTTTCCTCTTTTACCATATGCGTTATAGATTTCTTTTTCATCAGCACAAATTACAATAACATATGGAGCTTCAGCTATAAAATCTTGGTTATAAGAAGCTTCTGCTAACTCTTCTTTAATTTTTTTGTCATTAACCACTATAAATCTCCATTCCTGAACATTTCCTGCGCATGGTGCCAATATAGAATATTCTAGTATAGTTATGATTTTATTTAAATCCACATCTATATTTCTATACTTTCTTACACTTTTTCTTTTCTCTATAGCTTCAAAAACGTTCATATATAAAAGGAAAATCTCAATCTTTCAAAAAAACTTGGTTTAAAAGTATAGAGTTCTCCAGACAAATAACTTGCAAAATTCAAAATTTGTGAAGAAATGTATGAATTTGGATACATTTCAATATATGGAATTCTTTTTTCTATAGAATTTCTAACTCTTTTATCTTCAGGTAAAACTAAATTTACGCTTTTACCTATATATTCTTCTATTTTTTTAACACTTTTTTTACTATTTACCATGTTTGCAACTATTGCCAAGATTTTTTTATTAACTCTATTACAGATATCCAAAATTCTTTTTGCATCTATAATACTCGAAATTTCTGGATTAACGATTATAATAATTTCGTTAGAATTCAAAATAGAATACAAAGCCTCTCTGCCGATTCCAGCAGCTGTATCTAATATTATAAAATCATCCCTTATTTTTTCTAAGAACAGTCTAAACATCTCTATGTTAGAGTTAACCATAGAATCTAAATCTATACTACCTGGCACTATTTTAAAACCATATCTGGTCTTATGTATAACGCTAGTAACATCTTTAACGTTTTCGCTTAAAAAATCGTGAATAGTATTAAATCTAGTTAGATACCCTATAACTAATGCTGTATTAGGTGTTGTAAAGTTGGAATCTATTAGAGTTACACTTTTTCCTATTTTTGCTAACGCCGTAGCTAAATTAACAGAAAAAAAAGTTTTACCGACACCACCTTTTCCGCTAGTTATGGCAATTATTCTCATATTATTAATTTCTCTTTATTAAAGAATTTCTTTAAAAACTTTCCAAAATCTTCGTCTTCTTTAACAAACGATTTGATTTTAGAAGTTTCATTAGTTATTTCAAGGTTTTTAGAAATCTGTTGAGCAACAAAACTTGGAATTCCTTTTTCCCTTAACGTTTTTTCATCTTTATTTAAACTATCTATTATCTTATCAATAGCCCTAACGAACTTTCTTTCTACTTCAGCAACCCATCTATTTTCCTCAATATAAGTTATGTTATTTTTGTACTTTTCAATAAATTTCTTAGAATTATTTAAATCAAAAAAAATTGGACCTATTTTCTTTTCTATTTTTGGTAGCTTAAATATTTCCATCTCTAAAACTAAGTAACAATACTTTTCATTACAAAAAACATCTTTATTAAGCACCCTAAAATTATATTTTTTTAATATTTCTTCAATTCTATTAGCAAACTTTCTCATTTGAGGATAAATTATATCATCTACAACCTTTGGCCTAAAAAATCTCAAAACTATTAGCTCTGTTCTTCTATCCATTTGATATTTTATTATTTCTTCTTCGCTAACAATTTTTGCTTCTTTTTTCTCAAAAAAAGATGTTGACGGATTTTCCAAAAATGATTTTGCCAAATTAATAAACTTAAAATAATTATATGTACTTACCGCTGCAGCAGCATTCCTATCTTTATCTATAGGATCTATGATTATTAAAGGTTGGTTTTTAAAAATTTTGACCAAAACTTCTCTATCATTTTCAGAATAATAATTTTCTATATCGATTATAGTTATTGGCTTCCAGTTTGCTACTGCTTTAATTGTGTTTAAAAAAGTTCCGTAATTAATTATTAATAGCTCGCATACATAACCGCTAAAGCCATTTGTTTTCGAATCTGCTCCATATATTTCGTTAGAAATCATAAATTTCTTTAACAATCTAACTTCGTCGTTTAATATATTTTTAAGCTTTTCTTTTACATATATTGTGTGAAAAGGAGTCCTATCTACAGCGCTTATTTTTTCATCGGCTTTACTAACTTTATACGCTGGAACTATATCTATTTGAACATCATTATATTTAATTCTAACATATGGATGCTCAGCATATTCAATTATATATTCTGCATTTAACTCCTCTGCAACTCTTTTGCCTATTATTAAGCCAAGTTCCTCTAACCTTTCTTTATCCAATTTTGGAGAAAATAAAATAAAAATATCTATTTCATATCTTTTTGGCAACCATGTATTCTTTGCAAAACTTCCACAAAGCATTACCTCTGCATTATATATTCTTGAATGTTTTTCAGCGAAAAATAAAACCTTATCTTTAATTTCGTTTACATACTCATATTCGCTCTTAGAAGGTATTGACATTTTTAAGGCCTCTTTAATTACTTCTCTTATTTTTTCTTCCATAAATATTTTGAGAATTGACAAATAATTTATTTGGAGAAAATTAAATTATATGAATGAAGCGGGGTAGGGCAGCCTGGAGTGCCCGCCGGGCTCATAACCCGGAGGTCGGTGGTTCAAATCCACCCCCCGCTAAGAATTAAAAAAAATTAAGAAGAAAGTTTTGAAAAGAATTCCTTAAGTGCAACTTTTTGTATCATTTCAGCTATTTTCTTATTTACATATTTTTTCCACTCTTCATTTCCCTCTTTTATTAATCTTCTAATATTTGTTCCGTTTATAGTTTCATATTTAAATGGCTTAAACCTTTTAACATTCTTTTTTCCTTCAAAAGCTTTTGCTACCCAATCGCTTGCAGTATAAACCTCATCAAAACTAACTTTCGAAATTAATTCGTTTGCCCATTCTTCATCGCTAGTTTTATCCTCTATAGCCAATATTTCAATTTTTCCATCATTAATTTCCTTAGAAAATACTGCTTCTAACATTAACTTCCTTTCTTCTGCAGTAAAAGGATTCTTTTCTTCTCTGCTCTTATCCGCACTTCCTATTACTATTATTACTTTTTCATATAACTTCAGAGCTTTCCTTATAGCCCTTTCATGCCCCTTATGCAAAGGCTGAAACCTCGCAACAAAAAGTCCAACCACCATACTTACCTATACTATTTAATCTTTAAAACTTTTTTATTCCTTTCGCTAGGTATTATTTTTATCTTAGCATTTTCAAATTCTACAAAAAACTCTTTACTTTCAAAAATTTTATCCAAAAATATTGCTAAGGCCGCTATTTCTGAATGCGGCTGATTTGTTATCGAAATATTATAATCAGAAATTTCATATACTTCTCTAGGAACTTTCTCAGAACCGATAATAACTAAAATTTTTTCTTTTTTCTTAATTTCATCTAATTTATCTAATAAAGGTATTCCATACATAGTTAAATGAATTTTTACTCCAGAAAAATCTTTTAATAATTTTTTCCATTCCTTTACGTATTCAATTTCAAAACTACCACCAAATCTTTTATTAATGTCTTTTATATTATCTTCTAAACTTTCATCCCTATCTCCACAATAAAACATTTTCTTTGCTAAAAAAGCTCTAGCAACTAGTGCACAATGAGTTGTAACCCTTTTATCCCTTTCCCTTCTATGGAACAATCTTAAAACATAAACTTCCATTAATTATCTTTCCTTTAAATAGTAGATAGGCAATCTTCTATATGCCGATAAAAATACTATAACGACAATAATTATAAAAATTAAAAGTATCATCGCTAAACCTAATGCTGGTATTTTTTCACTTTCTGGAACAACAGAATTAATGTACAGAATAAAAACTGTAATTAATGCCATCAAAACTAAATTAAACCAAGCCATCCATTTAGGAATAAAAACCTCTTTTATTACCTCTTTCTTAGTCATAATTTTCTGTAGTAAAAAATTTATTTATGAAAGAGGCTATTCTTTATAAAATAGAAAAAAATAGAGTTATTTGTACTGCATGCAAAAGATATTGTAAACTATTACCAAACCAAGTTGGTTTTTGCGGAGTTAGAATTAATAAAGATAATAAGCTTTATTTAGCAAACTATGGTTTATTTTGTGCAGCAAATTTAGATCCGATAGAGAAAAAACCATTTTTTCACTTTTATATAGGTTCTGTAGCATTAAGCTTCGGAACCTTTGGATGTAATTGGGCTTGCAAGTATTGCTGCAATTATGATATTTCCCAAAGAAGAAAAATAGAAGGTTTTGAATTCTTACCAAATGAAATAGTTAACATTGCGAAAAAATATAAAGAAATTTATAACATTAGCTCGATTTGTTTTACTTATAATGAACCTACAATATATGCAGAATATATTTACGATGTTTCAAAAATTGCTAAAAAAGAAAGCCTAAAAATAATTTTCATAACAAATGGTTATTTAAGCGATGAATCTATAGAATTTTTCTCTGAATTTTCAGATGCGATTTCTATAGATTTTAAAGGTAATGGAAATAATGAATTTGCAAGAAAGTTTATTTCTATACCTTCTTATGAACCTGTATTTCAAAGCTTAGAGGAGCTAAGCAAGAAAAAAATTCATTTAGAAATTACAGACTTAATAATCCCAAAAGTTGGTGATAACTTAGATGATTGTAAAAAATTATGTAAAAAAATATATGATTGCTTAGGAGAAAAATCGATAATTCATTTTCTAAGATTTTCACCAACCTATAAAATGTTAAACTTTCCTTCAACTCCAATAGAAATTTTAGAGAAGCATGCAGAGATTGCGATAAGAGAAGGAATAAAATACGTTTATATAGGCAATGTTTTTAACCATAAATTAGAAAACACTTATTGTCCAAACTGTAAAAATATTTTAATAAAGAGAGTTGGCTTTCTAGTTCAAGAAATTAATCTTAATAAGAAAAACAGATGCAAATTTTGTAATTATAAAATACATATTGTTGGCAGCGCCGAAACTTCAAAACTTTTATTTCCAAAACAAATAGATGAAATAGAGAATAAAAAATATAAAATAGTTAACTTTGGCTAGTAGGAAATTATAGATGCATATCCTACAATAGCATCTTCGTTTTTAGTTACGTCTGCTGAATTATAGTAGCATAATAGTTCATTTTTTAGATTTAAGCTATTTGTTAATTCTATAAAAATTTGAAAAACATAATAACCACAAACTGTATGATATTTTTTTATTAGCTTCAAATATTTTTCCAAAATTTTCTCCAATATAGAATTTATTATTTCTAAATCAGCATTCCTAACATTTTCTTTTTTATTTTCTTTAAATATCTCAAAACCATAAATAGCGCCGTGATGAATTAAATCACCACTAAAAATTATTACAGAATTTTTGAAATTTATGTTATTTTTTAGAAAACTAGAAATTTTCTTTATTTCATCTAATTCTAAATTAGAAACTAGTATAGGAGTTAGCTTAAACTTTTTTAAATAATATTGTAAAAATGGTAACTGAACTTCTATTGCGTGCTCATTACAATGTATTTCTTCATTTATTTCACTAAATTCTATTTCATCCAAAATTTGTTTTACTATTTTTCTATTTATTTCTATTTTTCCTAAGGGTGTTTTTATATCTTCTAAGCTTAATAAAACTTTGCCTATGGAAGAATGATTTGTAGCAATTATTATTACATTTTCGATTTCGCTTAAATTTTTATAAACATACAAACTACATTTCCCACTATAAACCCAACCAGCATGCGGAACTATAGCAGAAATTATTTTTTCAGATTTTATAGGAATCTCGCTTTCAAACTTTTTTATGAATTCTATTATTTCACTCTCTAAAAAAGGATAAAAATAGCCAGAGAAGCCTGCTATTCTCATTTCAAATCTCTTAACGTCTTAACACCAACAACTTCATAATACCAAACTTCTTCGCCCTCTCTTAATTTTTCTCTCTTCTCTTCAGGAATTTCTAATTCTAGAGTCTCATAAGTTTCTAAATCCATTAGCTGTGCTTTATCTCCTATTATCGCTAAAACTTGGGCTTTTTTCTTTTTTATTATCGGTACTTCTACACTTTCATCAGCTGGTTGAACTATACTTCTCCTTTTTCTATCAAACAATCCTATCGCTTCTACTCTAGTTTTTGCTGCACCATGCTTACCGCTTACTGATGTCGATACACTTTCTACTCTGCATGGCGCGCCATCTATTATTACTAAATCCTTTTCTTTTAATTCTTTTATAGCTTTTCTCACTGTTTCCATAAATTTAATCAAAAAAGAATTTATATGATAGTTTTGAATTTATTTATGAAGATAAAAATAAAGGTTAACGAAAAATGCATTGGTTGCGGAAGTTGCATAGCAATCGCTCCAGAAGTCTTTGAATTTAGTGAAGAGGGTTTTTCCCGAGCGAAAAAAGATATAATTGAAGATGAAAAAATTTTAGAAAAAGTTAAAGAGGCCGCAGAAAGCTGTCCAGCAGAGGCTATAGAAATTAAAGAACTTACTAAGTAAATTTTATGCAAATTAAAGATTTTTTCTGGGCAGAAGGCTCTAAAGAATATATAATTTTTAATGATATTATATCGATAATAATTCTAGTTTCGATATTTTTAATAATACTAGAAACTATTCCTGATTTTTGGGATAAATATCAAAAATATTTTATTTTTTCAGAGATTTTGTTTACCTCTATATTTACCATAGAATATATTTTAAGAATACTAACCACAAAAAGAAAAATTGAATATGTTATAAGTATTTTTGGTATTATAGATTTTTTATCAGTACTTGCTGGTTATTTGTTTCTATTAGGCCTAAAAAACTATGCCGTACTTAGATCATTTAGGTTATTAAGAATATTAAGATTATTAAGAATAATAAGGTGTATTTATCCTGTTATAGAGAACAGAAAAAAACTTGCTAAAGCGTTTGACGAAGTTTCTTTTAGAAATATTGAGTTGTGTATTTTTTCATTTTTTGTTACAATTATTATTGGCGGGTCTATCTTTTATATATTAGAGGCTGATATACCGAATAGCAAAATAAAAAATATGATAGATGGTATTTGGCTATCAGCACAAACAGTAACAACCATAGGATATGGAGATATTGTTCCGATTAGCCCCATAAGTAAATTCATAGCAATAGTATTAGCAATAGTAGGATACGCGCTCTTTTCATTCTTAGTAATTATTACATATAGGTTTGTTAGAGTTCTATTGTTTGAATGATTAAAAATATGCGCCAGCCGGGATTTGAACCCGGGCTACCGGCTTGGGAAGCCGGTGTCCTACCGCTAGACGACTGGCGCCTCTAAAAAATTAAAAAAGTTAATATTTTTTTATTTATTTAGCAATCATTAGCGACGGTTTCTCTAAAAAGGAAAAATCATACAATTTTAATACTAATAAATCATAGAGATTTTCTCCACTTGGAAAATCTTTTTTTAAAAATCTACTATTATGCTCTTTTGGATTTTCATAATACGTTATTTTAAATTCTTCTTTATAATTTTTATTTCTTATTATTTTAACGCCATTTATAAAAATTTCAGGTACCCCTTCAACTTCTTTACTAACAGCATAAACAGCTGCACCTCTTCTCTCTTCATAACGTTTATAATCGGACTTACAGTTTCGACTAATTAAATTAGACATTACTAACATGTCCTCACCAATATTTACAGTTACATGACCGTAGTTAGGCGGAATTATAACTATATCACCTTTCAAACCTTTAACTAAAATAACTTCTTCAACCATTAAGCTATCATTATACTTTTGCAAAACAAAAAGTGCTTGTCCATTTAATACTTGATAAACCTCTGGATAAGAAAGCGAAGAGTTTTCAGGATAAGAATGTACATGTCCAAAAGTTTTAATATATTCTCCACATATTTTACCAGGAATTATTGCTGTTATGTCAAATCTTATATTCCCAAGCTTTTCCTTATCTTCTTCTCTCTTAACATCCCTGAACATATAGTATAAAGTTTTATCCAAAAAATTTTCTTGTATTTCTTCACACATAAAAACAGGTTTCATATCTCTTACTTTCCTTTCATCAGCTTTTAGTTTGTTGTTATTCAAAAAAAGTTCATTGGTATTTTTATCAAACTTCAGATTTATTATCTTACTCTTTATTTCTATCATAATAAAACTAAGTTAATAATCTCAAAAAATATTAATATAGTCGAAATGACCATTAAAAACAATGGAAGATTCTTGTTAATACTTAGCTCATTGCTAAACCTATAACCTAGTAATCCTATTAGAAAATATATCGATAAGATAAAGAATGCGCTAGTAATTTCAATGTATAAAAGAAAAGATTTTGGTAAAACTATAAAAAGTATAAATGGTAACCCGAAAGAAATTAGAACAGACACTCTTTTTTCTTGCCTAAAAAATTCTGAAATGTTTTCGCTTAATATCCAAGAGAGAATTAAATATGGTGTTATAACTAAAAATAATGTTAAGAAATTTGTTAACGAACTAAAACTTAATGTAGATATCTCCGAACTACCAGAACGAAAAGCCGTAAAATAAGAGAAAACGAAGTAGAGGAAAAGAGCTATTGAAATCGAGATTATTATGGATTTTCTTAATAATTTTTCATCCCTAGTTACATACAGAAGAGATGGAACTATTGAATAAAATGAAAATGCAAAAACAGAAATCAATAATAACTGAAAATAGCTCTTTATATTTAGAGAAAAAAACTCTAAATCATATTTTTTCGGAATAAAAACAATATAGGATAAAAAAAATAAAATTATTATTATTTTTATAGTAAAAAGTATTTTTTCTGATTTTTCTACTAAATTAAATCCAACAAAGGTTATTGCCATCGCAATAGCAGTTATTAATAGAGTATATACTTCTGAATTAATATTAAAAAATTTTATTGATAAATTTATAACATTTAAATAAGCTATACAAACAAAAACAATGGAAAGTGATATAAGAAAAAAAGATATCCTTTTAAATCCTTTACCTAGATATCTCCCAAAAACTTCTGGTAGAATTGTCTTGTAGTATTTTAAGCTTGCCCTAAGCAGAATTGTTGAAGCTACATAAATTATAAATGCGGAAATTAAATATAAAAAAATTGAAGAAAAAATTCCAACAGAATAAAGAGCATATGGTAATGCTAAAATTCCAGCGCCTATCATTGTAGAAAGAATCAAATAGACTAATGTAACTAGTTTGTTATCCATAATAAAAATACTGCAAACAAGATAAAAAATTTAAAATCGAGTTTTGTTAAAACTATAATCTTCTATACAAATTAATATAATCATAGATAAATCTTCCAACCGAATGATTAGATATAATTTCTAACTTACCCTTTTCAACAATTTTTTTGAAACGATTGTAATTAAAAATAACATCTTCAATAGCTCTAGATAAATTATTAACTCTCTCTTTGAAACTATCACTCCATTCTACTGGATACGCTACTTTATATTTATCTATAAAATAATATTTTGGTGCAAAAATATTAAAAGTTATCATTGGTTTATCATATAGAGATGCTTCCAATAAACTTATATTAAATGAATCGTAATGAGTAGGCTGTACTAAGATATGAGATGCTTCTATAATTTCAGCAAGTCTATTTTCTGATACTATACCAAAATATTCGACATTTTTTGGTAATTTTTTACCGTAGATTTCTTCAATAGAATTAGCACCAGATCTTATCTTTCCAGTCATAAACAATTCTAAACCCACATCATCCGCACTAAATTTATTAGAAAGATCCTCGATAGCAGCTAAAAGTTCTAATATACCTTTATCTTCAGTTATTCTACCATGATATAAAATCCTCCAACAGTTTTTATATTTATTCACAATCTCTTCAACCTTTTTTTTGTCTATTTCTCTTGTATAAAGTCCACTACTTTGATTTATTATCTTAATTTTTTTTGATTTCAAAACATTTCTAAATGTCTCTAAATATCTTTCTAAAAGATATTGGTTACTCACGAATATAGAAGCTTCATTAATACACCTTAAATCTGATTCTATATACGACCTACTCTTTATCACATCCCCGACACAAACGTGAGCAGTATATATTATAGGTTTCTGTACATTTTTCCTTATGATTTCTACCAAACTCTCACCATTAAAATCAAGACCAGATGGAAAAGAATGAATGTCTACTAAATTAACATTCAGCTTCTTAATATGTCTAATAATATCCTCTTTTTCTACTCTTTTCCACTGACCATTTTCCAATTTTATAAAATAGTCTATTTCTCCTCTTTTTTTTGGATTTTCATAAGATGCTATTTCATGAAATACAAAACCGAATTCCCCTAGATATTCCTTTATGCAATTAATATATGTAGCCACACCACCTACAGAACCCTGTGGCCCCCAAGTAACCAAGAGGATTCGTTTCGGATTTATCTTATATGGATATGACATTATATCTCTTAGTGAAAGTTCTTCAATAACATTAAGCGCCGATAGTTCTTTTAAAAGATACTCTTTCTTAGGATTATTACATTCATAAAAATTTGTAAATGGTATTCTCTCGATGTGCTTTAGCGAAGAAAATAATTTCAATGATTTTTTATCAATCAAATCGTCATAATATAATAACGCTTCCAAACCATCTAATAACTTTTTTATATGCAGAGGTTCGTTTCCCTCCTTCTCAAAGAACATTAACTCTTCTGCTCTAAAATATCCAATATCTTCTTCTATAAAACCTTTTCTCGAATCACCCCAATCTATAATTTTCAAATTGCCATCTGTATCTCTCTTTAAATGTCTCAAAGCTAAATTTCCATTTATTTTTGTTTCGTGAACGATGAAGTTTTTATTCGAAATAACGTAATTTTTTAAAAAATCTATAGAAGCATTTATAACCGGATTTCTTATTCCGCTGCCAATCATTTTTTCTACATTAGAAATTCTTTTGAGAATAACATCTTTATTTAAGATCAATGTTTCTATCCCATAGAAATTATAAATTTTTTTAAGCGTTTCAAAAATTTTCTCTGGTGTTACATTATAATAGTCATATAGGTATTCCACCTCGATAGAGCTGTCTACGATAGACAGTAATTTAGGTACCACACCCACATCTTTAAGTTCTTTTAATGTTTCCTTCTCTCTAATAAACTTTTCCTTAGAGATTGGAAATTCCTTACATTTTTTCAATACTTTTTTATTCTTTTCATCAATTATTATTCTATTATCCATAGATTCTAATATTATAACTCCGTCCATGATTATTACTATATAGTAATACAAAATATATAGACTTAAATATTAATCTACAAAATTAAACAAAATTATATATCTAGAATAAATTAATAATAAGGTGGTTGTGGTAACTTCCCTCCTCTTTGTTTTTCTATTTCACTCCTTACTTCTTTAGCCCTGCCTATGAGTTTTTCTATCTCTTTTATAAGCTGTTCGCACTCCGCTTTTTCTGATGCGTCGTCGGTATTTTTCTTAATACCTTCTAAATTATTTTTGTAAATATTAAGTTGACTTATATAGTTATCTATATCCTGAGGACTCAGTTTTTTATAAGCGTCCTCGCTACTTAAAGCAATGTCAACCTCACGCATAAAATCTCTTATCTTTTCTAATAACTTCATCTCACCCAGTTTAAACATAGACGCGATACTTTTTTTCATTTCCTCTGTCTCTATGAATGTTTTTAACATTATAAATCTTAATGCTCCAGTTATTATACAAGCAATTAAAACTCCGAAAATTCCCCAAACACCATATGCTAATAAATCTATTAAGAATGGTCCTATAAATTGCCTCATTCCGAACAAAGCTGTTGCAAAAGCTAGTATTGAAATCACAGGTCTACCATAAACACCAAACATCTTATCTAAGCCCATTCCGAAAAATAGACCAAAAGTTATAGAATATATTACCGCAAACGGTAAAATAAGAATAAACACCCAAAAAGATATTATATCTACAAAATTTTCACTGTTAGGTTCATAACCTGTTAATATACAGCTTATTGTGCCTAATCTTAAAAGCGGTTTTTCTTTACAAACTTCATAACTAATTACTTTTTCTCTAACTCCTATGAACGCCGGAAAAATTATAAACAATTCTATTAGTAATATAAAAACAAACAATAATCCGAACCCCAAATTTATTAAGAATGTCTTTCTTATAAATATACCAACAATAATAAGAATAGCTGAAAATATAACCAAAGGAAATATCCAGTAAGTCTGTTCCGTATTTGAACCTGTGCCATTAAACTTAGATAAAATTGTTGCTATCAATGGTATGGATATTATGAGAATTGTTATTATCATAATTAACCAAAAAATCGCCATAACTCTCGATTCTTTACTAGCCATAATAATATTTTTTAAAATTAATATTTTTTAAAAAAACGATTGTAATAATTAAACTTTTTGGCCACTTCTTTCATCTAGTATTTTTTGTACAATTTTCCTCAATTCAGAGGCTTGTAATAAAAGTTGGTTCGCGTATATGGAAATTCTAGGATCTGATTCCTTAGTAAAACCACTTAAAGTCGCAATTATATTATCTAATGAACCAGCTGCAGCTTTTAAGAACTCAGTCGGGACTTCTGGATTCCTTATTGCCGCTGAAAAATTATCCAATTGTTGTTTTATTTGATTTAAACCAACAAAATGAGATACTACAAACTCTCCATATACGCTTTCGGTTAACTCCCTTATATCCTTTAGAAACATTCTGCCCGTAAATCTTATCATAGATGTTATTATAAAAGATATCATAACTCCAAAAATTCCCCAAACACCATAAGCTAGTAAATCTATCAGGAAAACCCCTATTAGCTGTCTTGCTCCAAATAAAGCCGTCACAAAAGCTATAACACCAACAACTTCTTTACCATATCTTCCAAAAAGTTGATGTAATCCCATTCCGAAAAATAGACCATAAACAAGTGAAAACATCAACACAAAAGGAATTATAAAACCGAAGATGAAAAAAGAAATCCACATCCAAAATGGCTGTTCACCACTAAGTTCGCTTCCCAAAAAGATACAAAAGAAAAATCTTTGAACTTCAAAGAAGCTTACATCACCTTTACATTCCACTATCGGTAGTTTACTTATATTAACATATTGAGAAAATATCAACAACTCTACTATAAAAATTCCAATAAAAGCAACTATAGCACTAGCATCAAAAAAATACTTTGAATATTTTACAATATTACGAGTTTTTGCAGATACGTATCCCAAAAAATAAAGACATCCAGAGGAGATTGCTACTAAAAAACCTAAGGCAAAAAAATTCGAAAAGCCTATCCCAATTAAGACTGCATTCGCATAACTAAAAATTCCTATTACTATAATCCCGACAATAATACCTAAAATACCATACTTAACAGCTTTTTTAATAATCCCAAACACACCTCCTATTATACAAAACACGCCGGTCAAAATCCCTAAATAATAAATCGCACTAAAAATATTCTTATCATTAGTATCAGAAAATACTGGTAAAATAGTAAATGACAAAAACGTAACTATTGCTAATAATAAAAACAAAAATTTCTGAAATCTTTTATTTACCATTATAAATTATTTATCAAAAAAATATATAAGTATTTTTTTGTCTATATAAATATTTCAAAAACTAACAGCTTCCTTGAGGTACATTTTGAGTTTGAGTTGATAAAACTTGATTACAAATTTCTGGTTTAGTATTAAATGCCTGGCACACTGCATTTTTAATTCCCTCCTCATTTCTCACTACATTCCTAACATAAACACCATTAATCACAAAAGATGGAGAGCCGCTCAATCCATACTTTCTTGCATCTTCAATATCTTGTTTATAATATGTTTCGCCATATTTTTCAACACATTCAAATACCTTATTATAATCTATTTTTAGTTCTTCCATTATCCTTACACTCTCTTCTTTATCACAAGTTAAATTACCATAACATTTTCTAAAAACTTCATCAGCAAACTTAATTGCATAATCCCAATATTTTTCTGGATACATTCTAATTATACATTCCTGTATTATATTTTGCTGTTTTTCAAATTCACCATGCATATGACTGAAAAACTTAACGTAAAATTCTGCATAATCTTTCATTAATTTCGCAACGTTTGCAAAAGGTTTTAATGCCTGTACTCCATATGGACAATAGCTAAATATAAATAGTTCCGCCCTTGGCTTATCGCTTTTTGAAATTTCTTCATTTTGAGATTCTTCTTCCATAGAACTTGAAATTTCTAATGGCTTTTCTAAATCTAATATAGCTCTTTTATCTGCGAGAATCAAATACTTTCCGTTAGGAGAAACAAAAACAGAAATTTCATTACCCATATATTCTGTAATAACTTCGTATAAGCCTAAGGAACTATCGAATTTCACATCTTTTAAACTCGCCTCGGTTCCAGGTTGAACTAAGTATTTGTTTATATATTCTATTACCTTATTACCTATTTCATTGCTAACTAAACCCTTATTTTGTAAAAAAACGAATTTACCAGTAGCCCCAAAATAAATAGATGCTATAAGAGATATTAACAAAAAAATTGAAACTAGCTGCCAAACATTTAATTTTATAGTTCTTACATTTTTTTGCTCTTCCATTATAAGTATTACCGATGAAATATATTTATTTTTTAAGAAAAGTTAAAACCATAAATTTTTTAATAAAAATAATTTATGGCAAAGCCAACTGGGCCAACAAATCCGCATTTAAAAAAATTAATAATGCAATTAGAAAAAGCTAGCAAAAAAAATAACGCAAAAATTTGGAAATATGTAGCTGAATTGCTAAGCAAACCAAGAAGAAAAAGAATTGAAGTAAATCTTTATAAAATAAATAAATATTCAAAAGATGGCGAAACTATTTTAGTTCCAGGAAAAGTTTTAAGTATGGGGGAAATAAACAAAAAAATAATAATCGCTGCCTGGAAATTTTCTAAGCTTTCTGAATTAAAACTAAAAAAGAAAAATATAGAATATATGAGCATAGAAGAGTTAATAGAAAAAAATCCTAAGGGAAGTAATATAAGGATTATAATATGAATAAAGAAATTATAATAGATGCAAAAAATAAAATTGTTGGAAGATTAGCAAGCTTTGTAGCTAAGGAGTTATTAAAGGGAAACAAAATTATTGTTGTTAACATTGAAAAAGCGGTTGTTAGTGGAAAGAGAGAAGTAATAATAGAAAAATTTATGGAAAAGGTTAAAAGAGGCGACGCTTATAAAGGGCCGTTTTATCCAAAACATCCAGATGAAATCTTTAGAAGAATAGTTAGAGGTATGCTACCATATAAAAAAGAGAGGGGCAAAACTGCGCTAAAAAATTTAAAAGTTTTTTATGGATTACCAGAAGAATATAAAGACAAGATAACAAATATTAAAATAAAAGATGTAAATGATTTAATGAAAACTGGTTATATTAGCTTAGAGGATATATCCCTATCTATAGGGGCTAAAAAAAGATGGTAGCTAAAACACCAAAAATAATTCATACCGTAGGTAAAAGAAAAACTGCAGTTGCTAGAGTAACGTTTAAACTAAGAGAAAAAGAGAATAATAACATAGAAATAAAAATAAATTCTGTGCCATTAAACTTTTGGGGTACTGAAAATTTAAGATGGAGAATAAGAGAAGTTATATATTTATGTAATGAATACGTAAAAGACATCTTACCAAAATATAAAATTAATGTTAATGTTAAAGGCAGCGGTTTAGTAAGTCAAGCAGAAGCGATTAGACAAGCATTAGCAAAAGGTTTACTAAAACTATGTAGAGGTAAAAAATTAGAGGAAATTTTTTATTCTTTTGACCCATGGTTATTAAAAAGGGATTATAGAATGAATGAACCACACCATTCTAGCGGAAAGGGTGCAAGCTCTAGAGGATCTAGAAGACATAAGCAGAGAAGTAAAAGATAGGTACAAAAATCGATTATTTCTTCTAAAATATTATGCCGCTTATGAATATCTAAACTGGTGGGAGCAATTCCCCGAATTCTGGTGGAAAATTATCTTCTTCGGATTCACCACCCTCTACAATTTCTCCCCCACTAATTAAAGTACTGCAAAAATCCCCCCTAATATCAAAATATTTTTTATACCACCAATCTGCCGAGGTTTTTAACAATGTTTTACCACCTAACAACTCCGATCTCACCGAACACTTACCCCAATCTATTACTTTTTTTACTGCATTTGTTGCGCTTAAGGTGTCACCCTCTTTTTTATAATAATATTCACAGAGAATTCTTCTACATTCCTTAATGTCTATAGTTATTCCAGCATCACATGTATAAAAATTAAAACAGTAAGTTCCGGCTTCACAATATGGATACCCCGCAATTACATAAAAACTAGGAATCCCATCTTCTACGATATCTATGTAGTCCTTTCCTCTATCTGTTATTTTTATTGAACACCAGTTAGCCATAGATTGCAACCTATCTCCCTCATTAGTAGCTGCTTTAACTGCGGAACAAAGATTATCACAAAACTGTCTTATATAATCTTTTTTTGCAAGCTCCTGAATATTTTCTATATACGGGTTAATTTTCTGAGGACTCACATATTTGGTAACCATTTGAATGACAACCAAAACTACAACAATCAAAATAAAAATCATAAAAACTATTTCTATCGCAGTAAACAACTTTACCATAACATTATGTTATATTACAATCTTATATTTATATTTATATTTTTGTTAGATTTGGCGTATACAAAATAAGCCTTACATGGATTGCCCCTTTCTATAATCCTCTCAGCCTCATTAGAATCCTCGATTAAACGCCAGCTCTTATAACCATAATTATACTTATAAACTTTCTTGGATGGTAACTCAAGCAACATCCACACATTATTCTCATACCAATATATTTTCACAAAATCGAAATCCCCAGAAACATCTATATTCGTAAGGTTCGGAATAACCATTATATGCCATTTATTTGCTTCAATTGATATAATTCTGTCTCTTAAATCTATTATCGGTAATGTTATTTCGTTTTTAGAATAAATCCAAGTAGCGTAATGAACCGGGATTCTATCAAACAAAGTTCCATAATCCAGCTTTTCCCTATTTTTGGTTTTGATAATCTCCCCTTTATGCGTCACGTAAGCTATCCAACCATCTTCAAAATAATAATAAATATATGTTCCATATGGAGCAATAAACCTTACAGCACTAAAAGGTATATAGCATAAATTAAGCCCCTTATTTATAGTTATTTTCTCAGAAACGCTTCCAACTACTATAGTTTCTTGGCTACAGAGTATATTTGTTTCTTTGTCTTTACAGATTCTTAAAATTGCCTCTTTTCCAACGAATTCCTGGTCATCTAACTTAACAATATTATCAGAATTATCAGAATCTGGAATTAAGCGGACTCTCTTTCCGTTTGGAAATATTAACTCAACGTAAACAGATTCGTCTCCAGGAAGTTTAAGTTTATCTACTATTTTTTGAGTTTGTAAAAGAGATTCTGTAATCTTTTCATACTCTTTACATATATCATCAAAATCTACTATTTCACTATATCCATCCTCAAAAGTAACAGTAATATTTGCACCTTTAAAATCACAAAAATGATTTTTTTGATTAGAGAAGCCACTTATATCTATAAAAAGCGCATAGCTATTTTCTCTACCTATAATTTTATTCCAGTAATATTTACATTTTTTCGATGACGCACTACATTTTTCTTTAACATTTTCATAATTAAACTCAACCCCCTTAACTGCATTGGAAAACTTCGCACAGTTCTCTCCAGTAAATAAAATGTACATACTATAATTATTTAAAGCTATTACTCCAAATTCTTTACATTTTGTATTATCGCAATTAACTTTTATGTCTATTTCATTAGACTTTAAATTAAAATTATCTACCTTTACATAATACTTTCCGCTATATGATGAATCCTCGATTAATAAAGGTATATTATAAACTTCTGCTTTATTATTCTTAGTTTTTAGTTTTATTAATAAATTGCTCAAAACTTCTTTTTCATCTTTCTCAATCCTAGCAAATATATCAGTGTCGTCTCTACAATTTTCAGTTTCCATCGAAATGTTAAATCTTAGATTGAATGGACACGAATTTATCTCATTTTGATTAGTTGAAATTTTTACAGATTTAATCTTACAATCAAAGCATAATGCATTAAAACTTTTCTCGCCTATATTCTTGTCTTTATATTTTACTATAATTTTAAAACTTTCTGAATTTTTTTCAATCATTAGTGAAAAATCAATATAACAATCTGATAAATTATTTTTATCACATATTTTTTTCTTAGAAATTTTTTTGTCTGTAGCACTCCAAACCTCAAACGTTAATTCAGCACTATTACAGTTCTCTAATTGAATATTTGATATACTAACATTAAATTCTGATACTTTATTACAATTCTTCTTTGTTTTTTGATAAACATCGCCAATAGTTATTGACTTTACACTACACTCTAAGCAATTTAAATTAACGTTTTTAGTTGTGATTTTTCCATTAACGTCTACTTTAAATTCTTTCGTTCCAGATGACTGAATATTATGTTGAATATTTCCCTTACATTCGAACAGATTATTTTGTTTTATATTACAACTTATACTTCCAACCTTTTGATTATCAATAAAAACTAATGCTTGAAGATTATTGCAATTCTGTTGACTTCCAGTTACGTTTATTTCAAATTTAGCATCTTCTCTGCAATTTACTTTTGAGAGTTGAGTAACGTTAAGATTTAAATTAGTAATTTGGCATTGCTGCTCACAATTAACATCAAAATAACTACTATCTAAATTACCTTGACCGCTAAATACCGCAGAAAACTTAATTTTTTTAGTAGTAGAAGGAATGTTATATTTTCCTGTACAAGATTTCTGATTTGTACCAACAGAAATTTCACATAGCTTTACATTATTTTCGTCCCTAATTTCAACATATTTATTAGCGCAATTTCCAGAAGTAGAATAATCTACTTTAGCCTCTAATTGAATCTGCTTTCCACATTGGTCTTTTGTAGCGGAAGATGGATTGAAAGATATGAATTTAAAATTAAGAACCTTACAATCTTCTTGCCCACAATTAACATTTAAAGAAGCTTCCTTCGCTTCACCTATTCTAGTCTCAGGTTGTGCAAAAAATTTTAAAGTTGTTGAAGTTTGAGGTGTTCTATATGAGTCTTCACATGAAGCTGAATAACTGTTCTTATTATCTAATAAGCCAATTTTACAGAAATCTTTTCCATTCTGATCTATTATGTTTATTGATTTTGTACTACATTTTCCGATTGAATTATAGTTTATATTAGCTTTTAGTCGTATATCTTCATTACATTTATTTACCGATTGAGGATTTAAATCAAATGAATTTATTTCCACACAACAAAAATTTAAATTTACTCTGTTAGATTCTTTATTATTTTCAGCTACTGCGAAATACGTCTTAGATAATTTTTGTATATCATTTTTACTAAATGCTATAGTTCCGGAGCCATAACCTGTTGATTGTCTGTTTTGGACTTTTACAGTAAATGATGTAACAACATTGTTATTCGAGTCTTTTATATCTACTTTAAAATCCCTGTCTTTTTGACATTCTTTATCAGTCTTAATTAATGCAGTAAATTCAATTTTTCCCTGACAACCACTAATGAGAATACCACCATCTATGTTTTCATAATCATTACCGCCAGAAACTATTAATTCTATTTTCTCAACATTACACCAACAATCCTCATCTTCAGCATCTTTTTTTCCGTCGCAATCGTTATCTATACCATCTGAACAAAGATTTTCTTTTAGAACATCAACCGAAAAAGAATTTAACCAGATAAAATCGTTATCATAATAGACACAAACTAAATCGTATACCCCATAGGGAACTCTCATACAAACATTATTTTTATTACATTCTATTGGGTTACAAGAAGTAGAATTGCAATAGACTTTGTTGTTTGAACTAAGCCGGTACGGCTCAAATTGATTATGTAATCCGTCACAAAACTCGTTAGCACCACAGGCCACACTACATAAACCGCTAGGAGAATAATCAATTTCTTTAATACTATTACCGGAACACCCATAAACTTTCATAGCTTTATTTCCATTACAAAGCATACACATGTTTCTAATATCGTCGTAATTTCCAGATTTGGTATCACAAGAAAAATAACTACCGTGTGCGACCACACACGTTTTTCCTCTATCATTTTTCTTATATGTACTTACATTCCTGTAAAAATTTGCCTCTATTTTTCCACACCCTAGCAGACTTTTTGTGTATATATAGTTATAGTCCGACTTGATACCAATAAAACAACTATCTCCCCAGCCCCAACCCATAATCCATAAACTATCTGTTATTTTATTATTACACCCACTATCTGTAAAAGCTTCAGAATAATAACTTTTAGTACATGCAGAATATGAAGAAAACAAGAAACATGTAAAAACTATAAATAAAAAAAAGATGCACCTTAGACGCACCATAAAATATATCTTTTTTATATCTTTAACTTTTCAGCTCTCCATTTATCCTCTAAATTTAAATTAACTATCATAACTTTTGAAGGATGAATAGCGACTAATTTTTCTTCGCCTCTTGCTGTTTTTTTAGTACACCCTTCAACATAAATTCTATATTTCTTATAACTAACCCTCAAAACCTTCCCTATTTTTCCTTTAAACTTCCCCCTCATTATCTTAACTTCATCCCCCTTTCTTAAAGGCAGACTTCTTCTTTTTAACTTTTCTCTTAATTCTTTACTTAGATGAGCGCTTAACATTTTCCTTCTCAAATGCTTAGGAGCTCTAAATAATAATTTCCTCTGCTTTCTTGGTTTTTTTGAAACTTTCTTCCCCATATATATTTATTCAAAAAATATAAATGAAAAATATGAAGCTAATAGCCATCGAAACTACTTGGTTTTTTATTATTGGAGTTGCAATGATAGTAATCTCTGCTTCTATATTCTTTTTCTGGAAAGAGAAAATTCCAGATTTTTTTTATTGTAATGTATATACAAAAATCTTTCCAACAGAAAAAATACCAGATAGATGTAAAGATGAAAAAAATAAAATAGAAAGTATAACAATCAGATATAAAAACGAAGAAGATGCTATAAGGATGTTTTCATCATATTTATTAAAATGCTGGCTAGATGCCGAAAAATATTCAAACCTAGAAACCCACTATTGTTATAAAATTTATTTTAGAGGACCAACAGAAATATTTATATCCCAAAAAAATATTAGTGATGCACTAATAGACTTTGATAATTGTAGAACGTTACAATATAAATCATTTGGATGTGGTTATAGAGATGACATAATTTGGAGCGTAAATAAAGATTTTATAGAAAAAGATGATATTGTAATAATAAAATATCTAAATACTAGCCAAATTGAAATTATAGTATGAAAGTCTTAGCTGTCGAAACTGTATTTATATTTATTATATCTATGATAGCTGCATTAGTTGTTATATCCTTTTTTATAGACATTAAAAATTTAATAATTAATTTTTTCTCAGAAAAACAACCAAAAGAGGAGTTCGAAATAGAAATAATAGAAAAAAAATCGTTTAGTGAGAATCTATTAAAGGAATTTATAATGATGTGCATTCAAAAATCTGAGAATAGCAAACTTAATAAAAAAATCTTTCCATGCTATTATTTAAAATCTTCAGAGCCTTTTCTAAATATAAATAATTTAGAAATTCAAAATGTAAGAATAAATCGAGATAACTTTGATGATTCCAAAAACACTATGTTAATTGCCTATGATAAAACGAATAAATTTGTTTACATTTTAAACTAATCATGGAAATTCCTTTCCAAATAATTTTAGCATCTCTTCTATCTATGATAATAATATCTTCGCTCATATATTCACTCGCTATTTTCAGAGAGAACGAAAGTAGAAATAACGTTTTTAATAGCTTTACTAATTTCAAAAATAAGCTAGAAAATCTTTGTTTTAGTTTTCCATTTACACAAGAGTATGAAAAAATTGTAGTAAACGAAAACGTTATAGCTATTTTCGCGTATTATACAGATATAACAAAAATAAACAATTTTGAAGAAATTAAGGATAAAGTAATTGAAGGTAATTTTATTTGCTTGTCCTATAAAAACTATAGAATAAAATGTGAAAAATTAAGCTGCAATATAACTATGAAATCCTATTACTTCGAAGAAAAATCAACACTAATAGATTATTTATTAAAATCCTTTTACGGAATTAAAGAATTTAGCATAAGCTATAAATTAACTAGAGAAGCTAATAAAATTAACATTCAATAAAAGAAGAATCCTTAGAAAGTTCATATTTTATTAAAAATACGTTACCATTGCATTCATTAGAAATTTTACATTCAGAACCAAACTCTAAATTCTTGCCATAAACAACAAAACAATAACAACTCCTTTTAACCTTTTTTCCTAAATCTTTACAAGCTCTACAAAAACTATCGAGATTTAAGTTATCTTTTTTTATAAATTCAGTAACGCAGCTTTGATAATTATAACTTGGTTCGTAAACAAACAACCATTCTAATATTTTATCCATCGAAATTATTCTATACTTAACAATCAAGCTACCAACTATTATCAACACAGCCAAGGAAATTATAACCAAAAAAATTATGTTTAGAGGTAACATGTTAATCTAATTTCATTCCGCTTCCTATTTGAGATGCTATCTGAGAAAAAACAACTAAACTAAGTATTCCCATTATAAAATATATTATTAATCCAAATTTCAAGTTTTCTGCTATTTCATAATCTCTCGCAACTCTATCGAAACCACTTTCTACCCCAGATAATAAATAAGACATTAATATTATTGCTATTATAGTGTAACATCCAACAACACTCTGCAAAACCGTTAATGGAATAACTTTTTTAAAATCACCAACCAATACATTAATTATATCCTCAAATCCTCCAGAAATTCCGAAACTTTTCTCTAACTCTCCAAGAAAATCTCCAAGCACAACTAACATATTAATAATAAATATTCCTGTAGAAGAAACTATTCCAGTTATTATTGGTATTAAAAATTGGGCTTGCATTTTTAAATTCCCCCTTACATCGCTAAGCAACTCCTTTAATCTAAACTCCACCTGAGAAATGTTTTCTAAATACTTTGCTATGGTTTTTGCTATGCTACCTGCGCTTTTAACACTCTTGTAAGTTGTATCTACTAAAATTCTAAAAACTTCCTCTAAAATAGCAGATGGAAAGTAGTTAATTAATCCGCCCTTTCCAAAAATTGCTAAGTTAATGTTTTCACCAAACTTCAAAATTCTTTCTCTGAGAGCAGAAAAGAATTTATAACCCGCTTTTTCCTTCAAACCAAGCCTTTCATATTCTTCTAGAGTTTTTTCTATAACCTTTTCTATAGGATATCCAGATTCTAAAAAATTTCCACTAGTAATTAAAAGATTTGGTAAATCTTCTTCAATATCTTTTATTTCCTTTCTTATCTTTATTCTTTGAAATGAGTTTAAATAAAAATATAAATACGCAGCAATACCAAAACCAGCTGGTATTAAAAAACTTGCTATTAAATTACCTATGTTTTTTATATCGTTCTCTTTTTTTACAAGCTCCTCTAATTTTTTAACCATACCTAACTCTTGAAGCTCATAGTATTGAGAATAAAAATCTAAGAAATGCAGAATACCAAAAAAACTTATTAGTAAAAATGTTAAAACCGAAAGAGGAATTATCGGAACTAATTTTTTTCCAAAATAAAAATAGTTAATTGGCGGTAATTTTGGATGTTTAGAAATATCCACTATTAAAAAAGCTCCTGGCCTTAAAGATATAATTCTAAATATTAGATAGAGATTAATTATTGGCAAAACTACTAAATAACCAAAAATTAGATATCCTGGTTTTACTGAAAAATGCATGAAAACTGAAATCATAGGAAACATTATTAGACCTATGGATGGCATTAAAAGACCGAACATAAAAAGCATAGTTACTGGACCCCTAACTTTTTCTACATATACTTTTGTTTCCTCTAAATTTTTTGTTAGTACGAAATCTAAGGCCTTAGAAAGAATATTCTTTCTTTCTTCATAAGAAGATATATATCCAACATTAGAAAGAAGAATTAAAGTTCTTAAAAAATTTTCATTCCATTTCATCCACTTAGGAGCATAGAATTCTAAAGCATCTTTCAAACGAGAAAATCTTCCAATCTTTAAGTCCCAAACTATTTTTTTCAAATCATCACTTAATATGCCCCTAACTTTCTTAGAAGCAAACTCTATAGCAGCTTCGAAATTAGGATTATGCTCTAAATATAAAACCAAATAAGTTACTATTTTTATTGCTTCGTTATTAGTTTGTATTTTGTTTACTTGCGCTCTAAAAGATGGATAGTTATAGATTAAATACGCTAACCCAAATGGAATTGCGAATATGAAAATTCCCAAATCACTAAAAACAAAATATATCGGTATAAGAATTAGAAAAGATACTAAAAACAAAAAAATCGATAACGAATAAACTTCGTGCGGAAAGGTATTTAAACCGGAAAATATTATATCCTCTGCCAATTTTTTATTAGTTACCTTGATTGGAATTATTTTAGATGAAAAATAGCATAACTTCTCATACCAATTTCTTCTAATCTGTTTTTCAAGCTCTTTAAGATAAAAATCTACATAAACCTCAGAAAATTCTCTTTTTAATTTTTGAAGTTTTTCTTCAGAAATCATAAAATTATTTTTGGTTAAATAGCGATATTTTCAGTTTTTTTGATGTATATTCCGTCTTCTGCATAAATAAAAAAGATTGTATTATTCTTTTCAATATAGTCAAGAATTACATAAGTCTTTATATTTATATGAGATAGCCTATCATTTATTTCTCTATTTTCTATTTTATCCTTTCCAAAATAATTCACCTTAAAACAAATCTTTTGATTTTTTTCATCTTTAAACTTATTGAAGCATTTTATTACGAGCTCGTTAATTAATAACATCATTTCGGTTTTACTATATACTTTGAATTCAAATTCTTCCTTAATCATATATTTATATAAAATTTGAAAAAGAGCTAAAACTGATAATAGAGTAAAAACTAGAATTAATATTATTTCAACAATTTTCATATTTTATTAACATCTTGGATCTTTTTCGTCACATTTTTCACAGCTTATGATTTTATATTTATCTCCAATCTTTTCTACTCTGCAATTCCTACAACTTATTTTTTCCGGAGCATCTAAGCATGATGAACTTTCACAATACTCTAAAGGTAAGCTACACTTTTCGCAAAAATTGTTTGCACAGGAATCACACTCCGCTTTTTGTTTATTATAAAAACATTTTACATTCGAATAGAAAGCAAACGCATTCCTAAAACCTGCGAAAATTCCTATATTGAAAGTTATTTTATCAGTTCCCGTAGGTGTTGATTCATAATATTTATAATCTTCGCACGTAAAAAAGGAACTTGTCTCTATTCTACCCTCTCTCCAAGCACATGTCTTATAGACTATATAATCAGAGTATGATTGCAACGAAGAAATAGAAGATTCTACTTCAATTTTTTCTTCCGCATTATAATTAATTTGTGATTGCATACCACCAAAACTACATATATATTCTTTTGGTAATATACATTTTCCCTTGCTCCATCCGATACAACCTTCATAATTCTGACAAGTATTTCCTGTTTCATGATGGCAGCAAAGCATAGCTTTACTTTGTTTTTTACATACTACGTATTTATCTTCTTTAAAAGTTTCAACTAAAGATGAAAAAAGTTTTTCATAACAACCCTTTGCATATTCGCAACCATAAGCTGTAGCAGCACATATACAATTTATAAATTCGCTTGACTTTTCTTTAGCCCAATTATATATTTTTCTATAGAGATACCAATATCTATTGTTAGATATGAAAGCGCTTATATTTTTATTATCAGATAAAGATGCTCCTTCAGAAGAAATTATTATTTTCAAATCTGAGCAGTTAGAAAAAAAATGTCCCTCGTCGTGTACTCCGCTAAGAACATCATTTTCAGATATTTCCCATTTGCAGGTATTTCTGAAATCATATTTAATTGAAATTGGCAAGTTCGTAAAAAACTTTGAAATATAGAGACTTAGAAAATAATTTGTCGCACTTTCTTTACATCTTTTCAGTTCTGAAAAATCTATAGGATTGAATCCATTAAATATCCAGGTATGCGTTTCAGATCTTAAATTAGCTGTAGTAGAATAGTATAGAGAAAGTTTTGAAAATGCTAAGAAAATGTTTTTATAATTCTCTAATATATCTATTTTTCTTTCCTTTAAAATTTCTTCGGAATGGCTAAAAAAGTTAGAGTATAAGAAAAAATAAGTTAGCGACAATAACAAAACAGAAAAAATAATAAAAAATATGTGAAAGGCTGCAAGTTTCATATATAAAATTATATAAACTCTATTTTATTATTACGAAGTTTTATTGTGACTATATTCTCTCCTTTTTTAAACTCCTTCTCCGCAATCTCATAACTACAAACTAATTTTTTGCAAACGTTTTCGCTGCATATTTTATCATTATAAACTTTAACATCGTAATCAAAATAGAAAACCTTTGAAATTTCAAATTCTTCACTTAATTCCATGTTGCAAACAGAATCTATAAAACTATAAAAGCTTTCTAAAAAGCCTTTATATATATTCATAACTAATAAACCGTCGGTCATAAAAGTTTCACTATATTTTATTACTACAGGTATTGATATCGATGTTTCGTAAGAGATTTTTGGACCAATAGACGTTTTACTACCAATCGCTTCCAAGTTTTTTAAACCAAAGTTCCATTCTTTTCTTTCAATTTTAATAGTTCTTTCTTCTATATCTGACAATTCAATCCTAATATCGGATAAAAATCCTGTAAAATCAGAATACGTATAATGTTCACCTGGAATTATAAAATTGCTAATTTTATTAAGATCCTTATCAAATATATCTACCCCACTTCCACGACATTCTATCCAAATGTTTCCACAAGAATCCATCGATATTCCCGTTGGCTCTGAACACGTTCGTATATTTTTTTTAATTGGATTACCATTAAAATCAAACTTACATACAACGCTATCGCCGCTAGAAACAACGTAAACATTATTTTCGTTATCAACAAAAACTCCACGAGTAGAACTGCCACAATTCTTTTCCCAAACTACTTTTTTCGAAGTAGTATTAAATAATATTACCCCACTATTCACCCATGTAGAAAAAACAATACAATCCCTATTATAACATCTCCAAATGCCATAAGTACACCTTCCAACATCTATACTTTCTACATTCCCGCTTTCCGGATCTAATATCAAAATCTTTCCTGAATCAATCGTAGTAATATATATTTTTTCATCATTTCCAACTACACACCCATACGGACTATTAGGAAGCGTCCAACTTTTCTCAATTTTTCCCTCCTTAGATATTTTATACATTTTTTTACTATCCCAACAACCCGCATATACACTTTCGTTGCTATCTATACAAACTGCTCTTATTCCAACTCCTCCTTTGTAACAATCTTCCAATTCAATTTTTGCTAATATACATCCATCATCATTAAATGAAACCATTTCATTCTCGTCAATTCTATCGTCCCTATTAGTGTCTTCTGGAATTCTCCCTTCGTTTTTTTTACAAAGATTTTTATCAAATGCTATCTTCACCAAAATATTATTCTTCCTATTTCCGACCCATATGTTTCCAGATTTATCAACAGCTGTTCTAGAAGGATTTCCATTAATATCTGGAGATGTATAGTGTCTTCTTAATTCTCTTCCGTCTGAAGTTACTAAAGAAACAGAACTATGCATTTCACCTCCCCCACTATTTATTACCCAAGCCCATCCACATCCCCCACTAAATTGAATTGGATAATTTCTTATTTCCTTCTCAAATTGTATTATTTTCATATTATAATCAAAACTATCAGCAATAGCGCACCTAGGTTCTATTTCAGCATATTTCTGAGAAAAATCATCGAGCTTATTTTTATCAATATAGAATATCCCTTCCTTTTCCTCACCCAAACAATTTATTAGTTTTTTCGCAATTTGATATGCCTCCATCTTTAAATTTAATTTTTCCTTTTCCTCTAAATATTTAGACTTAAAATATTCGTTATAAAATAAAATCAAAGAAATTGCAACGAGAGCTATCGTTACTGAAATTATCGAAAGAAAATGCGATGAATGCGATAACATAATAATAAAATTCGTTCAAGAATAAAAATATTTTATGATTTTACAATCCGAAATCTTGTGGATAGGTATAGTTGCTATTATAACGTCTATAGTTATATTTCTCTCTATTTATTATTCCTCTATTATTTCTGAAAAAACTCAAGAAATGTTTAGATCTGCAACTTTTGATGATTTAGTATTAAAGAGTCTAGCGAATTTATATATTTCAAAACCAGACGTAATAGAAAAAACTACCCTACAAATTGCTATAGATGCTTTATCTTATTTGAAAAAATATAGAAAAGGTATAGAAGGAAAAGAGCAGGAATTAGGAGAAATTGCATATTATGGAATTGCTCTAGGATCTTATAAAGCATCTGATCTCATAAACCCAATTTTTGACGAAACCATAGGAAAAGAAAGATGGCAACTAATTATTTGCAATAATACAAAGAATTTAAACGCAGATAATTGCTATATATATGGAAACAAAGAAAAACTAGTTAAGGAAGTTTCAAAAATAAGAAGCTATGTACTACCAATACCTATTCCAGATGGAGAAGTTGGTGTTTTAGTGTTAAGAGTTGTATGAATACGTTATCCTTAATCATAATATTAGCACTTATAGGCATAACGATGTTTTTATCATTTCAAAATATGTTATTTGCCATTTCTAGAGATGTTAAAGAAAAAATTATAGAATCTAGAATTAAAAATTTTGTAGATATTATAGAAACTGTTTCAAAAATTTCATCAGATTACTTTTATCTAGAATATTTTATAGATCAAAGTGATTTAAAAATTGAGAATAACACACTAAAAATTAAAGTAGATGACAAAACATACTCTTTTCTTTTACATTCTAAGGTTGAGAATGTAGAAATAAATAAAGCCTCTAGATATTGTATTTTTAAAGATCGAAATATTATAAAAATATTTAACTGTAGAGACGCTATGCCAATAAATGATGGAATTTGTGAAATAAGGGAGTGTAGATTAAATTCAGAAGATTGTAAAGGTCCGAACATAGCATGCATTAATGATGGTATTTGCAATACCTATATCGGGGAAAATTGCGAAAACTCTGCAGATTGTGCAGAAAAAAACAACGAAAAAGTTTGTTGCCCAATGGATCCTAGCTCCAATGAAAAAGGTTATACAGCAAGAAAAAATCTTAAAAAAGGAGAAGAATGTTTTTGTGATAATCAGTGCTCTGGTAATTTAAAATGTAATCCAGTTGCTTCTAATTTTAAAGAATACAGTAGAGCATGCTGTGAAAGTGGAAAATATTGGAACGGAATTGATTGCATAGAGGAAAAATCAAGATTGAGAATTCTGTTTATACCTGTAAATTGGAATAGAGATATGCAAAGTTTTAGAAGAGCTGCTGAGGAACAATTTGATTTTTTTGTTAGAAATATTCCATTATCCGCTTGCCCAGAAAAGGTTAAGTCTATAATAGTTGAAAAAAATTGTAGATTTAAAATAGAATGTGATAATAGAGGTCTAAGGAATAATTTGATGGAAATCAAAAGGTGTGCAGATAGTACAGGAGAAACATATGACTATGTTGTTGGTTTAGTAGAAGGTTCAATTTGTGGAGCTGGTGGTTATTCTATGTCGATGAAAGTAGTTGTTGCATCAGCACTTTCTAGAGAAATAACCACTCATGAACTTGGTCATGAACTCGGACTAAACGATGAATATATAGATGCATGTAGATGTGGTTCTGGTTTAGTAAATCCAAATTCTAACTGTTTAAAATCATATCTTGGTGGAGATGATCCTTTTGGGCCTTATACAAGAGAATATTGTAGCGAAAAAGGTACAAAATGTCCAACCGAGTATACTATAACTTGTCTTGGAAATAAAAATAAATTTGGAGGAAGAGATATAATGAGTTTTGCAAATGCACCAGGGCCAAGAGCTTTTGCCGAAGAAAGTTGGAGATATTTATCTTCACTTTCTATTCTTAAATGTTAACTATTATTATGAAAACCATTTTATTATTATTTTCTATATTATCATTCTTATTCTACGTATCTTTTTCTCAATCTGTCTTATCTATTACCTTAGAAATTTATAAAAACGATAGTATTAAAATTGAAGAAATAAAAGTAAGACCAGGAAATCCTACAGCTATTGAGATTCCAGGAAATTATAAACTTCAGATATTAGATAAAAATAAAAGAATTATTAATGAAACTAAATTTCGAGCGATCTTTTATATTTTGAGCGATCCTCCTACTCCAACAAACTCTGCGTATTTTCATGTAAGATTTCTATATGATAAACACGTTGAATATAAATATTTAAAAATTTATAAAGATGAAAAAGAAATTTTTTCTACAGAATTTTCACTATGCAATCTAAATGGAATTTGCGAGGAATACGAAAGTTATCTGAGTTGCCCAACAGACTGTCCTTTAAATAAAAAGGATGGAGTTTGTATTAAAGAAAAGGATGGAGTTTGTGATCCAGATTGTTTGCCTGGAATAGATTTGGACTGTATTGAAGAAAAACAAAAAGAAAAACAAAAAATTTGCTTAAATATAAAAGATGGTATTTGTGAAGAAGATTGTGAAGAAGATCCAGATTGTATAATAGAGGCTTCTCGCGTACCAATCGCACCATTATTACTTTTTTTTGTTATAATTTTGTCAGCGTTTCTATTTTTTTACTTTTATAGAAAAGCTAAATATATAAAAAGATTATGAAAAAAATCGTAATTATATTAGCTTTAATCATTTTCTCTAACTTAATTTCTAGTTCCGCATTTTCTCAGCTATATTTACACTTATATTTATCAATAGATAGAAGTGATGAAGTTTCTTTATCGACATATTATTTTTATTCTAAGGATTATCAGAATTTTAATGTTGCAGAAAGTGAAGAAAACGAAACATGTGAAAAAGTAAAAATAATTGTTTTAGACGAAAATAATAAAATAATAAATAATAAATGTATAAACTATAGTGAAGATGAATTCTATACAGAAGTTTTTGATTTAAGAAAAGGTAAAAGAATAGAGGAAGTTTCATCAATAGTTAAAAACACTATAATCTTTTTACCGAACAACTCAAAGATATTAGAAATTTATTCAAAAGAAAGAAAAGTTAAAGAATTTAGGATAGATTTAAAAAACATGACTTTAAAAAGTTTTGAAAATTTAAAAAACAGCGAAGAAAACATAGAGAGAAAAAACGAAGAAATAAACAATCAAAAAACTCCTTTATTATTCGCTTTTTTACTAATACTTTGTATAGTAATCTTTGTTTTATTCCTAATATTTAAACGTCGCCGTGCTCTTTCAACCAATTATCAATAGCTTTATCCAAATCTATTTCAACAACTTCTCCATTAGGCAACCTTCTTCTGACAGTTAAAGGTATTAGTTTTTTTCTAAATTCCTCTTTTGCTTTCTCTATGGAATTTCCCGTAATACTTACAAAACAAGGTGCCCCGAATTCTATTTGTAAAGCTCTTGCAGAGATTATTCTCGCTACTTCAAATCTCGTTAGTCTATCTTTTGGGAACATTATTTAAATCTTGCTATTTCTTTTATTAGCTCCCTATGAGTTAGTAGAATTTGTCTACAACAGTATTTTTTTAATCCCAACTCATCCAAAACTTTTTTTGGTTCTTCACCATTCTTAACTCTTCTTTCATATTCTTCCCATAAATGTCCAATAACCTTTCCACATGTAAAACATCTAACTGGAATTATCATAGCATTAATTTATATAAGAAAAAGTATAAATACCTTTTCGATATAGAGAGGAGATGCAAGATTTTAGCTGGATTAGTGGCCTAGCCTTATTGGGAGTGGCGGGCTCGCGCCTCGCTCGAAAGCTCGACGCTTACACCCCCACCCCATCAACCTCCTCGTCTAGGAGGGGCTTCGTCGTACCGCCGAGATTTCTCCCAGCGATACGAATGGGGGTCTGTTTTACCGGGGGGCTTCGCCCTTAGATGCTTTCAGGGCTTATCCCCTGGAGCGTAGCTGCTCGGCTTGCGATTAACAACCGATAGACCAGAGGCTCCCGACCTCCGTTCCTTTCGTACTAGGAGGTCGCTCCGGTCAGACCCCCTGCACCCTCAGCAGATACCTACCGAACTGTGTCACCACGTTCTAAACCCAGCTAACGTCCCCCTTTAACCAGTGGGCACCTGTACCCTTGGGTGCTTCTGCACACCCAGGAGGGGGGGAGCCGAAAGCTACGTTTCAACGCGCCAGGTCGATATGGACTCTCGCTGGCCACGGATCCATTATCCCCGGGGTAGCTTTTCCGTTACCACTGGTGCCCATTACAGGCGACCAGCGTATCGCTAGGCCCGGCTTTCGCCTCTGGGTTCTTTGTAGTCAGAACCCAGTCAGGCCAGCTTTTGCCCTTGCACTCTACGGCGGATTTCTGACCCGCCTGAGCTGACCTTAGGGCTCCTCCGATATCTTTTCGGAGGAGACCGCCCCAGTCAAACTGCCCACCTGACGCTGTCCTCGTATGAGTTAGCTTCTCAGACAGAGATAGGTGGTGTTTCACTTTCGCATCCAACATGGCCGAAACCATATTTTCATTGCTCCCACCTACTCTACGTACCCCTGTCCAAGAAGCAACGCCAGGCTGCAGTAAAGCTCCACGGGGTCTATGCTTCCCGCTGAGGGTCTCCGGCCTATTCACCGGAAAGGTATTTTCGCCGGGTTCCACCCTGGGACAGTAGGAGGGTCGTTAGGCCGTTCCCTGGCCGCCAATTAAGCGGCAAGAAATTACGGTACTTTACGACGGTCAGAGTTACCGCCGCCGCTCGGAGGTGGCTTCGGCCGGTTGAAACCGGCTTTCACACACCCCCGCTGGGCAGGCCTCGGGGACTGTACACATCCTTTCGGACTTGCAGTCCCCTATGTTTTTATTAAACAGTCGCCCTCCCCATGTCACTGCGACCTGGGCTCCCTACCTATCACCTAGCTTTTCGCTAAGCGATAGTTCAAGAGCCCAGGCACCCCTTCTAGCGAACATACGAGGCTAACTTGCCGAGTTCCCTAGGGTGGAGTATCCCGCACCCCCTTAGCCTTCTCAGCCAGAGCACCAGTGCCGGTTCTCGGTACGGTCGCCCCCAATCCTTTTCTACTGGCTTTTCACGGGCTCTAGGCATCAGCGGAACCTAGCATACACTAGGCCCATCGCCATTTCACCCCCTTCTCCTCATTACAAGACTCCGGGGGCTTATAGGCTTGGGTTACCTCCGCCTAGCCCAAAGCGTCACCAGTAGAACTTGCGTTGCCGCACGTATGGGGGCGGTGCCGGAATATTAACCGGCTTCCCTTTCGGGTAGGTAGATTAACCCTACCCTTAGGACCGACTAACTGCCGGCTGATGAACATTGCCGGCAAACCCTGGCTCCTTAGGGGGTAGGGATTCTCACCCTACTAAGTTGCTACTGCTGCCAGGATCTGCATTACCATGGGCTCCAGAGGTAGTTACCTACCCCCTTCTACGCCCATGGTACGCCCCCCTACCACCACCTAGCTTAGCTAGGTGGTCCCGGGTCTCGGTGGACCTCTTAGTCCCTTCCTTTTTCAGGGCTAACCCCCTCGGCGGGTAAGTTGTTACACACTTCTTAGCTGATGGCTACTTCTAGGCCCACAGCCCCGCTGTCTAAGGGGGTTAACCCCTTCGGCACTTAGAGGTCACTTTGGGACCTTAACCCGGGGCCGGGTTGTTTCCCTTTCGGACGCCGAGCTTTCCCCAGCGCCCCAACTCCCCCCTTCTTAGCATCCTGATGTTTCGGAGTTTGACTGGATGGCCGAGCCTTTCGGCCCTTACCATCCAATCAGTAACTCTACACATCAGGAATGCTCCGGGGAGGCTAGCCTGTAGGCTGATTCGGGGGGAACCGGCTATAACCGGGCTCGTTTGGCTTATCACCCCTAGACCGGGGTCAGAGGAGGGATTGGCATTTCACCACCCCTTCGGGCCTCCAGGAGGCATTAAGCCTCCCTTCACCCTGCCCCGGCCTAGATCGCCCGGCTTCCGGTTGTAGGGAAGTGACTTAAGGCCCTTTCAGACCTTCCCCCTCGCGCGTTTTGCGCTGCGGGGAATCGCTTTCGCTACGCCTTCGAGATTAACTCTCTTAAGCTCGCCACTTCCCTACACTCCCTGGCCCGTTTTTCAACACGGACGCTATGACCCCGCAACCCTCTCATCGAGTCTTTAAACTCTTCTGAGAGGGTATGCTTTCGGGCCATAGCTAACTATAACCCGCCGGTTTCAGGCTCTTTTCACACTGCTCCCGCAGTTCTTTTCACCTTTCTTTCACAATACTTAGTTCGCTATCGGACTCGGGGAGTATTTAGAGTTGGAGGGTAATGCCCCCCAGCTTCCCACTGCGAAATCACGCAGTGGTACTCAGGATATCCGGCATTATCCCTCCCTCCTTTCCCCTACGGGGCTATCACCCTCTATGGCGCCGCGTTCCAGCGGACTTCGGGTAGGAGGGATAGGATAGACCCGGGTCCTACAACTCCACATTCCCTATAGCTTATCGCCATAGGGTTCGGTTTGCCCTCTGCCGGTTTCGGTCGCCCCTACTCCCGGCATCTCTTTTGATTTCTTTTCCTGGGGGTACTGAGATGCTTCACTTCCCCCCGTTCCCCCTCGAGCATAAGGCTCGAGTGCTAGGGATCTTAAATCCCTAGCAGGATTCCCATTCGGGGATCCCGGGATCAAAGGCTCCTTGCGCCTACCCCGGGCTTATCGCAGCTTGGTACGCCCTTCTTCGGCCCCCGAGCCGAGGCATCCACCGGCGGGCTTAATGCCACTAATCCAGATGCTATCTTGCATCTCCTCTCTCATTAAGCTCATATCATAGCTTTCAACCTTAACCCCCAGAATTCTCTGGGAGTTGCATATAGGGCTTCAATAGGTGCCCATGTCGCCATTACTTTACACTTTATAATTCGTCTTTCATCAGCCCGATATAATAATGATAAATCTTTATTGAAATATATATTATTTTCGTTTGTTTCAAAAATATGGAAGTAAAAGAAGAGGATGCGATTTTTTATTTAGAAAATATCTTAGATAAAAAGGCATTTTATAACCCACAAATGAGAATAGTAAGAAACTTAAATATAGAAATTTTTAAAAATTACGCAAAAGAAAATTACAAACTCTTAGATTTATTAAGCTCCATAGGAACTAACTCAATAAGAATAAAAAAATCCTTACCTTTTTTAGAGGTTTTTAGCAATGACATTAGTAAAAAAGCTGTTGATTATCTGAAAAAAAATGCTAAAATCAACAAAGTAAAAATTAATATTTTTAATGAAAATGCAAAAAACTTAAAATGTGTATTAAACGAAAAGTTTGAAATTATTGATATAGATCCCTTCGGAACTCCTATAACATTTTTTCCATACATAATAGATTTTCTAAAAAAAGAAACTTTGCTCTCACTAACTGCAACAGACATTGCAACTCTTTCTGGCAAATACAGTGAAAAATGTTTGATGAGATATGGTATTTACTGTTGTGAAACTGATATGGAAAGAGAGTTAGCGATAAGAAACCTTATTTCAAAAACAATAACTTTTTTTTCCTCCTTTAACTTCTCTTCTAATGTTCTTTTTAGCTATTCTGAAAAACATTTTGTAAAAATCTATGTTTTGTTAAAAAAATGCTCTAAAACAAAAATACAAAAAGAATTAAAAAATTGCTTAGGTTTCTTAAGTTTCTGTGAAAATTGTATGAATAAAAAAGTTGGAATTTATGAAAAGTGTGAAATATGTAATAAAAACTTTTTTAATATGGGAGTTACATATGTAGGAAAACTTTTTGATGAGAATTTTATTAAAAATGCTTATGAAAATTCTAAGTTTAAAGATGTAAAAAAAATATTTGAAAAAGCTATGAAAGATTTTTGTGAAGATTATACTATACCCCCTATAACATTTAACACTCATTTATTTTCTAAAAAGTTTAAAAAAAGTCCGAAAAGCATAGAATCTATAGTTAATTACTTTAGAAAGCAAAATTTATCTGCAAGCAAAAGTTATTTAGATGGAAAATCTATAAGAATAAACAACTTTAAATTCTTTATTGAAAATTATGAAAAAATTTAAGTTTGCTATATTTGAATATAATAATTCTAACGTTTGCACAATTTCTTTTTATCAAAAAAATAGTGAGAAAAAAAATTTGGAAAAATTAAGAGATTTTGGAGATATAGAACCTATAGATCCTAAAAGCTTAGAAAACGTTCTAAAAAATTTAAAGATTTGTGATTTAGGAAACTATAAATTCAAAGATTTTGATGAGATTTATCAAAAATCTTTAAGTGTAATTAATGATAATAAAATTCCGATAATTTTTTCTTGTAATCATTTGACAACGCTATTTTCCTTAGGAATATGTAATGAAAACAGCGGAATTTTAATATTCGATGCCCATGCAGATTTAAAAAATTTTTATAAAAGTAAATACTCTAGAGCAACTTGGCTAAGAAGGTTTTTAGACTTAGTAGATTCAGAAAGAATTTTTTTAGTAGGTATTAGAAGTATAGATGAAGACGAAAAAGAATTCTTAAAGAATGAAAAGATTAATTTTTTAACAACATTTGAAATAAAAGAAAAACTAAAAAACTCTATATCGAAAATAAAAGATTTTTTAAATTCTTTTGATAGCATTTACATAAGCTTTGATGTAGACGTTATGGATAGCTATATAATAAATTCAAACTTTCCAGAAGCTTTTGGATTAGATATGTATGATGTTTATAAAATTGTTAACTCTTTTGAAAGCGTAAAGATTGTTGGAATGGATTTTGTAGAATTTTTAATAAAAGAAAAAAAAGATGCGATAAACTTAGTTAGCATACTATTTCAGTTTTTAAAGAAAATTAAACTTTGAATAATTATGTTTTTAAATAAAATATTAGTTTGCTTAATTTTTCTTGGTTTGATAAAGCAATGTTTAATATTTCTTCAAAACTCTTATCCCCAATTCTACTTTTAACAATTTCCAAAACCCTCTGATAATTTTTATATTTTTCATTCAATTCTTTCCATTTAATTCCTTTTAAAACCAAATAGTTTTTTGGCATTTCTAAAATTTTCTTTTCGATTAATACAGCCAAAATCGGATAGCCGATATAACCTCTTAAAATAGTTCCATTATCATTGCTATAAACTAAAAATTCTTTATCGTTTATACCTTCAACATAAATTCTGTATATTTTAGAGGCATCAGAAGATACTATTTCATAATTTTTTTCATCAATTTTTTTAATTCTATTATCTGCAAAAGCAGAAAAGGCTTCAAAATGTTTTATTAAGGGCGGTAAACTTAATCTTTTCATAATACTTACTCTAAGGAAATTTTTAAAGTACTTAAAGACTAAAAATTATGGAGATTATAAAGCTAATTAATGTTTGTAAAAGCTATATCATAGGAAATAATAAAATCGAAGTCCTTAAGAATATAAACTTAGAGATTGAAAAAGGCGATTTCTTATCAATCCTAGGTCCATCTGGTTCTGGAAAATCTACTCTATTACATATAATTGGTTGCTTAGATAAGCCAGATAAAGGAAAAGTAATAATAGATGGTATGGACATTTCTAAATTAAGCGAAGATGAACTTGCTGAAATTAGAAGAGAAAAAATAGGTTTCGTATTTCAATTTTACTATTTGTTTCCATACTTAAATGCAATAGAAAATGTAATGCTTCCAATGCTATTAAAAGGAATTTCAAGAAAAAAAGCAGAAGAAAAAGCTGCAAAACTCTTAAATCTTGTTGGTTTAGAAGAAAGTAGATTTTATAATAAACCGAATCAGTTATCTGGCGGTCAACAACAAAAAGTAGCAATCGCAAGATCCCTAGCTAATGATCCAAAAATTCTTTTAGCAGATGAGCCAACTGGAAATTTAGACTCGAAATCTTCAAAAGAAGTTATGGAAACGTTTAAAAATATAAATGAAGAGGGCACAACTATTATTATGGTTACGCACAACATAGAGCTGACAAAATACTCTAATAGAACAATAAAAATTAAAGATGGTAGGATTGAAGAAATATGAAAATTAAAATATTTATAATCGCAATTTTATTAAGCACATTAACAATAGGTTTTTCAGAGCTTAATATAAATTATCAAATATTAGAAAAAGAATTATATCCAAATTCTATAGCAACCTTAGTTATAACTTTACAAAACCCAACAAAAGAAGAAATAAAATCAATAAATCTCATTTTCGAGAGTGAAAACAAAAATATTCAGATAACTCCATATACATTTGAAATTGAAAAATTAGGTCCATCTTATCAGTTTACTCAAAACTTTTTAATAAAAATTGGTGAAAGTGCTGATACATCAAACTTAAGACTATATGTCTCTTATTATATAGGGACGGAAAAGAAATCCTTCTTCATAAACATACCTATAAGAATAATAAAATTCCCCATCATTTTAATAAATAATATTACTTTTTCTGAGGAATACTTAGAACCTGGCAAAGGTATAATGGCTACCATAGAACTTTATAATAATGGATATTCATCTGCCAGAAATCTTAAAATAAAAATCTTAAATTTACAATTCTTTGCTTTCCAAAAAGATGAAGAATATATAAACGAAATTAAAGTTGGTGAAAGTGTAAGAAAAACGTTTTATATTTACTCTAATCCATCGATAGAAATAGGATATTATAACATTCCGATATTAATTTCCTATTACAACGAAGATTATTCGAAAGTTTTTAATGAAACCAAAAGTTTTTCAATTAAAGTTTTTGGTAAACCAAAAATAGATGTTTTTTTAGAAAGCCTATCTTATGATTTTATTACAATAAAAATTGCAAACACTGGTATTTCTAAGGCAAAAAACATTTTTGTAAAATACGATGAAAAAAGTTTTTTTATAGAAGAGTTATTGCCTGGAGATTATGATACTTTTGAAATAGAAAGTAAAAAACGCATAAGCTTTAACATAAGCTATTTGGATTCTTTGAACAATAGATACAATGAAATAAAAACAGTCGATATTGATGAAGAAATTTTAAGAAGCACTCTAAACACTTCTATATCAAAAAGATTTCCACAAATAAATAGAAGTGGAGATAATACAAAGCAAAATCTTACCATATTAATATTTTTGGTTGCAGCAGCTTTACTAATAATCATTTTTGTTTATATTTTCTTTAAGAAAAGAAAAAAATCAAAGAAATGAATTTTATAGAAATTCTTAGAATAATTTTTAAAAACTTACAAAGAAGAAAACTCAGAAGTTTTCTAACAATATTAGGAATTATTATAGGCTCAGCTGTATTTATCTCGATTTTTAACTTAGGAAAAGCTACCGAAGAAAGCATAGTATATAACTTAGAAAGAAATCTGGGATCTAATGTTATAACAATATTACCAATCCAAATGGGAAGAAGGGCTCAATTAACAATGACAAGATTATCTATATTTTCAGAAAGTGATGTTGATAAAATAAAAAGAATAGATGGGGTTGAAAATGCGTATGGTGTTTTTCAAGCAAATTTACAAGTAAGGTATGAAAGGGAAGAATACAGATTATTAGTTTATGGAATTTATGGAATTAACGATTGGGTAAAAACAGAAGCGGAAAGAATAGGAATAAGTGAAGGTAGATTTATTGAAAAAGAAGGGGAAGTTATTTTAGGTTATAGAGCTTCTAAGGAGTTTTTCAAAAAAGAGATAAATATAGGGGATAGAATCTTTATTGCAAACAAAAGTTTTAGAGTTGTAGGTATTCTAAATGAAGCTGGTGGATTACTTAGCTCTTTTGACAGAGCGATTTTCCTATCGATAAGAGACCTTAAAAAAATTCAAAATACAAACAATCAGCTAAATTCAATAGTAGTTAAAGTAAAAAATGGTTATGACATAGAAGATGTTGGAAATAGAATATATAATCTTTTACTAAGAATAAGAAACGAAAAAGAAGGAAAAGAGACTTTTTCTGTAATAACACCATCTTTCTATAGAGAAATTGTTTCTGAAACTGTTGGCATACTTTCTGTTTTTTTACTTGCTATAGCATTCGTTTCGATAATCGTTGGTTCCATAGGAATTTCTAATACGATGTTCACATCAGTTTTAGAAAGAACAAAAGAAATTGGAATATTAAAAGCAATAGGTGCAAAAAATAGAGATATATTAAAAATTTTTTTGCTGGAGTCAGCAGTTATGGGGCTTATCGGATCTATAATTGGTTGTTTATTTGGAATTTTTTTGTCCTTAGGCTTACAACAAATAATAGTAAAAAACTTTGAAACAATGTTTCTAAGAGGAAGATTAGAAAGCATGTTAGTTATCGATTATAACTCTATTTTTATAGCTCTTATGATAGGATTTCTTTGCGGAACTATTGCTGGTTATTTTCCAGCAAAAAGAGCTTCAAAATTAGAGGCTGTAGAAGCATTAAGATACGAATAGCTACTTATCGCAAGGTATTATTATATTTTCTTTTCTATAAATCCTCTTAGCTATTTCAATTATTTTATAAGCTATTTCATCTTTATCAATTTTTTCATAAATTATCTTTTTACATAATTTTTCGATCTCATTTAAAATCTCGCTATTCTTTTCTAAAAAGTTTTTTACATTTTTAGCTCTTAATCCATAAAGATAAAAAGAAATTAGCGGCTGAGAAACACCCAATATTTCTGCTATTTCTGTTTGAGTAAGTCCATATTTTTCTATTAAAGTTCTTGAAATAAGTGCTCTAATAATTGGCAAAAATTCGCTTCCAATTATTTCACACAATATTTTCATAAATATCTATAACATTGTTATAAATATTTAGGTTTTAGAATTAGATTATGGCTATAGAAAAAATAAGAATTGATGAAAAAACAGAAGAAAAATTAAGGAATGCTGGATATGGAATTTATAATCACTCTACCATAGAAATTTGTCACTGGCAAAAAAAAGCCTTAGAGGGTGATGTGGGTTGCTATAAAGCAAAGTTTTATGGAATAGAAAGTTTAAAATGTATGCAATTTAGTCCAGCTGGAATTTTTTGTCAAAATAGATGCGTATATTGTTGGAGACCTACCAAATTTTATAAAACTTTAAAATTAGATGAAAACAGAGTAGACGAGCCAGAAGAAATAATTAAAAACTTAATAAAGGAATGGAAAAGATTATTAAGCGGTTTTGGAGGAAATTCCAAAGTAAATAGAAAAGTTTTTGAAGAGGTTTTCAAAGGAATGCCATCCCATTATGCCATTTCTTTAAGTGGAGAACCTACAATATATCCTAAGCTAGATAAATTAATAAAATATTTGAAATCTTTGCCAAATACCAAATCAATATTTCTTGTTACTAACGGTCAAGAGCCAGAAATGCTTGAAAAATTACAAAAAGAAGACGCTTTACCGACTCAGCTATATTTATCTATGAATGCTGCAGACGAAGAAACATTCAAAAAAGTTAATGTTCCTATATATAAAGATGCTTGGGAAAGGTGGAATAAAAGCTTAGAGTTTTTATCCATGGCTAACTGTAGAACAGCGATAAGAATTACACTAATAAGAAGTTTAAACTTTGATAAATCAAAGATTAAAAACTGGGCAGAGTTAATTAAAAAAGGTAATCCGCATTTTATAGAAGTTAAATCCTATATGCATCTTGGTTTATCTATGAAAAGATTAAAAAAAGAGGATATGCTTAAGCATGAAGAAATAAAAGAATGGTCCTTAGAATTGCTTAAGTATTTACCAAACTATAAATACATGGATGAAGATGAAAGGTCAAGAATTGTTGTTCTACAGAATAAAGAAAGGTTTGTTGATAGGTGGATTATAAAGCCAGATTTTAAGAACCTATCTTATCTTTGCTAAGACTTCTATAAACCTATCAATTTCTTCTTTTGTGTTATAAATATATAAGCTAGCTCTTGCTGTTCCACCAGTTTTATATAAACCTAAATATCTCATTAGTGGAATTGCACAATGATATCCACTTCTAATTGCAATCCCCTCTTTATCTAAAATTTTAGCTATTTCATTAGGATTAAGCTTATCATGAATAAAAGAAAATATTGATGTTCTCTTTTTAAAACTTTCCTTTCCAATTATCTTAAAGCTTTTTAATTTCGAAAATTCATTCAAAAAATATTTTGTTAGTTTCTGTAAATACTTCTCTATTCTTTTTATTCCAATTTTTTCTAAGTATTTAATTGCTTCGACAAAACCTAAAGCATCTGCAACATTTGGTGTTCCCGCTTCAAATTTCCATGGCAATTCGTTCCAGTAAGAATCTAAAAAATCCACATCTCTAACCATATCTCCTCCATATATAAAAGGCTCCATTCTTTCTAAAATTTCTTTTTTTCCATATAAAACTCCAATACCAGTTGGACCAAGTATTTTATGAGAACTAAAAACCAAAAAATCTACATCTAATTTTTTAACATTAATTTTTAACTTATTTATTGCTTGTGTTGCATCCAATAAAACCATTGCGCCATTTTCCTTAGCAATTTTAACTATTTCCTTTACATTATTTTCAGAGCCCAATACATTAGAAATATAAGTTATAGAAACTAGCCTTGTGTTTTTATTTATTTTTGACTTAAAATTTTCTAAATCTATTTCATAATCTTTTAAATAAACATATTCTAATTTACATCCCTTCTTTTTACTAACAAATTGCCACGGAACTATATTTGAATGATGTTCCATTATGCTAATTAAAATTTTATCATTTTTTTTCAACTCATTTAAAAAATATGAATAAGCAACTAAGTTTATGGATTCTGTTGCATTCTTAGTAAATATTATCTCTCTCCAATCTGCATTAATAAAATCTGCAACCTTTCTATGAGCTTCTTCATAAAGCTCTGAAGCTTCCTCGCTTAGTTTATAAAGACCTCTATGAACATTTGCATTAAATTTTTCATAAAACTCTTTTATTTTGTTAATTACACATTTAGGCTTTTGAGTTGTAGCTGCATTATCAAAATAAATTAATTTTTTCCCACTAACTTTTAAGTTAAGAATTGGAAAATCTCTCCTTATTTTTTCTACATTCATCTCTTAAAGATTTTTAAATTACCTTATGCGATTTTAGCCACTCTAAAATTTTTGCTTCAGAAACTAGTCCAACAATTCTATCTATTTCTTTACCTCCTTTAATTAAAACTAGCGTCGGTATGCTCATTATTTCAAACTTCATCGATATTTCTGGAAATTCTTCCACATTAACTTTCAAAACTTTAATTTTCCCATCTAATTTTTTTTCTATCTTTTCTATAATAGGAGATAGCATTTTACAAGGCATACACCAATCAGCATAAAAATCTATTATAATCGGTATTTTTTCCGATTTTGATAGAATATCTGTAAACTCACTAATCTTTCTTATTTCAACCATTTTAATATTTAATCATTTATGAATTTATATTTTTCTTCATACTCTTTTTTAGCTTATTTAAAAAATCCAAAATCTCTTCTTTTTTAAACCCTTTAAAAACTATTTCGCCGCTATCAAAAAAAGTTATTTCCTTAGAATCAATTTTATATTTAAGAATGCCTAACTCATCGAAAATTGGTTTTTGCTCAAAAAAATTTTTTATTAAACTAAAATCTATTTTTTCAGATAAAACAACTGAATAACTACCTCCACAAATCTCTTTTATCTTTTCTATCTTCATAATTCTTTGGAAATGAAAATTAAAATAAATATCCTAACCTTTTTGCTGTTTTACTATCTAAGGAATATGCTTCTATTCCATTTTCTCTAAGTTTTTTAGCAATTTTATAAGAAATTATTCCACTATCACAAACAATAAGATATTTTTTGCTTTTTTCGAAAACAGTTTTTTCAAAATCCTTTATATTTACTACAGTTAAATTTTTGTCAAACTTATCTATAAAAAAAGAGAAATCTATATCCTCTTTTTTAGGCTCTCTAATATTTTTTAATAGCTCTTCAAAATTTATTTCTAATTTAGAGAATTCCTTTAACAAAATTTCTTTTTTTGGATGTGAATCTGAATGCTTCTCTAATTGACAAATCTCTGGTGCTCTAAATTCTATTAATCCAAGCTCTTTTCCAATCTTAATTATTTCATCCTTATTAAAAGAAATTAATGGCCTTAAAATTGGTATTTCAATTAAACTCTCTAGCAAAACTAAGGAATCTAAGGTTTGAGAAGATACTTGTCCAATACTTTCCCCGCTAACAATTACTTTATAACCCTTAGACTTCGCCGAATATTCTGCAACTTTATATAGTAGTTTTTTAAAACAAATCTGCCTATAGCCTTCTTTTATCTTTAAAAAATTTTCAAAATTAAAATCTAGTACAAATAAATTTGAATTCGGAAAATATTCCTTCAATTTTTCAAAGGACCTAATCAAAAATTGCTCCATTATATTTCCACCTAAATTAATAAAAAGGAAATCTAAATCTAAACCCCTTTTTCCGATTAAAATCGATGCTAACATTGAATCCATTCCGCCAGAAAGTAACATTAAACCTTTTCCTTCAGCACCTAACGGCAATCCACCAAAACATTTTATTTTCTTATCGCTAACAAAAGAAAAATCTTTATCTATTTCTATATAAATTGTTTTATCTGGTTTTTTCAAATCCACTTTTAAATTTCTATTTCTAACTATAATCTCACCTATCTCTCTACTAATTTCCAAAGAATTTTTTGGAAACTTCTTAAAAATTCTTTTTGTCTTAATTTTAAAACTTCCATTAAAGTTCTCCAATAGATTTAAAACAACTTTTGAAATTTCTTCCAAATTACTCTTAACCTTAATAGCGGGATATGTTGCTTTTATCCCAAAAACTTTTTTAAGAGTTTCTATAAAATCCTCTTTATATTCCTCTATTATTATTCTTCCCCTCTTTTCAATAATTTTTTGTGAATTAATTCTTTTTTTAATATCATTTATTAGAATTTTCATTAGTTTTTTCTTTGTAGTTTCTGATTTTAACCATATTTCGTCGATTCCTATCAAAATTGAGTTATACATAATTGAATTAAGGTTTATAGTGAAAAATCAATTTAATAATATGCAAAAATTAGAGACTTATAAAGTTTATTTAGAAACATATGGATGCGCTGCGAATAAAAACGATAGCGAGATTATGATAGCTCTGCTAAGAGAACATAATTTTGAGATAGTTAATAATCCGATGGATTCAGACATAAATATAATTAATACATGCGTAGTTAAACAAGCGACCGCTAGTAGAATGATTCAAAGAATTAGATTTTTATCATCGCTCAAAAAGCCATTAATAGTTGCTGGCTGTATGGCAAAGACGGAACCAAAAAGAATTGAAAAAATAAATCCAAAAGCAAGCTTAGTAGCTCCAGATTCCATAGATAAAATTGCTGAAGTAGCAATAGATGCGTTAAAAAGTTTAAGAAGAGTTGAATTAAGTGGAAATGCTAACAAAGCAAAGCTACCATCCATAAGATTTAATCCTATTATTGAAATTGTACAAATAGCGAGTGGATGTTTATCTTTTTGTAGCTTTTGCGAAACAAAAATTGCAAGAGGAAATTTAAAGAGTTATAGAATAAGTGAAATAAAGGAAAAAGTTATTAACGCCATAAAAAATGATGCAAAAGAAATTTGGCTAACTTCTCAGGACAACTCAGCATATGGAAAAGATATTGGAGTTACATTAATAGATTTGTTAGAAAGTTTAATAGAGATAGAAGGAAACTTTTGGATAAGAATTGGTATGATGAATCCGCTACATTTTAAAAAAATGGAAATAGAAAAATTAGCTGAATTGTTCAAAAATGAAAAAATTTTTAAATTCTTACACATTCCAGTACAAAGCGGTTCGAACAAAGTTTTAAACGATATGAGAAGAGGATATACAATAGAAGAATTTTTAGATTGGGTTAATATATTTAGAAAAATTGTGAAAGATATAACTATAGCAACAGATATTATTGTTGGTTATCCAACAGAAACTGAAAAAGATTTCGAGCTAACAGTAGAATTGTTAAAAAAATTAAGACCAGATGTAGTTAATTTATCAAAATTTTCTCCAAGACCAAATACTTATGCTTCTAAATTAAAAAAACTACACTCCAAAATAATTGACGAAAGATCTAAATTTTTGCATAAATTAATTAGAGAAATATCCTTAGAAAACAATAAAAAATGGAAAGGATGGAAAGGAATTTCGCTAGTTGATGAAAAAATAAGCGATGGGTTTATTGCAAGAAATATTTACTATAAACCTATTTTCTTAAAAAATGCTGAGTTTGGCAAATTTGTTAGAGTTGAAATAAAAGACATTTATCCGAATTTCTTAAGGGGTGCTTTAATAGATAATGCCTCTTTAAAAAATTTATTTTTTTAAATTTTAGATATATATGATTCCAAGCCTCATTATATCTAAGTTAATCAGTGAAAAGAAAAATTTAAAGGAAAAATTAGAAAAAGAAATAAATAACTTTAACGTCATTCCTTCATCCACATTCCTTAAAAAACCTAACATAAAAATAGAACAATACCACAAAAACAGAGAAACTAAATTAGATATAGAAGAATTAATAAATGAAGAAATCGTAGGTAATTTTTTTATTAAGTTCGATGAGAACAAAAATTGTATATTAGTCTCTTATAATTCAAACTTTAGTCTAAAAAAATCAAAAGAAGTAGATAAATATTTAAATATAAGTGAGTGTTCTATCTTTTATAAAAGGTTAAAAATTCTTGAAAATATATTTGGAGATTTGGTAAGAAATGAAATGTCGAAATATCAATTAAAAGAAAGCAATCCACTTCTAAATAAAAGAATTGAGAAAAATGTTTATAGCGTTATAAATAACGACTCAAGCGAAAACAAAACTATATGTAAGACAATAGAAGATATCATATACCAACTTAATATACTTTCTACGAAAGAAAAAACTCCTAAGGGTCTAGCCGTATATTTTTATGATAAAACAAGTAGAGAGCAAAAACGCAAATACTTTGAAGTATATTTCGGAATTACTGAGAAATTTTTAATAGATAGAGAAAACGCCGACATACTTAGCAAATCTTGTATCTCTGACGAAGTTAAATCGGATATAAACAATTTTTTCCATAAAAATTATTTAAAACCTGGGATTACAGAAGCTCAAGAAAACCTAAAAACACTTCTATCAAACTCTACTATAAAAAACCTAGCAGAATTGCTATATACCTATATTTAAAGTAGCTTAGATATCCTATCAACTTCTTTCATCGGCCAGGGATATTTATAATTAAAAAAACTTAAAAAACTTTCAATAGTTTTCAAATCAACCTTATTTCCTATGCTCAAATAATATCTTTCAAACTTTATTCCTACTTGCATATTATCCAAAAAAATTTTATTATTTTCGATTTTCCCAAATAAAAAACTCTTGGCAATTCCTATTGTTGGAACATTCTTTATCACACCTATTACAGTAGCTATTCCAGCCCTTCTTGGATGAGCTAATCCATGGCCATCGATAACATACAAATCTGCAGGATTTCTATCGATTAATTCAAACATATATGGCGCCTCTCTCAAAAAAAGAAACCCAGGAATATATGGAAAGAATGTATTACCTATTATTTCATCTGATTTTTCTATTATGTTTTTTTCTTTATTAAAAATTAAACAAACACATTTAATTTTATCTTTTCTATACCCACAATCTAAAAATCCAATCTTTTTAACTTTCTCAAAATCTAAATATTCTATAACGACATTCTTAGAAACAAAATTCTGAAACTCGGAAAAAAATTTTAAAAGAAGGTTCATTAAAGCTCTTTAATCTCATTGATTATTTTCTCCACTTCATTCTCGCTAGCCGAAACTGCTCTCCTCAATAATTCAGAAAAACTCTTAACTACAGTATTTTCTAAATTTTCTTTTATTTCTAATCTGGATTTAGAAATTATTAAAGGTGGTTCTTTAACTGCCCCTCTTACTATTATTTCTTGATCTATTTGTGTAGCTAAAATTATTCCAACCGTCTTTCCACTTTTTTTAACATCAAAAATTATATCTCCCAACTTCGTTTCCCTCAACTTAATAATTTCATATTCCTCTGTTTTTAACTCGGACATTTTTTCTAAATTCTTCCTTATTTCTTCTATATATCTAGAAATTTCGTCTTCCGGAACTTTTCTATAAGCTTCTACCTTTAGAGTCTCATACTTCCAAACAATAGAATTTTCTGGAGTTATTTCATAATCTATCGATATTCTAACAACGTCCCCCTTATCCATCCTTAATTTTTCTACGAATAATAAATATAGCATTCTATTTATTTCTCCGCTTGCCCTAGCAATTTCCTTAGTATCTATTTCTTTTGACCTTATTTTATCCTTTAACTGAGCAAAAAGAGATCTTCTTATTTTTATTGCATATACTCCAACTATTACCGCTCCGCTCCTTAGAGTAGGCATAAAATATAAATAATTGTTCTTTTTATATAGCTTTTTAAAGATTTTAAATCAATGCTTTACTTGAGATTTTTTGCCCCTAGCAATAGAAAACGAGAAAAATATCAAAACCATGAAAAATAAAAATAACAGACCTAAAAGCAAAAAGGATATAAGGGTAGACAATAAATTAAAATAGTTTATAGTTAAAAAGGAATAAAAAGCTATGGATATTGCTATTATATAATTTATAAATTTAGAGTTAAAAATGTTTAATCTATTTAAAATCCCTAAGGTTATTAGAAAACTTAAGAAAAAGAACAAAATTCCAAAAATTAAACTTTCGATCATTTTTCTTTTTTAACCTCTTCCCTATAGGTTTCTTTTATTCTTTTATATCCGCTAAATGCTATAGAAAAGATTATTAAAGCTAAAAAAATTATAATTATAACCAATCCAGAAGAAGCTAATAAAATATCGCTAAGATTATTTACATAAAGCCAATAACTACCTAACAAAGCTATTATAAAAGAAATCCCAAACTCTATAGTATATTCTTTAAAGATTTGAGCCCTCCTTAATAATGCATAAACTAAGAGAAAAAACAGAAAAAAAGGCAGTAAAAATCCAAACAAAAAATTACTAAGCGACATAATAAATTTATTTTTTAAGATTAATTTATTTAAAATGACAGAAGCAAAGAAAGAAGATAATGTAATACTAATAGGTAAGAAACCTCTAATGAGCTATATACTAGCAGTAATAACACAGTTTGGAGCTGGACAAAAAGAGATAAAAATAAGAGCAAGAGGAAGAGCTATAAGCAGAGCTGTTGATATAGCAAACATAGTAAAAAGAAGGTATGTAAAGGAAGCTCAAATAAAAAGTATAACAATAGATAGTGAAGAAAGAGAAAATCCACAAACCGGAAAGAAAGCAAATGTTTCAACAATAGAAATTGTACTAGCAAAGTAAGCAAGCTTTTATTTTTATTTTTTTACAACACAATAGCTTATTATGACGATTTTAGTTAAACTTTTTAATACTTTAACCAAAAAAAAAGAAGTTTTTGAACCTATAGAAGATAAAATTGTAAAAATCTATGTTTGTGGTCCTACTGTATATTCTCATACACATTTAGGCCATGCGAGAACTTATGTAACATTCGACATACTCATAAGATTCTTGGAATATTTAGGCTATAAAGTAAAGTACGTAAGAAATGTTACTGACGTAGGTCATTTAAGTGGAGAAATTTTAGAAGGGGAAGATAAAGTTATCCTAGAAGCAAAAAAAGAAAAAATAAGTCCATGGGAAATAGTTGATAAGTATATGTTTGAGTTTTTTAAAGCAATGGATTTGCTAAACATTAGAAGACCTAATATTCAGCCAAGGCCTTCTCAATTAATTCCAGAAATTTTAGAATTCATAGATAAATTAATAGAAAAAGGCTATGCTTACATAACTGAAACAGGAATTTATTACGATGTATCAAAATTCGAAAATTATGGAAAATTAAGTGGAATTAAAAAAGAGGAATTAATAAAACACAGAGTTGAACCAGATATAACTAAAAAAAATCCCGCCGATTTCGCACTATGGAAATTTGTTAAAGATGAGAATTATCCATTACAATGGAATTCAAAATATGGAAAAGGATTCCCGGGTTGGCATATAGAATGTAGTATAATGAATTTAAAACACTTAGGAGAGCAAATAGATATACATGGTGGTGGAATGGATTTAATTTTTCCGCATCACGAAAACGAAATTGCACAAACAGAGGCAATAACTAATAAGCAATTTGTAAAATATTGGATGCATGTAAATTTTTTAACTGTTAATGGAGAAAAAATGAGTAAATCGAAAGGAAACTTTATAATTTTAAAAGATTTCCTTTCAAAATATAATCCAGAAATTTTAAGAATTTTTTTCCTAAGAGCCCATTATAGAAGCGAATTAGATTTTAATGAAAATATTATTAAAGAATGTGAAGAAATCTTGGACAAACTATATAGAACCTTAGATTATTTGAAAAGTGTTAAAAAAGAGGAAAAAACGAATATAATATCAGATAACATCGAAAAATTAAAACAAGAATTTTTAGAAGCCTTAGCGGATGATTTAAATTTTCCATTAGCCCTTTCAAAATACTTAGAGATGAGCGACATTATACTCTCTAACATAGAAAACATTGGAAAAGACGAAGCAAACAAAATTTATGAGATATTTTTTGAGATTGGAAATAAAATCTTAGGATTGTTTTATACAGAAAGAAAAAGCAAAATAAACGAAGCCCTTATAGAAAAAATAGTAGAAATTAGAGATGAAATGAGAAAAGAAAATCTATTTAAATATTCTGATAAAATAAGAAGTGTATTAAACGAATTTGGCATAGAAATATATGATAAAAAAGATAAAAGCTATTTTAGAATAAAAGTATAAATTTATGAAAATAGAAATTAGAGTACCGAAAGAAATGAAAATGAAAGAAAAATTTATAAAAGATATAGAGGAAAAGCTTAGCGTAAAAATCGATTTGAAAAATTATAATATTTTAGAGGTAGAAACTAACGAATGGTACAACATTTTAAGAATTAAAGAAATTATTAACGCCCTAATATTTGGATTTGATGAGAACGAATGTAGAAAACTTTTAAAAGAGGATTATTGCTTTCAAGTAATTGAGATAAAGAAATATTTAAAAAATAGAGAAAATAGAGATAGGTTAAAAGAGCTTAAGGGTAGAATAATAGGAAGAAATGGAAAAGTAAAGAGAAACATAGAGAAACTAACAAACTCTAAAATTTCAATATATAGAAATTTAGTTGGAATAATAACCGACGAAGAAAACTCTATAGTAGCTAGAAGAGCCATAGAAATGTTATTAGAAGGTAAAGAGCATTCTACAGTTTACTCTTTTTTAAATAGAGAAATCCAAAGAAAAAACTATAGATTTAAAAACCTAAAATCAAATATATAAGATATCTTATTAAACCTATCTTAGGTATAACAAACACCACTTTTCCATATATTTCATCTTCTGAGATTTTTTTCTCGTTGTAGCATATAGATGGGTTTTGCGAATAGTTATTGTCGCCCTTAGTCTGATAAGTACCATCGCTATTAATATAAATTATTCTATGTGCAATTGGAATTTTTTGGCATTTATTCTCAAAAACTATTACATCTCCAACACTATAATTTTTAGATTTTAACACAACTAAGATGTCCCCAATTCCAAAACCTTTTTTTAATGGCCAAGAATCTATAAAAGATTTATTATATCCAAAATTTTTTTCTAAAAATTCATAGTGCTTCTTATCTAAATTTTCGACATGCATCATAGAACCACTAACTACCACAGTTAAAGTATATGGATGTCCAAAGGCTATTGGCATTAAGACTCTATAAATAAAAAAGGCTAAAAATAGAATTAAAAAAATTTCTACTAAATCTTTTACATTTATCCTCATAAAACATTTTAAAGATTATTTATATACTGTAAAACTTTTATAATATATTATATGGTTAGTTTTTCTAACCTGAATAAAAAAATTGTTTTCGTAACTCCAGAATTAAAGAGTTTTAAAAATAGAGCAGGTGGTTTAGGCCAAGTTTCAGAAGAGCTTGTAAAAGCATTAAGTGAATTAGGATTAAAAGTTATAACTGTTTCTACACTATACAAATATAAAATAACCGACAACAACACTTTTGAAGAAATAGATTATTCCACTCTTAACTTAAAATTGATTGGAGAGATTGATGTACCGATAGATAAAATATATAAAACAAAGATATATAAATCTGAAACTTACAATACCGATTTTTACTTTCTATATAACGAAGAGATATGCTTCTCTCTATATTGCGGCGACTTATTAAAGTATGCCATCTTCTTAGGAAAAGGTACACTAGAATTACTAAGATTTTTAAAAATTGTTCCAGATATAATTCATTTAAATGATGCATTAACTAGCTTAGTAGCATTCTATGCAAAAAATAGCATTCATTATTATGAATTCTCTAATGTAAAATTTGTTTTTACTATTCATAATGCTGGTATAGCTTACCAACAAATATTTGACATTTCAAGAGCTCATGAAATTAGCGATAATAATATTAAAGATTTTGCATACAACAACCAAATAAATTTACTATACTGCGGAGTTAAGTTAAGCGATATTGTAAACACAGTAAGTAGAGATTATGAAGTAACTTTAAAGGTTTATGGCGAAAACTTAAAGGAAATTTTTAATCAAAAAAACGTCTTTGGAATTTTAAATGGTATAGATGTAGAATATTGGCAAGATAGCGAATATAGAAATGCAAACTCAAGAAATATCTTAGATATAAAAGAAAAGAAAAAAAAAGAATTAATAGAGGCTATTAAGGAAATTTGTGGGAAAGAGTTGGATATAAATAAAATGATTATTTCGTTGCCAAGAAGAATCTCATATCAAAAAGGGTTTGAAGAAATTATACCAATAATACCAAAGATTATTTCCCATGGTGCTCAAATAGTAATCTTAGGGAAATACCATCCCAATGATGGTTATGGAAAGTCTATAGCTGACAGATTTAGAGAGTTGCATAAAGAGTTTAAAGAATTCGTATATATCTTCGGTTTTAACGAAAAATTGGCCAAACTAATGTATGCAGGAAGCGATTTACTACTTTATCCTTCTTTACCAAATAAAGAACCTTGCGGTACCGGATACATGATGGCCCTAGTTAACGCTACACCAACCTTAGGAACAAAAACTGGAGGATTAGATGAAGTATTAAAAGATTTTGACGATGTAGAACTTTCTGGAAATGGTTTTTTAGTTTGGGAAGATGAATATAACGAGTTTAGGGGAGAAGCGTTCTACAATAAGTTTTTATACATAGCAGAGGTGTTTAAGGATAAAACAAAATGGAAAAGATTATTAATTAACTGTCTAAAAAGTGAAAAGTATGTTGATATGAGAAGATGCGCAATGAAATATATTAACAAGATTTATTTAAAGCTTCTATGAAAATTGGTTTTTTCTGTTACGAGTTTTATCCTTTATTAGTAGGTGGCTTAGGAACTTATGCTATAGAAATAACTAAAAAATTTAAAGAATTTGGAAATGATGTTTCTGTATTTACTTTAAACGACGGAAACCTACAAACTTATGAAATTTGGAATGGAATAGAGATCCATAGACCAATGTTAGTTAACATAATGGACATTTTTCCTATTGTTGTTAAAGAGGATTTAAGAAGATGGGGTTGGCATCTAAAATTTTTTGCAGATATATATACATATAACATACTTTCCGCAACAAAGTTTGTTAATTTACTTATTAGGAAACAAAAAAAATCTTTCGATATAATTAGCTTTCACGACTGGCTTTCAGCTTTTGCTGGAATAATCAGCAAACAAAATACCAACTTGCCCGCTGTATTTCACATACATGCTGTAGAAGAGCAAAGAACTTTTGGAGGGGGAAGCGAAACTATAAAAGACATAGAAAGAACAGCAGCAAAATATGCAGATAAAATAATTACAGTTTCATATTCTATGAAAGATTTTTTAATTTCTCTAGATTATCCAAAGGAAAAAATAGAGGTTGTTTATAATGGAATAGATACAGAAAAATATAGTTTAAAAAACGTTAATTGGAAGTTAGTTGAAGAGCTAAAACAAAGATACAGAATAGAAAACGAAATAGTTATTCTTTTTGTTGGAAGATTAACTTGGATTAAGGGTGTTTATAATCTTTTAAGAGCTATGGCAGAAATTAATAAAAAATTTAAAGATGTTAAGCTTGTGATCTTAGGAAAAGGGGAAGAATATCATAATCTATTACAGCTAAAACAGCAATTGGGATTAAATAATGTCGAAATTTATTCTAAATGGGTTAGTGAAGAAGAGAGAATTGCACATTATGCATTAGCTGATGTTTGCGTTTTTCCATCGATTAGCGAACCTTTTGGAATAGTTAGCTTAGAGGCTATGAGCATGGAAAAACCGGTAATAGTTGGAGCAAAGAATGTTAACGGATTAAAAGAGCAAGTAATACCTAGCGGAGAAAATAGATGTGGGGTGCATGTTAATGGAGAAGATCCGTTAGATATTGCTTGGGGTATAGAAGTTGTTTTAAATAATTTAGACGAAGCGAAAAAATGGGGTAAAAGCGGTAGAAAGAGAGTAGAAGAAAACTTTAAAATAGAATATACAGCAAAGAAAACTCTAGAAATCTATGAAAGTTTGTTAAGAAGATAAAAGTCTATTTTTCCAATAACTCTTCATAAACTCTTAAAGTTTGTTTTGCAATATTGTCCCAATTAAAAATAGTTTCAGCTATTTTTCTTCCATTTTCTCCCATATATTTTGCATGCATCGGATTTCTAATTATTTGTTTTATTCCATCCGCTATACTTTCAGGATTTAACTGAACTTTGTATCCATTAACCCCATTCCATATCAATTCTCCAGCACCAGTTCCACAACTTGCAATTACAGGTTTTTTACAACTCCAAGCTTCTAGAACAACTATTCCAAATGGTTCATTTCTGCTTGGAACTACTACACAATCGCTGGCCTTAACAATTTTTGTTTTCCATTCATCATTAACATATCCAGTAAAGAAAACATGATTATTTAGTAAGCCTAATTCGTATGCTCTTCTCTCAAATTCTGCCCTAGCATATCCATCCCCTATAAAGATAAATTTGGCATTAGGAAACTCTTGTAAAACTAATGGAACACTCTCCAACAACAAGTCAACCCCTTTCATGTGTGTCATTCTACCAAAAAAAACTATTACCGGATCGTAAACGTTAAACCCAAAATGTTTTTTAACATCGTGATAAGCATCTATCTCTCCATCAAAATTCTTTGCCCAAATTCCGTTAGGAATTACCCTAATTTTATATTCTGGTGTTTGGTATATTTTCATTATTTCATCTTTCATAGTTTGCGAACAAACAATTACTCTATCGGCAATATAAGTCCCAAACCATTCTAAATCTCTTATAACCTTAGCTGCACCATCAAAAAAATTATTTCCATCCCTTCCATATTGAGTTGAATGTAAAGTAAAAACTGTTTTTTTATTTTTTGTTCTCTTTATTTCATCTAATGCTGTAACAACATGCCAATCGTGGCCGTGAATTATATCAAAGTTTCCAAAAACATTTTCAACTTCATTAAACCTTTCGACCATACTTCTAGCCATATTAACTGTTAATTCTCTAATTAAATCGTTTTCGAATCCAAAACTAACTCTATGATAATGAACCCCATCGATTAAACTATACATTCCTTGATTTGGCCCTATCCTAGTAAATACATGAACCTCATTTCCTAATCTTTCTAATGCTGCAGCTAATTCTGTTACATGCACCGCCAATCCACCAACTCTTAAAGAGTGTAAACTCTCCCAAGAAAAGAATGCTATTCTTAATTTCATCTCTTATATCGGTTCTAAAACTATTACCTCTACTTTGGATTCTTTCTTAAACCTTTCTACATCAGCTTTTAACTCAATGCTTTTCCACTTTCCAAAATGCATTGGAATAACATACTTAGGAAGTATGTATTCTATAGCTTTTAGTGCTTGGTCGACATCCATAACATAAGTTCCTCCTATAGGCAACAAAGCTACATCTATATTTTCTTTTCTTAGCTCTTTCATCTCTTCTATTAACTCTGTATCTCCAGGATGATATATTTTTGTACCGTGAAAATCTATTATAAAGCCTACATATCCCTTCTCTTTTGGATGAAATGGTTTATTTGGATTATACGACGGAAAGGCCAAAACATCTAATCCTTTAACCTTTATTCTATCATAGGGTTTTACAGTTATGGCATTTTTATAATCCTTTGTTACACTTTCTGGACCTACAATTATTGTATCTTCCCTAGAGATTTGTTTTATATTTTCGTCATCTTTATGATCGAAATGATCGTGCGAGACAAAAATTATATCTGCTTTTTTCGGATTAGAATCTAAAATATATGGGTCGAAATATATTATTAAATCATTATAAATTCTAAAAGTTGCATGACCTAACCATTCTATTTTTACATTTTTTATCTGAAAACTTTTCATAAATATAATTATTATTAATCTAGAGTTTATAAACATTCTTATGGATTCTAAGGAAAAAGAGATTAATGAGATTGCTGAAAAAATAAAAGTTTGTGAGCTATGCGAATTATATAAACTAAGAAAAAATGCAGTTCCTGGAGAGGGTAATATAAATTCTAAGATAATGATTATTGGATTAGGACCTGGAAAAGATGAAGACATTCAAGGAAGACCTTTTGTTGGTGCTGCTGGAAAATTTCTTAATGAATTATTAAATCTTGTTGGAATAAAAAGAGAAGAAGTTTATATAACAAATGTTGTTAAATGTATTCCACCAAATAATAAACCAAGCGAAAAACAAATTTTCATATGCACCTCTAATTACCTAAATAAACAAATAGAAATTATAAAACCAAGACTTATAATTACCTTAGGAGAAATCGCAACAAAATATATTTTCGAAAAGAATGGAAAAAAGTTTGTTAATATGAGTGTACATGGAAAAATCTTTGAATTTAAGAATTACTTTGTTTTGCCAATGTTTCATCCAGCAAGTGCATTATACAATCCAAATTTAAAAGAAAAGATAATTAACGATTGGTTAAAAAATAAAGAATTTATTAGAAAGTTTAGAAGCGGTTTAGAATAGATTTTTTCTTTATTCATATTCCTTTGATTTTAAACATTTATCCTATTATATAGTTAGAACATTTTATTCTTTTAGGATTTCTTCGTATGCTAAATTCGAACAAAGGTAAAATTTCTATTTCAATTCCATTTAACTTTCTTAGCTCTCTATATTTACCATTGTATAATAAAACTCTTTATTTAATTTCAATTTTTTCAAAAGTTTTCAAACTCTATTTCAGCTATGGATTTAATTTCAATAGGAATTAATTTATTGTTCTTTAAAATAAAATCAATTTCCCTATTTCCATTTCTCCAATAAAAATTTGCATCAAGTAAAGAGGATGCTATACACTCTAATAATTTTCTACTAGCTACTAACATAGAAATTCTAAAATTCTTTATAATTCTTATTAAATGAGAAAATTTTAAGTAAAATAATTTTTGCAACGTTTTTTTTTTTAGCTATATTGATGGTTTTTTTAATTGTTTTTTGAACGTATAATAAAATATTAATTTTTAGCTATAGAAATAATATTATGAAAAAAATAAAATCTAGACTTTTGGATAAAATAATAGAAATTCCTATTAGGCATCTTGAAGATATAGATGATGAAGAAGCAAAGTTTTTTAAGGATTTTATTAAAGACAAAAATTTCGAATTTGCCTGGACCTATGCAAAAAGACTTCCTCATGAATATACAGTTATGAGAAAAAAAGAAATAATTGAAAAAATGAGAAAAGTTTTTGAAAAACATGGATTTAAAATAGAAAATTCGCCATTCAAAAGAGAAGATTTAGTAAATATGAAGTACGTTGTGTATGAAGGATACTTGTACTGGCAGATGGATGAAGTTCTTAATAGAAGATGGATATATGGATATATAATAGGAGTTGAATTGGTGCCCGAAGAACCCAAAAAAGAAGTTTATGATAGTGTAATATTAGAAGGTATACTGTCGCCTAATAAATCTAACTCGAAAAAATAATTAAAAATAAAATACAGGAACCCAATGAACTATAGTTTTTCCAATTTTTTCTTTTTTAAATTTATCTAGAGTTACTATAATTGCTCTTTCTGGCTTATATGAATTTAAAAAACTATAAAAACTTTTACCTAATTTTTCTCCACTCAATCTAACTTCAACAGGAATTATAATATCGCCCTTTCTTAAAACAAAATCTATTTCTGACTTTCCTGTAGTTCTCCAATAATTTAATTTCCAGTCTTCAAAGGATAACAATTCTCTTAAAACAAAATTTTCCATTAAAGCACCTTTATCGCTTCTTTCATCAAAAGGAAAAAAATTATTTATTACTGAATTTCTAAGACCCAAATCTAGGAAATAAATTTTTGGAGATTTTTTTAATTCGGTAACTAAATTCTTATAAAATGGTTTCAATTCATAAATTACATAAGTATGCTTGAGTATTGTTAAGAACTCTTCTACTTTCCTAAAGCTTATCTTTAACTCGGAAGCTAAGGAAGAAACTGAAATTAAATTAGATATATTGAATGCCAAAATTTTTACTAAATCTTCAAACTTTGAAGTTTCTTCTATTTTGAAAAAAGCTACTATATCTTTCTCTAAGTAAAGGTTAAAAATATTTTTTAATATTGTGACTTTTTCTTCTTGATTAGTTGCTTTAACAACCTCTGGATAACCTCCAAAAACAACATACTCTTTCCAATACTTTAAAAATTCTTCAATAAAAGAGGGCTGAGCGATTTCATCGCTTCCCTCTAAAAATTTTCTAAGAGATTCGTGCTTTTCTATAAACAATCTTTTTAGATTTTCGTCTTTTGCTGATAAAAACTCCTCGAAACCAAAAGTTAAAAGCTCGAAAAGAAAAAGCCTACCAACTAAAAATGGTAAAACATTCGCTTTCAACTCTAAAGAGGATGAGCCAGAAATAAATATTTTCACATCTTGGAATTCATCAAAAATTATTTTTAATTTTTCACCGGCATTTTTTACTCTTTGAATCTCATCCAAAAATAAAAACAACTTTTCACCGGGCTTCTTAAATCTTTTCACAAAATCTATTGTATTTTCTTCTAATGCTCTTCTATATTCAGCTAAATCTAAGTTAATAAAAACTTTATTCCCAATTATTTCTTTTTCAATCATTTTTAAAAGAGTAGTTTTACCAGTTTGTCTTGCGCCTCTAATACCTATAATTTCCCTTCTATCTATGAATTTTTTAATTTTTTCTTCAAGCTTCCTTTTAATAAGTACCTCCTCCATATATCTCTATTATTTTTTCATATATATAAAGATTAATTCTATTATTTTTATATTAGTTGCAAATAAAATAGAGAAAATAGGGAAATTGTTTGAAGTTTTTAATCTTTGTTAAAGCACAAAGTTCTCTATAAACGCAAAAAATTTAGATAACACTACACACCATTCTCTAGAATTTTTTCTAGTTATTTAATATTTATAAATCCAAACCCTAAACTATTTCTTTCTCCAAACCCACAATCAATTCCAAACTCTAAAATCTTTTTTTGCTCTCTATTTTCTTTATTCGAACAATCAAAGTTTAAAAAAGAAGTTTGTAATCACGTAATTATAAATGGTATATTCTTTTTCTTTTGTTATATTATATTTCTCATAACTTCTTTCTGAAATTCTTATTATAATTGGTGTTGCAGAAATTAGTCTAGCGTTTTTGTTTTGTTTCTATTAACTTTATATTTGTTAGCATTAAACCGCTACGTTTATTTTTATGTTACTATATCATTAGTTAAGTTGACTTAACTAAAAATTTAAATATTAGTTCAATATATTTAACTAATATTATGATAGATTTGTTAACAAAGTTTAATGATTGGTGGACAACTGGAAAAGTAAGCGAAAAAGATTTAGAAAAATATAGAAGGTATCTTTTTTATACTATTTTGAAATATTTAGAAGATAGGCAAATTATATTAATAACTGGTTTAAGAAGAGTAGGAAAAACAAAGCTTCTTTATCAGATAATTCAACATCTTTTAGATAAAGGAATTGATCCAAAAAAAATTCTTTATTTTTCTTTTGACGAAGAAAAGTTAGATATTAAAGATATATTAGAATCTTACGAAAAATTAATTTTGGGAAAAAGTTTTAACGAAATAGATAGAATTTATATTTTTTTTGATGAAATTCAAAAATGTGAAAATTGGGAAAATAAAATAAAAATATATTACGATCTATATCCAAACATTAAATTCTTTTTATCTGGTTCAGCGAGTTTAATTTTATCTAAAAAATCAAAAGAAAGTTTAGCAGGAAGAGTTTATGAATTTGAATTAAAACCATTAACATTTAAAGAGTTCGTAGAAATGAAAAACTCGAATATTAATTTTGAAGATGTGCTCAAAAATGCAAAAGTATATAACGAAAATTTTTTGAAATATTTTTTTGAATTTATTAAAAAATCTGGATTCCCAGAATTAGTTAAAGAAGAAAATGAAGAAAAAATTGAGATGTATATTAAATCTTCTGTAATAGATAGAGTTATCTACAAAGATTTATCAATTCTATTTAAAAGAGTTGATGTAGAGTTATTAGAAACCTTAGTAAAATTATTTTTTAAAAATCCTGGATTAATTTTAAACTACGAAAAATTATCAAAAGATTTAAAGAGAAGTAAATTAACTATAATGAATTATGTGCATTATTTAAGGTTTTCTCTACTTATAAATTTATTATCGAATTTTAGAGCAAGCATTCTTGCATCTTCAAGAAAATACAAAAAAGTATATCCTGCAACTTCTTCTTTGATTTTTTGTTTCTATGAAAAAATAGATGATAATATTTCGGGAAAAATGTTAGAAACTATTGTTTGTAGTGAAATTAATGTAAAGAATTATTTTAGAAAAGGCAATAAAGAAATAGACTTTATAGAAATTAAAGATAATGAAATTATACCTATTGAAGTAAAAACAAGTGTTAATGAAATTGATGTAAAAAATTTTGCTAAAAAAATAAAAGATTTAAAAACTTCTTATGGAATAATTTTAACATTAAAAGAATTTAATGAATATGAAATCTATAGCAAAAAAATATATATTTTTCCAATTTGGTTCTATCTGATATTTAAAGATAAAGTTTTTTCAATAAAAACAAATTTTAATCCTTAAATAATAGAAGATGGTTCTACTTTTTTTGTTCCTATATGAATTCTTTTCAATACTCTCTCAGAAAGAAGTTGATAAATAATAATCGAATCTTCGCTTTCATCAATTATTCTGCTTAATCCAACTTCAACTCTTTTCAACTCACTTTCTGACAATTCTCCCTCAAAAACGGAATTTTGAATCCAATTCAAATATTGTTTTAAAAATTGACATACTTTATTAACTCTTTTGATAGAAACATCGTAAACTATAATTACGTACATTTTACCACCAAATTACAAATGGTTCATATTTTTTAATTCCAAGCAAGTGTTTTATCAACTTATAACATTCTAATCTAATTAATTTTCTATAAGATACGCTTCTACCTAAATCTCTATGTTTAACTGTTGTTTTTAATTTTTCGTCGTAGTGTTGCAAAAATATTTTTTTACCTTTTTCATTCAAAAGAACATAATTAAGCTCTTTCACAAAATGACTTTCATCTATAATTCTTTTGTTTATTAACTTAAAAATAACTCTATCAGATAACAAAGGTCTAAATATTTCGCTTAAATCCAATGCTAAAGAAAATCTTCTTTCAAATGGCTCATGCAAATAACTTATAGTTGGATTTAACTGTGTATTATAAATTTCTGTTAATACAGTTGAATATACCAAAGAATTACCAAAACTTATTAAACAATTTATCATATTTTCTGGCGGTCTTCTACTTCTTTTATCAAAATGAAATTCTTCAGGAAAAATTTTGTTAAAACTTTGATAATAAGTATTCCAAATGTTTCCTTCTATTGCCATAATCGATGAAATATCATTCTGTTTTTCTAATTCGCTTATAAAAAACCTTATTTTTTCTATTTCTTCTTTTAACTCTCCTTTTGTTCTTTCATAATATTGCAAATTTCTTATAATATTTTCTCCACAACCCCTAACAAATTTTTTTGCCAATTCTAATCTTTTTTCCTTATCTAAATAGTGTTCAACTTGTTTTACTAATAAATATCCAGATACTAAGGTTTGTCTAGGATATAAACTACCTTCATAGAAACCGTATTTGTTAAAAAAGTGTATTGGTACACCATGTTTAGAAAGATATGAAACTACAGCAGATGAAAAAGTTATTTTACCATAAGCGTATATAGCATAAATTTTGTTAATTGGTAAAACTTTCTTTTCTATTTCTCCCTTTTCATTCTTTTTAATAAAATAAACAGTGTTTTGCTTCCTTTTTAAAATTCCATTACTAGCAATATAATAATTAACTTTTCCCATTATTTATTTATCCAACATAGCTCAAAATAACTACATTTTCTACAATATTTTTTCTTTTCTGGCTTTGGAGGTTTTGGTAAAGAAACGATTCTTTTAATTTCTTGAAAGATTTTTTGTAACTCAATTTCTTTTTCTGGAGTTAAGTTAACTTCAACGACTCTTTTTTCAGAAGGATAATTTATTATTCCCCTTACATTTTCTATCCCTTTTTCATACTTAAGATAATATAAATAATAGAGCATTTGATAGTAGTGAGCCCTCCAAAATTTAGATGACTTCTTGATATCATGAATTATAATTTGATCTTTATTTTTAATAAAATCTATGGATATTCTCCAATCTATAACTATGTCTTTTTTTATATCTTCGAATGTAGTTTCATGTAATATTCTTCCTAAAATTACAAGTTCTGATTCATGTTCTTGTGTAATATGATGAGAGAAGTACCAAAGTTGTGTTTTGCAATGAATAAAATAATTTATTTGCACCCCAGTAAATAAAGCTTTTTCTTCTATTATTTCATCCAAGTTTGGAGAAAAAGTCTTTTGCTTTATCAAATCCTCTAATTCGTTCTTTTCTTGCTTTAAGTTCATAGAAAATTTTTATATTAACACAAGAAGAAAGTATTTCCCCATTTATCTCATTGTACTTAAATAAGTTGTAAATCAATTTTTCCCTTTCTTTTCTAATCAAATTCAATTTTTCTTCATTTATGCCTCTTATATTAGTAAGAGAATTCAAAAACCTAAGTAAACTCATATTCGAATCAAACCACTTCAAAATAATTTTTGAAAAACGTGGAAAGGCATAATAGGCAGCTTTTCCGCTTTTCTCTTCTCTAGTAAAAATTATCAATGAAGAGACATCTGACCATCCTAATTTAGAAATAAATTTTGACCAAAGACCTTGAGAAGAATTTTCTTCGTTTTCACTAAATTTTTTAATCCAATAAGCCAGCAAAGAGAGTGTTACAAAAAATTTATCATTAGAATTCAAACGAACCTTAAGTGTATTTTTAACAGGAGAAAGATCAACCTTTTGCGTTACAATTTTTTCGCTAATAAGTAATCGCCAAAATTTTTGTTTACTTTCCTCCGAAATATTATCAAAGGTTATAATAGAATTTCCTATTTTTAAAGAATAGCAATAAACTAAATAAATAGTTTTCCATATTTCTTCCTCTTCTGGTAATTTTTCACTTCCTAAAAATAAGTTGGGCTCTGTTATTATAGTTGGATAAAGTAACGAAGAATATCCCTTTTCACTTATTTGTCTGGTCAGACATTCTAATAATTCTAAAAATTTCTCTCTTCTTTTTTCCTCATCAATTTCATTCTTTATTTCTGCTCGAAGTTGAGACCTTTCTTTTCCAAACCCACTTTTTGGATTTTTAGGAAAAAAATTGGGAAACCAATTTGCTATAGAAAGAAGATAATTAATATTTACTAAGAATACCTCATTCTCTCTCCAAAATACGAAATTTTTTATTTCTTTCTTCCACTTCATATTAAATTTTTTAATAGCTTTTCACTAATAAATCCATACCTTGTATCATAAACAAAATCTTTTATTTCTTTTACAATTGGTATCCCCTTATTTTTTTCAATACTTCCTTTTAATATAACAAAAAAAGGTACATTTACCGCAAATCCCTTCAATTTTGCATATAACTTTAAATCACCTTTTTCATTTAATTTAGTAAGAATATCATCTATTTCAGCCCTAATCTTATCAGCTTTATCTCCTACAATCAAATCTTTACAAGGTATAATAAGTGTTGTAAAGTCTTCTCTATATGTTAATATTTTTTTAATTTCGTTTTCTTTCAAATCTGGTGAAAAGAACAATCCAGTTACACCTTCGAATCTAGTTAAGTTAATATCGCGCTCCGCCTTTTTAAGATTTTGTTCCAATTTCTCCTTACTTTCTAACTCATTAAAAACTCGGATCAATTCCCATTCGTTTTTAAAATCTTCAACTCTTTTTAAACAATCTTCTGCCTCATCCAATTTTTCTTTCTCATAAGGATATTTTTCTTCATCTTTAATTTTTGGCCTAAAAATGAAAACATTATATTCAATTGCTTCTTTACCGCTTCTGTTAACACGTCCAAACCTTTGAATGAGAGAAGGAAAAGGTGCCAGCTCTGTATAAAGATAATCATACGAAATATCAAGAGAAACTTCACAAACTTGTGTAGAAACTAAAACATGTGGTTTTAATGAATTTTTAAATTTTTTAACAATATCCTCTTTCTTTTTTCGAGAATAATACATGAATCTACCGTGTAAAAGAATTGATGTCACATCTTTATATTCTTCTAATTTTTGTTTAATGGCCACAGCAGTTTCAACGGTATTTACTATTACAAGAACTCTTTTCTCTTTACCTTTTTTCGCTATTTCCTCAATAGCACTATCAATATGTTCACTTAATCTTAACTTAACCTTGATTCTTTTTAATTCTTTATATTTTTCCAATTTATTAATTTCAACTATATTTTTACTTATTTCTAATGGTAAAAATTCTTTAATAGCTTGGGAAAGCGCATCTGAAAATGTGGCAGACATAAATAGTATGTGAAGATTATAAGTATTCCAGTAAAGCTTGAGAAAATGTAAAAGAATGTATAACATTCTTTCATTAAGCAAATGTACTTCATCTAGAATTATTGCTGCATTTTTAAACATTACTCGCCTCATATGATAGCTTCCTATTTGTAAAAAAGAGAGTAAAATTTGATCAATAGTAGTTATAATAAATGGTTTAAGAAAATATTTGGATAAAAATGTCTTAAATTGTGCTTCTCTTTCTTCAAGCATTTCGTACACTTCAACATCATAAAAATAAAAATATTTAGCAACTTTATCCCCACACAACTTTTTAAACTCCATATACAGTTCATTAATAGCTGTAATAGTTGGAAAAATAAGAAAACATTTTCTAATATTTTCCTTCCCTAATAAATAAAGTAAAGAAGCTTTAGTTTTCCCCCATCCAGTTGGAGCTTTAAGAAAACCTATTCTTTTTATTTTCTGAATTTCCTCTTGCTCCTTTCTTCTTTTAATATCCGGTAAAAAATTTTTTAGCTCGTTATAATCAATCGAAGGAGACTCTGGTACGAAAGTAGAATTAGATGCTGATAAACAATCAGCAATTTTAAATATTCCATATAAATCTGCCAACTCTATTCTCTCATCTTTTGAGAAATTAGAAAAAAACCAATTTCTTAAACTACCTCCTTTAAACTCTTCTATAACTTCATATTCACTATATCTTGTAGTTGGCTTAAGCAAGCCATGATGCTTTAAAATTAAGAACAATATTAAAGCATCTTCTTCAGTAGGCTCTCTACCTTCTTTTTTTATTGCTTGCTCAAAATATTTACATGAATAGATTGAATGAGGAATATTTGAATTGAAATTCCAGGCAGGATTTAGCTTACCTGTATCGTGATATTCTATTACTTTTTCTATGATTTTGTAAGCTTTCGATGATTTTGAAAAACCAAAAAAATTCACAAACCTATCAAAAATTCTCTTAACTTCATCAATATGACAATATAGGCACTTATTTGGATGACTCTCTTTTTCTAACGGGGATTCCCAATTTATATCGACCACTCTCCAACACAATAAAAATCTTCTAGTTTATAGAGACCTATATTTTTCCCTTCAACCTCACAAACTAAAATTTTTTTTCTAGATTTTCCTCTTCCGTCTAAAATAAAAACAAAATCAGGATTTGGAGAAAGTTTGTGCATTACAGGCAATACTTCAAAACGAACTGCTCGAAGTGGTTGAAACCATTCTAATGGTAAATAATTCGAAATTTCCGTTGAAAAGCTTGTATCTTTATATTCTAAAACTTCCCAATCTTTTGCAAAGAAATCATTTTGCCCACCAAAAGGTAGATATTCTATATTTCTCTTCAGTTTAGCATAAATTTCATCTAAATCCTCTCCAGCAATAGAAATAAAGTAGGTCGGTTCGTTAATTATATGAATATTTTCAACGCCTTTTGTTTTCTTTTTATGAAGAATATATGTTGCAATTTCTCTTGCCTCACGATAATCATCTCCCTTAACCAGAGCAGCACCAAAAAAGTATTTTTTAAATCTTTGAGAAGCCTCTCTCCTAGATAAACCTAACATACTACCAAAAATTCCAGCTACACTAGTTGGTAATGGTATAGGATATGTTAGTCTAGAGGTTTTAGTATAATGTACTTTAAAAAACGCTTCAGAAAACGCTATTCTTACTACAATTGCTTTCATTACGCTAACCTAGAGGAAATCAACTATCTCGTTGATAACCGAATCTACACTAGTTACTTTTTTTATTCCGTCTGGTATATTGGTTATCTTTCCTTTGTAATCTATTAGGAAAATTTTCTTAATATTCTCTTTTACTTCTTTCCTTTCCATCATTCTCTTTAAGCTCTCTATATCTATTTCATTTTTCTCAAAGTCATAATTTAGATATTGAAAAACTGGAAGCGGTCCTTTTTCCGAGAGTACAACTAAGCCCGCTATATATTCTGGAATATTCAGAGAATTTGTAGCACGAGGAAGAACGTATGTAGGTGTGAGAAATACCTCACAAAAAGCCTTTATTCTTTCCTTTCTTTGCTGAGGAGTTATACTTTGAGGTACTTCCTTCAAGAATTTTTTTGCCTCTTCATTATCTTTAATACTTTCAGCTATTTTTCTATCTAAAGTAAAATCACCAATGTAATCGTACATAATGCAATTTATTTTTCCAATATACTCTGCTACCTCTATTTCAAAAGGTACTGGGCTTTCTTGTATACCCCATGGCCTAGGAAATTTTGCTGCAAACTCAGCTTTTATTGGAGTATCCCTTAATGCTTTAAAATACGAAAGAGCTATTGGTGCTTGCCTTTTTAATGATGCCCCTTCTTCTTCTCCTCTTAAAGTTCGCATATAACCGAAGATATCGTTATCTATATATTCGTGTGGCTTAGCGCTATCGCTAAGTCGTGTTCTTTTTGCATTTGGATTTACATACAGAGGATCTACCTTAAACCCCTTTTCGTATAACGCTTTTCTTATTGCAAATTTTATAGCTCTTGCTGAAACGAATGGTAAAACTTCTCCTCCAGAAGAATACATTTTCTTCAGAGTAATTCTTGTACCTATTACTTCGTCTGCATTTACATTACCAGAAATTTTTCCAAGTATAGATATCTGTACTACCTTGGTCATGTTTATCCTCTTAATGCATTAGTTAAGGCGCTTAGAATTGCAGCTTTCATATAGTAAAACTTGTCTCCATGCCATTTTTCTTTAAATAACTCCGGTTTGAAAGATATATCTATTGATATATTTCTATTTGTTTTATATTCAGATAATTTGTTTGCTAGCTTCTCTAAAAATCTTCCCGGTGTTTCTTCGCCTCTTATTTCAAAGATTAGTGATCTCAAAAGTTTCTCGTCTTTATTTTTTATTTCCTTACCTACTGCAAATGCCCAATTCCAAACTTCTTCAAATATCATAAACTAATTTTTAAATCTAAATATAAAAAGATTTCTATATTACGTAGTATATAAAAATAATATATAAACATGATTAGTTAAATTTTTTCACTATAAAACGAAACCCATCTAATTATCAATTTCTAAAAATAACGTAAAGTGTTACCTTTCTAATGCAATACTTAAAAATTTTAAAATTTTTTGATTCTTAAATTTTTTTTAACTCTAATAGCATTAATAAACCCAAATCCCAAGCTATTTCTTTCTCCAAATCCGCAATCAATTCCAAACTCTAAAATCTTTTTTTGTTCCTTGTCCAAATAACTAAATACAAACTCCCAAATACTTCCTATTACTCTATGTTCTATGCCATTTATAATTACGTGACTACAAACTTCTTTATTAAACTTTACTTGTTCAAATAGAGGAAATTCTTCTACTTCAACTTTATAAAATTCTTTGTATTTTTTAAAAAGATTTTCCTCTAGCTGTTTTTTAAAAGCTTCTAAACCAAAGATAGGACGCCAATAAACATATCTTTTTTTTCTATATTCTTCTGGTATATTATACTTTTCGTAATTTCTTTCTGGAATTCTTATTACAATTGGCGTTGCACTAATTAAAGTAGTGTCTTTTCTCAATTTTATTTTTATTAGCTTTATATCTTCTATTTTGAAAGACATTTCACCAATATAAATTGTTTTTCCTATATCCATTAAGCTTTTTAATCTTTGCTCTAAAAATCTAATAAAAAGTTCATCTGGAGATGATATTAGTAAATTTCTTGTATCACCCACTTTTAATCTACCAATAGGAAAAATATTAGAAAAACAAAAAAATTTATATCCTTTCTTATCATGTAAAACACTATAAGGAGTTTCTTTAAGCAAGCTATAAATAAAACCCTGCAATTTGTGAAAATACTTTAAATCATATTCACTATCTTTTTCTGATATTAATTTTAAGAGAATTCTCATAAAATATAATATAATTTTGTTTCCTTATCCAAATACTGAGATAGTGCAAAAAACTATATTATAAAAACGAGATAATTTCAATCCTACATTAGTCTGATTCTAACATATATTATTTTTGAGTATGTTAAAAGAGAATATATAAACTTTCAATCCTACATTAGTCTGATTCTAATATTAAGATTGGCGTGGCTACATATTAAAAGTGCATTATTCTTTCAATCCTACATTAGTCTGATTCTAATCAAAACCTAATGCCGCTCGTACTAAGCCTTGTCTTAGTAGCTTTCAATCCTACATTAGTCTGATTCTAATATAATATTTGTCATATTAGGATTAGTATTAGCATTCAGCCTTTCAATCCTACATTAGTCTGATTCTAATACTGGAGATATATACTTGGATGAAGCTTTAAGAATATATACCTTTCAATCCTACATTAGTCTGATTCTAATAAATATTAGTTTTTTGTATAATTTTGATGTTAGTGTCTTTCAATCCTACATTAGTCTGATTTTAATAATATTCTTATTTTTATAATTTGTTAATAAGAGCTAGCTTTCAATCCTACATTAGTCTGATTTTAATATCCTGAAACTGCGCCTCTGAAGTAATAGTATAAACCTTTCAATCCTACATTAGTCTGATTTTAATATATAATAGATAGAAATCAAATTTCAAATCTTAAAAAATACAACTTTCAATCCTACATTAGTCTGATTTTAATTTGTTGAAAATTTTTGTAAACTTGAGAGTAGTTTTAACTTTCAATCCTACATTAGTCTGATTTTAATTATCAAGCGTTAATAAAAATACATAACTTTTTTTATTCTTTCAATCCTACATTAGTCTGATTTTAATAATTTTAAGTATTTTTGCATGGTTTGCAGAATTTGAACTTTCAATCCTACATTAGTCTGATTTTAATAAAGTATTTAAGGAAGTTATGACATAATTATAATTATCTTTCAATCCTACATTAGTCTGATTTTAATTAATTAGGAAATTGTTTTTATTCATTGCATAATTAGCTTTCAATCCTACATTAGTCTGATTTTAATTTTAGTAATGTTGAGCAATGCAATTAAGGGTATTGAAGATATCTTTCAATCCTACATTAGTCTGATTTTAATAATGTTTTAACATGCGTTTTAGATAATTTATCAAAATTTCTTTCAATCCTACATTAGTCTGATTTTAATATTTCAATTTTTTTATTACCGTTTAGTTCTGAAACGCCTTTCAATCCTACATTAGTCTGATTTTAATATATACAAGCAGAACTTATGTTTTGCATAACCTCGACTTTCAATCCTACATTAGTCTGATTTTAATAAAATAAAAATTAAACTGAAAATTGTTGCTAATAAACTTTCAATCCTACATTAGTCTGATTTTAATTGGTTTTGAGCTATTAGACTACTCTGGAAGTTGCCCACTTTCAATCCTACATTAGTCTGATTTTAATTTAACAAATAAGTTAAATGAGCTAAACGAATTAGTAAACTTTCAATCCTACATTAGTCTGATTTTAATTTACTTATTATAATCATTTTATTATCTGTTCTGAATTTTACTTTCAATCCTACATTAGTCTGATTTTAATTCTCAATTTCTGGAACAGAATTTAATAAAGTATTTGCCTTTCAATCCTACATTAGTCTGATTCTAACAATAGAGGATGAAAAAATAAAAGAGTTTAGAGAAAAAATCTTTCAATCCTACATTAGTCTGATTCTAACAATATATGTGAACTCCAGTTAATGTATATGTGAAATTTAACTTTCAATCCTACATTAGTCTGATTCTAACCCATCATTATCAATTTTAGTTTTTACATCTAATAACTTTCAATCCTACATTAGTCTGATTCTAACCTTAAAAACATTTAATCAATCACAACAACAAATTCATCAATCTATTCAAGAAATCTTTCAATCCTACATTAGTCTGATTCTAACCTTAAAAACATTTAATCAATCACAACAACAAATTCATCAATCTATTCAAGAAATCTTTCAATCCTACATTAGTCTGATTCTAACTGCTGTAATAAAAGCAATACAATTCTTGTTAAATAGCTTTCAATCCTACATTAGTCTGATTCTAACAAAAAAGGTGAAGAGGTTATCGTAAAAATAAAAAAATTAAAAAACTTTCAATCCTACATTAGTCTGATTCTAACATTAGAAATTCTTGTTATTGCGTATGCATTAGCTTACTTTCAATCCTACATTAGTCTGATTCTAACATGATATTTTTAAAATTGTTCAAATCAGCTTAAAAACTTTCAATCCTACATTAGTCTGATTCTAACCCGCGTAAATCTCAATAATATTATATCTTAGGATTAAAAAATAAATAGATCGTTATCGTGGATCTATAAAGATGGAAAAATGCTAGGAGATCCACGACAAAGAAATTAGATATTTAAAAATCCAAACCTTTGCACTTAAATAATCTAATTTTTTTCAAGAATTAAGTCACCATGATAAAAAATAACATTCCTATAACGATAACTAAAACACAATTTAAATTTTTATGACAATCATATTTTGGTTTAAAAGAGATCTTAGAGTATATGATAATAGAGCTCTATACGCAGCATCTAAATTGGGAGAAGTACTACCAATATTTATTATAGATACTTATATACTCGATAAATTTGAAGCTTACGATTTAAGACTAGGTTTTATAATAACTGCACTACAAAAACTTTCCGAAGAAATTCCACTAAAAGTTTACGTAGGTAAGACTTTAGAAATTTTTGATTATCTAATAGAAAAATATAAACCAAAAGCAATTGTTACAGCTGAGGCTTTTACTTGGAGTGGAGAAGAAAGATTAAAAAAAGTTGAAACGCTAGCTATTAATAAAAAAGTAAGATTTATAAAAGTCTTCGATAATTTTTTAGCTGATTTTAGAAAAATAAAAAATTTTTGGTACTTTTCAAGTTTTTATAAAAAATGGAAAGAAAACCTAGATTTAGAAATTATTCAGAAATTTAACGTTAAATTTCTTAATCCAAAAGAAGAACCAACTTGGCAAGAAGCAACTAAGAAGTTAAAATACGAAATTAATAAATTTAATGCATACGATGCAGAAAAAGTTTTGAAGTACGATTTTTCAAAGTATAAAGAATTAAGAAAATTTTTAAATGGATCTACACGCTTATCTCCATATATTAGATTTGGTATATTATCGATACGCCACATTTATAATTTAGGCAAAATTAGTGAAGATTTTATAAGAGAACTTGCTTGGAGAGAATATTGGTATGCATTAAAAAATTTATATCCGTATATGAACAACTTAGAGCTTAGAGAAGATAGAAGAAATATAAAATGGGAAAATTCGCATCTACATGCTTTTTATAATGGAGAAACTGGATATCCTATTATTGATGCTGCTATAAGACAATTAAAATCAGAAAAATGGATTCACAACAGACTTAGAATGCTACTAGCTAGCTTCTTCACAAAAGATTTAGGAGGAGATTGGCGTTTAGGAGAAAAATTCTTCAGTAAGCATCTTATAGATTATGACGAAGTTGTAAACGTTGGAAATTGGCAATGGGTAGCTTCTGTAGGAACAGATTATGCTATAAGAATTTTTAACCCAGTTAAACAATCCAAAGAATTAGATCCGAAATGTGAATACATCAAAACTTATATACCAGAATTAAAAGATGTCCCTTGTATTTATTTACACGATCCCATAACTTATAAAATACCAGGATATCCTTCGCCTATCGTTAACTATAAAGAAACTAGACAAAAAGTGAAGAGATAATATTTATTAGCGTTTTCGACGAAAATTATAGATTTTATGAAGATTTTTCTAGATAAGATTGGAAACACACCCATAATAAATATCGAAGGAATTTGGGCGAAGCTAGAGATTTTTAATCCATCGGGCTCTATTAAAGATAGGATAGCGAAATATATGATAGAAAAAGCTATTGAGAGAGGAGAATTAAAACCTGGATACACTATAATAGAGGTAACTTCTGGAAATACAGGAATTTCCTTCGCTATGCTTTCGGCAATTCTTGGATTTAAATTCATAGCAGTAATGTCAAAGGATATTAAATCTACAAAACCAAAAATTATCGAATTATTAGGAGGTAAGTGTGTTTTAATTCCGGAAAATACAAGAGAAGCTGCTATGAAAAAAGTTAAAGAGCTGGCAAAGAAATATAAAAAAGTTTGGTTGCCAATGCAATTTGAAAACTTAGATAATGTAGAATGTCATTATAAAACAACTGGCAAAGAAATATTAAACCAAGTAAAGAGAATAGATGCTTTTGTAGCTGGAATTGGAACTGGCGGAACTTTAGTTGGGGTTGCAAAAGCCCTAAAAGAAAAAAATCCTAACACAAAAATTTTTGGTGTAAGACCTGCTGAAATTCCAAACAAAATAGAAGGATTAATAGGAAAAAACGAAACCATGCAAAAAATTATAGACCTTAACAAAAGTTTAATTGATGAAGTAATTGAAATTAAAAACAGAGATGCTATAAAAACAACAAAATACTTAAATAAAAAATATGGCTTAATGGTTGGTATTTCATCGGGAGCGAATTTTTTAGCCGCCAAAATTATAAAGAAAAAATATAAATTTGAAAGTGTTGTTACAGTTTTTCCAGATAGGCTCGAAAGATATGTAGATATATTGTCAAAAAACAAATAACAAAACTCACTTATTTTTCTTTTTATTCATATTTTCAAAAAACTTCAAGTATCCAAAAAAAGAGAGTAAAGACGAAAAAATTATTATATAAAAAGTGCTAACGAAAAAACTTAAATCTTCCAGAGCTAAAAGAAAAGAAATAGATATCGATAAAACATAAAATTCTTTTCCAAAAGTTAAAAAAACTAAGGAAAATGCTAAGGTAAAAATTAATCCTCCAAGAATAATTAGCATATCGTTATTTTTCTCGCATGCAACAAGTGTATAAGAAGCTAAACCATTATCAAAAATTAACGACTTAGTTTCGCATCCATTTAATCTTGCAAAAAAAGCGTGTCCTATTTCGTGAACGTAAGTTAAGCTAATTAAAGATAGTATAACTACCGAAAAGAGGTTAATTAATTCTTTTGTCCTCATAATTATTACTAAACAGTAAATATTTATTCTTTTCTCTCTAAGAAAGCAAGAAGCTCAAAATGCTTAGTTAAAGGGAATTGGTCAAAAATCTTTATGCTTTCGTGTATCTTAAAACTATTAGAAAGTTTTTTCAAATCTCTAGCAAAAGTTTCTACATTGCAAGAATAATAAAGAATTTTCTTTATGTTTTTATTTTTGGTAATCCTGTTTATAACTTTATTAGACAATCCAGCTCTTGGTGGGTCAACAACTACAAAATCGCTATTAATATCTTTTATTTTATCTTCAACCTTAGCTTCAATGAAATTAGCATTCTTTATTCCGTTATTCGTAGCATTCAACTTAGCAGCGTTTACCGCATTTTCATCTATTTCAATTCCAATAACCTCATCAAAATTCTCGGCAAAACTTATTCCAAAAAGTCCTACGCCACAATATAAATCTGCTAAAATTTTACCATCTAAGAATTCTTTAGCCTCTTTAACCATAATTTCAGCCATTTCAGTATTCGACTGAAAAAATGAAAATGGGGGAATTATAAATTCTTTATCTAATACTCTTTCACTAAAAACGTTTCCAATATACTTTTCAACCTTTCCAAAAGATATATCAGCTAACGTATCATTTATAGCTAAAACAAAAGAATTAGCTAAATCTTTCATTTCTTCTGAATAATTTTCGATAGGAAAGCTTTCTTTTACTATTATCGAAATTAATCTTTTTTTAGTATTTTTACCTTCTCTTATTACTATATATCTTACATTACCACATCTATTTATTAAATCATATGCCTCTAAATTATTTTTTATAATAAAATCCCTAGTTCTTTTTAATATTTCGCTTGTTTCTTCACTAAGTAAATAACATTCCTCTAAATCAATAACCTCATACCACTTTCCATACTCTTTCAAACCTATTAGTATTTTACCATTTTTTCTAACAATAGAATAATCCATTCTATTTCGATAATAAAATCTCTTTTTACTTTCGAAAAAAATTAACTTCAAATTATCTATAAAGCTTAGATGTTTTTCAGCAATTTTTAATTTAATTTCTTTCTCTGTTTTATATGAAATGTTTTGAAATAAGCAGCCGCCACACTTTTCAAAATGTTTACAAATTGGCCTTTCAAACTCTATTTTTATATTATTTTCTTTTATAGTTTCGCTAATCTTCTTATCTTTAAACATCTCTGTAATCAAGATTACTAAGCACTTTATAGAATTTTTGATAAGCTATTTTTGGATTTATTAGTGGTTTTGGAATGCTTTTCTTCTTTAATGCCCTTATAAATTTATCTAATGGAGCTTTTTCAGCATAAAATCGAGAATTTTTGTCAAGTAAAAGAGAAGATGAATAAGTAACTAACCATCTAAAGGATGTACCACCATATTTAAACACATCTTTTCCGAGATCCTCATAAATCCTAGCCAACGCTAAACCTATTGCATAGCTAAGGGCAATAGTATAAGAAATATAATAATCATGTTTTTTTAAGTCAACTATATAAACCCTTGCTCCCAAATTTTTCCAGAACTTAATTGCATCATCAAGCCCATCTCTATTTGGAATTTTCATCACTAAAATCTTTTGTTTTTTTATTGTTTTTGCACCAGGACCAAACATAGGATGTATAGTAGCTATTTTTGATTTTTTTGGATATTTTTTATAAACATCGATAAGTCCTTCTTTAAATGTTGATATATCCATCACAAGCTTATTTTCAGCATATGGAATAATCTGGTGTAATACTTTTGCAGTAATCCAAAATGGTACAGCCACTATTAACACATCTGAAAATTTAGATAGCTCATTTAAGCTAGATGTGTCACTTTTTCTTTTATCTGAATCGTATATTAAAACTTTATGTTTTTTTGATATCTCTTTTTTTAACCATTGTCCCATCGAACCACCACCAACAATTCCTACTTTTAACATTTATTTCTTCAAAGATTTAATCTTTTAAAGTATCTAAAAATCTTAGCCTTTTTGGAATTGGTGGATGAGTAGATAAAAACTCTTGAATACTAGAGACTTCTAATTTCTTTAGCTCCTCTATTCTTTTCTTTTCAATACTCGAGCTTTTTGATAAAGCATTATCTAAATTTGCAAATGGATTTGCTATAGCTTGAGTAAAGGCATATATAAATAAAGTTTTTGTTTGGTTGTTTCTTAACTCATTTAGAACATCTAAGTTAGCTTCATAATAATAGTGCAGCTTAGCAAGAGAAGATTGCATACTTAATTTTCCAGCAGATTTTGCACCCTCTATATCTGCGAAATATTCTCTTAATCTACTAAACGCTAATACTAATATTTGGATAATAAATGAGATTATAACAGCGAATATACCAAGAGCTAATAGAAGTATATTTCCTCTAGATTCTCTTTCTGAAGAGCCTGAAAATATTGAAATTCTTATCAAAAAATATCCTAAAAAGTATATTATAGATGGTAATAGTCCGAAAAGAAGCATTACTGCATTGTCTCTATGCATATGATGACCAATTTCATGCCCTATAACTGCTTTTAACTCCTTTTCATTTACCAAATTTATCATTCCACTAGTTACAGCAACATACTTACCAAATATAAAATTGCCATAGGCAAAAGCGTTTGGTAAAGAGAAATTAGTAGCTATCATACCCTTTATTTTTCCTTTATAATTCAATTCTTTTTTAACTTCATCTACTATCTTTTGTATTTTACTATCTTCTCTTACACCATATAGAAAATTTATTATTAGCGGCGATAGAATGTAAGTAATTAGATTAGAGATAAAAACCAATAAAATTACTCCAAAAAACAGTGAAGATATCTCATAAACTCCTAAATCTAATTGAGTATTTAATACGTAAAAAATAAGAATAATTACAAAACTAAAAGAAAAAATAACCATAGCCGCTAAAATAAACATAGATGTGTATAGAGAGAATCTGCCAGCAAATTTGTTTGCAACCCTTGGAGCTATGAAACCGGCTAAAATAAACATTAAGAGATATCCAAAGATTGCTAGTACTATGTATATTGGGTCGAAAATTAGGAACATAATAATATTAAATGGAAATTAGATGTATTTAAAAATATTGATTTTTGTATCTATGATATAAAATCTACAACGACCAATTTTAAATGTTTTTTATCAAACTCCTCAAGTTTTACCTCTTCTTTTTTTATTACAACATTCTCTAAAAACTCGTAAAGCTTATTTATAAATTCTTGAAATTCTTTATTTTTTATATACTCTCTCCACATCTTTCTCAACTTTCTTATTCTTGATTTCGATATAAATATATTCATTAGTTTTTCTTTTATTTCATTTAATTTATTTATCATTTCATAATCCTCAAATCTTTTTTTCATCACATCAATTTCTCTTATCATGTCAACAATAAATTTCGTAGACATATGCATGCTAAATTTTTCCAATGATTCAAATTTTCTTTGCTGAATATTTACGTATGTTCTTTCAATATCCTCCACTACTTTCTGATTAATTTCATATACTATGTTAAAAAAATCTGGTATCACTCTTTTTTCTTCGGGTGAGCAAGATATATATTTTATTATTTCTGTTTTATTGATTATAAATTTGTTTTTTTCCAAATCATACAAATACCAAAAATCATAATCGTCTTTGTATTTATAGTAAAAGAAAATTCCCCTTATCTTACCTTTTTTTAATCCGCTGTGTACACCATAAGGAATTTTCTCTATAGCTTCTATGCCTTTTTCATTAATAAACTTCCTTAGTGGTTGATAAAATATTTCTCCGCCACCAAAACTAATTTCTTCCAAATCTTCAAATACCCTCGAATCTCCCCTTACTATTCTTCTTATTATACCAAATACCTTAGGATGTATTTTTTCACCTAAAATCCTTTGATCTAAACCTATTGATTCGTCTATATTTCTAATTTTTTCTTGCAATATTTCTACTAATCTTAATAATTCATCTAGCTCTTTATCTGGAAAGACATTATAAACAAATATCTCATCATACGGAGACCCTATACGATCTATTCTTCCTGCTCTTTGTATCATTACTATAGGATTCCAGTGTAAATCGTAATTGAGCACTATTTTACCGGACTGCAAATTCATACCTTCTGATAGAACATCAGTACTAATTAATATGTTGATTTTTCTATTTAAGAAATCACTTACTATTCTTTCTCTCTCATTAATAGGAGTGCTACCACTTATTTTTTCTATCCTTAATCCTTTAAACTCTTTTGAATTAACAACTTGTCTGTATATGTAATTTAAAGTATCTTCATAGTAAGTAAATATTATAGTTTGTCCTATTTTAGATAACTCTAACAAATGTTTCTTTACAGTATTTAATTTTTCATCTTTATCTGGAGTAATCTTTTCAACCTTATTGTATATTTTATTTAAAGTCTTAATGTCTTTTTCTATGTCCTCGAACAATTTTTCTTTATCGAATTCATTGAGATTTATTTCTTTTAAAGCTTTATTTAATTCTTCTTCTTCAAATTTTATAGTCTCTTCATCTAAGCTCGTTAAGTATCTCCCGAAAATTTTGTTATAATCTTTTTTTGATATATATTTTCCTTCCTTAAGATATTCTCTCAATTTTTCTAAAAAAAGAATTTGGTTTCTTATACTAATTCTAAAAGCTTCTACACTACTTTCGAACCTCTTTAGAAGTATTGTCCTTAGAATTCCGGTTAATGCGTTCATTCTTCTTATTTCCATTTCTTCATCTTTAGTTCTAGTGCCTTTTTTATACTCTAAAATTCTATAAGAAGCCATAGTTAAACCTTCTGTTATATATTCCGAAATTTGTTTAAACATTCCTCTATACGTTTTATTTAAGTCATACCTTATGTTTTTTAGAATTCTTTTCGGAAATTTTATTGGTTTTCCGTTTATTGTTGCATTTGGATAATTTTTTACTATATAATCTCTAGTTCTACGAATAGAAATTTCGTTTAATAAATCACTTAGTATTGAGAAATCTCCAATTTTTTCCACTTCCTTAAAAAACTGCAATAAATTTGGAATGTTTGCCTTTATAAAGGCATCTTCCCTCATTCCAACAAGTAGTATTATTTGCCAATAAAGATCCCAGATTGTATTATTAATAGGTGTTGCCGTTAAAAAAACTATTTTAGGATTTCCTTCATTTTTTCTTATAGCTTCGTATAATCTAAGAAAGTTTTCCCATCTATTTGAATATGGATTTCTGAAATTGTGACTTTCGTCTACAACTATTAATTCTATGTTTTTTAAATTATCCTTACCAATAGCTCTTCTTACTTTATTAAGAAAATCTGATGAAGATAATTCTTCGTGGGATATTATATTTTCGGCTAATGACAAATCTTTAAGCTCTTTTCTCCATAAACTATCTCTAAGTTGCGCTGGACAAATTACTAAATAACTTTTTCTCCTATAAAATCCAAAATCTTCTATTATTTTTTTCGCTATCCATGTTTTACCTAATCCAACAGAATCTGCTATTAATATGCCACCATATTTTTCCAACCTAGAATATATTCTTGGTATAGCATCTTCTTGAAATTCCGTTAACTCAACCTTAGATGGTATTCCATATTTCTCATTTTCAGATTTAGTTTTTATTTCATTTTTTTGAAGCTCGTATATAGCCTTTATAAAAATTTCATAGGGTGTATATTCTTTATCTCCAAATCTAGAATTTTCTAACTCTTCAATTAGTTTGTTTTTAAAATCTTCTGATTTCGCCCAAAATTTTTCAAACCACTCTTTTCTAGCATATTCAGCATAAGATTTTCTAGAAATAGAATTTAACTCGCCCTCTCTTGTTAAACCTGCTTCTGTGAAATTTGAAGAACCAACGATAACTAAATCATCGAAAATTATCGCCTTGCCATGTAGAAATCCTTTAAATAATCTTACCTCAACATTATCTTTTTTTAAAAATTCTATAAAATTTTTTATATTTTCCTCATTTTCTTTTTTTAATTCAAAGTTTTCAACTTCTTCTCTAATCATTTTTAATAATTCTTCTCCTAACGTAATTTCCTTGGTAGTAACTTCAATCGGCTTTCCTAAGAGCAATCTAAATCTTTTTACATTTTTTAGATAATCTTTAACCCTTATGAAGGCTTTTATATCGAAATATGGTGTTGCTATATCTATACTTGTTTCAGGTTTAGTTTTAAGGTAGCTAATTATATAATCTAACAACTTATTACCTTCACTATTATCTATTATTTCCTTTTCGTAAATATTCATATTTTTTCCTTCTTTTTTTCTATACTCCTTGCCTTCTCCAATCTACTTTTTACTAACTCTGCAACAGCCCAATAAACTTCTTTTCTTTCTTCTTCTGTTAATCCTAAAGCATCAAAAACTATATCGTCTAGAACTTTTCTGTCTGGAAGTGGATTTGGTTCCTGCTCTCTAATTGGTTTGTTTGGATCGAAACCTAGTTCTTCGAATATTGTTGGGATTTTTCTTTTGATAAATTTATCAAAAATTAATTTATCAAATTTTAGATTTTTAATATTTGGTACTGGCATTTCCGAATAATGATATACCTTCATTTGTAAGGCTCCTAAACCCTCAGGTGGTCTACATAAAATCTCTTTCCACAACCCTATAAGCATACTATTTAATAGTAAATTTAAGTAGGATTCATCTATACCTTTTGAATAACACCAATAAAGAGCTGCATCTATATAAGCATTTGCGTCATTATAAAAACAATATTTTCTTTCATTTTCAAACATAGGCAAAATATTTTTACTTATTTTCCACTCACCCAAATCCCACCATCTTGCTCTTCCCTTGCAAGTTGGGTTTTTGTTAAAACCTTGTTTTTCGCCCCATTTTATGTACTCTAGAGCTTTTGTTCCCTTCAACTCTTCTTTTGATTTATTGCACATGAAAACAAGATAACGTAAATCTTCAAGCCTTACAGTTATTGATTTAAGCTCTCTTGGACTTTTAATTACTGGTTTTAAGAATTTTGCTTCAATTCTTCCCTCCCAACCAGCACCATTTCTAACTCTAATTAAAGCATTTGGATTTTTCTTTGCAATTTCTACAACTTCTTTTACAGTTTTTCCAATAGGTTTAAGATAAAAGAATTCATTAGCACCTGTTTTAATACCAAACCTTATCTCAGCAATGTCTCCCAATCTTACTAATTTATCTTTTCCTTTTTCCAAAATTTTCCAATAAATCGTTGGTGCTCTTAAATATTTTCCACCCCACTTATTGCCAACATAATTACCTTCTTTAAATTTACCTTTACTTTTATCATAACCTTCTGGATATTCCCAACCATCTTCTAGCAAATCTTCTTGATATATTGAAAAAACTTTATAGTTTTCATTCTCTTCTATATTATTTACTAAATCAAATATTTTACCACCTTTTACTTTTGGTTTTATTTTTTCTATTTCTATAAGAATTCTTGAATTCATGATATCTTTAATAGGTTTTTTGAACACCACAAATTTTGCAACATTGTTTAATGCTGGCCATTTAAAGCTAGAAAATTTATCTCTTGCCTCAGGATAAGGAGCACCAAATAAAGCAATTATTGTATTTATATCTGCATGCTCAAAAGATCTTGTTGGATAATCGTAAATAGCAATTATCGGAACATATTTCAATAAGAACTCTTGTAAATCTTTACCAAATTCTACATCTAGCCATGAATTTGAAGTTATAAAACAAAAAACACCTTTTTCATTTAATAAAGATAAACCATAAAAGTAAAAGTAAACATAATAATCGCTTTTTTTATCTATTTTTTCTATAACTGGAAATCTAGAATTTACAGCTTTGAACAATTTTTCCTTATATTCTCTCTTATCTTCTAGAGTTACTTTGGATTTAATTTTGGTTGGTGGAGAAATTTTTTCTTGCCTAACGTAAGGTGGATTACCTATAACTATGTCAAATCCTCCTTTAGTACTAAAAATCTCTGCAAAATCTATTTCCCAAACAAATGGTTTTAATTCTGGATTCCTTATTGCTTCTTTTAATTTACTTTTCAATTCCTCTAATTTATTTATTTCTGATAAAATTGATTCAATTTCATCTTTAACTTTTTTAATTTCTTCTTCTGGAGTTTTTATTGTTCTTCCAAACAAGTCTTTTTGTATACCTTTTTCTAATCTTTTGAGTTTTTCTTTAAGCTTTTCAGTATTTTCTTTTAAATCTAATAATCGTTCTTCAATTATTTCCTCAAATAATCTTATTTCTTCAGCAAGAATATCCTCTTTACTTTGAAACTTCATTTTTAAGTTATTATAATAATTTTCTTTCTCTTTTTTTAAATCATAGAGCTTCTTTTTTAATTTTTCCGAAAGCTGAATATTCTTTAAATCAAAAATAATTCCATCTATCTCTTGTACAATCGAATCCCCTACACGCAAATTAAATTCAAAATTTGGTAACAAAGGTTTTTCTTTTAGTTGTTCTGGAGTAAATTCTTCTTCTATAATTAATTGAAGCCATAATCTTAACTCGGCAGCACGAATAGCCCAAGGCATTACATCAACTCCATATAAAGATCTGCTTACGATAGAACTCTTTAAATTAAAGGCATTCCACTTTCTATTTAAGTTTTTGTAAATAATTTTATAAAGTTCAAATAGCACATTCATCATTCCAACCAGAAAGCTACCAGAACCACAAGCAGGATCAACTACAGTAAGATTATCTAATGCCTCTTCTATTCTCCTCCAAGCGTTAATTTCTGTAAAGAATTTTTCAACGTTTTCTTTTTCTTCATCAAATACTAATTCATAAATTTTTTCCTTAGGAATGTCTGGAAGGTGTTTAGAAAGATATTCTACTAAAGCTCTTCTGCACATAAAATCGATTTCAATACGTGGGGTGTAAAAAATTCCTAAATCATTTCTATCGTAAATTTCTTCAGCAACTTGTGCTAGCGATTCGTAAACATAACCTATCATTACAGGATCTACTGCTACCTCTTGCTCTAATGGCATATCCTCTTTTATTGTAAAGTTATATTTGTCGAAAATTTCAAAAATTTCTGAAAATAGATCATCGTTTAGCTTTACATCTAATTTATCGAGTCTATTCTCTAAAAATAAACCACCATTTAAATACGGAAAATTAGAAAAAACCTTAATCCAATATTCTGGCAAATCTTTTATTTCGTTTTGTCTATTATTAAAAGCTTTAAAGAATAAATTTTTTAACCACACGCTATAAAAAGTGTTTTTCTCTACATTACCTTTTTTAACCTCTTCTTTATAGCTATTCCAAAAAGTTTTCATAAACCTCTTATCTTTATTTAACCAACCCTTTTTAGCTATGAAATATATAAACATTATCCTATTTAGTAATTGTAATGCAAACTCATGCGAATCACTTTTGCTTATTCCTTGTTTTCTAAGCTCTTCTCTAATCTTAAAAAATATACTTTTATAATCTTCAAAAAATTCTTTCGTTACTCTTTCTACACTAAAAGCTTCCCTCCATTTATTATATACATCTATCCAATTCTTTTCTTCTTCATAATATAAATTTGATAAAACTTCTATCGCAGTATAATATGGATCATCTCTCTGTAAAAACAGTTTAGTTATCTTTAATTTATATTTTCCAACATCAATTCTCTCAAATTCTGGAAAAACGAAGAGAAGAGTATAATAATCTGAAGAAGTAAAAATCAGAAAAAAATTCTCATACTTTTTTGAAAAACTTTTTGCTACTTCTTTAATTAGTGTTGAAGAAAAAGATGCTCCATGCTTCAACTCTACTATAAATACGAAAAAATTTCTATCAAAATGCAAAACAGTATAAATTTTGTTAATTTTTTCTTTTATTTCTTCTTTAATTTGAAAATCTTCTAGATTTCTTTTAAACTGAACATTTAACAATACTTCATTAGGATAATTCAGTAGTCTAAACAAATCATAAATAGAATTCGCAGAATTTATCTTCCTTATAAACTCACCTATTTTTACTCTCAGCTCATATTTCATAAAATATAAATTTAAATCGAGTTTTTATTTTTTCAGCACGCTCCTTTAATATATTTGAGTTAAAGCGTTTTGATAATTAAGACTTTTTTATTTTTAATATTTTATGAAAACATCAGAAATTATATACAATGTTTTTTACAACACTAACTCTAAATCATACCACATATTTAATGATATTATTTCGATATTAATTCTAATTTCTTGTATAGTAATTGCATTAGAAAGTGTTGAAGAAATTCATGAAAAATATCATAGCTTGTTTCTATATCTAGAAGTTTTAGTACTAGCAGTATTTACAGTAGAATACGTCCTAAGAGCATATTTCTCTAATAGAAAAGCTAATTATATATTAAGCCCTTTCGGGATTATAGATCTTTTAGTTGTAATTTCAGGATACTTTTATGTTTTTGGGATTAAGACAATAGGTACTTTATGGTTCCTTAGATTGCTTAGAATTATAAGGCTTTTAAGAGTTCTAAAGCTTTTAAAATATTCAGGATTAGATAAAAACGTTGTTTCAGCAATATTAGATGAAAAGGAAATGATAAATTTGCAAATATTATTTCTACTTTTAATCTTTTCAATCTTTATTTTTGGTAGCCTATTATATCTTTTTGAGCATGAAACAAATCAAGAAATAAAAAATATACCAAAAGGGATGAAGCTATCTCTACAATTAATCCTTGGTGCACCTATAAAAAATTTTGAAATAACAACAATAGGGGGAGAAACTATTGTAATTTTATGTAAAGTTGTTAGCATGATATTATTAGGAATAATAATAGGCATTGTAGGAAAAATCTTGCAAATAAAATTATTAGGAGAAATAGTAAAATAATTTTTAATCCTTTTCTCTATTTTTAATTTTTTCTACAATTTTGTTTTTGAACTCCTCTTTATTCATAGAAAATAGAGTACCTCTATACCTTATGGTTAAATTACCAGATTCTACCTCTTTTTTTCCTATGACTATTATATATGGTATATATCTCATTTCGGCATCTCTAACTCTATATTCAATAGTCCCATCACTTAAAATTTCAGACCTTATTCCAAGCCTTAAAAATTCCTCATTTAGTTTATAAGCTTCATCTAAGAATTTTTCAGAAACTGGTAAAATCGCTGTTTGTATAGGGGAAATCCATAATGGCAACTTACCAGCAAAATGCTCCAAAATCAGAGCTATGAACCTCTCTATGGATCCTAAGATAGCGAAATGAATCATTATTGGATTCTTTTCTTTATTATCCTTATCTACATAAGTAATTCCAAGCCTTTTCGGCACGTTAAAATCTAATTGAATTGTTGCTAACTGCCAAAATCTGCCCATAGAATCTTTTACATCAAAGTCTATTTTAGGGCCATAAAAAGCTCCTTCCTTCTCTTTTATTTCATACTCAATTTTTAATTCATCTAAAATCTCTTTCAAAGTTTTTTCAGCAAAATCCCAATCTTCTAAGCTTCCAATAAAATCATCTGGTCTCGTAGATAATTTAAACCTAACTTCTAAACCAAAAATATTATAAACATTTATTACTTCAGTAATAATTTTTTTCATTTCATCCTTTAAATGCTCAAGAGTTAAAATACAATGATGGTCATCTTGAGTTATGCAATATACTCTAGCTAATCCATGTAATTCTCCGCTCTGCTCTTTTCTATATACTGTAGCAAACTCGGCAATTCTAAAAGGCAATTCCCTATAACTTCTTACCCTAAACTTAAAAATCGTTAAATGCATTGGGCAATTCATCGGCTTCAATCCCATTTCATCTTCATCTTCTTTCCAAAGAAACATCTTATCTCTATAATTATCATAGTGCCCACTTAACTTCCATAAAAATGTTTTTGAAACATGCGGAGTAAAAACTTCTCTATATCCTAACTTTCTATTTACCTCTCTAATTAAATTTATTAACTCATTTCTTATTATAGCTCCATTAAAATGAAAAATTGGTAAACCGCTTCCAATAATATCTTCCTCTATATGAAAAATGTCTAACTTTTCTCCCAAATATCTATGATCTTTTTTCTTAGCTTCTTCCAATTCTCTTAAAAACTTTTCCTTTTCCTCTTTACTCTCAAAAACTTTAAAGTAAATTCTTTGAGTTGCTTTATTAAGCTTCTTAGAGAAAGAAGAAGAAAAAGCTATAATTACGTAATTTAGCTTAGAATTTTCATCCAAAAATTTTTGAATTTTTTCTATATCATTCTTATATAAAACTCTGCAATCAAAATCAACAAAATATCTATCCTCTTTTTTACCACATTCAACTTCTTTTGCATCTATAAAGCTTTTAACAGCCTTTATCAAATCCTCAAACATAAATTATTACCTATAAATACTTTATAATAACTCTATATTTCCTGTTCTTCGAACTCCTATACCAAAAATTTTTATTGTAGGTATTTATCTCTATGAAATCATTACCAATTTTTCTCCTCAAAGAAAAATTCGTATAAGGTCTTAAAAATATAGTAGAGTTAATAGAATTTACATCTATACCTAACAAACCCTTTTGAATTGCAAAAACAATACAAGAAGCACTCCAAGATTGCAAATAAGAAGTTTCTTCAAATCCTATAGGTTTTTTAATTAATATATCCTTATTCTTCGCATTATATACCTCTATTAAAGAATTTTTACAATAGGCATCTTTTAACTCATAAAGATTTTTTAACATTTTTAAACCATCTTCAAACATTCCAAGCTTAAAATAAATGTAAGATACTAAGGCATTCAAATGATACCAACTTGCCCCCTTATGATATTCATTATCTTTAAACTCGCTATCAAATTTAGATAAGCTTAAAAATCCAAAATTTTCTTTCAAATGACTTTCTATATTTTTAAAAATTTCTTTATCTTTACAGACATCAAAAACAAAAGGAAAAATGGAATTTATAGTTACTCTTTTGTTTTTAATGTTATCTACAAAAACTCCGTCTTTCAAAAAATACTTAAGTATATTCTCTTTTAACTTTTCTGCATATATATTCGAAAGATTACTAAGCTCTATTAACTTAAGAATTCTAAAAATCTTAGATAAACATTCTAAAGCTTTATACCAAAACGTTTGGATTTCTAAGCAATAACCTTCCCTATCTATAGTATCCATCCAGGTTTCGTTCGAATTACTATAAATAAATCCATGCTCAGTAGAATTTTTTCTATACCATTCGAAAGCCCTTATTAATTTATTTTTTAAAATATTTAACAAACTCAAATCTCCAGTATTTTTAATATATTCATACAAAGAAATTATTAAAAGTGGTAAGGAATCCTTAGAATTATATGCTATTTTATTCTCTAAAATAAAGTTTGGAACATTATCTTCAAAATATTTAAAAAAATACAATAAACTTTTTAAAGAAAAATCCTGCATAGAAGTTAAAGACGCTCCAATTATCGAAAACGCTGCGTCTCTAGACCAATAATATGTAAACCATGGATATCCTGCAATAAACGCATTTCCATTAAAACAAGAATTCAAATTTAATATTGCTATTTTATATAATTCGTCTACAAAATCAAAATTTGTATTTAACCTATTTTCTAATAAAAATCTCTTTAAATTTTCTTTTTTTATTATTTCCTTTTCCAAGAAGAAATAAAATTTAATTTTATAATAATTGTCAATAAAATCGTATACTACAAAATCTTTTGGAATAAAACACTTAAATGATTGATTGCTTGGATAATGAATTTTGTATATTTCGTTACCAATAAAAATGCCGTTTTTGTTGCTTTTAAAAATCATTTTTCTATCTTCTGATTTTACTATAGCTTTATTTTCAATATATTCAGCATCGTATTTCTTTTCTATTAATCCTTCATCAAAATTTCTAAAGTTTGCCCCAAACTCAAATAATATTCTAAAATTTTTAGACTCTGCTTTTTTATTTGTTATGTTTAAAGAGATTATTAAAGCATTTTTAAAATAAATTTTTTCATTAACTACAAAATCTTTTAGCTCATAAAAATGTGTTGCTGAATTTAGATTATATAAAAAACCGCTTTGATTTTCCTTAGATAGCCATTCATCATTAATTTTTATAGCAAAATAATCTAAGTACTTCTTATTTTTATCCCATAAACCACACCATTTTGTTGGAAACTCGCTATTTATAAATCTATGAAAAAATTTGCCGCGCTGAGCTAAAATGTATGAAATTGCCATAATTTATAAATTAATTGTTTTTCTCATTAATAAATTCTTATGATAAATTTGAAGGAAATAGAGGAAAAATGGCAAAAAATATGGGAAGAGAATAAAGTTTTTGAAGCAAACATTTCTGAAAAACCAAAATTTTTCGTAACTTTTCCGTATCCATATGTTAATGGACTATTGCATTTAGGTCATTTAACAACTTCTTCTAGAGTTGAATTTATTGCTAGATTTAAAAGATTATTAGGATATAACGTTTTATTTGCTCAAGGATTTCATGCAACAGGCTCTCCAATAATAGCTGCGGCATACAGATTAAAAGAGGGGGAGGAAAAAATTAAAAAAGAATTAATAGAACTAATGCATGTTAACGAAAAAGAAATTGAAAAGTTTAAAGATCCAATATATTGGATTGAGTATTTTGTTCCGAAAGCAAAAGAGACATTAAAAAAATTAGGATATTCCATAGATTGGAGAAGAGAATTTTTTACAACAAGCTTAAATAAACATTATTCAAAATTCATTGAATGGCAATACTATAAATTAAAAGAGAGAGATTTTGTAAAAAAAGGTAGGCATCCAGTAATTTGGGATCCAAAAGTTAAAAAGGTTATTGGAGATCATGATAGACCTGATGATTTTGCTGGAATTAGTTACATAGAGGGATATCTCTTAAAATTTAAAATTTTTTACAAAGATAAAGAAATAATATTACCATGCTTTACCTTAAGACCAGAAACTATTTACGGAGTTACAAACATTTGGATAAATTCCGATTATGAATATATAATTGCAAAAGTAAATGAAGAATTTTGGTTATTACCAAATTCCATAGTTATTGAAGAAATTAAAAATCAAGAAAGAAGTGTTGAAATTGTAGAAAAAATCGATATAAAAGACTTTATTCTAAATTTTGCTGAAAATCCATTAACAAAAGAAAAAATTCCTATATTACCAGCTAATTTTGTTGATGTTGAAATAGGTAGTGGAATAGTAATGAGTGTGCCTTCGCATGCACCTTATGATTATATTGCATTAGTTGATTTAGCAAAATCAGAAAATAAAGAATATAGAGAAGTTGCTGAAAAATGCTTAAAAAACATGAAATCTCTATTTAAATTAGAAGGATTTTCAGATTTCCCAGCAAAAGATATTGTTGAAAAAATGAAAATCTCTTCTCAAAACGATAAAGAAAAGTTAGAAAAAGCTACAGAGGAGATTTATTCGATAGAATTCTATAACGCAATTACAAAAGAGATTTTTGGAGAATTTTCAAATAGAAAAATTTACGAAATTAAAAACGAATTCGCTGAAAAACTAATTTCTCTAGGAATTGCAGAAAAATATTATACTTTGCCAATAAGATTTGAATCAAGATATAAAAATAAAGTTATTGTAAAAATTTTAAGCGATCAATGGTTTTTAGATTATTCTAATGAGGAATGGAAAAACTTAGCTTTAGAATGTTTATCTAAAATGAAAATAATTCCAGAAAGTGTTAGAAAAAATTTTGAGACCTCTATAAAAATACTAAGGGAATGGGCATTTACACATAAAGAAAGCTTAGGTACTCCATTACCATGGGATAAAGAGTGGATTATTGAAAGTTTATCCGATTCTACAATTTATATGGCTTATTATACAATTGCTCATTTAATTAAAAACATAGATGCAAATAAATTAAGTGAAGAATTTTTTGATTATATATTTCTTGGAAAAGGAAGTTCAAAAGAAATTTCTAAAAAATATGGAATTGATGAAAAGATTTTAAATGAAATGAGAAAAGAGTTTGAATATTGGTATCCAATGGATTTAAGAATTAGCGGAAAGGATTTAATTCCAAATCATTTATCCTTTATGATTTTCCATCATGTTGCAATATTTCCAAATGAATACTGGCCAAAAGGAATTGGAATTAATGGATTTTTGTTAATTGATGGAGAAAAAATGAGCAAATCAAAAGGAAACTTTATTCCTATATTAGATGCTATTGAAAAATACTCAGCAGATATATTAAGATTTCTTAGTGCTTATGCCGGAAACGCTGGACTAGAAGATTTAAACATAGAGTTAAGCTTATCCAAAAAAATCGAAAACTATTTGAAAGAATGGTATAAATTTTGTATAGAAAATTATAATAAAGGTAAGGAAGAGAAAAGCTACATTGATTTGTGGATTGAAAATGTTATCAAAAAAATTATTAAAGAAGTGGAGCAAGAATATGAAAACCTTAATTTTAAAAATGTTATCCAAAGAGCATGGTTTGAATTAGAGAATAAATTTAATAAATATTTGAATAGGGTTAAGGTTCCGAATAAAGAGGTTTTAAACTATTATATTGAAGCTAGAAACATTATATTAAATCCTATAATTCCACATATAACTTCTGAAATTCTTGAAAAAATTGGAAAAGATGCTATAAACATCTCTTGGCCAAAAGTAGAAAAAATAGATGAGAATATATTAAAAAGCGAAGAGTATATAGAATTCGTTACAAGCGATATAAGAGAGATATTAAAAATTAAAAATAAAAAACCAAAAGAAATAAAATTGATTGTAGCGAATAAAGAAAAGTTTGAAATCGCTAAAAATATTAAGAAAGAAATTGAAAGTGGGATTAATCTGAATGAATTGAACAAAAAATATTTTAATAATGATATTGCAAAAAAAATAATTAAAAAATCGAAAATATTAAACTATTTAATCGAAAACGAGTTCGAAGTTTTATCTCAATATAAAGAATTTTTAGAAAAAGAATTCGATTGTAAATTCGAAATAGAAAGAGAAGAGGAAAGTAAAGAGGTTAAAGCTAAGGATTCTTTACCAGCAAGGCCCTCTATAGTTTTTGTTTTTGATTAAAATAGTTTATTATTCTGATTCTGGTTTAATTTTATATACATTTATCTTATAAACTAAATCTGTTTGATATTCATATCTATATGCTGCTCTTAATTGAAATTCTTTAACTAACACTTCGTCAAAAGATGGTATCTCAACGCTACAAGAAACTCTAGATTTGTTTTTTAAATCAGCCGAGCTGTCGCAACTAATACCATCAGCATATATTCTTATTTCGTTTGTTTTTCCACTTCCTTCATTTGAAACAGAAAAGTTAAGATAAAGTACGTTATTTGAAATTTTGTGAGAAGATAATTTAAAAGTTATCGGAGCTGGTTTAACTAATCTTTCTCCCTCTAGACTAACAGTAATGTTTTTATCCTTCTTTCTCAAAACTATCTTAGCTTCATATACAGAAGTATAATCGTATTCAAGCTTTAATCCAAAGCTATCAGTTCTATTTTCAGCTATTTCAGGAGATTTGACTTTGAATATTTTTTCATATGTTTCTCCATTTTTTAAACTACCTATATTTTCTGAAATTGGCGGTTTAGGAGTCCAGCGATCAGTTAAACCAAAGAGAGTAATTTTAACGTTATTAGCATCGTATCCAGCATTTTCTATATTAACCACAATCTCTACATCCGATTTTTCAGAAATTTTAGATTCGTAATTCACACTTTTAATAAGTAAACCGTTAGAAGTTCTAGCGCTAAATGCTGGTGCTGTAGAATCTAATGGTAAATTAGTACAGCCCGAAAGAAATATTCCAAAAACTAAAATTAAAGCCACTAAAAGTAATTGTAATCCTCTAACAATATTATTCATAAAAGTTTTTTATGATAGAAGAAATTTATATATATTTCTTTGATCCTAAAAGAGAGGGATATACCTTTTTTAAAACATTTATTTATTCTATTGTATTTTTAATAGCAATCTTTCTACTTTATAAGTTTGTTAAGAAACAAAAGATAAAAATCGATTATAGATTTGCTATATTTTCGCATTTTTTAGCGCTTCCATTCTCTGCAATTAGAGTTTTAGAAGATTATAAAATTATTTCTAGCATTATTTTTATAACCCCTTGGATTGAAGGATTATATATAATATTTTTTGTTATATTGATGTATCTTTCAAGAAAAATTTTAGCTAATAGTTATGAAAAAACTGCGTTTATTTTAGGAACTCTTATGTTTTTTACATTTTCATTTCAATTAGAACTAAAAAATCTACAAGCTTTATCTATATATTTTCCATTATCATTTCTGTTTATTATATTAATTTTCATAGCTAAAATAAACCTATTTAACAGATTGCTAATTATAGGGCAATTATATGAAGCAACCATAACAATAATAAACGTTCTTTTTTTCGGTTTTTACGAGCAGCACGTTTTTTCTAGATTAATCTTAGAATACTTTTCAATAGGATATTTATTTATAAAACTAATCTTTATAATATCTTTAATAAAACTTTTGGATATCATAACTTTAAGTGAAGATTCTAAAAACTTCATTAAAACATCTTTTTCAGTTTTAAGCTTTTCCATAGGGACTAGAAATTTATTACAAGCTTTAGCATATTAATGGGTCCGCCCGGAGTTGAACCGGGTTCTCCGCCGCGTCAGGGCGGCGTCCTACCGTTAGACTACGGACCCATAAGATATTAATTCTCCAACTAAATAAAAATTAAACAAATATTTTTATATGCGCCGGTAGTCTAGTGGTAGGACACCGGCCTTCCAAGCCGGTAGCCCGGGTTCAAATCCCGGCCGGCGCAAATACCAAAACTATCTTAATAAAATCCTTTGTTTATATAACGTAGAAATATGAAGATTTAATTTATGGTAATTTCAGAAATTGTTGAAACAATTATTGGGAGAAGTGAAGAAGAGAAGAAAAAACTTGGAATTAAAGGTGCTGGCTATATTGGAAGGCATTTAGTTATTGGTGAATATGATTGGCAATTAACTACAAAAGTCTATTTCGATTTTACTAAAAGTCATGTTGTTTTAATTTGTGGAAAAAGGGGTAGCGGAAAAAGCTATTCTAGTGGAGTAATAATTGAAGAATTTTGCCAATTAGAAGATGAAATAAGAAAAAAATCTGCAATGGTAATTTTAGATCCTATGGGTATATACTGGAGTATAAAATTTCCAAACGAGCAACAAAAACTTTTATTAAAACAATGGAATTTAGAACCAAAGGGATTTAAAGAATTTATCGAAGTTTTTGTCCCAAAAGGTTTAGCTCAAGATTATATAAATGCTGGAATACCTGTAGATAAAACATTAACTTTAACCACTAGCGATTTTAGTATAGAAGATTGGGTTAAAACTTTTGAGTGGGAAAGAACTTCGAATCTTGCAATTGCCTTAGAAAAAATTTTGGCAGAACTAAAAAAGGAAATAGGGAAATATGATTTAAAAGATATAATAAGAAAGTTGCAAGAAGATAAAGAAATGGATGAAAACGTCAAAAAAACATTAATTTCTATATTTAAAACAGTAGATACTTGGGGCATTTTCGAAAAAGAAGGAAGCAAAATAGAAGATATAGTAATTCCTGGAAAAGTAAGTGTAATAGATTTATCTAGAGTTAAAAGTAATGCTATAATAAATATGATTGCTGCTTGGATTACTTCAAATACCTACTTTAAAAGGGTTTTGTCAAGAAAGGAAGAAGAAGTAGCAAAAATAGAGGGTAGAATTCAAAAATTTTTCTTTCCAATTACTTGGCTTATTTTTGAGGAGGCTCAAAACTTTGCTCCAAGCGATAGAAAAACTATTGCATTAGAACCTATTCTAACTATTGCTAAACAAGGAAGAGAGCCGGGAGTAAATTTAGTTTGTATAACACAAATGCCAAACAAATTACATCAAGATTTATTAAGTCAGACAGACATAGTAATTTCTTTTAGATTAACCTCTAGAGAAGATTTAAAAGCATTACATTCTGTAATGCAGACATATATGGAAGAAGATTTTCAATACTATTTTAATAAATTACCAAGAGTATATGGAGCTGCGCTAATTTTAGACGATAACCTAGAAAGAATATTTACAGCAATAATTAGACCTAGATTAAGCTGGCATGCCGGTGGAACAGCCCAAATTCAGGTTTAGTTCATTGTTTTTTATAATTCTCTATAAACTGAAAGATTTAATTTTTTGTTGAAAAAGTTTAAATATTTTGTTTTTAAGCACATTTATGAGTGGAGCTCATTATTTAAAAAAAGATCTAAATAAAAATTTGTTTGAAACTGAAAGTAATTATTTAGACATTTATAAAATATTTTCATCTTGTAGTTTTACATTTGGTTTAAAAAGTAATTCCTTTAAAAATAAAGATAGTGAAATCATCTTCTTCGTACATTACGATAGAGATGGACTACTGTCATTACTAGTAAAAATTTATATGCTTTCTTTGAGCTACGATAAAATTAGTGATAAGATAAGCTTCTTTTTCACACAAAGAAAGCCTCTAAGAGATTTGGTCGAGAATTTTATTATAAAAAAAGATTTTTTCGAAAAATTAAAGTATGTATACTTTCTTGATTTGGATGTAGATAAAGAATTAATTAAAAAATTAGAAAATAAAAACATAAAAGTAGAGATATTAGATGATGACGATACCAAAACCACCTTCAAGTATTTATTAGATAGTATGGGTAATGAAAATCATAAAAAAATTTTAAATGAATTTGTGAGTACCTTAGGTGATATTATAGATGTAATAATGCCGGGGGCAACTTTATCTTTTGTTATAGATTGCGCAAAGGTTCTAGAAAACAAAAGATATAGTGATTTCCTAGAATTGGCGAGAATTTATAGAAAGAGTATTATAAAGCACCATAAAGAATTAGGAAATTTGATTTTAAAAATGTGTGATACTAAAGATGACAAGTACGGAATAAAAAGAATTTGCTCGGATTTTTTCGATATTATAGATTTTAAGAGACTGGAATATAAAGATTTGAATTTATTTAAAATTCTTTCGGCTGTTCTTTCTGTATCTAATAATTTTGAAAAAGTTTATTCTATTTCAAAGATGTTTGTAGAAAAAACTGGTCTTGAAAAATGTAATATGTTAATTGCTTCTTCAGACGGTAAAAAAATCCAGAAAATAAAAAACGCTTTAGAAGAAAATAAAATAGAAACTAAATTAGGAAAAAACAGACATTTAGGTATTGATATTTATCACATGAAATTAAAAACCGAAATAGAAAATACCGAAAAAATACACAATATATTATATACTATTTAGACTTTAATAAAAACTATATAACCCTAACTAATTCGCCCTTACTAAAAGGAATTAGCCTTTTTATTTCTTCGTCGCTAACTTTCTCAAACAATGCTCTAATTTCAAAAGGTAAATTGCTTTCAAAATGTTTTCTTATTTCCTTTACCAATTCATCTGCACTTCTATTTCCTGGAACTAACGTTATTATGTATTGAGTTTTTTTCCTAGCAGCTACTGGTGGAGCTGCAAATATTTTTACTTTTCCCATTTCTTCATAAACACCAATAGCTAACCTTAACTTAACCTTTTCTAACCAAATTCTTTCACCAGTAATTAAAAAACTGCCTTTTGGCAAATTTGACTTAACCAATTGATTTGGCCTTACATAATAAACATTAATATTACCTAAGCCCAAATCCCAAGCTTGAGAATAACAAGCTGTAAACTGAGCTGCCTCATAAATTGTTTGTAGTGGAATGTTTTGTTTCTTATCGTTTCTTATAACAGTAAACGGAGAGCCATGAATATCCGCATGAAAGATTATATCTTGCTCCCTTACGTATTTTTTTATTAACTCCTCATTACTCTCGGCATCTTTTCCGCTAACAACTAAAAATCCATCTGAACTTATAAACCATCTAAACTTTTCGTACCATTGTTTTTGCTCCTTCTCTTCTTTTTCTAATGCTAAACCAAAGCTTTCTTTTTCTACTTCAATCTTAATTTCTTCTTTTTGCCTTTCCTCAATTTTACTTAATTTTTCTTTTAGCTTTTTTCTTCTTTCGAAAAGTTTATTTAAGAAACTTTTCAAATCTCTAAAACTTAAAGTTATCTCTTTTTCTCCAAATTTTAACTTAATACTACCAAGATGCTCGTTTATTTCTAAAACCTCCTTATACTGTTTTTTAATAATATTTTTTATATCCTGCCAATCGACATTCATACCTCTAAGAGCTAAAATCTTTTCAGAAATTTCTGAAATTAAACTATAATTATTTTGTATTACATCGATTTTTTCTGAAATTTCAGAAATTTCTTCCATTATTTTTCTTTTACTCTCTTCTATTGCTTCAAAAATTTTTTTAACTTTCTCTTCTTTCTCTTTTTCTTTTCTTATTATCTTTTTTTTCTCGATTATGCTAAATCCTTCTAAAAAAGCATCATTAATTTTTTCTATTCTTATAGAATCGCTAATATTTAACGAACCTATCCATATCAAATCGTTTTTCTTTATATAAAACTCCTTTGATTTTAATATCTCTTCTATACTCTTAAGAATTAAATCAAGCTCTCTTTGAGAAATCTCTTTACAATTTTTATTCTTATCTATTTTAAGAGTTTCTAAAATAGCTTGTGCATAATACGAATTTAAACCAAAATTTTCTATGAGAAATTTGAATATAGCTAAATCAGAATTTTTACATATCTCAAAAATTTCTTGAAAGTTTTTTTTAATTAAATTTTTTAATGGCGGAAACTTATACTCTACATTTCTATTTATACTTCTATCTTTCCAATCTCTTTTTACTAAAGCGTCTATTATTTTTCCGTTTTCATCAACTATTATTATATTTCCATCAGAAAAAAACTCAAAAATTAATTTAATTTTATTAGATAGCTCGAATATAACAATTTTATCCATTTCTCTCTGATAAACCTTTTCAATTCTTTTATCTTCAGCATATTTTCTCAAAACCATCTGAAAGGTAGTAGGTTTTTCAACCCTTATTGAAGAGTTAGAAAAAAACAAAAAATACGGTAAATATATTATTAAATTTTGGTTTTTTCCTTTAAACAGCTTGAAATAAAATATTTTTTCTCTCTGCTTAATTTTCTTAATAATCGAATTAACTATGTTCTCTTGATTTTCCTTTAACCATTTTTCGATTTCTATATATGTAATAGAAATTTCTCTCTTCATACCTTCTTATAAATGTTTGTCTTATCCTTACAAACCTCTATTACTAAAAAATCTTCAGCTACTATTACATTCCTAAAGATTTTCTTAGCTTCTGTCAATATGTTTATTATATCATCTTCTGTTTGATATCTTCTACTTATATGAGTTAATACCAATAGCTCTACTCCAGCTAAACTTGCTATTTTTGCGGCGTCTGAAACGCTAGAATGTAATTTTTCCTCATCTTTATCACTTTCAGCATATGTTGCCTCGTGTATTAATATTTTTGAATCCTTAGCTAACTTTACTAAATTTTCATCATATATACAATCACCACTATACGTTATTTTTAATCCTTTTTTTAAAACTGCTATTTCTTCTATTTTAATTTTTTTACCATCTTCAAACTCATAATATCCCTTTTTCTTTATTACATCTAACCATTTACCTTTTTTTAAATTAAAACCTTTTAATTTTTCTTCATCTATTGTATATTTATCTTTTTCTTTAACTGAATACGCAACGCTATTAACACTATGCTTAACCTTTATAGCACTAAACTCCAACTCTTCATCCTCAAAAAATTTTTTTGGATTTTCAGATAATTCAACATCAATAGGCAAAATCTCAAAAAATGGTTTGTAAGCATAAAGATTTAATATATTTTTAACGTATTTTGAAGCCTCTGGAGCAAAAATTCTCAAACTTTTTTCTCTTCCTTCTATATTCATTGTTTGAATTAAAGATATTAAGCCAGCAAAATGGTCCGCATGCCAATGAGTTATGAAAATAGAATTTATTTTCATAAAGCTTATTCCTGCTTTCATTAGTTGTAGTTGAGTTCCCTCGCCACAATCTAAAAGAAAAAGCTTATAATCTTTACCAAAATATTCTATAGCTATTGAAGGATGATTCCTACTAAAACTAGGAATTCCAGCAGAGGTTCCCAAAAAAGTTATTCTTATCATAAAACATATGTTTTAAGAAGCTATTTTTAATGAAAATAAAAATATCGGCTATGCCCTACCTCGTGCATCCAACTCATAGCTTGCTTGACTCACAGCTCATTAGAGGCTGGTAGGTAGGGCATAAAATTATTATTTCTTTATTTTATTTTTTCGCCAGGGGCCGGATTCGAACCGGCGACCTTCCGGTTAACAGCCGGACGCTCTACCTGCTGAGCTACCCTGGCTTTTTAATAAAAATATTTTTTTATCAAAATAAAATAAATAAGTTCAGAGTTGTTTTTTATAACTTTTTTTAATTTCTTCGAATTTTTTTAATAAATTTTCTACCGCAATTTTTAAAGCTTCCATCGGATCTATACCATCTGTTTTTATCCATATCTTTGGTTCCGCTAATTCTGGATGCTCCTTTATATGTGCAGCCTCTATTACTCCTTTAACATTCCAAAGTTCCTCCCTTATTAAATTAGCAAATGTTTCACTCTCTCCCTTCAACTCTACTAAAAGCGTGTTCCCTTCTTTTTTTAATATATTTACTTCCATTATTTATTGTTCTTACCAAAATTAATATATTTATAGTAACGCCGCTGAAAAATGAAAAAAGAAATTAAAATAACTATTTACAATCTTTATAATTTAGATAATTCATCCTATAAAATAGATAATATAATTAAAGAAATAGAAGCTGCTCTAGGAAAAAATATAAAAATAGTCGATATAAAAAATCCGAACGAACCTAATGTCATAATTACCTATATTCCAAAGGAAAACCGCCTACAATTATTAATTATTGGTTTAGAAGATTCTAAAAAGTTAGAGGAAAATCTTAAGAAAAAATACAATATAGATAAGATAGAAGTAATTATACCATTTAAAAATTAAATTACTCTCAGACTTTCTGCTAGCGGATGTCCCTTAACTTTTATATGTAATTCTTTTGCCCATCCAAAGGGAGCAAAATAAACTTTCATATTTTCATTCTTTAATTTTTCTCCGAGAAGTTTAATTAACCTTATAGCAATTTCTGGTTTTGTTAAATTGTTACTTAAATGAGCAAAAGGATAAATTAATACCGAATTAATACCTATCCTATTAGCTACAATTTTAATTTCATTACACATTTTTTCTATCTTTTCTTCGTTATCATCTTTTTCTATTGCAGTAAAAGCAACTAGTATTTCTTCGTATCTATAACTTTTTATTTCAACATCTTCCGCAATTTTAATCTCTTTTCTTATTGGCTTAAATTCTATAAAATCACAATGAGATAATAAAACCCTCATTATTTATTTGTATTAGTTATAAATTTTTATGTTGTCGGAAAGGCCAATAAAAATAGAGGATAAAGATGTTGAAAAGCAAATTCTTAGACTAGGAATAATAGCAGAGTTGGATGCAATAAATCTCTATGAACAACTAGCTGCAAAAACAGAAGACCAAAAAATTAAAAAGGTTTTATTAGATGTAGCTAAGGAAGAGAAAACGCACGTCGGTGAATTTTTATCTTTGTTATTAGAAATAGACAAAGAGCAAAAAGAAGAATTAAAAAAAGGAGAAGAAGAAATTAAAGAAAAACTCTCTAAGGAATAATATCGGACCCGGCGGGATTTGAACCCGCGACCTCTGGTTCCGCAAACCAGCGCTCTATCCAGGCTGAGCTACGGGTCCTCCCTAATAGAATATAAAGCTATTCATAATGGAATAATCTTTACAATTTTTGATTCCTCTAAGTATTTTAAGAACTCGATTATCTCTTCTGTTTTTATACTAATAGCTTTTGAATAAAAATCGTCTATGGTCTTTTCATTAATAGAGACTATAAAAACTTCTCTCAAAATTCTTTTGAATAAATCCCCTTTTATTTTTTCATATTCTAAGCTAATAACTTTTTTTCTACCATTCAAATATTTCTGAAAGTTTTTTCTATCTAATATTTGTTCGATTAAATATTCATATGCAGCATTTACATTCTTTTCTCTCTCTTTCTCATACCCAGGAATGCCAAGAGTTAATATAATTCTATCTTCGTAAATATACGTTGGTTCGAAATAAACTCTATAACCTATACCATATTTTTCCCTAAACACATCAAACATTAAAGACGATATTCCTCCAGAAATAACTTTGCTAAATATAAATGGCATGAAAAAATTATTCTTATTAAACTCAATCTCAAAATTTTTCGAATAATATATTTGATTTTTTGTATTCATCCTTTTGATAATATCGCTACCCTTAGATTTGGATGGCTTCTTTTTCTTAGCGCTTGATTCCTCTATTTTAGAAAATTTTTTCCTAATTAATTCTAAATGTTTATCACTAAAATTTCCCTCTATTAAAATAAAAGTATTCTTTGAACAATAATATTTTAATTTAAACTCTTCTAATTCTTCCTTAGAAATTGAACTTACAGTTTCCCTATAACCACTAATAGGACTGCCATAATCACTATTACCGAAAATGCTTTTTGGTATTAATCTTTCTAGCATATCCTCTGGATTATTTTCATACCTCTCTATTTCGCTCAAAACGACTTTCTTTTCCCTTTCAAACTCATCTTTTTTATAATTTTCGTTTATAAACATAGAATGTAATATATCCAAAATTCTTTCGAATCCCTTAGGAATTACCTCTACAAAATAAGAGGTTAGAAAATTTGAGGTAAATGCGTTAGAAATTCCACCGTTTAATTCTAATCCCATAGAAACCTCTTTTGCAGAATATTTCTTGTTCGATTTAAACATCATATGCTCTAATAAATGCGAAATTCCTCTCTTATCTTCTTCTTCGTAGACGCTTCCTATATTTACATTTATAGAAATCGCTATAGTATTTGTACTTGGAATTCTTGGCTTATACAAAATTATTCCATTATCCAAAATCTCTTTTTTTAAATTCATAAAAAATATTAATCAATATGAATTATGAATATAGAAGAATGTTTATCCTTCGAAAACGATTTAATAATAGAAAAGTTTGGTAAAAAGAGAAGACCTTTTATTATTCTTTTTTCCGATTCTTTGCCAATTTTATGCCAAGAATATGAAAAGTTTTTTGGAAAATCAGCAAAAGGAATTTTAAATATATGTTTTTACGAACTTGGTAAAAGCACTGCACAATCTATGATATCTAATTATGAGTATAAAAACTTAGAGAACTTTTTTGAAAATTTGAAAAATATTGGAATAAATTTTAGGTGGTATGAAGATCTAACTTTTAAGAGAGATGAAAAATGTTTTTTAATAGAAACTAAAAACAATTTTTTTGTAAAAAATGATTTAAAGAGCTGCGAATATCTTTCTAAATGGTTTGCTGGAATGATATCTGCATGCTTACTAAAGGAGTTCGATGGTATAGAAGAAAGTTGTCAAATAGATAATAAGAAATCATGTCGATTCAAAATATTTCAAAGATAATAAAAGATAAGGATTACTTTGTAACTTGCGCTGAACTTTATGCTAAATTTTTAATAGTATCATTATCTTTAATAGGAAGGATAACAACTAATTTACACTATTCTTTTGGAAAAAGGATTGGAGAAAAGATTATAGAAACTTATAAACCAGAAAATCTAAATAAATTTTTAGAAATTTTGTATTTTTTGGGATTTGGAAAGATTGATTTTATAGAGAATAAAAAAATCTTTATTTGTAAAAATTGCCCAATATCTAGCTATATAACAAAATTTGTTAAAACTCCTAAAGTAAAAATATGTGTAGATTTTATTCAAGCCGGGATATTAGCTTATGGTGTTAAATATTTCCTTGATAAAAATTTAGAAGTAGAAGAAATTGAATGTAAAAATATAAACAAAGAAAAATGTGTTTTTAAAATTTTTGAACCTTCTTCTATTCAGAGTGTTTGATTTTTCTGGTTCCCTTGTTTTTGCATAGCTATATTTTTAATTTTTATTCCATTTCTTTAAATTATATTTATTTTAATGATTTATGAAAAGAGAAACATATTTAATAGAAATACCAAAGCAAATAGTTAGCAGGGTGCTAGAAATAAACGAAGATAAAGTAGCAGAAGCTTATATATCAGAGAATTCTGTAATAGTGAAACTCAGCGATGGAGAAACTAAGAAAATTAATGATAAATTTAATTTGATTGAAGATGAGTTAAATAATCTTTTATCGAATTATTTAGAAAAACTAAAAAGAATTGGTATAATAGATACAAACTTTCTAGAAGCGATAAAAAGCGAAAATCTTCTTGACAAATTTAAAAGAATAAGTGAAATACTGAGTATAAGTATATCAGCTGCTATGCTAAGAAAACTAAAATCTTATATTGACTTAGATTATATTGAAGAATATTTCACGAGAGAAGGATTTCATGGCTTAAATTTCATTACTCAACAGCTGAATTCTAATAATCATGAAAACTTAAAATCTGTTTATATAGATATTATAAACTATAAGTAAAATTTACTAAACCACATCGATATTAATCTCGCTAAAATCTGTTTTTATTTTTTTTACATACTTCTCTATCATTGGTAAAAACTCGGATTTTATGTTAATTTGACGAGCAGTAGAAAATATTCTGTATACATTAACCTTTCTTTCTATTATTTCATCTATTTTTCCACTATCTAAAAACTTTCTCATTTCTTTTTCTTGAGTAGGCCAAGAATTAGTAAATATTTCTTCAGGAGGCAAAATAATAATGGTATAATATAAAGAATTTTCTAGATTATTAATTCCAAAAGAGTCTATAATTAACTGAGAAAGTGTTCTATAGTCGTCTTTATTAATTTTACCCTTATTTGATTTTAAATTATTCACGACCCTCTCTATTTCTCTGAGTTTTTTCTGTTTGAAAGAATTAAAATTACTGTAATAATCTTCTGAAGCAAAAAAAGCAATATAGTCCATAAAGTTTTTAAAGTTAACCGCTATACAATCTGTTGTTATCTGAACTTTATAAGCTATTTTCAATACTTCTTTTATTAATATTTCTTTATCGTATTTTTTTAACATCCTTCTTTCTTCTTCTACTCTACTACCAATTTCTTCCAGAATCCCAAGATACTCTTTATACCCAGAAATTAAACCTATCTCGTAGAGTTTTGATTGTTCTATAGTATCATAAATGCTCCTAAGAAATGAGATTCTATTATTAAAGCTTAAATCCTCTAAAAGATATTTCGCACTTTTTTTAGAACCGTTTCTTTCAATAAATCTAAAAATGCTATTGCATATTCTTTGACACTCTATATCAATTTTGTGATAGACATCTCCAAACAAAAATTCTACAAAGTTTAATGTTAATTCCCTTTCTTTCATGTTTTATTAATCTCACCAATTCTTGGATATACACTCTTATCTATGAATACCCTATCAATCTTTACAGCTATTCCTTCTTTCGAGTTTATCATATCTACACTATCCATAACCGCTACACCAAAAGCGACCAACTCATTTTTTAAACTAAAAATCGCAACCAAATCATTTTTCCTTATATCCGCCTGAACTCTAGTAATACCAGAGACATATAAAGGAGCGCCGAGTGTTATGTTGTGGATTGCAGTATCCTTAACAAAAACTTTTTTTACATGAGTTAAATAGTATTCTGCAGGTTTAATAATTTTTCTTAGCTCTTCTTCGCTATTTAGCATCTTCATTAAATCAAACAAGCTTATAGAATTTTCTTCATCAAAGATTTTATAATAAGTTTTTTCTTCTAAGTTATATTTGCCTATAGAAACTCTTCTTAACTCTTTTAAATGAGCTCCTATTTTTAGTTTTTGTCCCATATCATGTACATATTTTCTAACATAAAAACCACTTTCACAAATTATTTTAAACAAAACATCTTTACCATCTTTTTCTAAAAGGTAAGCCTCATAAACATATCTTTCTCTTAAAACTCTAGCTACCGCACTTCTTTTTGGGGGTGTTTGTTTTATTTTTCCTATGAATTTTGTTTCTATGAATTCTTTTAAAAAACTTTCATCTATGTCTTTATGCAAATGCATTACACCAACATATTCTTTATCTAATTTCTGAAAAAGAGGTGCTAATCTCGTACTTTTATTTAGTAAAACAGGTAAAACTCCGCTAGCATTAGGATCTAAGGTTCCTATATGGCCTGTTTTTTTAAGATTAAGAATTTTTTTTATATCCTCAGAAATTAAATGACTTGTAGGCCCTATATGCTTATCTACATTTATTATTCCAGTATCCTTCAGCTCTTCTAAGGTTCTTTTCGAAGGTTCTTTACCAAACCTCTCATCTGTCTCTTCATCTAAGATTCTATATAGCCATTCAACTTTTCTCACCTTCTTTCTTCTTTCTCTTTGTCTTTTTCTCTTCTTTTACCTCTTCTTTCTTTTCCTTATTTTGTTTTTCTGCCTCTTTTAATTCGTGCTCAGCCGGTAATTTTAAGTTTAATTTTTTGTATAGTCCACTTTTTTTCCATGCTTCTAGAACTTCTCTATCACTTGCATCCTCTTTTATTTCTAGTTTAAAAGGAAGTGGCTCTAAATGCATTATATTACATTTTCTTCTCTTTACTCCAGTCAATAGCTTAGGTCCTGTAATCAAAACAAAATTATTATCTATTTTTTTAACTACTACACAATATCTTGAAGCTTCTCTCCCTGCTATCTTTACACACACGCTTCCAACATCTATTACCATTTTAAATTTATAATAGGGTAAAAATAAATAATTTTTTATCGGAAGTTAAGATTATATATCATCTATAAATCTAATTGATATTAAGCCAGCAGAGAGATAAGAAATCCCTGCTATAAAGAATAGTAAACCGAAGTTAAAATAATATAATACTATTGCTGATAAAATAGCAGAAATTCCATAAATTAGGTTTCCAAAACCATCAACTCTTCCTATTTCAATACCCCTTCTTTTCTTATTTGTTAATTCAGCCATTAATGAATAATAAGAAGGTGTTTCTAAGGAATAGCCTATAGCGGCTATAATCTGTGCTATAGCAACTGTTGAAATATCAGTAGCTAAGGGATATAAAATTATCGCAAAAGAAGTTGCTATACAACCAATTACAAATCCTTTTTTCTTACCTATTACATCTATATATCTTCCAAAAATTGGTTCTAAAATACCAACAAAAATCCAGTATATGCCTATAAGAATTGGAACTAAATATGTGTCGTTAGATAATTTTTCAAAGTATATAGCATATATAGGTCCTATTAAACCTAGAGATAAAGCTATGAAAGTCTGCACTAATATCAATCCTAATATTCTTTTCTCCTTCATGTTTCTTCCAAATCCTAGCTGAGCTATCTTCGTCCATCTTATATAAATTTATTATTATAGTTAGCTGAAATATATTTCTTATGTTAATTTTTGTGATTCATTTCTTTTATGATTTCCTTAGGAATAGAGAGCACTGCACATACCTTAGGAATTGGTATAGTTAATGAAAAAGAAATATTAGCTGATGTTAGAGATACATTAAAAACTGAAAAGGGTAAAGGTTATTTGCCTAGAGAAATGTTTAATCATCACTTAGAGAAATTTAACGAAATATTATTTAAAGCCTTAGATGAGGCAAAAATAGATTTAAAAGATGTTGATGTTATTGGATTTTCTAGAGGGATGGGAATACCAAATGCACTAAGAGTTGGTGCTTTTTTTGCTAGATATATTTCTCTTACTTTTAATAAGCCATTAGTAGATGTAAACCATGGAGTTGCCCATATAGAAATTGGTAAATGGTTAACAAATTCAAAAGACCCTATAATCGTTTATTTATCTGGAGGAAATACTCAAATAATTTCCTTAGTAAATAAAAGATACAGAATTCTTGGAGAAACTGAAGATATTGCAATAGGAAATGCTATAGATGAGATTGCAAGATTTTTAAACTTTGAAATGCCAGGTGGACCAAAAATAGAAGAATTAGCTAAAAAAGGTAAAAAATATATAGAAATGCCATATAGCGTAAAAGGTATGAATTTGAGTTTTAGTGGAATAGTAACGTATGTAAAAAAATTAATTAAAAATGGAAAATATGATTTAGAGGATATAATATTTAGCTTTCAAGAAACAATATTCTCAATGATTGTAGAGGTTAGCGAAAGAGCTATGGCTATGTTAGAAAAAAATGAAGCACTAATAGTTGGTGGAGTAGCTGCAAACAAAAGATTACAAGAAATGTTTGATATAATGTGTAAAGAAAGAGGTGCAGAGGCAAAAATTGTTCCAATAAAATATTCTGCAGATAATGGTGCTATGATTGCTCTAACCGCTTTATTAGCATATAGAAATGGATATTCTATAAATATAAAAGAAACCTCAATAAAAAGAAACTGGAGAGTAGAGGATGTAGAAATAATTTGGGCCTAAACTAATTCATTTTCACTAACTATCACAAAATCTCCAATATTCTTAATCGCATGAAACGGAATTAAATACCTTCCGTTTTCATCCTTCTTCAAATTAAATTCCTCCAAATACTTTGTTGGCTGCTCAACAACGATATTTAATATCTCACCAGTTTCTACTATAAAAGTTAAGCTGTTTACTATTCCCATTCTTTTTCCACTTTCTCCCACAACAACCTTACCTATTACATCATTAACTCTTACTCTCTTTTCTACCATAATTTTAATCCTTTTAACAAATATATAAATATTTTCTTATCTTCATTAATGAGAGTTTTTATAGCATATTTCCTTCCAAATGAAATAAAAGAAAAGGTTGAAAAAGTACAAAAGGAAATTAAAAACCTTAACGCTATTAAAGCTAAATATGTAGAAAAAGAAAATTTTCATTTATCCTTTACTTTTTTAGGCGAAGTTAAAGATGTTTCAAAAATAATTGAAAAATTAAATGAGTTTAAAAATTCTGGAAGTTTTGAAGCAGTGTTAAAAAATCTTTTACTAATCCCAAATAAGGATTATTTTAGAGTTATTGCTATAGGAGTTAAAAGTGAGAAAGGAGAGCTAATTAGAAATGAAATTTTTAAAAAGATTGGTGGTGATAGTAAACCGCTTCACTTAACTCTATGCAGAGTTAAAAGTGTAATTAACAAAAACAAAATATTAGAATATGTTAGCTCTTTTAAATTTGAAGAGAAATTTATTGTTGATAAAATATGCTTAGTCAAAAGCACTCTAACCCTTAGCGGACCTATTTACGAAATTATTCATGAAATTTCTTTATAATGTCATATGGTGTTATTATGCCGATAACTTTATTCTCTTCCGCTATTATAGCAACTTTCTTTTCAATTAAAAACTTTTTTACTAAAATTATGTCATCATCTTTTTCAAAAGTTTCAACTTTTAAAACAATGTCATTAGGAATTTTAAAATTATTTAGATAAAGCGATTTTAAAACTCTATGAACATTTAAAACGCCTATAAACTTTTTTTCCTTATCTATAACAGGCAAATTTCTAAACTTTGAAAAAACTAACATCCTTATCAAATTTTCACTACTATCTATCTTTGTACAAATAGGGTTTTTTGTCATGAAATCTTTAACAAAACCTTCTACTTCAATAAATCTTAATAATTCAAAATCCTTTAAAACATATTCTGGAAAATTGTTTTCATTAACAACAACTAAACTATTTAAATTATAATTCTTTATAAGCTCTATTGCTTTATCTATTTTTTCCTTTTTATTTATAGATATTGGGAATTGAATATAATCAATATTTTTTATCCTCTCGCTTATCCCATATTTTCTTGTATAAATAATTCCTAACAAATCGCTATCACTCAAACAACCTATTAAACTTTTTTTATCTACTATTGGTACGCTATATTCTATTCTTAAAACCTTTAATATAGCGTCTTTTAGAGTATTTTTTAAATTTAAAGGAATTATCTTTGATTTACATATCTTACTTATTTCCATTCCTCTCTACAACTTTCACAAAGCCACCTACCGCTAACTAATTTCAAATCAGAAGTTAAATTTCCACACTCTTCACATTCACCAATTAATAATTCATCTTCTAAATCCTCTAGTATTGGTCTTTTAACACCCATATACTTTTTCCCAATTTCTATTACATCTAAATAATCTGGAATGTATCTAGCTATATCCGTAGCTGTAACAATTCCAACAACTTTTCCATTTCTTGTAACAACAATTCTCTTTATTCCGTTTTTTATCATCACATAAGACGCCTTTCTTACATCTTCGTTTTCATCTAGGGTTATTAAGGGTGTGCTTGCTATTTGCTTAACCTTAACTTTTTTTGGATCCAATCCTCTTGCAACAACTTTTCTAACAATATCTGTATCTGTTAAAATTCCATAAATCTTTCCTTTTCTTTTGACTAATAGAGAAGAGAATTTTTTCATCTTTTTTGCAGCATCTATTATATTTTTATTTTCGTCTATGGTATTCAAAGTAGTGGACATTATGTCTTTTAGTTTCACAACCATAATTATAATACAACTATATTTTTAAATTTATGAGTTATAAAGTCGGTAGAAGATTTGAATATCATGTTGTTTATAAGTTTAGATCTTTTGGTTTTGATGCAAAAAGAGTAACGCTAAGCGGTAAAAAAAGCGAATTTTATCCAGGGTGTGATATAATAGTAAAGTTGAATAAATATGAATTAAAGGGTAAGTTAAAAACAACTAAAAAGAATGCATACGTTTCCATTCCAATAAAAGATTTTATTGAACTTTCAAAAAACGAAATAAATTTTTTGTGCTTCGGTTTTTTTAGAAGTAAGCCTTTTTTCATTATTAATCATTCTGATGAAAAATTTGAAACGATAGTAAAGGTTGGAAAAAAATTTATTTCTTTTTCGAAAAAAGACGTTAATAATTTACCAAAAAACGTTTTTATAGAAGAGTTGAAAATAAGCTTTTTAATGTTGGACTTAGAGAGTTATATTTCAATTCTTAAAAGTATAGAAGCTCAATAGCTACCCCTCTAATCATTAAAGCTCATGCTGGGACAGTTTTATCATCGCATAAAAAAATAAATTAAAAAAAGAAAAAAAGAGAGGGAGATTACTCAGCTCCCTCTGTTGATGTCTCTGGTGTTTTTGCTGGCAAGAATGTTGGTGATTCTCTTGTTCCTCCAATTATTACTGCATTTCTGTTCAAGTCGCTTAGGAATTTATCGTATAATTGCAATACGCTTCCTGATAATCTAGTATCTTCTCCTCTCCATCCAGCTACTAATATTGCTACTTTTCCAGAGTTGAATATGTTGTCAAATGCTTGAATGAATCCTTTACCTTGATCTGTTGCTGGATCATATGCTCCTATATTTGCATAGTAATCTCTTGTTGGTTCAAACTCTCCATATGGTAAGTTCAATAATGCTGCAGCAACTCTGTTTACTATTGGACTTCCTATTACTATTAAGTTCTTCGTTAATGAAGAATCTGTTGAAACTTCTGTATCAAACTTTCCTACAGGAACTTGCAATGCCTGTACATCTAGTTTTTTAATTGTTCCTCCACCAACAACTTTCTCTGTTACTTCACCTAATGCAACTTTTAAGTATCCTTGTATTGGTGTCCAGGATAATTTCATTAATTTTCTATCACTAGACACAAAGACCTTATGACCGTATTTTGTGTATACCCAAGTATTATTAACGTTAGCAGTATTATAACTAATACCCATTCCGTAATCAGATGTACCCACTACTGTCGATATAACTTTATTAGTATCATCCATTTCTATTTCAAGATTGTTGGTTAGTGGGAATTTATTACTTGTCAAGCTATATTGAGGTTGTAATATTATATCCGTTGGTCCTAAAGTTAGTTGGTCACTACTACTGAAGCACTTATATTCTCCACTACTGCTATCTATATATGCTATTTTTGCATCTAAGTTGGTGTTATTAGCTTTAAACAAAACGTATACATTATTATAAATCCCTCCACCACTATAAATCGGTACGTTCGAAATTTCTAAGCCGATGTCCTTAGCACTGGAAAAACAGCTGGTCGCGTTTACCTTTGTTGTATCTATATCTATCAGTTTAACGTTTATAGTAGCTAAATAATCCTTATCAGTTAGTGTTAATCCTAAGTTTGATAAGGATATTTTGCTTCCTGGTAATTTAATAGACTTTCCTACATCAACATACGTTGTATTTTCTGGCTTTAAATCAAAACCGAACTTTAACGTATTTGAACTGTAATCTACCTTCCATTTAAATATTTCATCGTATTTATCTCCATCAGCTACTACTTTTTCCTGACCCACTACAATTCTAGCTGTTTTCTGATCTCCAAATCCTACTCCACTTAATAAAACTATCTTAAATGATACGTCATCACTAATCTCAATAATCTCTGGAATGGGAGATCCACCAGATATCTGTACGTTAAATGGGTATTCCCTGCCAGAAGATTTATCTGTTATTTTACCAATCGCAACTACATCACCACCAAAACCCATAACATCCGTCAATGTTAGTTTATATCCAGTATTTCCTATGTCCCTTTCTTCACCAACTCTTAACCAATCAGGTCCAAAACCATCGAATAATGTAACTTTATCCTTACTACCATCTTCTACCTTAGAAATTACAAAATTGTTATCTCCCAATCTAACTTTTAAAAGCCTCCCAGCATCACCATTTACATTACTTAGATTGCCATCGACTTTTATATAATAGCTTAGATACGTTGCTGGGGCAGAATTCAATCCTAACGCTAATGTAGAATTTGCATAAACATTATTAGCTAGACTTGTTGTATTAGATACTTCTACTAATTCTTTTACTGTTAAAGAATCTGTTCCAACTCTAACAGTGTATTCTTTTTTTAATTGAGGTAAAACGTTATTATCCAACTCGCCAGTTGGTAGTGCTGGCTGACCACCAGAAGTTAAGCTATTTGTATTTAACATTAATCTAGCTTCTAATCCCTTTACAGTATATTCTTTCGTTCCAGCTATTTGCTCCTCGACTGTAGCAAATTCTGCAAATCTTAAGGCTATGTCTGCTGCTGTTAACGTATCTATAACATGAGCTCTATCTTTTCCAACAACTATCCAAAAGTCTGTTCCTGGTCTTCCTAATTTTGCTATAGCATCCTTAATCGTTAATTCTGATTGCGCTAAAGGAACTACACTAGAAGCTAATAAAATGCTTCCAATCGCTATTGCACCGAGTTTTTTTATGAGTGTCATGTTTTATATTTAGCACATCTATCGGAACACCCCTATTTTCATAGCGATACTTAGCTCTAATAGGGGCATTCCATAATATCAAATACCCTATATACCCTATTTAAACACTAATGGAAACTGTTTCCAACCAAAAATATTGATTTAAAAATTTTTTAGAAAATTGTTTAAAAATTAAAATTTTTTCTATAAAAAGTTTATAAATTTAAATTTTTTCAAAAAACAAAATAAAAACAAATATTTTTATTTATCATTAAAAAACAGAAAGCAATGCTTTAAAAACATTACTTTTATTTTATTTAATATGAAAGGCCTATTAAAACTGCTAATATTCCTCTCAATAATTCCAATAATCTTAGGAAACGAGATAATAATAGAGCAGTATTTAAACGAAGACTTTACAACAAAAAACAACATCTCAATAATCTCTAAAAGCGTAGATACTATATTAACATTCAATAAACAGCTATTTAATTTAACTGTAGATCAAAAAGAAAAAATAAATTGCGACATATTTGAAAAAAACTCAATAATTTGTAAAGTAAAAAATCAAAACGATTTACCTATACTATATAAAATTTACGTAGAAACCGAAAAAATAGTAAACGAAAATAAAGAATACGAACTAAAAATTCTAACTAGCGCTAGAAGCTTTAACTTAATTGTATATTTACCAATAGGATATGTATTAGAAGAAGAAATGGGAAAAATTAAAAACTTAGTAAATGCCTCTAGCGATGGAAAAAGAATAATTTTACATTTTAGAGATTCTAACATAACTGTTTTCGAAACAAAATTCAAAATAAAAGAAGTAGAAAGGATTATTCCATTTCCATATTCTTTAATAACTATTATACTAACAATATTTTTAGCTGGTATTGTAATAGTTTATTTTTATTACAAATCAAAACTAGAAAAACAAAGATTAGAAATAATGAAAATCTTAGAACCAAAAGAAAAAAACATTTTAGAAATTTTACTAAAAAATAACCCAATAAACCAAAAAAAGTTAGTAGAATTAACGCAGCTATCGAAGGCAGAAATAAGTAAAATAGTTTATTCTCTAAAAAACAGAGGAATTGTAGATGTTGAAAAAAGAGGTAGAAACAACATAATATATCTTAAAAAGAAAATATAGTTTATGAAAGATGTAGAAAAAATAGACTACATCTCTTTTGCTTTAGTAATAGCAATATCCTCAACAATAATAACAGCAATAATCGGTCTTTTAATGTTAATCCTTAGCCTTTCAATAATCAGCGCACTACCAGAAATTGCTACCTCAACACTCTTTGGCATAACAACAGCGTCTTTAATAACATCCTATATAATAATCATAGTAATAGGATTCATAGGTGGTTTTATATCTGGCATAATAACAGCAGCTATATATAACTTTTTCCTACACAAATACATAAAAATAAAGGCAGAATAATCCCAACACTTTTTTCTTTTTTTAATAAAAAATTAATTTATGGTAGATAAGTTTCAAGAAAGGTTTGAAATTATTAGAAGATTAGAGGAAAAAAGAATCCCATATTTTCATTCAAATTACGGAATATTTCAGCTAGAAAAAAACAGATGGCAAATAGTTAGAATTTTTGAAAGTATAAAGGAGGAAGTAATAGCATATGGCCACCCTAAAATACAAGCCACCCACGAATCCACCTTAGAAATAACTAAGGAAGATTTTCTAACTGAAAAAGGAGATTGTATAATAGGAATAAAAGCTAATAAAAGTGTTAGCGATTTTAGTGAAGAATTTAAAATAGCACTAAAAAGCGGCGCTAAGGTAAAAATAACTATAATAGTTGATGAATTGCAAGAAGTATTTTACGCTTTTGGTTCACCAGCCCTAAAACTAACTAACGACAAATCAATAGTAATAAGAAAAAGCGATTTCATAGACGATAGAACAGCTGTGATTTTATCTAATAAAGCAGCGATAGATATAGATAGAAGAATTGTAGAAAAAATAAAAAATCCAAACAAACAACTAAAAATAATTTTCGAAATAGAAAAAGAAAGCTAAAATGAATTATCATAAGTTATCTGAAAAGGAAAAAATTGTAGAAACGATTAGGAAAATTCTTTCCAAATATAATATTGACTTTGCAATAATATTTGGCTCCTTCGCAACTAGAAATTATTTTGAAGATATTGATATATTAATAAAAGGAGAAATAAAAGACGAAATTATAGATGAAATAGAGAAAGAAATAAAAATCGAAATAGATGTGAAAGATTGGAATAGAGTTAATCTTCAAACCAAATTTTTTGCCATAAAAGAAGGGATTAGAATAATTTTTAATGAAGAAGCTTTCTTTAAAGAGAGGTTAAAAACTTTAAACGAATATTTCGACTTTAAACCAATAATAGATAAATACACAAAATATTACCTTGACAAAATATGAAAGAGAAACTTGAGGTCTATCTAAAATTATTAATAAAATCCATAGAGAAATGGAAAGAGTATGAAAAAATATGTAAGGAAAATTTTTTATCAAACGAAGACTATCAAAATATGATAATGCACTGTATGTTGAAAGCTATTCAAGCATCAATAGATATTGGAAATAATATTATCCAAATAAAAAAATTCAGAGAACCTTCTTCGTATAAAGAGATATTTGATATCTTATGGGAAAACAAAATAATAGGAAAAGAATTAAAAGAAGAATTAAAAAAACTGGCTTCTTTTAGAAATGTTTTAGTTCACCTATATACAGAAATAGATTTAGAAATTGTATATAATGTTTTTAAGGAAAAAAGAGTCTATTTAGAGGAATTTGCAAAAGTTGTAAAAGAGTTAATTCAAGAATAATTTAATGAAAATAGAAGAATTAAAAAACTTTGGAATAAGCGAATTTATAATCGTTTCGCTAAAAGAGAGAAAAATAAATGAGCTCTACGAATATCAAAAAGAATGTTTAAGATTTTTAAACGATAGTTATATAATTTCAGCCCCAACAAATAGCGGAAAAACTTTATTAGCGGTTTTATCGATTGCAAAAGAATTAGAAAAAGGTAACAAAATTATATATTGCGTTCCGTTAGTTGCGCTAGCAAACGAAAAGTTTGAAGAATTTAAAAAAATTTTTAATAATTATAAAGTTGCGATTAGTGTTGGAGATTATGATAGTGCAGATAACTTTCTAGCTTATTATGATATTATTATTACAACATATGAAAAACTAGATTCTTTAATTAGGCATGAAGCTAATTGGATTTTCCAAGTTGGATTAATAGTTTTAGATGAAATCCATCTATTAAACGATTTCCATAGAGGACCTACAATAGAGTTCTTAATAATGAAAATAAAAAAGTTAATTCCAGGAATTAAAATAGTTGGATTAAGTGCAACAATAAAAAATGTGAGAGAAATTGCAGAATGGCTAAAAATAAATTTTTACGAAACTGATTTCAGACCTATACCTCTATATGAAGGTGTTTTAATAGAAAACAAAATTTACTTAAATAACAACAAAAAAATTAAGTTAAAAGAAGCTGGAATAGAGGGATTAATCAAGACTATTCTAGAAAAAAATAAACAAGCAATAATTTTTTGCCCTACAAGAAAAGAAGCAGAAAATTTAGCAAAAAGATTAAGCGAAATTACAAAAAATTATTTAAGAGAGAACTTATCTCAATACTCAAAAGAAATTTTGAATGTTCTAGAAAATCCAACAGAGCAATGTGAAAAGCTTTCTGAGTTAGTTAAAAATGGTATAGCATTTCATCATGCAGGATTATTATACAAGCAAAGAAAAATAATAGAAGATTTATTTAAAAATAAAAAATTAAAAATTCTAGTTTCAACAACAACTCTATCAATGGGATTAAATTTACCTAGCTTTTGTGTTATAATAGCTAGTTATAAAAGATTTGATCTCGGAAAAAGAAATTTTATCTCAAATATAGAATACAAACAAATGGTAGGAAGAGCGGGTAGAGTTCCGTACGATAAGTTTGGTATTGGATTATTATATGCAAAAACAAAGGCGGAAGCAAAGCTGTTATTAGAAAAATATGTTTTTGGAGAATTAGAAGAAATAATTTCAAAAATCGGAAATGAAGTAATCCTAAGATCCCAAATCCTTTCATTAATCTCTTCTGGATTTGTTAAGAGTAAAAAAGATTTAATAAAATTTCTTAAGACCTCTTTCTTCTATTTCCAAACTAAAAATAAAAAATTTTTAGAATCAAAAACAGAAGAAATAATTAATCTCTTAGAAAAATGGAAATTTATAGAAAATAAAAATGATGAATTAAAAGCAACAAGAATTGGAAAAAGAGTTAGTGAGTTGTATATAGATCCATTGAGCGCAAAAATATTATTAGAAGGGTTAGAAAAAATAGACGAAAAAACAAAAGAAATTTTAATATTTCAGCTAATATCATCTACAACAGAAATGAAATTTTTAGTTAACGTAAGAGAAAAAGAATATGAAAAACTATTAAGTTTTTATTATTCTAACCTAGGAAATTTCTTAATAGAAATTCCAAACGAATTTGATTTAGATTTTGAATTTTATTTACCAACTTTTAAGCTATCTATGATTTTAGATTCCTGGATTAATGAAAAAAGTGAAAATGAAATATTAGAAGAGTTTAAAGTTGCTCCTGGAGAATTAAGAGGAATATTAGAAATCGCTGATTGGATATTATATAGCTTACAAGAATTATCACTTCTAACTGGAAAACTAAACATTCTCAAAAAAATAAAAAAACTAAGAATAAGAACAAAATACGGAATAAAAGAGGAATTAATACCTTTGATAAGAATAGAAGGCATAGGAAAAGTAAGGGCAAGAAAGCTATATAGACATGGAATTAAAACCGTAGAGCAATTAAGGAAAATTCCATTAGCAACTTTATCATTAATTTTAGGCCCAAAGATAGCAGAGAGAGTTAAAGAAATTGTAGGAGACGAAAACTTACTAAACCAAAAAATTTTAAAGGATTTAAAAATAGACTATTCTAAGGAAATTAAAGAATAAAGATGTGACAAAAAACTATCAGGCGAAACCTTCTTCATCATTAATCAGATAATACCGGCTTCATCATAATTTTACTTTTTATGGAGAAAATTAAAAATGGGGTCGTAGTCTAGCTTGGCAGGACGCTGGCCTCGGGCGCCAGTAACCTGGGTTCAAATCCCAGCGACCCCATTCGAATTCAATAAAAAACCGTCCTATCATTAAGTCTTAAAAATTATTTATCCGCTTGAACTTAGTCTCTTAATTTCTTTCCTTATCTCCTCTATTACATCCTGATTATAGATAACCTTTCTATTACCCTTCTTAACTGATAATATCATAAAAACTCTTCCACCAAACCTCTTAGTAAATTTCTCGTGTGAACTTTTATATACTTCTCTCCATTTAATAGCATACTCCGGCGCATGCTCAAACGTAACTGGTTTTATTTGTAGTCCTATCAACTTTTCTTTAACTTTTATCAAAAAATCAACATTATACAACCTATCTATTTCGTCAGAAGCTGGTACAATTTCTACTCCCAATTTTTCCTTGAGCTGTTCATATACTGTTTCTTTTTCAGTTAAATAACCCTCGTATGTCCTGTTAATTACTAGGTTTCTTATATAATCAATACAATCATCTTCACTAACATTAGATATTTCTACCATCATTACTTCGCTTATCTTTGTATAGAGTGTTTTCCCCAGGGTTTGTAAATATTCTTCTGGCTTTAAACTAATGCCTTTATTTTTTAAAAACTGTTCTAACTTTTCTAAATAGAATCTTTCCCACTCAGAAATGTCTTTTGGGCTGCACTCTCTTATCCAAGCAGCAACAGGACCTACCTTATTTTTCTTAGTTAATCCCCACCTACTATTCGCTATATTCAATATCCATTCTTTACCCATTTTTACTATTTTGAATTATACTCAAAAACTTTTCCTTATATAAAAAATTACGGTCTTCCACCTTAGCTAACCCTTTTTTAATCATTTCTTTATTTATAAAAATTTTATTTTTCAGAAAAACATATGCCTGTACAGTTTTATCATCTGGTTTATATAAAGGATCGAACTTGAGAAAAACATACTTTCCTTTTACAAAATTCTCAAGATAGCTTCTAGCCTCTTCCTTCCTTAATATTTTTAAACCTAATAGTTTCACTATTAATCCGGTATCTAACTCTATTGTATCTTCACTTAAAATTTTTGTGACCTTGTACAATCTATCATTTTCAAATCTAAATAGTTTTGGATTGACCTTAGGTTTAGCGTCTTTTATATTCGGAACGTATTCTATACTCTCTTCTATTTCAATTGGCCTCTCTCTTTTAATTATTTCTATCTTTTTATCTATGGTAAGTAAACTTTCCCCTAGACCTATTTTTTTCTTTATTATCGGTAAAAAGTTTTCGTTTATTTCATAACCTATGCCGTTTCTATTCAAGTTTAAAGCTGCCCTAATCGTGGTTCCGCTTCCGAGGAACGGATCTAAAACTATATCGCCAATAAAGGTAAACATCTTAATTAAACGCTTAGGCAGTTCTTCCGGAAACATAGCTTCATGGCCTATTTGTCTTTCTCCAGGAAAATACCAATGTCCAGAAAAATACTCTTTCCACTCCTCTTTACTAAGTTTCGATTTCTCTTTTATCTCCTCAGAAGGAGCTATCTTTTTTCCAGGTTTTTTAAAAATAAGAATAAACTCGTAATCTATCTCTATAAGACCATTCGGCGGATAAGGATAAGATCCCATAACGTTAGCCCCACCTGTAGTATTCATGGTTGTCTTCTTTTGCCAAATTATAGAACCCATATAATCAAACCCTATTTTTTCACACTGTACTATAAACTCAGAATGAAGCGGTACTACTTTATATTTTCCATAGACTATACTTCTCAAAAATTGGTCTCCTATATTTATACATAACCTAGATCCGGGCTTCAAAACTCTGAAACATTCTTTCCAAACTAAATATAAACTCTTAAGGTACTCGTGCAAAGACTGACCATAACCTATTTGTCCTTCTACACCATAATCTTTAATATGCCAATATGGTGGGGAAGTAACAACTAAATCTATAGAACTGTCCTCTAATTCTACCATCCTTCTACTATCTCCTATTATTATTTTAGCAAAACCCATACTTTATCAATAAATATTTAAAAATTTCAAAATTTATAAATCTACCAATACTACACTTTTTATGAATAGTCAAAATCTAAAGTACTTAATAATATTAATTTTAGTATTAGCTTATATTTTTTCCATTTATACCATCGATAAGCTAATAGGAGAAAAAAAGAATATTAAATACGAAGTTTCGGAATGTGAAGATTTTGGGAAATATTTAAACTACTATTATTTTGACGAAAAAAACAACACTATAATAGCTAATATAGTAGTTAATTGCTGTAGCGACGAAATAATAATTAGTGAAGAAAAGGATTATTACAAAATCCTCGAAATAGAAAAGGATGGAAAAATTTGTAGATGCGTATGCAATAAAATAATAAAAATTTTTAATGCCGAAAAGAACAAAAAAATATTATTTATAAGCTATAGCAAGGAAGAAATAGTTTTGGAAAAAGAATTCTGTGGAATATCTACTTATTCATATTGTAACTCAAACTTTGATTGCAAAATCGGTGGCTGCTCTGGAGAAATCTGCGGAAACGTATCGGACGAAAAAATATCGATATGCATATGGAAACAATGCTATGAAAATCTTAAAAATTATAAGTGTTTGTGCGTAGATAATAGATGCCAATGGATTGCAACCTAAATAAATCCTTTTGACTTTAATAAAGCCTCTAATCTATCTAACTTTGAATTTATCATTTCTAAATATATTCTCAAATTTTCTAACTTAGATTCTATTAAAGAAATTTTATCAATTTGTTGAGAAGGTGCTTCTGTTGTTTGCTTAGCTTGAACGTTTTCTGGTAAAGGTACTTCAAGAGAAGGTTTTGGTAAAAAACTTTGCTTTTCTATTCCCTCAAGAATAAATTCTTCTTTTTTCTCTTTCTTTTTAAACATATCAAACATCCCCATAAATATTATTTTTGCTCTAAAAATATGCTTTTTATTTTTTAACAGCAAAAAAATTAAATATGTCACAATTTAAAAACTTAGAAGAGAAAGTCCTTAATTTTTGGAAAGAAAACAAGATATATTTAAAACAAAAAGAAAAGCTCAAAAACAAAAAAATATTTTATTTTTTGGATGGGCCTCCATATGCTACTGGATATATCCATATGGGCACTGCACTAAATAAAATTTTAAAGGATTATTTCATTAGAATATACAAAATGTTTGGATTTAATGTTTGGGATCAAGCTGGCTACGATACTCATGGATTGCCAATAGAATATCAGGTAGAAAAAAAATTAGGATTTAAAACAAAAAAGGATATCGAAATTTTTGGAGTAGAAAACTTTATAAAAGAAGCTAAAAACTTCGCAACACAGTTTATAGGAATAATGAGCTCTCAATTCGAAAATCTAGGTGTTTGGATGAACTTCGAAAACCCATATTTAACTTTAACAAACGAATATATAGAGGGTGCATGGTATACATTCAAAAAAGCTTTTGAAAAGGGTTATTTATTTAAAGGGTTTTATCCTGTTCATGTTTGTCCTCGATGCGAAACTGTTTTGGCATATAACGAAATAGAATACGAAGAAGTTGAAGACCCCTCTATATATGTAGCATTTAAGCTAAAAAACCAAGATAAATTCTTAGTAATATGGACTACTACACCATGGACATTAATAGATAATGAAGCTATAATGATTAAACCTAGCGCAATATATGCAGAAGTTAAAGTTAACGATAAAATCTATATAATTGCTAAGGATTTATTAGAAAAAGTTGCAAACGAATTAAATTGGGAGAAATATGAAGTAATAAGAGAGTTTGAAGGAAAAGAATTAGAGTTACATGAATACGAGCATCCATTTAGCGATTTATTAGAGTTCGATAAGTCTAAGATATATAGAGTGATTCTTAGTGAAAGGTTTGTAAGTTTAACAGAGGGTACCGGCTTAGTTCATGCAGCACCAGCACACGGAAAAGAAGATTATAGCGTATGTAAAGAATATAATTTACCTATAATTAACTCTGTAAATATTGATGCAACATTTAATTTTGGTATTTTCAAAGGAAAACAAATAAAAGAGGTTAATCAAATGGTAATACAATTACTAAAAGATAGAAATGCTTTATTAAAAGAAGGAAAAATAAGACACGATTATCCTATATGCTGGAGATGCAAAAGCCAGCTATATATGATAACCATAGAACAATGGTTTTTCAAAGTTACAGAGTTTAGAGATAAACTATTAGAAGAAAATGAAAAAGTTAATTGGTTTCCAGAAGCTGTAAAGTATAGAATGAAAGATTGGCTACAAAACTTATCCGATTGGCCTATTTCTAGACAAAGATACTGGGGCATTCCATTACCAATCTGGGAATGTAAAAATTGTAAAAACATTAAAGTAATTGGTAGCATGGAAGAATTAGGAGTAAAAATAGAAGATTTACATAGACCATATATTGATCAAATAAAACTAAAATGTGAAAAATGTAAAAGCGAGATGGAAAGAATTAAAGATGTATTAGATGTTTGGTTCGATAGCGGAGTTGCCCCTTGGGCATCTATAGGTTTACATAAAAATAAAAAACTCTTTAAAAAATTCTGGCCAGTACAATTAGAAATAGAAGGTCCAGATCAAATTAGAGGTTGGTGGAATTCACAAATCATTACTAGCTATATGACTTTCGATCAAGCACCATATAAAAGAATTATAATGCATGGTTTTGTTTTAGACGCACATGGAAGAAAAATGAGTAAAAGTTTGGGAAATATAGTAGCTCCAGAAGAGGTTATTGAAAAATATGGAAGAGATGTATTAAGAGCATTTTTCCTTATTGGTTTTCCATGGGAAGATTATTATTTTGATTGGAAAGAAATTGAAGAGCTCAATAGAAAAATTAACATAATAAGAAATGTTCTTAGTTTTGTAAAAATGTATGTAAACAAAAAGGCAGAGAAAAAACACTTAAAAATAGAAGATAAGTATATTCTCTCAAAACTAAATAATCTAATTCTTCAATATAACGAAGCTTTAAAAAACTATAAATTAGATAAACTCTTTACACTAAATAAAAAACTAATTGATTTTCTAGTTGAAGAAGTATCTAGATTTTACATTAAATTAATAAGAGATAGGGTTTGGATTAATTACGAAGGTAAAGATAAAGAAGGTGCTATGTATACTTTATTAGAAACCGCTGAAAAATCGCTAAAACTTCTAGCTCCTATAACTCCGTTTTTATCTGAACATTTCTACCAAGAAATAGGCTTAATAAAGAATTCAGAAAGTATTCATCTAGAAGACTTTCCAAAACCAAAAAAATCTCTAATTAATAATGAACTAGAAAACTTAGTAGAAATCGCTAAAAAGATTTCACAAGATATTTTAGAGGCTAGAAACAAAGCAAAAATAAAAATTAGACAGCCACTGAAAGAAGTTATAATAATTCCAAAGAAAGAAGAAATAAAAAAAGTAAAGAAAGTAAAAAGAATTATATTACTTTTGACCAACGTTCAAAAAATTGTTTTTTCTGAGAGAATAGAAGAAAAAGAGATATATGAAAAGGTTGAAGCTGATGAGTATATTATTTATCTAAATAAAGAAATTGATAGAAAACTAAAAGAGATTGGATTGCTAAGAGAAATTACCAGAGCTATTCAAGAATTGAGAAAAAAAGAGAATCTAAAAGTGGATGAAAAAATATGTTTGGTGTTGAATGTAAAAAATGAAGAGACTAAGAAATTAATAGAAAAAAATATGGAATTCATTGAAAAGGAGACAAATTCAAAAATAGAATTTGGAAATGTGAATAAAGATAAATTAAGTGTTGAGTTTGAAGAAATTTTTGTAGAAATAAAAAAATAAAAAAAGAGTTAAACTTCTTTAAACGCAAACCACCAATCAAAACCTTCTATTTCTTTCTTCTTTATCTTTTCTAACATTGAATTAGCATTTTCTAATGTTTTTTGAGGTGGTATTATTACTTTACTCCCTATTAATTCATTGTTTGGCCAATTTGCTGGAATAGCAACTTTATTTTTATCGCTAGTTTGTAAAGCTTTGATAATCCTTAATATTTCATCGATGTTTCTACCTATCTCTTGCGGATAATATAGTATTACCCTTACAGTACCTTCTGGGTCTATTATAAAAACTGCTCTAACCGTATTGGTCCCTTTTGCCGGATGTATTAATCCTAGTTTTTTTGAAACCTCTCCCAAATCATCCGCTATTATAGGAAATTTTATTTCTAATCCTATCTTTTCTTTTATCCATTCTATCCATTTTATATGACTAAAAACTTGATCGATACTTAACCCTAAAAGTTCTGTATTTAATTTTTTGAATTCTTCATACCTTTTCTGAAAAGCGACAAACTCTGTAGTGCATACAGGTGTAAAATCTGCTGGATGTGCAAACAATACTAACCATTTTCCTTTATAGTCATCTGGTAAGTTTTTTATACCATCTGTTGTCATTACTTTCATTTCTGGCAGCTTCTCTCCAATTCTTATTAAGCAGTTTTCCTGTTGCATAAATATATGATTACAAAAAGATATAAATATTTTTCTTTTTGATAAAATATTTTATCGTTATGATAAAATACTATTTAAATTTATAATCAAAATTCTTTTATGGAAAAAAATGATTTAATAAAAATGCTAGTTATAGAAAAAATTTCAAAAAAAGAAATTGCCAAAAGATTAAATGTCTCTGAAGTAGCCGTGAGAAAAAAAATTCAAAAACTAAAAGAAGAAAACATATTACTCGGAAACAAACCAATTTTAAACTACAAGAAAGCAAACATGTGTTTTTCTATTACTGGCATAGACGTAGAGCCAGAAAAACTGATTGAAGTTTTAGATGAGTTAAAAAAAATTAAGGAAATAGTAACTATATATCTTTCAAGCGGAGATCATACAATATTAATAGAAGTAATCTCTGAAGATATAAATAAGATAAATGAGCTACACAAAAAAATTTCATCATTAAAAGGAGTAAAAAGAGTTTGTCCCTGCTTAATTAATGAAATTATAAAATTCTAATTGGACCGGGCGGGATTTGAACCCGCGGCCTCTCGCATGCCAAGCGAGCGCTCTTCCACTGAGCTACCGGCCCATATAAAAATTCTTCTTATCATAAGATAAAATTATGAATTTTGAAAAAACAATAATATTTTTTTCACTTCTCTCATTCATAATCGGTATGTCGATTCTATTATACTTTTCTTATATACAGATCCCTATAGAGCTAACCCCTAGTAAAATATCAGAAGATTTCTTAGGTAGAAAAATTAGGGTATCTGGAAGTGTTGTCGAAATAATAAAAAAAGAAAAAGTTAATTATATAATAATTTCTGATGGTATTAAAAACTTTACAATAACAATTTTTCCTAATGTCTTCAAGTTTATAGAGAATAAGATATATAAAGATGCGAAAATAGAAGTTATAGGAATTTTAAGTGTATATAGAGAAAATCTACAAATTATTTTACAAAACCCAAAAAACATAAAGATTATAAATGATTGAGATAATACTCTTTTGCTTCTTAGGTAGCATAATTGGATTTTTTAGTGGCTTAGTACCAGCACTACATCAAAACATATTAATTCCAGTTTTCCTACTATTTTTATTCCAAAACGAAATTATAGCAATAACTTTTCTTGTTTCCCTAGCAATTTCCCAAAATTTTGGAAATGCGATTTCTAGCTATCTTTTATCTTCTCCACCAGAAGAATTATCTCTTTCAACACTGCCCTCTCAAAGACTCGCAAAAGAAGGTCTATTGTTAGAAGCTCTAAGGATTTATGTTCTGTCTGCAATTTTAGTAGTTCCGACTTCAACAATCATCGCTCTTTTTTTACATCAATACATTTCATCAATAATACTAAAAGTAAGCGATTACATAGCTCTAATAATGTTAATAGTGTTATATATAATTTTCTTTTTGGAAAAGGAAAAAGCTAAAAGTTTTATAATATTTTTATTATCCGGATTCTTAGGTCTTATTTCGTTTAACTTAATAGATTTCAATAAAGCTGTTTTAGCTATTTTCAGCGGGTTTTTTGCAATGTCGCAAATATTTATAAATTTAATTCAAAAGGAGAATTTTTTGAAAATCCAAAAAGAGGATGTTGAGATAAAGATAAATAAAAAGAGTGTATTAATAGGAATTTTCTTATCTTTGTTTTTAGGAATGTTTGCAGGATTGTTACCATCCTTAGGAACATCTCAAATAATTTTAATTTTTCAACCAATTCTTAATGACAGAATGTTTATATTTCTAAATTCTGGAGTTTCTTTTTCTAACGAAATTTTTTCCGCGACGTCTTCGTATACCATAGGAAATCCAAGAAGTGGATTAAGCGTTTATCTGGAACAAACGTTTGGAAAAGCTACATATGAAATTTTTATCTTAATGCTTTCTGTCTTCACTATTTCTACCTTCTTTTCATCCATTCTATTCTTACTTTTTTATAAAAATCTTTTCAGGTTTTTTCAAAAAATAAATTTTAAAATTCTAAATGTTTCAATATTTATTTTAATCTTTTTGATAGTGTTTTATTTTTCAGGTCTTATAGGAGTTTTAATTCTGCTGACTTCTTTCTTTCTATCCTTAATAACAATTTTTTCTAACATTAAAAGAAGTTACTTAATGGGTAGCCTCATTTTACCAACTATATTAATATATTCCGGTTATTATAGTTTCGTTTTATCAATTCTAAATTTGTAAATATATAGGGGTTGAAGCAATAATTAAATATTCTATGGAGAGAGCAACCATTTTAACAAAGAGTGAAAAAACAATATTTAAAAAAATTCTAGAAAGAACAGTAAAGAATAAAGTAGAGATACTAATGATATTGGACTACGAAAAAAACTACGAATCCTCTTACATCGCAGAAACCATCTCTATAGAAATGATGAAACTAAATAAAAACATTTGTTTTAAATATTTAGATATTAAAGAATTAAAAAGTAATGATTTTTTAAAGTTATATAATTTTTTATCCAAAACAATCAAAAAAGGACCAATACTAACTTTCTTAAAACATCCAAACATAATTTTTCTAGGATTTCCGATAGGATTTCTATTCAATACATTCATAGAAGAATTAAAATTTATTTCTGAAAATACAAGAATACTTCCAAATTCTTTAATCAAAAAGATATCCGAAATAAATAGAAAAATAGATATACTAATACTTACAACATCTATATGTCCAAAATCACATCGAGTAATTCTTTTATCTCACAAACCAGCATTTATAAACAAAAATTTAAGAAGTGTTGTAGTAGAAGTTAGTCAGTTCCCAGAACTCGCTAAAAAGTTTAACATTAGTATGAATAGCGATCCAAAAATAATAATAAAAAGAGGTAGAATAGAAAAAGAGATATCTGAAATTCCCTCAGAGGAAAGTTTTATAGAGATGCTTTCAAATTGTTTAAAAAACTAATCAAAAAATTTTTCTATATCAACTTTAACCTCTGCCTCTATTCCAATTTCTCTTAGCTTATTTTTTATCATTTCTATAAAAAAATGTATAAAAGGACAAAAAGGGGATGTAGGAACTATTTTTATATATGCTTTATTACCTTTAATCCTCATTTTACTTATCATTCCCATCGATATTATATCACAACCTAATTCAGGATCGATAATTTCTTTTAATTTTTCTATTATCAAATCTTTACTAACTGTCATATATTACTATCACTTTTTAATTATTTTATGGAATTGAAAGAGTTAGAAAAAGAATTAGAAGAATTAGAAATAAAAACCGAAGAACAAAAAAATCAATTGAGAGAAAAAATTTTGCCAAAAGTCATTAGCTTCTCTAAGAGAGTTCTATCAGAATACGGAAATTTAATAAAATCGATAAGCATTTTTGGTTCGGCAGCTAAGGGAAAAATGAAACCTACAAGCGATATAGATGTATGGATAATTGTAGATGACACCTCTCTAAAAACTTCTAAGGATATTGAATCTGTATTAACAAATATTAGAATTAGAGGTGAGGAGTTTGAGCTTCATGTCCAAACTACAAAAATAACTGATTTTTGGAACTTAATATCTAAGGGTAGTCCGGAATTAGTTAACTTTTTAAGATATAGTCTTATAATTTACGATTCTGGTTTTTTAAAACCAACACAAAGAATGTTAAATTTTGGTTTAATAATGCCTAGTGAAGAGGCTATAGAAGTTAAAAAAAGGTCATCGATTATAAGATTTGAAAAAATAAAAGACGATTTAAAAAGTCTTATATTTGAATTAAGGTATTGCGTAATAGACATAATCCAAGCAGTAATTATGAAAAAATATCAATATATTCCAGACCCAAAAACCATACCACAATATTTAGAGAAGCTAATTGAAGAAAAAATAATTTCAAAAGAATATTTAGAAAAATACAATGAAATAGATTCTCTTTGGAAAAAAATCGAACATAAAGAAATAAAAGAAGTTGATGGGAGTTATCTAGATAAAGCAATAAAAATAACAAACGATTTTATAGAAACGTTTTCAAAATTATGTTAACTAAGGAACAAAGAATAGAAATAGCAAGAAAATTTGGAAGGTTAGTAAAAGATAGGTTTAAAGATTTAATAAAAAGTGTTGTAGTCTTTGGTTCTACACTAAGAGAAGAGTTTAAGGAAAGGAGTGATATAGACATTTTAATAATAATCGACGATACGATTGTAAAACACTGTGAAAAAGATTTAGAACATGTAATAGATTTAGAAGACAAAATAGAAAAATGCCCAAGATGCGGAAATCAGCTAGTTTATGGATTATTAGATTCCTACTTAGAAGAAATAGATAGAGAAATAGAAAAAATATCTAATTTAGTAGATGAAGCAAAAATAAAAGTCAAAGATAAAATACTTAATGAAGAAAAAGTTGTTAACTTAATATCTTTACAACCAAGTTATAGATTATCAGAATTTTGGGACTATGTAAGAAGTGGACATCCGATAGTTTATAATTTTATAAAAGATGGTTATGCAGTAATAGATGATGGAACGTTTAGAAGTTTTAAAAAACTTTGGCTTACAGGAAAAATTCCACTAACAAGAGAGGCTATAGAAAAATATATTGAAGATGCTCCAAAAAAAGTTTTAAGAGCAAAATCTGTAAAATTGCTACAAATAGCAGAAGATTGTTATTATGCTATTGTGAACTCAGCACAAGCTTTATTAATGTTCCTAGGTAAACAACCTCCAGCGCCATCTAAATTATACGAAGAATTTAAAAAAGAATTGGTAGATAAAAAGCTTTTAGAAGCAGAATACGCGGAATGGATTAGAGAAATTGTAGAATTAAGAAAAAAAATTGAACATCAGGAAATAAGAGAAATAAAAGGTGAAGAGGTTGATTTATGGATTGAAAGGTCTCAAAAGTTTGTTGAAAAAACAATTTTGTTGCTTAGTATATTAGAGATTAAAAAAATAGAAGGAATAGCATTAAAAACAAGAGATGTTGCTAAGGAACTTATGAGAAGAGCATTAAAATCTATGAATTTAGAGGTAAGCGAAAAAGATTTGATACCAACATTTAAAGAAAATTTCATAAAAAAAGGTTACATTTCTAGCGATTACTCTCAAATATTAGATAGATTAGAAGAAATTTATTCTATATTGCTATCAGGAGAGCATCAAAAATTAGATTTTGAAGAAATATACAAGCTAAGAGAAAGCGTTAGATTAATGATAAGAGACGTCGCTAAGGTTTTAGAAAATTTTGAAAACAAAAAAGAATAAAAATTTTATATTTTTTAAATTTATGGAAGGTGTAATAACGAATTTTAGGTTAAGCAACCACAATAAGAATTCGAATCAAGTAATTTTAGAAATAGATGGAATAAGCAACAGAAAAGACGCTGCAAAATTAATTGGCAAAAAAGTTATACTAACAATAAACAAAAAGAAAAAAATAGGTAAAATAACGAAAGTTTTTGGTAATAAAGGGAAAGTCTTGGTAAGATTTAGAGAGGGATTAAGTGGTTATGCTTTAATGAAAAAAGTAATAATAGAGGATTAATTGAACCTAATAAATCCTATTCTCTTAGCCTCTTCCCTAAAACATTTTCTACACAATAAAATACCATATTTTTTTATTATACCTTTTTTTGAATTGCACTTTCTACATCTAAATCTTTCTCTTCCGCAAGCTCTCTTCTTTTTTGGTGGAAATGGTGTTCTTAGCTCTGGGTCCATAATTAATATGCAACAAAACCAAAAATACTTAGCGCATCTATTTCATCTACAAATCCTTTTTCCAAAACATTACTTATTACGCTATTTAGATTTTTACCTATTCTTTCAAAAACTTCTTTATCCTCTATCCTTATCTTTGCCATTAAAAAAGCGTTTATTATACCAGCTATTTCCTCTTTTATTATATCTTCTTCCCTGAACATAATTTAAAATGTTAGTTAACCTTTAAATCTCTTATATAACCTCGACTTTAAATTTTTCTCTTAAAAATTTTATAGCTTCTTCCTTAGTAACTCTTTGTTTTCTACTAATTTTTCCGTTTTTTAATTTATATCCTGGCCTCCTTAAAGAAAAGCAACAATCCATACCTAATAATCCTATGGTATGCTCGTACCTTACCCCTAAATCTATATATTTTTTAACACCTAAGCTGAAATTACCGTAATCATCGAAAACACTAGAAGGAATTTTATTTTCATAGACTTTAAATACTTTTTTTGCAAACTCTTCAGCATCTTTCCCTCTTAAAGTAATACTAACACCTATGGGTTTTCCCTTAGCAATTCCAAATGTAGATCTTCTTTTAGAATATGTTATTGCTGGTTTTCTATTCGGAAACATCTTTTCCAATAATTTTTTACATTTTTCAATCTTTTCTAAATCACCACCACATCCAAAATTTATAACAACCTTTTCCAAGAAAATTTTATTTCTCATTGAGTTTTCATCCATATTATATCGATATTAAACTTTTATCATCCCCAACTACAATAACATAGTCTCTTATTGTTGATATTTTTTCTCCTTCGGTTTTTAACTCAACCAACCATTTTCTATTAAAACTTCCCTTAGTTATACTAATTATTTTACCTACCTTACCACAATTTTCTCCACGAAAAACAAGAGCTAAGGAATTTTCTTCGAATTTTAAGTATTTTAGAATTTTAAAGGAAGCTAAATCTATTAACAGACTATCATGTGGCTTAATTTCATTTTCCTCAACAACAATGTTTTTTCCATCATGAAAAGTTAACTGATATTTTTTATCAGATATCTTTGTCTTCCTTATAACCTTTACTATCTTTAAATTAGCTTCATCCTTTTCAATCTTTATTAAACATAATCCACTCTTATTAACTGTAATCCTATAGAACTCGTTTATATCTGGAAAAGAAATTACATCAAATAATCCACATGGAAATCTATAATTCTTAATAACTCTTTGATCGACAAGAACTTTTCTTTGTTTTACTATCTGTTTTGCTTCTTTTAAATTTTCAGCGTAATTGAGTATATCTCTTAATATAATAGCTATGGGTATGCAATAATCCTTAGGATGTGGACCACAAGATGGATTTACAGAGTATTTATTTTCTTTGGGTTTTTGCCTCCAAAATCTTGGTGCATTTAATCTTTTAAGCCACATAAAAAATAAAAAAGGGTTTATTTGGCCTTTATAACGTCTAGAACTATTCCTGCTCCAACCGTCATTCCCATATCTCTCATAGCAAATCTTCCTAGTGCCGGATATTCTGAAAACTTCTCAACTACAACTGGTTTTAATGGCTGAACTCTAATTCTTGCTGCATCTCCCTTTTTAATAAACTGTGGATTTTTTTCAACCTCTTGGCCAGTTTTAGGATCTATCTTTGCAATTATTTCAACTATTTTTCCTGAAATTGTTGCTGTGTGAATATGGAATACTGGAGTATAACCAATAGCAATCGACGTCGGATGCTCTAATATAATTACCTGAGCAATGAACTCCTTAGCTACTGTAGGTGGATTGTTTGGATGTCCAGCAACGTCTCCTCTTCTAATATCATTTTTTGAAACGCCCCTAACATTAAATCCAATGTTATCTCCAGGTAAAGCTTCTGGAATTTGCTGATGATGCATTTCTATGGATTTAACTTCTCCTCTAACACCAGATGGTTCAAAAACTACAGTATCTCCAGGCTTTAATTTTCCGCTTTCTACTCTTCCTACGGGAACTGTACCTACTCCAGTAATGCTAAAAACATCTTGTATTGGAATTCTTAATGGTTTATCTACAGGTCTCGGAGGAACTTGTAATGAATCTAATAATTCAACCAAGCAAGGTCCGCTATACCATGGCATTTTTTCACTTCTCTTTGTTATATTTTCACCGAGCTGCGCACTTATAGGTATCACTGGTATTTTATCTACTGGAAATCCAAGCGGTCTTAATAATCCGTTTATTATCTCATCTTTTAATTTATTAAAAACTTTTTCATCATAGTTTACGGTATCCATTTTTGTTATGACAACTATCAATTGACTTATTCCCAATACTCTTATTAAGTATGCATGCTCCTTTGTTTGTGCCTGAACTCCTTCACCAGGCTTAGCGCTTACAACTAAAATTGCTGCGTCGGCTTGAGAAGCTCCTGTAATCATATTCTTAACGAAATCTCTATGACCTGGAGCATCTATTATAGTAAAATAATATTTTTGTGTTTCGAACGGCCTATGAGCTATATCTATTGTCATTCCTCTTTTTCTTTCTTCTATTTCTTTATCTAAAATGTAAGCAAATTCTCCACCCTCTATTTTAAATTCTTGTGCCATTTCTCTTAGTTTTCTTAGCTCATCGTCTCTTATTGCTCCTGTTTCATAGAATAACCTACCAGCTAGTGTTGATTTTCCTTGATCTACATGTCCTACAATCACTATATTTAAGTGTGGTTTTTGTGGCATAAAGTTTATTATTAAAAAAGTATTTAAATCTTTTTTATTTAAAAAAACAAAAATAGGTGGCTTATCTAATAGCCACCCCTATAGCAAAACTATTCATAACCTTAACTATCTTTGTTTTAACTTTTTCTCCAGTTTGTGCTCCCTTAACAAAAATAACAAAATTATCGACCCTCGCTATTCCATCACCTCTTCTACTAATTTCTTTTATTTCTAAATCTATTATTTGACCTTCTTTTACTGGCTTACCCATCTTAATACTTGCAAATCATCACTATTCAGATTTGCAATAATAATAATACGCACTTCTCCTATATATTCTACTATCTACTATGAAATTACTTTAATTAAAAATATATTATGACAATTAAACCATTAACAGAAAACCAAAAAGAGTTGTATAACGCTCTGAATAATGAAAGAATTATCTATTTAGCAATATTTGGTCCTACAGGAAGCGGCAAAACTTTTTTTGTTATAGACTATGCTCTAAGAGTTTTGAAGCAAACAAAAACAAAAAAACTAATAATAGTTAAGCCTTTTATAGACCCATCAACAAAAAAGGAGTTTACGCTTGCTGAACTAGGAGAATTATATTTTGAAAATATAAAACAATACCTTAAAGATATTGCCGATAACTTAAAAATAGAGTGGGACGAAATAGAAGAGTTCATAAAACAAAAAAGAATCGTTTTCGCAGATTTTTCATCTCTTATAGGAAGAAGTTTTGATGATTCGATAATATTTATAGATGATGTTCAATTAGTTAAACCAGAAAGAATAGTTGAAATATTAATGAGAGTTGGCTCTAATTCAAGATTAATAATTGCTGGAGATGCTTTATTACAAGCAGAAAATTATCAAACGATAAAAATTTTGAGAGAAATTTTATCTAACCAAAAAGATTCTCAAATAGTTGAGTTAGGTTTAAATGATATAATTAGAAATGGTGCTAAAATTGGAGTAAAGTTGTTATTAGAAACAAAATTAAGAAAAAGAGAAATGGAAAAAGAAGAAAAGGAAATTTTAGACTTAATCTTAGAAGAGGTTGATAATATAGATATAATAACTGTTTTAGACCTAAGAAAAATTAAGAAACTTTTTGATTCACAAAAATTAAAATCTGCACCAGATGTAGTTATAGTAGTTAAAGAAAACCAAGCCGGAAAAATTATTGGAAAGCACGGTCAAACAATTCAATCACTAGAGAATAAATTAAATTTAACTATAAGAATTTTAGAACTAACCTTAGATTTAAGAGAGTATTTTAGAGTTTTTCACCCAGCTGGTAAATTAGCAAAAGAATTAAAAGAGATAGAACTTAAAGGTCCATATTTATATATTCATACAACAAAAGAGCAGAGACCAATAGTATTAGGAAATAAAGGTATTAACATAAGGTTTTTTGAAGTATGCTTAAAAGAATTGCTTGGTGTGGAAGTTAAAGTTGTTTAATAATACTTAATACATCTCTCTCAACATCATTAATATCTCTATTTGCATCCACTAAATAAACATTATCTAAATCCAATTTTAAATTCCTATAGTTTTCAGAAACTTTTTTTAAAAATTCTCTATTTTCATACAGAGATTTTGTTCTGTTATCTTTACGTATTCTTTCTAACGCAACATCAATATCAACATCTAAAATTACTATGACATCCGGAATTTCTATTAATTTCAAAAGTTCCCTAAATATGTTCAAGAATATTTTTTTCTCCTTTTCATCTTCTATCAATGAAATCTGATAAGCATAAGTTGATAAGAAACTTCTGTCTGAAATTATATAGTTATAAGAATTTCTTAGCTCAATTATTTTTTCTCTTATGGATATTCTATCTGAAAAAAACATTAGCATAGAAATAAACGGATTCCTCATATTTTCGTTTTGACTCTCTAACAAAAATCTAATAAACTTACCTATTTCTCTGTCAGAAGGTTCTTTAATAAGAAAAGAGTTTTCTAAATCCTTCGATAATAAATTACAAATAGTGGTTTTACCAGCACCATCTATACCCTCTATTACTATGTATTTACCCATTAAAAGTATTCCTTATTAAGAAATATAACTAATTAAACCAATAACTTACTCATATATGGTCCATCAATAGTATAACCAAGTTTTCTATAGTATTCTCTAGTACCAACAGCACTTATTACAACCATTTTATTTCTATCAAACTCGTTTAAAGCCACCTCTTCTGCTGCTTTCATTAATTTTTTTCCTAAACCCCTATGCTGAAAATTAAATTCCTTTGGTATAGATTCTACAGGCAAATGCAATCCTAAAACTTTTAATTCTCTTATTACTGCAGATTTAGAATTTATTTCTTTTCTATGAGAGCTATCTGGTATTCTTAACCTTAGATATGCGTAAAGAGTCTCGTATTTATCCTCAAAAAATAGAAAGATTTCATTTCCATCATTAGCTTCATAATCTATTCTTTTTAATTCTATGCTATCAAAATCTATTTCTAAATTATTTTTAATTTTAATTCCGACCTCCCTACATCTTATACACTTACAATAAATTCCCAACTCTTTCGCTCTTTTCTCAACATATTCTCTTAGATTTGTTAAAGAATACCCTGCATCTATATCATTCTTTGGTAAATCTCTTCCAATTCTTTGAATTCTTACATATTTTGGAATGAATTTTAACGCTATAGCCAGCAACTCTACCAATTCGCTAAATTCGTATAATCTAAATTCTCCATTCTCATACATTTTCCAAAGCTCTGTATTCTTAAAAAGTTGTAAAGGATATATCTTTAAATAATCTGGCCTTAAATCTTTATCTTCAAACAATATTTTAAACATTTCTAAATCCCTATCAAAATCGCTTTTTGGTAAGTTTGGCATTATATGATATGTAATCTTTAACGCCGCATTTCTCGCAATTTTTGTTGCTTTTTTAACATCCTCTATTGTATGATCTCTTTTCACAAAACTTAAGACATCGTTATAAACACTTTGAACTCCAATCTCAACTCTCGTAACACCATAAGATAACATTTCATCTACATGCTTCTCTAAACACATATTAGGTCTAGTTTCAATTGTTAAAGCTACGCATCTATAATTTGCTTTTTCGTTTTTCCTATGAGCCTCTTCTATAGATTCGCTATCTTCCTCATTTAAAGCATCAAAAATTCTTTTTATAAACCATTTTTTATATTCATCTTCTAAGCTAAGGAAAGTTCCAAGAATTATAATCTCTATTTTTGAGTTTTTATCTAATAAACCCATTAGTGAGTAGTGTGTTAATCTATTCTTTATCTGAAGATATGGATCAAAATTATTATTTTTTGCTCTTTGTATCGCTGGTTCATTTGGTGTATAACTTTTAGGAATATCTCTAAATTTTGGGCAGTAAATACATCTACCACCACAATTATCCTGTTTCGTTGCTAAAGTTATTATTAAAACCCCACTACTTGCTCTTATAATTTTGCTCTTTACTTTTTCCGAAATATCTATACCGAGCTTGTTTTTGATTATCTTACATAATTCAGTTGTTTTTAAAACTGGGACATTATACTTTTTTGCTAAGGAAATTTTTTTCTTTTCAAATTCATCTTTATTTTTTGTTTTTACCAAATCTAACAAATATTCCATAGGAAATTCTATATCTATAGAACTCTTCATAAAATAATCCTTTATTCTTCTGAAGTTTTTCTTAATAAATCTTCTAGATATTTAATCCTAGCCTGCAAAGCCCTAATTTCTCTTGGTGTTTTAGATGATAATAAAGCTATTTTTGCCTTTTCTATTTCCTTCAAATACATCTTCCTAACATTCTTAACTTTAGTTACGCTTATATTTTTTTCCATTACCATAAATTTATTATGTTAAAAGAGTTATATATTTTTTACTATTCAACGGTAATAAACAATAAGGTTAAAAAATAAGAGTTACTGATGTTTATATCCATGGAAGTCGAAAGATTATATGTAAAGGAATTCTATGAAAAAGTTGCGGATAGTTGGGTAAATATAAGGCAAAAGTTTAAAATTATAGAAAAGTTTAGAAGTTTAAGAAACAAAAAAATAATAGAGATAGGTTGCGGAACGGCAACACAATTGTCTGAATTTAAAAACAACAACTTTTTAGTTGGTGTAGATTTTTCAAAAAATATGATAAAAAATGCAAAAGAGTATTTAAAAAGAAAGAAATTAAATGCATGCTTAATTATAGCAGACGCAAGGAATTTGCCTTTCAAAAACCACTCGTTTGATTTCGTATTTAGTATTGCAACTATTCATCATATTAAAAAAAGAGCAGAAAGAATCAAAGCGTTGAATGAAATGATTAGGATATCTAAAAACATCTGCCTTATTTCAGTATTAAAGAGAGTTTCATCACTAACTATATTTAGATTAATTCCTGGTTTTTTAAGATTTTTTTGTTTTGGGGATATACTCTTGGAATGGAAGTACAGAGGAAAAACCTTAAAAAGATTTTACCACACCTATTCAAAAAGAGAAATTAAAAGAGATTTAGAGATTTTAAAAGTCAAAGAATTTAAAATAATCGAAGATAAATATAACTATTATTTAATAATTAAAAAATTGATAAAAAATAGCCCCGCCCGGATTCGAACCGGGGTCTCCGGGTTTCTTTCATTTCTATTCAAAGCTTTGGTGCTGACCAAAGCCCGGCATCCTTGGCCGCTAGACGACGGGGCTTTCCTATAATATAAAAAATTATTAGGTTTAAATTTTTGATTATGAGATATGGTATTTCCGCGCTAATTTTTTCGATAGATGAATATGAACTTATTAGTAAACAGATAAGAGTTATTTATCCGTATGTTGATGAAATTGTTATAATTGATAGTTCCATTAAAGAAAATCAAAAGAAATTAATGAAAGACTTAGAGAAAAGTTATAGAAAAGTAAGAGTTGTATGGCTCCCACCAATAGGAATCGCTGATTTTTATTATAAGGTTGGAATTAACGAATGTAAATATGATTGGATTTTATTTTTAGATTCAGATGAACTTCCAAATTTATTTTTACTTAAAAACTTAAGGAAATTGTCTAAAGGCAAATATGATGCCTATAAAATTTTTAGACAGGAAGATATCCAGACTTTTATCTATATGTTCATGTTTTTTAAAAAAAGTGTTGCATATCCTACTGGACTTACCTTTGTTAGATTTAGCGTATTAACAGAAAATGTATGTAAACTTCCAAAAAAATATAAAATAGTACACACTAGAAGCGATTTTTCTTTGAGTTTATCAGAAAAGCTGAAGAGGTCAACAAAATATTTTACAATAGAAAAACTTGTAATAGGTTTTAGAATGTTATGTTACACAGATAGTAAAATTAATTTTTGGTTTAGAGATGAATTTAGACTAACTTCAAATAGATACATAAAACTATCAGAAAAGTTAAGAAACTTTATTTTAAAGAAATTTGGAAAAATCGGGTTCTTTTATCTTTTAATTCTTTTTATTTTGCTTCAAGAAATGATAAGAGCTGTTCTGCTGGGATATAAAAAACTTATTAACCCAAAATGGTTAAGAAATTCTTTAAGTCTTATCGCCTCTATATTACCAAACTTTAACAAGTATTATATTATTTGGCTTAAATTCTACAATAATGATTTCTATGAAAGTCTAGATTTAGTAAAAAGTGAAAAGATAATAGAATTATCTAAAAAAATTGGTTTTGGTAATAACGGATTTGAAAATTTTAAAAAATTAGTAAATCATAAATTTGGTTTTCTAAACTACTCTTAAAATTATTACACCATCGCACACTAAACCTCTCGGTAAGTAATTATTTATACAAGAATTTATTTCAACACCGTTTTCATAAACCTTCTCAAAGTATTGTGGGTTTTCTAAAAGAATTTTAACCCAGTCTAAATCATACATCTCTGCAAAATTTCTGTTTAATGGATCTATGCTAAACTTTTCTATGAAAAAGTAGTTTAAACCAATTTTTTTAGAAATTTCATATATTTCGGTTGCGTTTCTACTAAATCTCAAATCCAAAACACCCACCATCTTTCTTTCACAGTTATACGAAACTCTTTGTCCCCAAAGAGAATATAAAGTTTCTGTAGAATTAATGTTATTCTTTACCCAATCGCATGCTTCGAAAAACTTGCTAGAAAACGATTTTACTCTTTTCATTATTTCAAGTTTTTCTGAATATAACGGATAGAATATTAGTATTACAAAAAACACCAAAACAAAAAAGGATAAATTAAATAAAAGTGTGAAATCTATTTTTCTTGAAAAAATACTACATACATCTCTTATGAAATATATGAAAAGAGAGATGTAAAGAGCAAGAAATGGATTGAAAATATAAGTATATCTAGCTGCGTCTTCTGTTCTACCAAAAATACCTAAATCACCAAAAAATATGTAAAATGTTGAAAGCCATACAATAGTTAGCAAAATTATTGGAATAGATGGAAATAATATATCATATCTTCTCATTTTAAACAAAATATAACAAATAGATGTAAAAAGGGTAAACACTATAAATAAGCTGTTTCCATATGCAAAAGAAATATAATTAAGTAATCCAAAATCAAAAAGTGTCTGCTCGCTTCCAACTCTTTCTGTCACATCACTAAAATCTTTATATGAATACTTCTCAACATAATCAGTTGTTCTTATTATACACTCGCCACTTAACTTTAAAATTTTGTTAATTATTTCAGAAATATACCAATAATTATAACATATTTTGTTATATATACTAACATTCATCAAAATTATCGATGAAAAAAACATTAAAGGAAAAACAAAATATAATACTAACTGTTTATAGTTTATAACTTTCAAATATAAGTAGTATAGAACTAAGAAAAATATACTAAAAGCTGCCACAACATTTAACATAGGCTTCGAAAAAAAGAGTAATGAAAAAAACACAGACGATAGTAACAAATATCTTAAATTTTTTTCCCTAGCAAAAATAAAAAGAAAAGAAAAAGCCAAAAAATTATATAGCAAGAAAAGATTATCTACATAAAAAGTTGTAGAGTATATAACTGTAGATTGAAAAACTTGTACTAGAATTGCTGATAATAAAGCTATTTTTTCATCAAATAGCTTCCAAAACAGAGCAAAAACCGAAAAAGCTATTAAAAAAATTGAAAAGGGTAACAAAAACCTTGCAAAATACTCTGAAATCAAAAAACCAAAAGCCTCTATGAAATGAAAAGTTGTAAGATATCCAGAAGCCTGATGATTAGGTCCAAAAAAATAATAAAAGTGTATAAATTCTTTCCTTAATGTCATTTCCTTAGCTATTTTCATATGGAAGCCCTCATCTCCAAAAACTATAGGATAATTAAGAACTACTCTCAAATTATTATAAAAAATTATAAGAGAAAAAATCAAAAAAATCGTTACTATAAATGGTTTATACATCCTTTTAACTGTCTCCTTATCTACTTTAATCTCTATTTCCATTAATTAATAAGTTTAAAAAAGAATTAAAAAGAATTTATGAAGAAATCTAAAAAAACGGAAAAATTAAGAGAAGTTGTAACAAAAAAAATTAATATACAAAACATTCTCGTATTAATCTCATTGATTTTAATAATGATTTTTGCCTATGTTGTAAGGTCGTTTACATCTTATCTAGAAATGCCTTCCGATTATGACCCATGGTGGTGGTTCAGATATGCTAAGGAAATAGTAGAAAGATGGGATAAAGAAAAAAGGTTCGTTTTAGCGGATTGGGATGAACTCAGCCATTTTCCACCAGGGAGACCAGCTTTTTATTGGGGATATAGCTACACTTTAGCAATTAGTTATATTTTACTCAGAGATTTTGTGAAATTATCCTTAGAAAAATTTAGTGTTTATTTTGTAGCTGTATATGCAGCAATAACAGCCATTCCTTGTTTCTTTTTAATAAGATATATAACTAAAAGTAATATAGCTGCGCTCTTCGGCTCTTTCCTACTTGTGCTATCTCCAGCTTTTATTACAACTTCTATGGCTGGATATGTAGATTTGGATGTTGTTTATGTACTTTTTACACACCTAACAATTCTATCAACAATAGTTTTGTTTAAAAAGTTCTTTGATTATGAAATAAATTTTATATTTCTTAAAAATCTTAACAAAATCATAAAAATATTACCATATTTTATCGTTACAACAATTGTTTATATACTATTTGCATGGAATTGGATAGCAGCTTTCTATTTTTTACCATTCATTTTCTTGTTTATATTGATTCATTTCATTACAAACTTTGTAACAAAAGTTTTTTCTTATGAAAGAGCCAACTCAGAAAAATATCTCAACTCCTTTTTCTCTTCGTTACTAAGCTCTTTAAACATCTTTATTCTAGTTTTTCTACTAATAATAGTTACGCAACTTTCTTTAATTCTCTTAGAAAAAATATTTAACGCTAATAACCTATTTCCAAAACCAATAGACATGTCTATTTGGATGTTATCTTTACTATTTCAAAAAGGTTTAGAAAGTGCTATGTTAGTAAATAAATCAGTAGCGGAATTGCAGAAATTTAATCTATTCAGTAAAGAAGGTATAGAAACAATTACATCAAGAATAGGTGGCTGGCCGGTTGGTGCTATACTATTTGCTTTATCGATAATGTACTTCCCTATTTTATTATATAAATTTTTCAAAAAGAATATAAATTGGATTGATTTGTTTTTATTATCTTGGTTTTTAATTTGCCTCTTCTATATTTCCCAGGGAGTAAGATTTATATTGCAATTCACATCATGTCTTGTAGTAGTTTCGTCATATGTCTTGATATTCTCATACAATTTTCTAATAGAGAGAATAAGAAGTGATGAAGCGAAAAATTTATTTAAAATATTTTTCTTTTCTTTAATCCTTGTATTTTTGTTTTTATATTTAGATGTCGCAACATTCACTGCAAGTAGATTAAAAGGAAGTTATGAAGTAAGTAAAGATTGGTTAGATGCACTAAACTTCTTAAAAGAAAATTCCGATAAGTATACCTTAGTAGCTACCTGGTGGGATCCTGGAGTAATATTAGCAGGATATGCTGGTGTAAGAGTTCATGCAGATGGTATGCATTGTGGTAAAACAGAAAATTTTGGTTGTATTCCATTCGACCATAACATTAGAATTCAAGATATGGGTAGAATATTGACAACTCAAAACGAAACTGAAGCGTATGAAATTCTTAAGAAATATACTAAGTTATCTGAAGAGGATTGTAAAAAAGTTAAAGAAGTTTATCCGACCTTGTTTAGAGAAGAAATATGTAACATAACTATTAAAAAAATATATTTTATAGCTAGTAACGATCTTATATTTAAATTCTATTGGCCATATTATTTTTCTTCTTGCCTAAGAAAATATTATCCAGATAATTCTGTATGCTATACAAAAAGTGGTATTGAAAACTTTTTCTACAAAAACAACTATGCAGAAGGTAAAATGTACTCAATATTTATTTTAAACACTAGGAAATCTGATATAGAAAAAAATTATTTAGTTTATACATCTAAAGTAATGATAGGTGAGGAAATAAAAGATATAGATGTTACTATAAGGCCGGAAACGTTTAATAATCAATCTATTCTTACCGCCTATCTCATGAATAAAGAGAGAATAAGGTATCTTGTATATTACTCTCAAGATCAACCAATAATAATAGATCAAGAAGCTTTTGGAAGAAAATGGGATAGAAATTATATGGTAATAATAGATCCCACACTACGATATCTTTATATTGCTGATGATGAAATAAAAGATTCTCTATTTACAAAAATGTATTTCTTAAATGGCTTAGGTTTAGAAAAGTTTAAGTTAGTTTTTAGCAACTACGAAGTTAAGATTTATGAAGTTTTGTTCTCATAAATTATGAAAGAAAATATTTTACCAAAAATAGTTTTAATAGTATTGCCATTAATACTTCTACTAATACTTTTTCTAATACCTGACAAAAAAAGTATAGTAATAAAAAACTTTGAAAATTTTGAGTGTGAAGAATTTATAAGAATTGGTGATGAGCTTAATGGAATTAATGATAGAGATATAAAATCGATAGAAAACTTTGAAGAAATAAAAAAACAAATAACTCCAAATCAAACTATTTTTATATTATCAAATAATAAGATAGTTAGATGTAAGGCTCTTGAAAACTATGTTTTTGAGGTTGAAGAAAAAGAGTATAAACTATTTTTCAAACCAACGAACTTAGAGAGAATAGTTATAAAGAATGCAGAAAAGAATAAAAAATTAATTGAGATGTTAGGCTATAAAAATTTTATATTAGATAACAACAAAATCATATTACCAAAAGATTATAATCTTTTGAATATATTATCTTCAGAAAAAAATTTGCATTTTTATATAGAAAGAGAATTTAAAATAGAAGAGAATAATACAGTTAAGATATTAAACGAAGAAGTTCCTATAGAAAAATTATATGAGTTATATGATAAAGTTTATATTTCTGAAAACAATGTAACAGTTAAAATCTATTTATTTAATCAGAGTAATATTAAAGATATAAGTATTCAAAAATCAGGAAATTATTTTGTAAATCTAACTATAAAAATAGATGATTCCGCATACAAAAACTTAATTAAAAACATTGAAAATATTCCGCTAAAATTAATTCAATTAGAAAAGTACTACGACGCTAAACTTGTTATAGAATATAAAAACATGAAAATTTTTGAGTCTTTTCTACCATATAAAAATTATACTCATTATATCTCAATATTTTTTGAAGATAATAAGCATGGTGAAAATATAAAAAATGTCATAGTTTCCAATTTGATAGATAAGGAAGATTTTAGCATAGAAGAAAACTTCAACATATTTACACCAGAAAAAATTTTATTAGCTATACTTACTCTTCTAACAATTTATCTAATATTTAGAATAAAAAATCTTGAAATTCTATTATACATACCCTTAATAATTTCTTCGTTAATTTTCATACCATTTTTTTCTTTTCTTGTTTTTGTACTTTTTACGATTCATTCTATAAAGTTTAAAAAAATGAATTATGAATTGTTATTTTTATTTATTTTTTCTACAATATTTCTGACTTATTTATTTTATGGTAAAGTTTTTATATCCATTTTTACATTTTCACTAACTCTTATAAGTTTAATGTTAATAGAAGTTTTTAGTAGAGAATTTAAAAAATATAATTTCTTAATATTATCTATATTTGTTTTGTTTTCACTTTCATTCTTTTTCTTTAATGTTCTAATATCTTTTTCGATACTCTTCTCACTTTTTCTACGATTTTTTGTAAAATATCTCTCTTATTATTAAATATATAAAAGAATAAACAAGCAAGAAATGTAGAAAATATTACATCAGAAAAATAATGAATTTTTAAAACTAAAATAGAAAAGAATAAGAACAATGAAAGAACTATAAAAAAAGATTTTAGAAAATAGTTTCTAACATAGAGATATGAAACTATTAAAACCAGGGTTGCAAAATAAGCATGAGAAGACGGAAAGGAATAATCTAACTTTTCAACAATTCCAACAGGCCTCTCTTTTTTAAAAAAATATTTGAAACCATAAACAAAACAAAAACCAATCAAAGATAAAATAACTAAGGTTTTTACTATTTTGTTATTTCTCTCAAAAAAATATAGGTATATAAAAAACAATAAAAAAAAGAGGTAAAAAAAATAGTAAGTAAAAAAAGAAATTAGGTAAATTTGAGAAAAGTCTATAATAGACAAAAAAGTAAACACAGATTTATCCAAAATGTTTACTATACTTGATATATTCATAACAAAAATTCTATGTTATAGATAATATTTTTGTTTTTAATGTTTGTGAATAAAATACTATTTCACCATTACATATTTCACAAAAACCATTTAATGGTACTCTTCTGTATATAGTTGAACAACTGTTACATATAAAACCTTCAAGCTCTTCGATTCTTATTTCATTATTTGGAATCTTTTCACTATAATCTTTCTTTCCATTACCATTTCCATTCTGTATAATGGATAGAATAGATATCTGTTTACTTCCAGTAATAAACTGTGAAGAAGATATACCTATCACTTCAAAAATTCTTTCTAAGGGTGGTAATAATTGATGATGTATATAGTATTCTGCATCTATTGGTATTTTATGTTTTTTAACATAATCAACACTCTCTGCTCTTTCAACAATTTTTTGTGGCCCGGAAACTATTACATAACTTACCCTATCACCAACACCAGGTATATTAGGCTCATTTCTTTTTCTCATTTTCTTTATTAATTCTATGTGTGGTTGTTGCCCTTTATATTTTTCAATAGGTCTTGAGATTGATTTTACTATAGCTAGTTTTTGTGGATCTATTTCATTATTTTTTAACTTTCTAAATATTTCCCTAACATAATCAAAAGCTTTCCTTTCATCACCTGTAATTAAAAGTATTTCAATTACTTTACTCAAAGTCTCAGAAACCAAATCACACCAATCCCTTCTTACTGTTTCTACACCTTTCATAAGGATTTTTCCGCTGTCATTATTACTCTCAAACAAATATCCGAAATATTTCTTTTTTGTTATTAATAATATCTTTTTCATTATACCTTCTAACTTCATTTTTATATTTTCAGGAGTGTTAGAATTGATAAATTTTTCTATTTCCAATCCTTTTTTAAATGCCTCTTCCATCGAATTCACATTAACCTTAATCATAACTGAATCTGTATCGCCATAAACAACCTCATAACCAACGCTTTCTATAAGTTTTTTAACATTAGTTATCCAATATCTACCATAAGCAGTTATTGTATTAGCAATATCAGCAATAAAAAATCTTGCCCTAAGATATCCTGTATATCCATAAAAAGAATTTGCTAGACTTTTTAGAGCTAATTGTTTTGCATCTAAAAGTTTTTTTCTAACCTCATCCTTTTCGTTTTTCATTAATTTTTTAATCATATCTCTTTCATCTATTAATCTTTTTAAAACTCTTGGAAAAATTCCTTCCCTTACATTTTTTGAAACAAAAAAGGTGTTTATTGGCGATTGAATTAATTCTATTTCTTCATCTAATTCCTCTTTTTTCCTAACGTATGTTGTTGGACATATATTATACTGAATTATTAAACTTGGGTATAGCGATTTAAAATCCAAATAAATAACATATTCATGCAAGCCAGTTTTTGGCTCTAAAACAATAGCACCCTTAACCCTTTCTTTTTCCCTCTCTTTGAGCTCTTTTTTAGTTGGTTTATTCGGAATTACAAAATCGTTTTTATTAAATTCTATTAATAGAAACTGTTCTATTCTTGAAGATTCTGAGCCAGCTAAGGAATCTTGAAGTAATAAACCACTCAATCTAGAAATTTCTATGTATTGAGAGAGGAAATCTCTACTTAACATAATTTCTAAAACAAGCTCAGCATCTTTTTTCGCATACTTAACTAATCTTAAAATATCATCAATATCCCCATCCCAAAGCTTTTTAATTTCACTATGATCAACATCCTCTTTCGTTTTTCCAATTAAAGCACTTGCGACATCACCTAAACCCAATCTTTTTGTTTTAAACATTCCTTTTTTTGAAAATTCCTTAAATATCTCATAAAAATCTACTATTACTCTTCCAGTAATTGTGTTTTTATATTTTCCCTCATTAAGTTTTATACTTTTACAACTCTTTTTAACTCTACCAAGATATGGTTTGATGTTGTTTATTTTTAATCTTTCGATTATATAAGGTATATCAAAATTGTTGATGTTATAACCTATAATAAAATCTGGATTATATTCCTTAACAATATCCACAAATTTTTTTAGCATTTCTTCTTCATTTTCGAAACACAAAATATCTAAATTTTCTTTATTTATAATTTTTTTGGAAAGTAAAACAAGACTTTTCTTATCTTTAAACTCTGGGAAAAAACTTAAAGAAATTATAGATATTGGATGGTTTTTCGGGTTTGGCATGCCGATGTCATTAGCCACTTCAATATCTATTGATAATATCTTAAATTTTGGATTAGTTATATCTTCTACTTCTTTAAAAATTTTCGCCTCGAACTTTAAATCTGTGAAAACAGTAGATGTATTATTAACATAAACTCCTTCAGCTTCATACCACTTACAACCATAAAGACCAAAATCTGCCATAAACCTATACTTAAAAAGTATATCAGCTTCAAAAATTCCCTCTATAAATTCTAAGCTCATTAGCTGATCTCTAACGATAGGTACCTTAGCCGGATGCTTTAAATATATTTTTAAAAGTTCGTCTTTTTTGTTTTTAAAACCTATAGGTAAATATTTATTAACTATTTCCACTTTAACAATTAAATTTTTAAAATTTTTATCTATAAAATCAATTGTTTTTTCTAAATCTTTCGTTTTAACATAAAAATATGGAAAAAAATCTCTATAAAAAACTGTTATTGATTTATTATCTTTTGTTTTTCCATAAATCCTTATTAATGGTTTATCGTCGATAACATCATAATCAACGTCTATTAAAAAAAATCTTTCAGTGCTCATGAATTTTATTTTAATTTTAGTATAGTTATATGTTTTTCTATAAATGAGGATATAAATATAGGTACACTCAACAAAACTCTCTATTTTTTAAATCAATACAAATTTTTGATTGGTTGTTCTTTATATTAATTAAAACGATTTTATTTCTTTCTTCTATCTTATTTAAGTTAGAGTTATATAAAAATATAATGTTAGGTTTTTCTTGGATTAGAAATAAATCCGCTCCAAATTTTATTGTTTGATTAATACTAGACTTTATTAATCTGAGTTTATAAAACTTTTCAAAATCAAATTTTATAAAATTTTCGTTTATAAAAAGAATTAGACATTCATTAACAAGAATTCTATGTATTGGAGTTCTATTATTTAAATAGACTACATTATTTAAAATTTTATTCTCTTCATTACAAAAAACTATAGATATGTCAAAAATTTCATCGAGTTTAAAATTACTACTTTCGAAAAATATATTTATTTTCTCTAAGTTTATCTCCTTTTCTTGGTTATTCTCATATTCTGGGAAAATAATTTCATTAGCTATTATTACATTATTATTCCAATAACATTTAGCTCCAATTACACAGTCTTCTTCGATGTATTTTAGTAGATTTTTATCCTCAACAACAACTTCTACTTTTCCTGTCATATCTTCTAACGTTATTTTATTATCGTAAATTTTATAAACAATTCCTATTATCGAAAAAACTCTATATTTTTTTGAAATCTTATTAATTGATAATAAATTAAAGAAAGATAATTTTTTCTTTAAAATAGGTAAAAAAAAGTCGAATCTCGATTTCATTATGTTAATAACATCGGTAATTGTTATTTTTTCTTTACCTTTTGGAGTTAGTATTTTTATGTTATAATTCTTACCCATCAATCTTAAAATATCTTCTTTTTTCAAAACTTTTGGTTCTGTTGTTTTTGGTAAAACATCTAATATTTTTTTAAAATCTTCGTCACTAATTTTTGATAACAAATCTGAAAGATTTTTATCTTGAATTAAATATCCCTTTTTAATCAATTCTAAGGATCTATTCATTTTCTTTTTTTACTTCTAAATAATATAGGGTTATACCGGTTTTGGAACTATCTTTCGAATGAGGTGGTATTATTCTTTTAATTCTATCTATCTTTACTAATTCTTCCAAATATTTTTTTAATGTATTCCAACTGATTTTTTTATTACTTTTCTGAAATATAAATTCAGCTATTTTATTAACATTCGATGGATAAGGATTCTCTTTAAAATACTCATTAATCAATTCATATATTTCAAACCTTTTAGATGGTCTTCCTCTTTTCATAAATTATATTTTTTATGAAGATTCTTATTTAAGTTCGTTTAATTATATGAAGAGTAATATTTATTATTTTTTACACTCTTTATATAAACACATTAATAATAAAAACATTTTTATTAATTTTTATTATAACAATGTTATAAAAGAGTTGTTACTATATGTTTATGAAATAGACACATAACAATAAAACACAAACTCTAACTTTCTTATCTCAATGTTTTAAATAAGAAAGTTACGATTTTATAAAACATTTATACAAAATAACTTCCGAAACTTTTCAAAAATTCTCTGATTTTTCATAAAAAAATTCTGAAAATTCATAAAAATTTTGCGAATATTCATAAAAAATGTAAGAATATTCATAAAAAATATCTAAAAATTCATAGAAAATCTGATAATATGGATTTTAATGCTTCAACAATCTTTTCACCTTTTTTTGTTAATCTCACAACTTTATCTCTACCTCTTTTTTCAAACTCTATTATGTTCAAATCATACATAACACTTAATATGTTTAGTGTATGTGAGTATGTTGTTCTAACTTTTTTGTAGATTTGTGTTATATTTTTAGGAAGACCATCTGATAGTACTAAAAGAACTTTTAAAGGTTTTTCTTTGAATAAAAAATTTAATAAATCTTTTTTAGTTGCCATTGTTTTTCAAAGAATACCTACCTCTTGATAGTATTTTTTTCATCCTTTCTATAACTTTACCACCTTCAGAATAGTTTTTAGTATAGACATCAACAAACATTTTAAAAAATTCTTCAAATTTTTCTCCTATTATGAATTTTGCTGAATAATAAAGAGTTAAAATATCTTCAGCTTTTTTTTCTATCTTATTTGTGTTATATGACAAACCAAAATCGATTAGATAAATTTTATTATCATAGAGTAGGAGATTTGATAGAGTTAAATCATTATGAACTATATTATTCGAATGTAGTATTGAAACAATTTTCCCTATTTCAGTAGCAAATTCTTTATAATTTTTGTTGTTTATAACATCTTTTAATCTTTTTCCATTGATGTATTCCATTTTCATAGAAAAGTCATTTATTTCTAAAACTCTAGGAACATTTATACCAATTCTTTTACATTCTATTAATATTTTAGCTTCTCTTTTATTTCTTTCTTTTCTTATTTTAATATCAAGTTCTTTTATTCTATACTTTTTTTCTATTCTCTCTTTTATTATTTCATTTTCATTAATTTTCCTAATAACTGCTTCCGCTCCCCTATATATAATCATTTTTCTTCATAATCTTCCAAACCTCTTTCTGTTATTTGGAATACAACTTCTCTTTCAGGTAAATTAGGAGCATCTACTAATCTGGCAATTCTTAGGTTTTGCTTAGATTTTCTAAGATATAGTCGATAAAAAGAAATGTGTGCTAAAACATGGCCACCAACAGGTTGAGTTGGATCACCAAAAATTATATCTGGCCTTGCCATTACCTGATTAGTTATATATACTGCTAAATTGAATGCATCTGCTAATCTTTGTAGTTGGTGTAAGTGTTTATTTAATTTTTGTTGTCTCTCAGCTAATTCCCCTCTACCCATATAATCAACTCTAAAATGAGATGTTATAGAATCAATTACAATAAGTCCAATGTTTTTTTCTTTGATTAAATCAACAGATTTTTCTATTAATAAAACTTGATGATCGCTGCTATAAGCTCTTGCAACATAAATATTTTTTAATACTTTTTCAGCATCTAATCCTCTGTTTTTTGCTATTTCGAGAATTCTTTCCGGACTAAAAGTACCCTCACTATCTATAAACAAACAGGTTTTTTCTAACCCACCATCACTTTCAGGTAATTGTACATTAATAGCTAACTGGAAAGCTAATTGAGTCTTACCACTACCATACATACCGAAAGCTTCTGTTATAGCTTGCGTTGGAATTCCGCCACCTAAGAGTTCATCTAATTTTTTAGAAGATGTAGTTATTTTTTTCATTTTCATCCTTCTCTCTAAAACCTTATCAGCAGTTTCAACTTTAAAACCCAAGGCTTCTCTCACATTATTTATAATTTCTAACGCTTTTTCTTCACTTATTTCTAATATCATAGATAATTCTTTTGGATTACTTGTAGCAATTATCATAGGATCATTTATTTTTAACTCTTCTAATTTCTTGAGAGTTTTAGGACCAATTCCTTTAATATCTTTTAGAGAAATTTTTTCTTCTTCCATAATTAACTTTCAAAGTTTTTAATTAATAACATAGTTTCATCTTTTAAATCAACAACATCTATTTCGTTAGCAATCAATTCTATTATATTTAATATTTTATTCTTTCTAGCTCTTCCCCTTACTTTAATCATTTTACCTATTAACATTTTTGATAAAAATTCCTTTAAGTTTTCAATTTTTTCTAAATCTCTTTTATCTATTTCAATAAGTTTTTCTGCAGTTTCCTTAAACGAAACAACTCTTAAATTTCCAGAAAAATTGTTTAATTCAAATCTTAAGAAAAGCGCATTTTTTGGTTCAATTTCACCATGTATATCACAAAAATATTTTTCATCTTTCTTTCCAACCTTGCTATTACATATTGGACATACTTTAAAGAAAAAGTTATTACCAAATAAATATGTAATAATTCCAATCACTTCAAAAAAACCTATTGAATCTAAATTTCCATCTAATCTTTTATACTTATTTTTTACAAATTTTTCATTCAATTCATCTAAGCTCGGTAAATTATCTTGGCTATCAAATTCTATATTACTGTTTTTATCTATAACTATATCTATTTCACCAAAAATATTTTCACTTGTTTTAATGTTATAAACTTTTAACACATCTCCAATTTTTATTTTCATTTCTTCAGCTTCTTTTGCAAATTCATCCCAAAAAACTAATCTAGCAAAATCTGTACCGTCGCTAACCAATAAAATCTTTATGACACCTTTTGTACCGTCTCTTCTATCAAATTCTTTCAATGGAAAAATTTTAATAACTTTTACTCTAACATTTACATTTTTCATCCCACCAATCAATTCGTTTAATGGTGTAAAGAATTTTAACTCTTTTATATCTATTCCATATTCTCTTGCAACCAAAATTGCTGCACCCTCTTCACTAATTAATCCGCTAAATTCATAAAGTTTTTGTTTAATTTCTTCTTTTACTTTTTCTTCACTAACTTTAAATTTTTCCTTTATAACTCTTATAATATCTTCAACTTTCCCCATAATTGGCAATTTCTTTATATAACTTAATATACTCTTTAACGGTTTTATTCCAATCAAATTTTTTAATTTTTTTATTAACTTTCTTTAAAAATTGCCACATTTTATAATTATTTTTCCAAAAGTCTATGATTTTTTCACAAGCATCTCTAACATCTTTACATACTATACATAATTCTTTAGTTTCTTTCGGTATTTCAGAAAATTCAAAGGTAATAGGTATAGTGTTACACTTTAAAGCTTCTATAATAGGTAAGCAAAAACCTTCTACTACAGAAGATATTATTATAAAGTGAGATTCACTATAAACATCTATTAATTTTTCATCGCTTGCTTTCTCTAAAAAAATTATATCTTTATTTAAATCCTTCGGTACAGAAAAGTTTGATTCATATATAGATTTTTTTCTTCCACCAACGATTATTAGTTTGCAATCCTTTTCTTTTTTTCTAATAATTTCAAATAATTTTATTGCTATATCAACTCTTTTTCTATAGGAATACCCTCCTACAAAACATAGTGTCAAATATTTATTTTTAGGTTTTTTCTGCTTTATTTTTTCATCTATACCCTCTAATATTATTCTTACATTCGTTCTTTTCAGTTTTTTTTCGATTTGCTGCTTGGTTAATGAAGAAACAGCTACTATTATTTTAGCTCTTGACGCAATTTTCCAAACTATAAATGAAAGAAAAGACGTTAAAATACCAATCTTATATCTTAATTTTTTCCAATATATTATAGGAAAGAGGTCATGGAAAGTAACAACAAGCTTCTTTCTATAAAATATTGCTGCTAATATAGCCAATTCAGGAGATAGTGCATGTATTACATTAAATTTCCTTCCTTTTATTAAAACTAAAATATTTGAATATAAAAGGGAAAAAACAAACCCTAAAAAACCCATATGAAATTTTTTTCTAAATACAACCTCTACATCGTAAATTTTATTAATTCTCGAATATATTTCATAGCCATATCTCGCTAAACCCTTAGTTTCTTTTATTAAAAATTCTGGCGATACTAATAAAATTTTCATAAAATATCAGAAATTAAGTTTTTTAATAGCGATTTTTATATCATCTTTGAATATAGTATTTCTTTTAGAATGTTTTGCAATTTCGTTAGAAACTCTTAATATTTCGGAAACTTCTTCTTGTAAAATTTCTCTAATAGTCTCTACAGCTTCTTTCGAAATTCTTTCTATTTTTAATTCTTTTGCAACTCTTTTAAAATAATTATCACTAAAAATTTTTTTCATAAATGTATAGTTTTTTGTAGAAATTTATAAATATTCATAAATTATATGAATCATAAAGTATGCTATCATTAAAGGACATAATCTTTTATTTAATCTTTGGGGGTTTAACATTCTCTAGTATTTATTTTTCTGCCAGGGATAATTTTGGAAACTTCTTAAATTCGCAACTATTACCTACTTTTACAAATTCTAGTTATACAGAGCCAGGCAACTATTTTAAAATATTAAATTCTACTCATTGTGTTGAAAAGATATTGAATCCAGGGTCTGAAATAGAGTTAATTGTATCCTCAAATTATGTAAAGATTTTATACAAGCTACCTAACATAACATACTTATTCGAAACTAAGGAAAGTACAACAAGAAGTTATATAGAAACAAGTGAAGTGTCTTGTGAAAAAATAGACAGCTTAGATAACTCAATATTTAGAGTTAGAAGTAAGAACGGTTTCTATGAATACAGTATTATTAATGGCTCTGTTAGCGAAAATGCCAATGGAATTGTTCAAAGATTGAATAGCGATAGTTGGAAATGTAGGAATTTAATGAATCAAACAACATTATCTAATATAATTGATAATATACTCTCAACATCCTCTTGTTTTAATTCTAATAGATAGAAATTAATATAAATATTTTTTGTATTTTATATTTTCTATGGCTCCAAAATACGTAAAATTCGAAGTACCGGAAGAAATTCAAGAAAAAGCACTAAAATTAGTAGAGATTGCAAGAACTTCCGGAAAGATTAAGAAAGGGACAAATGAAGTGACTAAATCAGTAGAGAGGGGTCAAGCAAAATTAGTTCTGATTGCTATGAATGTGGATCCAGAAGAAATTGTAGCTCATTTACCATTATTATGTGAGGAGAAAAAAACGCCATATATATATGTTAAAAGTAAGGAAGATCTCGGAAGAGTAAGCGGTATTCAAGTTTCTGCGGCGAGTGTATGTGTAATTGATGTTGGAGAAGGAAAGAAGCTATTAGATGAAATAATTTCTTGGATTAAATCTAATACAACTCAAAACGTTTAGTTATTTAAATGGTTGAAGTATATGCAGCGGAGGTTATTGAAATTATTGGAAGAGCAAGCTCTAAAGGGGTAACTCAAGTAAAATGTAAGGTTTTAGAAGGTAAAGAAAAGGGTTCTATAATTGTTAGAAATGTTAGTGGACCAATAAGAATTGGTGACATTATATTATTGAAAGAAGTTGAAATGGAATCTGAAGAGAAAATAGAAGAAAGATGAAGTGTAGTTTTTGTAACATTGAATTAAAAAAAGGTACTGGAAAACTATACGTAACGTCTTCAGGAAAAATTTATTTTTTTTGTTCTTCAAAATGTGAAAAATATTTTATGATGAATAGATCATTAAAGAAAAATAAGTGGTTGAGACATGAAATTAAAAATAGATATAAGTGACGAGGTTTTGTTAAAATCTATAGAACAAATCGATTTTGTCGGTAAAAAAACAATAGACGATATAATTTTAAATTTTTTGAATAACGAAATTTATATAACAGATATACTCTTTCTTTTACTACAAAAATTGTCTAAGGACGAAAAAATATCTTCAATAAACAACGAAATTCATAAATCAGAAAAATTCTCTAAGGAATATATAAACGAATTGCTAGAATATTTAAAAAAAAGAGTTGAAAATCTTTCAAGAAAAGTATTTTTAACTCCTCTAGAAATTTCAAAATTTTTTCAATGTCAAAGAAGATTTTTCCTAGAAAAGGTTACACATTCTAAACAAAAGAAATCAGAAAAAAGTTTTGAAGGGGAAGTTCTACATAAATCTATATGTAATTTTATAAAAAATTATAATAGGTATATAGATAATTTAGAAACTTTAATATCTCTTGTAAGTGAAGATGTTCTGAAAGAATATAGAGGTAAAACAAAGATGAACAAAGATGAAATAACCAAGGTTTTATTTTCTTTAAATAACTTACTTAAAAAATTGAATTTGAGATATGTATTTTCAGAACCATTTTTAATTTCAATAAAACATGGTGTGGTGGGCACTCCAGATATGATAGTAATAACTAAGGATGGAAAAATATTACCCATCGAAATTAAAACAAATGTAAAAAAGATAAAAAAAGGATTGAAAATACAACTTGCTGGAGAGGTTTTTGTAGTGGAGAGTTTCTTTAGAAGAGAAATAAATGAAGTTATTTTATTAAGCTTGAATAATAGAAAAATGTATAGAATTAGAATAGGCGAAGAAGATAAAAGAATGGTCCAAAATTTGTTAAGAAGCGTTAAGAAAGTTTTAGCTTATGGTAGAATTCCACAAATGAGTAATCTTCCAAATTTTAGAAAGGTTGTTTGTCCATACTGTCATGTAAAGGAGGTTTGTGATTTTATAGAGGAAATAAGAAAAACGATAAAAACGGAAATGTTTAAGAAGAGTCAATAAAATTTTTCAAATCCTTTATATGTTCTAGGGAAATTTTTACAACTCCTTTAAATGGATTTTCCATATCTCTAGTCACAAAAACCATACCATAACAAATCGATGAATATGCTATAACGAAAAAAATCTCAACATAAATATTTTTTAAATCAGATAGAACAATAGTTATTGTAGATATTGTAATCAAAGATAAAGAAAGATATAAAACTATTGGAACAAATTCAGTTTCTGCTATCATTTTAATTCTATCTATATATTTTTCAATGTTTGATAATTCATTCTTTAATCTAGTTATATAAGCGTTTGGTATTTTATCTATATCGGACTCATTAATTTTTTCATTAATTTGGTTAATATCTTCAATAATTTTGTTATAGTTTTTTTGTCCGTTTAAGTAATCCATTATATGCGTATAGAGAGTTTTCATTATTTTCTTAATATTTTTAGATAGCTTTTCATCATATCTTTTGATAAAGTTCCCTTCTCTTATGATGTTTTTAATAGATATGGACAAATCTACTAATATCCTTTCACTCTCTTTATAATCAGAGAAAACAGCAGCATATATTATACCTATTAGAAAAATGGATCCAGAAATTATTGCCATTATGGCAGATTGGAACTCAAAAACTTCTAGGGAATATAAATTAAGCAAAAATTTTGCTATCGAAAGAAGAGTTATTATAACAATTAAAACTATCATATTTTTAGCTATGTTCATTTTCATGGAATATTATAAATAAGAAAAAAGAATATATTTTTACTGCAGCAAAAATATTGCGGGGGGTGGGATTTGAACCCACGACGGCACTAAGCCAGCGGGTTTCTTATCATTAGCTATCAAAGCTCAATTTCTCTTGAGCCCGCCGCCATTGACCAGGCTAGGCGACCCCCGCATATAAATAAAAATATTAGTTAATGAAACTTTATGGATTTAGATAGTATAATAGGGCTTGTTATAATATTTAGTATAGGAATATTTTTATTTTTAGATAGAAAAAACATTGAAATTCATGGCCCTCTACTTTTAAGAAAAACAAAAAATTTTAATAAAAAAATCGAAGGGATTTCTTTAAGATTTTCAAAGTTTTTTAACATTTTTGGAGTTCTCGCAATAATTTCTGTATACGTTTCTTTTGCTCTGTTTTTTTATTTTTCTTTGATAGAATTATTTAAACCGCCTAAGATAGCTCCAGTACAGGTAGTATTACCATCGCTTCCGATGTTATGCAATTCTTCTTTTGTTCTTTGTGTTCCTGCTTGTTTTTGGTTTATTATAATACCTATTATAGCGATTTCTCACGAATTAGCTCATGCGTTTTTAGCTAGGATAAGTAATCTGAGGATAAAATCTATGGGATATGCTTTTTTATTAGTTTTACCTGCTTTTTTTGTTGAATTAGATGAAAAAAAATTAAAGAAAATAGAATTAATCAAAAGATTAAAAATATATGCAGCTGGCTCTTTTGCAAATTTTATTGTAGGCATTTTAGCATTACTTTTACTCATTATAATAGCTAATATAATATTTTTAAACTTTGGTGGAGTAGAGGTTGAAATTTTAGATGAATCTAGCGGAAAAAATACAACACTTACAATATTAAAAATAAATAATGAAAAAGTAGATGATATAACTGAGCTTGCTATTGTCATGAAAAGAATAAGAGAAAATAAAACACAGAATGTTACTATTCAAACTATAAACAGTTCGTTTGACATAACTATAAATGAAAGTATTAAAATTAGATTTATCAAAAATGCATACTATCCTAAGAATGAATTTACTCAAGCAAATAGAGAAGTTTTTTTACCTGTTTTATTAACCTTAAGAGAATTTTTATTTTGGCTATTCTTTTTAAATATAGGTATAGGAATGTTTAACTTATTACCCATTAAACCATTAGATGGCGGACTATTTTTCTATGATTTATTAGAGGAAAAATTTGGGAAAAAAGGAGAAGTAGTTTTTAAGTTCTTATCCACATTTACAATACTTCTCTTACTTCTTTTAATCTTAAAAAGTATATTTAAATTTTAAGATGGTATTTTATCTTTTCTTTCTATCTTTATAATTTCTAAAAATAAAGGTATATTAATTTTTTTTACTTCCTTTTCAATTTTCTTTATTACAGTGTTTTTTAAAATTAAATTATTTATAATATCTTTTATAGTCATTTCTGAAAGAATTTTTTTTGTATTTTCTTCAACAATTTTTCTAATACTCGACTCTTTCTTAGAGTTTAGTTTTCTAAAAGTAAGAATGTATTTAACTCTCAATAGACAACCATCTTTTGTGGTAACGTTTGTATAAATTCTTATAGTTTTTACTCCCGGATATATTGCATTGTATATATGCTCTCTTAGAGTTTCTACTCCATCAAATCTAGAATATGCAATTCCGTTTTCAATTTTAAAAATTCTAAACCAAATTTTATATTGATATCTATTTGTATCTAACAATTCTGATAAGTTTAGATAAAACCTTCTGTTTATTAAGTACGAATATTCGCTACAAAGGGTTTCAGTAATTTCTTTATTTCCGAATTCTTCGCTTGCTAATAGTTTAACTTTAAATAGCTGTTTTTTCTCCTTCATTTTTAAACTGAATACTTTTGAACTATTATCTTAGCACTTTCTGGATTGTACTTCCAGTCAAAAGGAAGTTTACCAACCCTTTTATAATACTCTTCTAACCTTTTTATTTTAGATTCTATTAAAATTAACCCTCTTCTGGAGTGTTCATCTTTTTTATGTATTGATAAATGCTCTCTTAGCTTTACAGCTTTTTTCATTAAATTTAACAAATCTTCTGGTATTTCTAATTTTATTTCATTTTCTTCTAAAATCTTTAAGATGTTTTTACCAGTAATCTCTTTAACACTAAATATTCCAAAGGAATCCCTTAAAATTAGTCCAATCATCGAAGGTTTATAACCTTCTTTCGCTAGCTTTACAACTAATTTTTCTATTTCTTCTTTTGAATATTTGGGTTTAAATTTCATAATATTTCAATAATAAACTATTTATTTTGTTTGTTGTCTTTTCTAAATTCTTTTAAAAAAATTACTATAACTAAACCAAATATAGAAAAGAAAATTATTATAGAGCCAAACGAAGTAATCCAAAATGCGATAGATTTATTAACTATAGAGATTAAAACACCAATCATTATTAAAATTGCAGAAAAGATTATGGTATAAGTCATAACGTTTTCTAGCGTATCCAAATTCAATTTAATTTTTCCTTTTTTTGTCATAATTTTAGTTCTGTAAAAATATTTATTTAGGTTAATTTAAAAATCGCGCCTCGGCCGGGATTCGAACCCGGGTCTCGGGCGTGACAGGCCCGCATCCTAGTCCACTAGACGACCGAGGCTTATAAATATAAGTATAAAAAATTTAAGATTATTAATAATATGAAAGGTTCTTATGTTTTAATATTAAAAATGGAGAGCAATCAAGTTTTAAAAATAGGAAAGATTGGAGAAATAGAGTTTAGAAGGGGGTTTTATTCTTATGTTGGTAGTGCCAATGGAAAAAATTTAGGAATAGATGAGAGGTTGAAAAGATACTTCAAACTAAATAAGGAAAAAAAGGGTAATTTAAGATGGCATATCGATTATTTGCTAGTTAATAATAATGTTAAAATAATAGATGTCGTCAAAACAAAAAAAGAAGAGTGTGAGTTAGCTAGAATTATTGAAAAGATAAGTAGCGATTTAATTCCAAATTTTGGTTGTAGTGATTGCAATTGCGAATCTCATTTATTTTTTCATTTTTCAAATCCAAAAGAGAAGATAATTAAATTTATATAATAGTGGGCGGCGACGCACTCTCTTTCCCGCTGCTCACGCAGCAGTACTCAAGAGTACGCTGACCAGTTTCACTTCCGTGTTCGGTATGGGAACGGGTGGTTCCTGGTCGCTTTGGTCGCCACCCACAAATAATTTAGAAAAAGATAAATATTTATGTTCGGATCCTTAGCTAAGAAAATCGAAAATATAGTTAGAAAAATTTATTCATCAAAACTTGATGAAAGAACAATAAATGAAATTTTGAACGAGTTTAAGGTTATTTTATTGGAAAGCGATGTAGACATTTCTATTGTAAATAAGATTTTATCTGAGATAAAAAACGAAATAAAAAAAGGAGAAATACCGGCAAATTTATCATACAGAGAGTTTATAATAAAAATTCTTTATGATAAGCTTGTTGAAATTCTAGGTAAAGAAAAAGCTATAACTATAAACAAGGGGAAGATAATGTTAGTTGGTTTATATGGTAGTGGAAAAACTACGACAGCTGCTAAACTGGCTAGATACTATCAGAAAAAGGGTTTAAGGGTTTTATTAGTCTCTTTAGATTTTCATAGGCCAGCTGCGATAGATCAACTAAAACAATTAGCAGAAAATATACACGTAGATTTTTTTGTTGAAAAAAATTTGTATGATACAGCAAAAAAAAGTTTAGAATTTAAAAAATATGATATAATAATTTACGATACAGCTGGTAGAGATGCATTAGATAAAGATTTAGCAAAGGAATTAAAAACTCTTGGTGAAATTATTAAGCCAAACGAAGTTTTTTTAGTAATACCGGCTGAAATTGGAAAAGTGGCAAAAAAACAAGCAGAAGAATTTAATAATTTGGTAGGAATTACTGGAATAATAGTTACAAAAGTAGATAGTACAGCGAAAGCTGGTGGTGCGCTTAACGCATGTAGTGTAACCAAGGCAAAAGTTAAATTCATAACTTATGGAGAAAAAATAGATGCGATAGAAGAATATGATCCAAAATCTTTTGTCTCAAGAATGTTAGGCTTAGGTGATTTGAATTCCCTTCTCCAAAAAATAAAATCAGAACTTAAAGATAAAATTGAAATAGAAGAATTTAATTTTGAAGAATTTTTGAAACAAATTCAAACAATTCAAAGTTTAGGATCCTTAGCTTCGATAGCCAAGTATATACCATTTCTAGGAATTTCTGTCCCAGAAGACCTTTTCGAGATGCAAGAAGAAAAAATGAGAAAATGGAAATATATAATTCAGAGCATGACAAAGGACGAAAGAAGAAATCCAGAAATTATTAATGAAAGTAGAATAAAAAGAATTGCTATGGGGAGTGGAACTAGTGAGCAGGATGTTAGAGAATTAATTTCTATGTACAAAAAAATTCAGAAGTTAATGAAAAATTATGGAAAGTTAATGCAAAATAAACAATTTGCAAATATATTAAGAAGATTCGGAATTGGTTCCTAAAAAATTATCTATAAACCTTTCCTTTTTAAATTCTTCTAAATCGTTTTCGTTTTGTCCTATACCAATATATGCTATTGGTGTTTTGAATTCGTATAGTATAGATAAAATATTACCACCCTTTTCGTTAACATCAACCTTAGTAAAAATAATGAAATCGATTTTTGAAATCTGGCTAAAGAAATTATACTGATTTATTATATCACTGCCAGTTAAGGAATCTAATACTAATATTTTTATTTCTGGATTATTAACTCTAATTATTTTAGAAAGTTCATCCATCAAATTTTTATTTGTATGACTTCTTCCAGCAGTATCTATCAATAGAATTTCAAAACCATTTTTTATTGCATAGTTCTTAGCTTCGTATATAACAGCTGCCGGATCATAATTATAGGATTTTTTAAAAACCTCTATTTTCAATTTTTTACCCCATTCTTCTAGCTGCTCTATCGCGGCTGCTCTAAAAGTATCTGCTGCTACAAGCAAAACTTTATATTTTCTTGATAGTTTCTTTGCTATTTTCGCTATGGTTGTAGTTTTTCCACTACCGTTAAATCCAAAAAATATTATTGATAAAGGCTTTTCTCTTTTCTCAATTTCTTTTTCAAAATCTTTTGCTTCACCAAAACTCAATATCTCTTCAATACTTTTTCTTATAGAATTTTTAATCTCTGTTCTAATTTTTTTTCTTTCAACTTTTTTACCTATTAAATTCTTTCTAATATCATTTATAATTTTCTGAGTTACGCTATAGCTACAATCATTCTCTATCAAATTGTTTTCAAGCTCTTCTAATAAGGGATTAATGTCACCCTCTTTTATCTCAATATATTTTATTTTTTTACTAACTTCTTTAACTTTTTTTGTAAAACTTTTTACAATATCATTAATTTTCTTTTTAAAAAAAGAAAACATAAAGAAGGATTAAATACTCTTTGAATACTCTCTCCAAGCAATTTCTATTATAGGTATAATTAAGTTTTTTGCTACAACTTCACTTTTAGTCCATAATGCTAAAGCTTGATTTGATGGTACTTCTCTTAAGTTGGTTAAACTCATTATAACATTTTCCCCATCTACCACTATAACATTACCATCTATTGGCAATTTTTCTTTTTCAATGGTTTTAACTTCGCCCAATAATTTCAAAACATTTAATGTTTCTATAGCCTTGGTATCTGTTATTAAAAATCTTAAATTAATTCCAGAATCTTTTGCTTTATTTAATAAATCTGCAAATCTTTCATAGATAAGGTTCATTACCTCGCTACCAGCAATTATATCTATAGATTTTTTAGCATTTTTTACAGAGTTTGCAAACTCATCCAAAAATGCCTTTAAACCTCTTAATGTTCCAGTTAATTCTTCTGGATTAATTGTTTTAATTTTCTGTGAAAATATTTGCTTCATTTCTTTCAATATTTCACTTTTTTTAATTTCCTCTATTCTTCTCTGCATTTCAGCAATTTTTTCTTCAAAAGCCTTCTTATACCTCTCTAAAGCCTCTTCAGGATCTATAGCTATAAATCTTACTGGTCTTGTTTGTTGAATAATGACAAATCCCTTTTCAGAAAGTCTTTCTAAGGTGTCATAAATCCTTGATCTAGGTACTTGTGTAAGATCTGCTAGTTCTCCAGCGGTCGCGCTTCCTTTATATAAAAGTGCAAGATATAGTTTTCTTTCATAAAGGTTCAAACCTATTGTTTTAAAGGCATCTAAGATTGCCTGATCCTTCATAGGAAATATTTAGTAACAAAAAATTTATTTTTTTCGTTTTATATGTTCTAAAACATTTAAAATATAATATTGAAAGTTTTGGATATATGTTTGCACTTCTACAATTTCTTCTTCAACTTTTTTAATTCTTTTTTTCAAAAATTCTTTTGCTTTTTCTGTTTCCATTTCTAAAAATATATTTGAACCAACCCCAACTAAAACAAAATTTTTATTGTTTATTTTACTTTCTAAAAAAATACCGCTACCAATCGGAAGAAGTACTGGATCTTCAGTACTTAATATACTTAAACTTTCGAGCGATTGTTTCAATTCTCTATAAATCATCATTAGGTTTTCTCTATACGAAATAAGCTTGTTTAATTCATCTTTTGCCGCCTGCAATTCTAAAATATTTTTTTCTTCATCCATAATATTTTTTCGGCACTCTATTTAAATACTAGAAAACTTTATTATTTCATATTTTCAAAAATTATATTTAAAATTTGCGAAATTTCGCTTTTTGATACATTATTATACCAAAATTTTATAGTACCTTTATCTCCATTTATCGTAAAGCTTTTTTGAAACCCATCAAATTTAATTTTTGGTATCGTTGTTATTATTCTTATGTTTTTGTTTAGCTCTTCAATTTTCTTTCTAATAAATTCAGAGTATTGTAAATATTTTCCTTTATACATTTCGAATAAAAAACCGTTAACAAATTTAAAATATATTTGATTTAAGGAGATAGTGTGTTTTTCTATTATTTTTGCTAGGGTTTTTGATGGTATATAGACGTTTATAAATTTAATTCTAAGAGATTTTTCTAAGACATTAATAAAGAAGCGAAAAACATGATCTATACCTCTTCTTACTTCTAAAATTTCTTTATCAAAATGCATGTACGCTATAACATTCCTTGTTAGATACATACCAGAGTTACCATTAAAAACTCTTTTAATTTCTGAAATGTTTAAAACTTTTCTTACTTCTTCTTCAATGCTTGTTTTATAATTAAAAATTATTTTTATTGTGTTATTATCTTCCTTTGTTGCCGCAATCCAGTATTTTTCGCTTGAAACTTTATTTAGTTCCATTTCAATTTCGTTTATATTTTTTGACGTTTTAAAATGTAGTAATGTTATTGTTGTCATATTAATGTATATACATTAAAATGTATTTATATTTTTCTATATTTTAGTATATAAATTTAAATATATCTATATATGAAGCAAATCTTTAATTATGAGCGTAGATACATTAGAAAGTAAGGAGGTAGAATACGAAACTGAAAATGTTAAGAAAATTATAAAATTATTGGAAAAAAACCCTAGAGGAATGACTATAACTGAAATCGCAAACGCATTAAACTTAAATAGACATACTGTAACTAAAATATTGGAAAGGTTATTGATAGAGAAAAGAGTTGATTTTGATGAAAGAGGTCCTGCAAAGGTTTTTTATTATGTTGGGAAATCTCAATTCATTGGTAAGATAGAACAAGGAAAAGATAATATTTTGTGGATAGATTTATTTAGGCCAATATATGAAGGAGAGGAAGAATTTGTTAGAATAAATCAAACAAAAAAAGATATTTTAATAAGGAGTAAAAATAAGTATAGGTCAGTAGGTTCTGTAGCGATTAAAAAAAGTAAAATTAGAGAATTAATATCTATATTAGAGAAATTAATTTAGTTTATATTTATTGGTCGAATCTATGAAGTCTAAAATCTTACGGGCTTCTTTATACTTTTCTTTCACATTCTTTAATATTTCTTCTAGACCGCTTTTTCCCAATACATAAACCTTTAATGCTCCATTTCCATCTGTATAATAAAGATTACTAAGATTAAGCTCATTTAAACTTTTTATAGAATTTCTCTCTACAGAGCGTATAAACCATTTCGGGGTTTCGATAATATAATTTTTATCTTTTCTATCGGCTCGTAACTTGGTGTAAAAAGAAACGATAGCTATTCCATCAGAGAGAAGAGTTTTATTTAAACCTTCTAACAATTTTATTATATTCATCGGAATCCAATTAACAACATTGAAGAATATTGCAGCATCAATCGATTTTTTGGGAAGATATTTTTCTATATTAAATATGTAATCTTCTATTACATTAACCCTTTCTCCTAAATATCCTAACATTTCTCTTAACTCTTCTGACCTATCTTTAACGGGTTCAAAAATGTTAACATTGACATTTTTGTGTTTTTCAAGAAGATTTTTAATAATTTCAACCTCCTCGTTAGAAGGACCAGCAACTACAACAGAAAAACTTTTTCTCTTCTCAAAAAGTTGAGGTAATAAATCTTGATAAATATCTTTATAAGTTTTAAATCTATACCCTAAATTTTTGTCCTCTTTCCATCCTAACTTTTTATTTTGTACAAAAGAATCAGAATAGGGTATAGCATTCATAAAGTATTTATATTTTTAGAATTTTTGGAATGAAATCGAAAATATCGCTTGCAATTACTGATTCTTTATAAATCTTTGCAGCAAATTCACCAGCTCTTCCATTAATGTATGAAGCTGCTTGAGCTGATATAAAAGGATCGATTTTCCTAGCTAATAACGCTCCACAAATTCCAGCTAATGTATCTCCAAAACCGCCTTTAGTCATATATTCGCTACCAGTTTTATTAATCACAACTTTTTTTCCGTTACTAATAACATCTATATGCCCTTTTAATAGTATAATGCAATTATATTTTTTTGCTACTTCCTTAACTTTTTCAATTCGATCTTTTAAATTATTTTTAACTTTATATCCGCTTAAAACAAAGAATTCATAGCTATGAGGAGTAATAATAAAATTTTTGTTCAGCTTAATGCCTTTTATTGCATATATAGCATCTGCATCTATTACGCATGGAATTTTAACTTTCTTAACAAACTCCTTTATAGCATTTAATACTTCTATTTTTCTACTTAATCCATTACCTATAACAAAAGCATCTAAATCATTCGAATTTTCAAAAATAAAATTTAAAGTTTTTATGTTAAGAAATTTAGATTCATAAGGAAAAACAATTAAATCCGGTGAATAGCTTCTAATTGCATTTGAAATACATTCAGGAGCAAAAATTCTTACTAAATCAACTCCAGCTCTTAATGCGGCCAATCCAACAAATATTGGAGAACCAGAATAATAATAACTTCCAGAAACTATTCCCAATTTTCCAAAATTTCCTTTATAGCACCAAGAATCCCTTTTTTTATAAATTTTTTTCAATATACTTCTTTTAACAATTTCCATAATAAATTTATGGAGGATAGGTTTCAAAAACTAATAAGTCTAGTAAGAGAAAAGAATTTAAGGCTAGATATAGCATTAATGTTTGGAAAAATAGATATGTTTAGGGAAATTCTAATAAAATTAATCGAAGAAAATAAGGTTGATATAGTTAAAAACTTAGAAAAAATAATTGATGTTGAAAGGAAATATATTTATATTTCAATTCTTTTCGATACCCTATCTCCTTTAGCCTTTCAAATTGGTAGAGAATTATATGATGAAGTAAGAAAAATAAAATCTTTATATGATATAAGGCTTTATAAACTTTTTTTCTCTTTATTAGATGAAAATGTGGAAGAAATCAATAAAAATGCCGATGAATTAATTAAATTGGAAAAAAATATAGAAGAATTGGTTAGTAAAATTTCCGAAAAAATTAATTTATAAATGGTTTATCCTAAGGAAATTTTAAATTCTAAGCATGAATATGTAAGATTTTTCATTAAGAGGTTTCCATTCGATATTCTTAATATTTTAATGAAGCCTCATTTAGAAAAAGAAAGATACGAATACATCTTAAAAGAAATAACTGAAGTTGTTAGTGTGTTTAATGTTTTGAAAAATTTAGTAGAAAAAAATAAAATGGATAAGTTCGTTTTATGCGAACTAATGAGTGGGGATGCCTTATTTTCTCATTTTGTAGCAAAAAACTTTCCAAATTCAAAAATAGTAGCTATCGATTTAAAGTTTAGTGAAGATTATAAATCTAATAACAAAAGCAAATTTTTTGATAATATATTTTTTATAGAAGAAAATATCTTAGAAATTAAAGATTTAGAGAATGTAGATTTTATCGTTTCAATTCATGCTTGTAATAATTTAAGCGAAATTGTTATAGATAAAGCATCTGAATTTAGCAATTTTTTTATATTAGTTCCTTGCTGTATAGGAAGCGAAAATTATGAAAAATGGAAGAGAGATAATGAAATTTTGAATAAATTCTTTAATGCTATAAATAACGAATACTATAAGTGGTGTTTTTATTTAGCAGAATATGCTAAATCAAAAAATTTTCGTATAAACTTTAAAGTCGATAATAAAATGTTAACTGAAAGGAACTTAATAATATCTGGTAAAAAAATATAGTATTGAGATTAAAAAATATTTATGAGAGTAAAACCAAAGGTTGTTGTAAATGGTATAGGAACGATAGGAAAAAGAGTTGCGCATGCAATAAAATTGCAAGATGATATAGATCTAGTAGCAATATCGACTAAAAACCCAAACTATGTAATAAAAACTGTTTTAGAACCTAATGGATTTCTTTATGGCACGGATTTGTATGCAAGCGATTTAGAGGCATATAACGAATTTAAAAAATCAGGAATGTGGGTTAATGGAACTTTAGAAGATTTGTTAAGAAATGGCGCTGTAGATGTTATAATTGATTGTACTCCAGAAGGAATTGGTGCTCAAAATAAAAAAATTTTGTACGAAAAATATGGAGTAAAAGTAATATTTCAGGGTGGAGAAAAAGCAGATGTTGCAGAAATGACATTCAATTCTTTTGTAAATTACGAAGAAGCGTTTGATAAAACTTATGTTAGAGTCCCTAGTTGCAATACTACAAGTCTAATAAGAACTTTACATACTTTAGATCAAAGATTCGGAATAGAATATGCTTTTGTCGCTTTAGCAAGAAGAGCTAACGATCCTCATGAATATAAAAAAGGGCCAATAGATGCTATAGAGTATGATTTACACGTACCATCTCACCATTCTCTAGATGTTAAAACAGTATTAAAACATTTAAATATTTTTTCTTTAGCAGTTAAAGTTCCAACCACAAAAATGCACATACATATGCTAGATGTAATCTTAAAAAGAAATGTTAGCTACGAAGAGATTATTGATGCATTTGAAAAACAAACTAGAATAATATTTTTAGAAGGAAAAGAGTATCCAGCTACAAGCGTTATAATTGAAAAGTTTAGAGATTATTTAAGACCTAGAAATGATATTTGGGAAGTTATAGTATTAAAGGATTTGCTACACGCTGAAAATAATAAAGTAAGATATGTGCAAGCGGTTCATCAAGAAGCGGTTGTTATTCCAGAAAATATAGATGCGATAAGGGCAATTTCAGGAATAGAGAAAGATAAGTGGAAATCGATAGAAAAAACAAACAAAAATCTGGGAATTCTAAAATAGTTAAAAATTCTTTATTTTTTATGAAGGAATATTTTACTCTTGACGATTTTAAAAATAATTTAGAGGATAAATACGTTGCTGTAAGAATTGATTTGAATTCAGATATAGTTGATGGAAAGTTGATTCCTAATGAAAGGTTTGAAAGACATTCTAAAACAATTAAAGAGCTTGCTGAAAAGAAAGCAAAAATAATTTTATTAGCGCATCAGTCTAGAAAAGGAGAACCAGATTTTATTTCCCTAGAGCAACATGCAAAAATTCTTAGTGAGTACGTAGGTATTGAAATAAAATTTGTTAACGATATAATAGGAGAAAGAGCTGAAAACGAAATAAAAAAATTAAAACCTGGAGAAGTATTATTGTTAGATAATGTAAGATTTTTAGAAGACGAAGATGTAGAGAAAAGTTTTGAAGAACACGCAAAATCTTCCTTAGTAGAATTTTTGTCAAAATTTATTGACTATTATGTTTTAGATGCTTTTTCAGTTGCTCATAGGGCTCATGCAAGTGTTGTAGGATTTGCGTATGGTGGAGGAAAAGGGATTCCGCTTATAGCTGGTAGAGTTTTAGAAGATGAAATAAGAAATTTGGAAAACTTTCTTTCAAGTAAAGAAATAGTTTTTTTAGTGGGTGGTGCAAAAGTAGATGATGTTATAAGCGTTTTAAAATACATTTTTGAAAAATCTTCAGAAAGAGTTAAGTATGTTATTTGTGGTGGTGTTGTTGCAAACCTTTTTCTAAAGGTTAGTAGATATGAAATAGGAAGTGGTAGCGAGGAAATTTTAAGAAAAATAGTAAAAAACAATGAGGAGAAATTAAAAGAATTAGAAAGTGCTGCAAAATGGATTTATGAGAAATATAAAGAAAAAATCATATTACCAAAAGATTTTTTAGTAAAAATTAATGGTGATAAAATTGAATGTAAAATTGGAGAAGTTCCAAAAAACGCAACGATTTTAGATATTGGATTCGAAACGATAAAATATTATAAAAATATGATAAAAGAATTATATAACAACGGATGGATTCTTATAAAAGGGCCAATGGGAAAATTTGAAGAAAAGGGGTTTGAAAATGGTACTAAGGAAATACTTTCATACATAGCTGAGTTAACAAAGGCAGGAAAGATTAAATCCTTAGTTGGCGGCGGAGATACTTCTGTAGCTATGGAAAAATTAGGAATAGATAAAAATGACTTTACATATGTAAGCACTGGTGGCGGCGCGCTAATAACTTATCTTAGCGGGAAACCAATGCTGGGATTAGAGGCTTTAAAGATAAACTATCGATATCTAACAACCAAAAAAGAAAAAGAAAGAGGGTGAAGGCCCTTACTATCGATTGCTTTTATTCAACATTACTATTTTTTCTCTTCACCCTCTTTCTTTTTCTTGCCCATAATAAGTTAAGTGATTTCTAAACTGTATTTATTATTATGTGTATACATTAGTTTATATTAACAGGTCTAGTAAAGCCAAAAATCTTATTACCTCTCTTAACAGTTACCATTATTACAGTATTTTTTCCTCTTTTTATCCTGCTTATTATGGCTTTACATTCCATGATTTAATCTGGTTTTTGAAGTAAAACTCTGGAACTTTTCTTTGTAAAAGAGACTTTACAAAAACACCTTTTTCAAGACTTATTAAACAATCCCTACAAAATACTCTTTCTTTTCCAAAACTATCCACAAACTCTATTAATCTTCTCGATCCACACCTTATACATTTCATACAAAATAAGAAGTGTTTACGGTATACATACCTAGATACACTACTATCGCGCGCAATAAAAAAATAAAGGGATTATACTCCGAATAAGGCTGCTAATCCCGCTACGGCCTGCTCATCAGAAGCTTTCTCTTCTTTTTTCTCCTCTTTTTCTTCTTCTTGCTTTGGTTGCTGTGTTGTTGTCTGTAAAGATATTGGTGCAGTTTGAATGCTAGCAGAGCTTAATACTTCATCTATATTTATACCCTTAATACTTTCAACCAAACTCTTTACCTTAGCTTCATTTATTTCAACACCAGCAGCACTTAAAACTTTCTTTAAGTTTTCTTCAGTTATTTCTTTTTTTGCTGAGTGTAATAGCAATGCTGCATATATGTATTCCATAAATTATTAAAAGAAAAGTATTTAAACTTTAACTCTTTCAGAAATTATCTTAGCACTTATATAAGAATCTTTTACTAACTCTTTTATTACCTCTTTTTCGTAGATTTTTGCTTTTTTTCCAATAGCTATTGCTCTTATTTTAGCTAATGTTAAGAACTCTCTGATATTATACTTAGTATAATACCCAATTTTTTTAGTTAATTCATTAGCTCCAGAAAATGCTTTTAAAATATTCTCTATATAATATTTCTCGTCTAAATCCAAAACATCCTTAGTATATAATATTTTTCCGTCGTATAGAGATGTTAATTTTAATACTATTTTTATCGGTTTTATTCCCAGTTTTTGCAATAAACTAGCTATTTGACTATTTATCTTTTCACCCTTTGAAACTATTTTTTTCTCTTTTTTAATAGCAATTTTGCCAGCTTCTACACCAACTTCAAACTTTAATTTCTGAAATTCAGAAATAGACGGGCCAGCAGGTATGTTTGTAACCATTGGTTTTATTATTATATCTTCTTCTGCAATATCTCCATCTTTAGCATATCTATATGAAACTAACTGCTTAACTTCCTTAACAATCTCAAAAGGATTTTTATTAGAGTGTAATACACCAACTTGATTTGGCAGCACTTTAATTAATTCTGTTTTTCCCATTTTTTCCAAAGCTTTAATAACTAAGCTTTTTTTGAAATATTTTATATTTATATCTTTTTCTTTTAATCTCTTTTTCATCTCTTTATATTCTTTACTCGGAAGCATATAAAAATCAACAAAACCAATAGTTTTATAGTTATTAAAAATTCCAGATATTTCCTCAATTATTTTTGATTTTTCAGTTTTTGTTAACATGCTTATAGTACTCTAATCGGCTTGCTCATAGTAAGTTTTACGTATATTTTCTTAATATTCCTATCGCCTTCTGGAAGAACAGACATAATTTGATTTAAAGCTTCCTTAGCATTTTCAAATATTTCGTCTATTTTCATATCTTCTTTTCCTATTTTTAGCTGAATTTGATTCTGCTTTAAATTCACTCTAATACATTTTCTAAGCTTTTCTATAGTATCGTTTAGTCTTTTTTCATCTGTTATAGGCATAGGCATTTTACCTAATGGCGCAAGAAATTTTCCTAAAACTTTACCTATGGTTGTAAGTAGTTTAGTTTCGGCTAGTGCAAAATCAAAACTTCTTGCAAATTTTTTACTTTCTCTTTTACTTTTCGAAATATTTTCAATGTCTTTAAGAGTAATATTTTTTACATCCTTAATATCATCCCTTCTTATTTCGCTAAAAAGAACAACTCTAGAATTATTATAGTGCGATAACATAACATTTTGTATTTTGTTTTTAAGCTCCTTTATTTCAACATTTTTCAAAACCACAATCAACTCTACACTTTGTTTAAAATTCCTTCTTTCCTTATTTTTAATGGCTTCCTCTATTTTTGTTTTTAAGACTTCGAAATCCATAATTACCATTAAATAAAATTATAAATTGTTTATTCTTCAATTTCTACAACACGATATTTTTTTCTAAGGTATTTTTTCTCGAAAGAGTATGCAAAAACCCCTATTAAAGAGTATGTAGGTAATATAGATAAAAGTTCGTGTTTTTCGCCGACAAAAATTAAATAGAGGTATATTAATAAACCCAATCCAAATATAAACCAAAATTCCTTCATTTATGCTTTTGAAAAATATTTACTAATCAATTCATCATATTTTCCTTCATCTACGTATTTTATAATTTCCCTAGGATCTTTATTATCTACAGTAAAATGTAGAGAAACACAAGTTCCTAAGACTTGTTTTATCTTACTTTTTATAGAATTTCCCTCTAACTCCTTTTCCTTTATTTTAGTAACTTTTAAAACACTTTCAAAAGGTATATTTGCTACATATTTTTTTCCCTTTTCGGCCTCTTCTTTGGTTATTTTTGCTACATCTATTTTAGCTTCTTTTTTTAGCAAGCTAGAAGTAGATGGTAAACCAATTTCGATTTCATACTTTTTAGTTTGTTTATCTATAATTATTCTTACTGGAACTTCCATACCTACAAATTCTTTTGTTAACTGGTTTATTTTAGAAAAAACTTCTCCAACATTTAGTTTATATGTGGATAACTTAGGAGCTGTTGTTGGTCCAGGCGACGCTTTTCCGCCCTCTACTAAAAATTCTATTATATCTTTTTCATCGTTCATAAGTTTAAATATATCTAAGGCAAAGAATTTATAAACTATTTATTTTTCTTCTCTATAACTTTTATCAATTCTAGATTAATCGTTACGGGCAAACTTACAGCAACATCCAGCAATTCTATCGTAACCTCTCCCTTAATCTCGTCAACTTTTGTAATTCTTCCTCTTAATCCTTTAAATGGCCCCCCTATAATCTCAACTATATCATTAATTTCAGGAATAATTTCTTTTTTCTCCTCTACTTTTATGTATTTTTTTAACTCATCTAAGGTAATTCTTTTTTCTAAAACACTTCTTATATGCGGAATTTCTTTTATAACTTTCATAACATCATCTTCTTCACCTTCTATAAACACATACCCCTTAAGCTCCTCTATTTTAAGCGCTGAATATATTTGCAGATTTTGAGAGATTGCTTTATTAGCTATCATTTCTATAATACTTTCTTCCTTCCCACCTATTGTTCTTATAACAAATATTTGCATAATATTATCGTTAAAGATTTAATAATAACTCTATAGAATAAAAAATAAACCCCAAAATCCCTATGGAAAAGATCAAAAATAAAATGAATTTTAGGAGTTTTTTTATTTCAGATTGAGTAGGTTTCTTAGCTATTTTTATTATATAAAACATTCTTTTAAAAAATTCAATAATTTTTTTAAACATAAAAACTAAACAAATTCTATTCCTAAATCTTTTTCTATCGGTTTTTTATACTTTTTCTTATCCTCTTTTGGTGTAGGACCTAAAATAAAGGGAGAAGAAACGCCAGTAACTATTATCATTGTTCTTACAGTATCTCCAAGGTTTTTATCTAACTGAACTCCCCATAATATTTTTGCACTTTCATCCATCTTTCCTTTAATAACTTCTAGTATTTGATTAACTTCTTTAAGCGCTATATCTGGACCACTAAATATTGATACTAAAGCCCCTTTTGCGTTAGAAACATCCACACTTAATAGTGGATTATTAATAGCTCTCTGAACGCTTTCTATTGCCCTATTTTCGCTATCACTCTCACCCATACCAATTAAAGCTAAGCCACCATCCTTCATTATAGATCTTATGTCTGCAAAATCTCTATTTACTAATCCAGGCTTAGTAATCATTTCTGTAATACCCTTTACGCCATTTACTAGAAGCTCGTCAGCGATTTTAAAAGCAGTGGCTATAGAAACATCTGGATATAATTCAAGTAACTTATCGTTAGGAATTAATATTAATGTATCTACAGAATCTTTAAGTAAATCTACAGCCCACATGGCATTATCCCACCTTTGCTTACCCTCCATTTTGAAAGGTAATGTAAATATTCCGATAACTAGAGCATCTAATTTTTTAGCTATTTCTGCAATTATTGGCGCACTTCCACTTCCAGTACCACCGCCTAAGCCACCAGTAATAAATACCATATCAGCACCCTTTAATGCAGCTTTTATTTCCTCTTTACTTTCTTTTGCAGCTTCCATTCCTATCTTTGGATCAGCACCAGCTCCTAGGCCGCCAGTTAATTCTTTTCCGATAAGTATTTTTATATCAGCATCTGTGTATAATAAATCCATAGCATCAGTATTTATCGCTATAGTTTGTGCACCAACAATTCCAACTTGCATTAATCTAGAAATAGTATTATTTCCAGCACCTCCACATCCAATAACCTTTATTTGAGTTTTTCTTTTTTCTACAAATTTTCTTAGCTCCTCATCAACTTCTGTGAATTTTACCTCTCCACTAAGCTGTTTTATTGCCATAAAATAAAAGAAAGATAAATATTTAAAGTTTTTAGATATAATCTTATGCTAAATTTATATAAATCTTTAAGGGAGTATTGGAAGAAAAAAGATTTAAGGAAGGAATTATTTAAGGAAAGGTTAAAACAATGGAGAAAAGAGGAAGCAATTGTAAGGGTAGAAAGGCCAACAAGATTAGATAGAGCAAGAGCTCTTGGATATAAAGCTAAGCAAGGGTTTATAATTGTTAGGGTAAGAGTTAGAAAGGGCGGAAGAAGTAGAAGGGCCTATCTAAGAATGCTCGGTAAAAAACCGGGTAGCACTGGAATAAGACGTTTTACTCCAAGGAAATCATTAAGATGGATTGCAGAAGAAAGAGCTCAAAGAAAATTTCCAAATTTAGAGGTATTAAATAGTTATTATGTTGCTGAAGATGGTATGTATAAATGGTATGAAGTAATAATGGTTGATAAAAATCATCCTGTTATAAAATCGGATAAAAACATTAATTGGATTTGTGAAAAGCAGCATAGAAGAAGAGTATTTAGGGGGTTAACTAGCGCAGGTAAAAAAGCAAGAGGTTTAAGAGCGTAAATAATTTTATGGAAAAAAACATAGAGGCAAGTAAAAAAATAATCTATAGTTTTTTTAAAATTTTCTTTATAGTTTTCTCATTTTTATTGATTTTAAGTTTTTTTATAGATTCTATTGATTATTTTAAAATATTTTTAAGATCTACTATTTTTTCTATAATTTATATATCTTGGATTTTTTTTGAAGAAAGGTTAAAAGAGTTTTTACCTATAAAAAACTTTCTATTTTTAGTCTTTATAATACTTTTTACTTATTTTTTTTCCTCTTACGAAAATTTTAAAAAATTAGATTTTGTTTTGGGTATAGATGGTTTTTCTGAAAAGGTTTCTAAGGGAGAAATTAAAATTAAAAATTTATTATCTAATCCGTTAGTTTACCAAAGGTATGAGACAACCGAAGAAATTTTTTATGAGAAATTGAAAGAATTTAATCAAAGTGTCGAATTCTTAGAATTAAAAATTCATGAATATGTAAATAAAATAAGAGCAGAGCATAACTTAAGCATTTTAAAGTTTAATGAAAAACTGAGAGAAATAGCTAGATATCATAGTAAAGATATGGCAGAAAGGAATTATTTTGACCATATTAGTATTGATGGAGAAAATTTAGCAGATAGGTTTGAGAAGTTTAGTTATGAGTGTAAAATTTTAGCTGGAAACTATGTTTATGAAGGAGCTGAAAACTTGTTTTTAGGATATATTTATAAAAGCTATAGTTATGATAAATTTTCGGGAAAAATAATTTCATACGAATTCTATAGCTTAGAAGAATTTGCTAAGGAAGTTACTAATGGTTGGTATAATAGTGAGGGACATAGAAAAAATATTTTATTTGAGCATTGGAGAGATGAAGGAATAGGAGTTTTTATAACTAGCGATGGCAAAATTTATATTACTCAAGTATTTTGTTAAAATGATAGACATAGTTTATTATTCAAATAAAACAATCGAAATATTAGAATTTCTAGAGATATTAGATTATAAGAAAGTTATTATAGCCGAAGAATTAAGTAAAATAAAAAACTTTGAAGAATTCGATAATGAAATAAAAAAAATAAATACCAATTTAGAAATTTTTAGTGGCGCAATTTTTACAGAAAATAATTATAAAGATTTAAAGTGTATGAATGTAAAAAAAAGAAAAAATTTTGATATTCTTTTAGTTAGAGGTGGAAATTTGAAATTAAATAGAGAAGCGGTTCAAAATGTTTTTTCAGATTTTTTAATTAATCCATTCGAGAATAGAGAGGATATTGGAATTAATCACATATTTGCAAAAAAAGCGGCTTTGAATAACATAGGAATAGTTATCGATTTTTCTTCTTTAAAATTTAAAAATCTATATGAAGAAAACAAAGAGTACCAAAAAATTTTAGAAATAAGTAAATTATGTAGAAAATATAAAGTACCTTTTTTTATTGCTAGCTTTTCAAAAGAGAAGTTTGATGTTAAAGATTTTAAGTTTTTTGAAAGCATAGAATATGTTTTTGACTTCGAGGAAAAAGAAATAAAAGAAAACTGGAAAAGAATAGAAAATATATTAGAAGAAAATAGAAAAAAGAGAAGTGAAAAGTGGATAATGCCTGGTGTCGAATTAATATGACAAGCTATAGAAAAATTAAAAGGTTAAAAACGTTATTACCAACTTTAAGAGAAAGAAAGAGATATTTATTAATTAAAATAATTTGTGAAGAAAAGTTAGATTATATCGAAATTGAAAAAGAATTTTGGAATTCTATTTTGAAAACTTTTGGTAAATTAAGTTTTTTACTTTCTTTTAAAATAATTAAAGATACTTTTAATGAAAAAGAAAAAACTATAATAATCAAGTGCAATCATTTATCTAAGCATTTCGTTTATTTTGCATTAGGAAGAATAAATGAAATTAATAACAAAAAATGTATTATAAAGCTGTTAAAGGTAAGTGGAACTATTAAAAGTTTAATTGGATAGTATATAATTTTATGAAAATAAGAGCTATATCAGCGTATATAGCAACAATAATCTTAGTGGTAGTAACCATAGGAATGGGAGTGGCAATATATTTATATCTCTCAGGATACCTTGGCGGTTTAACTGGTGGTACAGAAAGAGAGCAAGAAAAGTTATTTGAATGTATTGGAGCTAGGTTAGATGTTGATTATTATAAAAATAATACTGAGCTAAATGTAATTTTCACAAATATAGGAAGTGTAGATTTGGGAAAAAATTTCTTAATTAAAGTAGAGTTTACAGAAGGAAGTGTTATTCATGAAAATGCAACGTTAGAACAATCACTAGCTCCGGGTGAGACTGCGCAGGTAAAGATAGATATTTCCAGCATTTCTAGCGCAGTTAAAAGAGTAACAGTACTACCGTTAGACAAATGTTAAACAAATTTCCCAAAAGTAAAGAAAATAACAATCACCAGTAGCACTGGCGGTCAGTAAAAATACTTTTTTATTTTTTCTCTAAAATATTCATAAAAATTATTCTTTTTTTCTCGATTATTTTAGAAATTACATCAAATAAACTCTTTTTTTGTTCAGGAGTTAAAGCAATATTTTTATCAACTATTATTATAGCATCGCTATCTTTATCCTCTTTAACCTCATAATCTTCAGATTTTTTAGTAAAAAACTCCAAAACAGCTTTAACTTTTTCTAATTCATTTTCAGCTTTTTTAACAACTTTCACTCTATAAACTAAGGTTTTTCCAGCTAGCGGATGATTAAAATCTATGGTTACCCTTCCTCCACTAACACTTAAAACTTTTCCTAACACACCATTAATAGTTATATATTCACCAACTCTTGGTTCTACATCTTGTCTCTTAAAATCTGAAATATTAAAAGTTTTTACTAAATTTTCATCCCTTTTCCCAAAGGCTTTTTCTGGTTGTACTTCAAATTCTTTTTCTTCTCCTTCATTCATTCTTTCAAGTTCTTCATCTAATCCTTTTATAACAAAACCAAAACCAACAACTACTGGAATGGGTTTGTATATATAGTCAGGATTATATATTCCCTCTTTTTTTGCAATTTCCTCTATTGTTAAATCAAAAATCTCGTTTGTATCTTTTATTCTAGCAACATAATCTATATACACAACATCTCCATGCTTCATTATAAAAAGTTAACGTAATTTATATAAATTTTTGAAAAATATTATGGGAACGAGGACTATAAAATTAAAGGAAAAGGAATCCATTAGCAGAGAAGAGGAAAAAAAGGAAATAGAAGAGGTTAAAACTAAAAAGAAAAAACTTAAAGAAATAAAGGTGGATAAACCTGTTGTAAGATTAATAGATTCGGACATAGACGGTACTTTACCTATAAGAAGGGCTATATGGAAAATTAAGGGAATAAGCTTTTCTTATGGCAATGCTGTATGTAAGGTTTTTGAAAGCGTTACTAACATAAGTAAGAATTTTCCAATAGGAAATTTGAGCGACGAAAATCTACAAATTCTTGAAGATATAATTAGAAATCCACAGAAATATGAAATACCAAATTGGTTATATAATAGGAGAAAGGATATTTTCGATGGAAAAGATCATCATATAGTTGGAGACGAAATAAAGGTGAAAACACAATTTGATGTAAAAAGAGAAATAGAGCTCGGAACTTATAGAGGTTGGAGACATAGGTTAGGCCAACCGGTAAGAGGGCAAAGAACAAGAAGCCACTTTAGAAAAGGTACTACTGTTGGGGTTGTTAGGAGTAAAGAGGCTAGAGCTCAACAAGCCCAGAAAGAAAAGAAATGAGAAAGTTAAAAACTAAATACGAAAAGCCATTAAAAAGATGGGATAAGGAAAGGATAGAGAAGGAAAAAGAGCTTATGAAAAAATATGGTCTAAGGAGAAAAAAGGAAGTTTGGAGGGCAGAAAGTATAGCCAGAAAATACAGAAGAATTGCGAGAAGACTAACAGCAAATCCAGATAGAGAAGAAGAGAGAAAAATTCTTGAAAAGATAAAAAAATATGGATTTATAGACGCAACAAAATTAGACGATTTACTAAATTTAACAGCCGAAAACATTTTAGAAAGAAGATTACAGACTATTGTATATAAAAAAGGATTAGCAAATACTATTAAGCAGGCAAGGCAGCTAATAGTTCATGGCCACATAGCTATTAACGGCAGAAAAGTAAATTTTCCATCGTATTTAGTACCAAAAAACGAAGAGGATAAAATAACATTACTCTTAGAACCACAAAAAATAGGTTTAAAAGAAGTAAAATAATCTAATTAAATAATTTATAATAATTTTTCAACTATATTATGGCGGAAAAAAAGGGAATAATGGGAATTGCGCATATATTTAGTAGCAAAAACTCAACTATAGTTCACATTACAGATTTGACAGGAACTTATACCTTTGCTAGATATTCTAGCGGCCAAATGACAGATAAAGATAGAGAAGGTGGAAAGCCATATCCAGCTATGTTAGCTGCAAAAAAGGCTGCAGAAGAGGCGATTTCAAAAGGTGTTACATATGTGCATGTAAGATTAAGAGCGCCAGGTGGTATAAAATCTAAAATATTAGGTATGGGTGCACAAGCTGCATTAAGAGCTCTAATTAAATCAGGATTAAAAATAGGAATGATAGAAGATGTAACACCAATACCCCATGGTTATATGAGAAGATGCTCTAGAAGAGGAAGAAGAGTTTAATTTATTTATGAAGGTTCTAATTTCTAAGAATTCTAAATATGTATTAGATGATGATGTAAAAGAAATAAATACAAAGGATGGCATAATAAAAATAGAGGATAAAAAAGAGATTTTAGAATCTCATTTAGGAATAAAATTTTCTGTATGTGAACCAAATTTATTAGATATTCTTTCAAAATTAAAGAGAGGACCGCAAGCAATTTTACCAAAAGACGGTATGATAATATTAGCGTATACAGGAATAAAGCAAGGCTCTATAATTTTAGAAGCTGGGACTGGAAACGCATTTTTAACAATTCAATTTGCTTGGTACTTAAAACCTTGCAAAATCTATACTTTCGAAAAGGACAAAAGGTTTTATAATATTGCTAAGAGCAATATAAAAAAAACTGGTTTAGAAGAATATATAGAGCTAATTAATGATAGTGTTTTTGAATATAAAAAATATTTAAATCAAGAGAAGTTCGATTTAATTTTTTTGGACTTAGATTCTTCTAAGGATTTTGTATGTCATGCATTTGAATTATTAAAGAATGGAGGCTATCTCTGTATTTTTTGTCCAGTTGTAGATACCTTAGTAAAAAATGTAGAGGAGGTTAAAAAATATAATTTTTTTGATATAAAGGTTATCGAAAGTTTTGTAAGGGAGTGGCAAGTTGAGTATTATTTAAGACCAAGAACAATCGGGATTGTTCATACAGGATTCATAATAATAGCCAGAAAGATATATTAATACGAGATTTTATTTATTTCAAAATAGTAATAATAATTATGAGGGCTTTTTTATGGAGTGTTGAAGCTGGCAATAAAATAAGATGCAAATTATGTTTAAGGAGATGTTTATTGACGAGTAAAAAACCAATAGGATTCTGTAAAGTTAGAGAGAAAAAAAGAAATACTTTGATAGCTTCCAATTATATGAAAATAAACTTTTTTTATGAAGATATAGAAAATCTTAATATTTTTCATTTCAAACCTTTTAGTAAAGTTACTGTAATAAATTCTATTGGGACAAACTGTAACTTAGATGAAAATTCCATAGAAGAAAAAGATTTAGAAGAAATAAAAACAGAAGAGTTTATAGAGCAGGTAAAGGAAACTGGAAATAAAATACTATTCTTTTATAAACAGGAGCCAATAATTTTTTTTGAGACTATGTATAAAATAGCAAAATATGCTTTTAGGGCTGGATTAGTGAATGTTTTTTCTACAAACGCATATTTTTTACCTATACTTTCAAAACTGTTTAGAAAGTATTTTTCTGCGGTTCAAATAAGGGTTTATAACTTTTTGGATGAAAAATTCTATAAAGAAAATGGATTAGAAGATGTAGAAACGCTTAGAAAAACTATATTATATTTATATAAACAAAAATTACATATAGAGATACTAAACATTTTAACAAATAACTATAACAAAGATTCTCTTCAAGAATTCAGTGAGTTTATAATAAACGAATTATCTCCGGCAATTCCGTTTCATATAGTTAAGAAGAACGAAGAGAATATATATGAATTATTAGAACTAAAGGATGTTGCTGAAAGAAATGGTTTAAGGTTTGTATACATTCCTACAGAAAGAAATGTTTTATGTTATAACTGCAAAAACGTTATTGTAGATAGAGAAAATAAAGAAATAAAACTAAATAATTACTTAAGGTGTCCATATTGTTTAGCAAAGGTAGATATAGTATTATGAAAGAGTCAGAAATTGATCAAAAAATAAAAGAAGGATATGTATTAGCAGAAATGTGGTTTGAGGCAGTTGCTATAGAAAAAAAAGCTTCAGAAGATGCGTTAAAGGAGCATTTAAAAAAACTTAGCGAATTTAGCGATATAAAAATCTTAGAGGAAACTTTTCTTAATGCAAAAAGAGTTAAAAATTTAGAGACTAAAAATAAAATGTATTCAGCGGCAGCAAAAACAAAAATATTAGCAAAAGATATATATGCTTTAATCTTTGCTACTATCCTTTTTGCACCTAGTAGCGTTATTATATTAAAACCAGAAAAATTTAACTTAGATTTGATTACAATGCAAACTATAATAAACACTTTTGCAGATTTAATTCATAGGATTTCAAGAATTGGGGGGAAAATATTAATACCACTACCATATCAAAAAGACATTACCTCTAAGGAAGCAAAATAATCAAAGATATATTATATATAAGTCAAAGATATAATATATATGACCGATGGAAGTTTAGATATATCTGAAAAAATAAAAGAAGTAAGTATAGCCGAGTTTTTTGAAAAAAACAGACATTTACTTGGATATGAAAATCCTGCAAAATCTTTATATACCGTTGTTAAGGAGTTTGTAGATAATTCTATTGACGCATGTATAGAGGCGGGTATTTTACCGGAAATTGAAGTTAGATTAAGAAGAATCGATGAAAATAGATATAAAGTTAGAATAATAGATAATGGTCCTGGAATTAATCCCAAAAAATTACCAATAGCTCTAGGAAAATTTTTAGTCGGAAGTAAATTTTATAGACTAAGACAATCCATAGGAACCCAAGGTATAGGAGCTAAGGGAGCAATTCTTTATGCGCAATTAACAACCTCTAAACCAGCAAAAATATATACTTCTACGATTAACTCTGATAAAATATATTATTTTGAGTTAATGATAGATGTTAGAAAAAACGAGCCAAAAATAATAAAAAGTGCCGAAGAAGAAAATAAATATAAATGGCATGGGTTAGATGTTGAAATAGAAGTTGAAGGAAAGTACAGTAATAAAATAGAAGAATATTTAAAGTTCATTTGGCTTACAAACTCTTTTGCTAAGATAATTTTTGATAAAGACGGAGAAAAAATTGTTTTAGATAGAGTTTCGGATAAATTACCAAAACAACCAAAGGAGATTAAACCACATCCATATGGAGTAGAATTTGGTGTATTTAAAAGGTTCTTAGAAATAACAGACCGAAAAACTCTTTTAGATTTTCTTACTAAGGAATTCAGTAGAATAAGTTTAAAAACAGCTATAAAAATCCTTAGATTGAGCTTAAGAGGAGAGGAAATAGAAATAAAAAATAAGGAAAAGAAAGTTTTTGATATACTAAATAACTTTTTTAATTCCGAAAATGTTGTTAAAGCCGTTTTAGAGGAAATGAATTTAGATAGTAATAAAAAAATTATTGATTTAAATGAGCAAGAGCTAAGAAAATTCTTTTTGTCTTATAAAATTTTAGAATATTTGTATAAAAAACCAAGTGAAATTACTTTACAGGATGCAGAAAAAATTTTTAATTCTATGCAAAAAGTAAAAATAAGAGCTCCACCAACAGATTGTTTAAGTCAATTAGATAACAAATATCTTATCGATGCTTTAAAGAAGCTATACCCAGCTGAGTATTACGTCGCTATAACAAGAAAGCCAAAAGTTTATAGAGGTTTTCCGTTTCAAATCCAAGTGGCTATAGCTTATGGTCTTAAAGATTCAAGTAAAATAGAAGAGGAAGATGTTTCAGATTCACAATCAATTATATTAAGGTTCGCTAATCACACACCATTGCTTTATAACGCTAGAGACTGTGCTATTACAAAAGTTCTTATGTCAATAAATTGGAACCATTATGGAATTTCTGTTGGAAAATCTAATTTACCAGCTGAAAATGTTTTAATCTTAGTAGATTTTATTTCTGTTTGGATTCCATATAAAAGTGAAGGAAAACAAGCTATAGCGGAATATCCGGAAATTATAAAAGAGCTTGAGCTAGCCATTCAAGAAGCATTAAGAAAAGTTTCCATACACATATCCAAGAAGAAAAGGGCAGAGTTAGTAAAAATGAAGAGAAATGTTTTTGAAAGATATTTGCCAGAAGTTGCAAAAAGCATAGCTATTTTAGCAAATTATGACGAAAAAGAAATAGAAAAAAAGTTACTAGAAATAGCGAATAAAAAACTTCCAGAAATAAAAATAGAGACCTAAATAATTATGGCTAAGCCAACATACTTAGACAGTGTAATAAAAAAGTTGGAAGAGCTTGGGAAAGATTTACTTGAGCAAATAAAGAGAGGAGAAAACCCAAGGATAAATTTATATTCTAGAACTCTTAAAAACATAATTTTTGATAGAAAAGACCATGTTTTAAAACTTGGAGAGAAAAAAATAGAAAGAGATTTCTTTAATTTACATAAAGCAAAAAAGTTCATGCAAACTTTATTAGTTGCTAGCTTTACTAAGAAACTTCTTTCTGAAAATATTCATGCAAGCCTAAGAGAAGCTTTTTATGCAATGAAAAGAACATTACCAAATAGCAATGAAAATACTTTTGATGAGCAAAACGAAAGCGACGCTTGTATAGTAGATTTAGAAGTAACCTTAGATGTTTTAAGAGAGCAGCTACATTTAAATGCTGATACAAGAGGTAGAGTAGTTGGTAATGTAATAATAGAGGATAGAGGAGATACCATAGATTGGAGTAAATTAGGTAGCGGCGGTTGGGCCATTCCGAGTAATGTAGAAGCTATAGAGTTCAAAAAAGTCGATGCAAGTTTTGTTTTAGTAATAGAGAAGAACGCAGCATGGGAAAGATTGCATGAAGATAAATTTTGGAAAAAACATAATTGCATTTTATTAACAACTCAAGGCCAAGCTCCTAGGGGAGCAAGGAGATTAATTCAAAGACTTAATCAAGAGTTCGGCTTACCTATATATGTTTTTTGTGACAGCGATCCTTATGGTTTCTATATATACTCTGTAATAAAATACGGTTCAATAAATTTAGCTCACATTTCGGATAGATTAGGAACTAAGGATGCAATGTTTATTGGCCTAACAATGACAGATATAGAGACGTTTAAGCTAAAAGACTGGACAATTAAAGCAAAAGAGGTTGACATAAAAAGAGCATATGAGCTTTTAAACTATGAATGGTTTAAGAAAAAGGAATGGCAAAGAGAAATAAATAAGTTCATAGAGAAGAAGTATAAAGCAGAATTAGAATCCTTAGCTGGTAGGGGTTTAAAGTTTGTTACAGAAACATATTTACCAGAAAAAATTAAAAACGAAGATTTTTTGGATTAATCTTTCCATAAACAACCAATCTTATTCTCTTTCGCATATTTTTCTGCAAGATAAAACTCTTTTAAAAATTTTGTATTTATATTATCTGAATAAACAATTGCATAACCCTCTTTAATCATTATTAAATTAACATTCAAATCGTTAATAAAAACGTATGCAAGAGTCCTATTGTATTTATCCTTCTTTTTAACATCATAAACTATTTTAACATACTTTTTTTCTATCATTTCTTTTAATTTTTCCTTAGATTCTTCATAACATTTTTTACCAATTTCAGGAGCATTAATACCGATTAATCTTATTTTCTCTCCTTTTTCATCAACAAACGTATCACCATCTATAACAGAAGCAACATATCTTATTTCATAGCTTATAGAAATATTTTTTATAAACAAAATAAGAGTAAAAGTTAATACTAAACATATTATTGATATCAATAGTTTAATTTTTATGAAAATAGGATTTCTCTTAGATAAAATCGATGAAGACATAATAAAATTTTTAAGTCTAATTAACTATGAAACTGTAATATTTGAGAAAAGTAAAGAGTTCGGAGAATATTTTCCAGAAAATAATATAAAAATAATAAAAACTTTAAATTTTGAGAATGCAATAAAACAAGAAGACGTTAAAATACTTTTTGTAGATAAAAATGTAAATTTTAAAAGCAACTATGCAATTAATATAAAAATTGTAGAAAACGAATTAGAAAGATATATTTTTGACTACGACTTTTATGCAATTAGAAATAAAAAAATAGAAAACTGCATTTATTTTCCATATTTTATTGATTTTGATTTTTTTAGTAATTTTAAATCTAAATTTAAAAAATTTGATAGAATAAAAAGGATAACAATCTTAACAAATTCATTTGATGCAACGCTTATTTCTATATTGGAAAAGCTTATGTCGTTGAAAAAAGAAATAAAGAATCTGTACTTTATTGTTTATCAGGTTTATTCAGAAAAAACTTTCCCCTTTGTAAATTTTATTAGTAGGGAGTTAAGTAAAACAGAAAGGGCAGAGCTTTTCCTTAATAGCAGCTTGATAATTTCCATTGAAAATAGGAAAAAAGAAGTTTTAGAGGCTATGGCTATGAAAAGAATAGCTATTACTAATGATGGATTTGCTAATACTTTAAAAATAAATTTCGATAAGCTTTTATTTACTATTAAAAGGGCCTTAGATTTTGTAGAGTATGAGGTAAATAAAATAGTAGCAAGTGAGTATGATATAAAAAAATCTGCAAAAATTTTTGAAAACGAGATTAAGGATTTTATAGAAATAAATTCAAAAATTTAATTTATAGTTAACAGACATGATAAACAATAAATATAAATATCTTTAATAACTTATTATTATGGAAAAAGAGAAGAAGGAAGATATTAGAAGATTAATAATTGAGCTTCTTAGAAAACATCCCGAAGGTTTAACAATTCAGCAAATCTCTAATGAGCTTGGTTTTAGTAGAATTACAGTCGCAAAATATTTGCACGAATTATTAGGAGCAGAAATAATTTATCAAAGAAAGGTTGGTAAGGCGAAATTATGCTATTTGAAGCAGTTTTTTGCGCAAAAGATAACAGACGAAGAAATACTAGAGGAATTAAGAAAAAGGTTGGGGAAGTGAAATGTTTGAAGGGAAAAGGCCAAAAAAAGCGGAATCTTTAACAATAATTAATTATTTAAATACTTACTACGCAACCCTAGATAACCAAAAACTATATCAGATAGACCCTCTTGCAGTAGGTTTATTAAAATATTGCGATGGAAAAAGAAAGTATGAAGAAATTCTAGAAATCTTAGCTCAAAAAACTCAAATAGATAAAGAAATGATAAAAAAATTCTTAGATGAATTATTCAAAGAGCTAACAGAACTTAACTTTATTTATTGGGAATAACATTATGAAGATTGGTTTAATATATGAATATGATATAGACCTTATAAACTTATTGAAATCTTTGAATTACGAGTTTTATTATTTTACTATAGACTCTGAAGAAATAAGAAGATTTTATAACATTTTCTTATTACCATTCAATGCAATGGAATCATATTATAAGGATTTAGATTTTATTATAAACCTTTCAGACATGAAAATAAGTCTAGATAAAGTAATTAATAAAATTGAAAATCCTGAAAGGATACAAGAAAACAATAATAAAATATATGTTTATAGAAATGAAAGGATTAGCAAAAATAACATAATATATTTTCCTTATATAATAGATGGCAAAATTCCTAGTAGTAAAATAGATAAGGTATCTGTTAATAAAAGAAGGAAAGTTATTCTAATTATTTGTGATAAAATTTCTATAGAAATGGTTGGTTTAGTTTCAATTTTGGTTGATGAGTTTGAAATATATATATATGGTATCATAGATCTTAACACTTCTAATTCTAAAAATATTTACTTTATAAAGAGAAAGTTAGAGAAAAACGAATTAATAAAACTTTTAAGTTATGTCGATATAATATTAGATTTTTCTAAGGAAAGGTTTTTCAAAGAAATATTGTACGCAGCGCTATTAAAAAAACCAATTTTAACTATAAAAAAATTTAAAAATTTCAATAGGTTAATAATAGATGAAAACATAAAGAAAAGAATAATAAATTTTATTAATAAAAAGCATTTTGAATACAACATTTCTGAAAACTTAATTGAAAATGCCAAGGAAATAATTGATTTCGAGTTAAAAAGATTAGAAAATGTTTTTTCCAAAAAAGAAATAAATATATTAGACAGAAAATAATTTATGAGAGTAATAACCATAGCTAGCGGAAAGGGTGGCGTAGGAAAAACAACAGTGACTTCAAATCTTGGTTTGGCGTTAACTAAGCTTGGAAAAAGTGTAACAATAATAGATGCTAATATAACAACTCCACATTTAGCAATGAATTTTGGTATGTTTTATAACCCAACAACTTTAAACCATGTTTTAAGGGAGGAATCAAAGTTGATAATAGACGCAATTTATTTTCACGATAGTGGCTTAAAAATAATTCCCAGCTCCTTAGATGTAAACGAATTGCAGAACGTAGATATAATGAAGTTAGAAAAGACAATAAAAGAAATACCATATAGCGATTTCGTTTTAATAGACAGCGCTCCAGGAATAGGAAGAGAAGCTGTAAGTGCGATGAAAGCTTCTAAGGAAATTCTTTATGTAACAAATCCAAATATAGCTGCTGTAACTGATGTAATTAAAATAAATGATGTTGCAGAGAAAATGGGTTTAAAGCCCTTAGGAGTAGTAGTAAATAAAGTATCTGGAAAACCATATGAGCTAACAATAGGTGAAATAGAAGACTTAGTGAATTTACCAGTAATAGCAGCAATTCCGTTTGATAGAGATTTTGAAAGAGCATTAGCCTTAGGCAAAACATATTTAGAAATTAACGATTATAGTAGGGCAGCGATAGAGTTTATGAAATTAGCTTCCAATATAGCTGGAGAAGAGTATAAAGTACCAATTTCAACATACCTAAAAAGAGTTAGGAGCTGGTTTTCTTGGCTAATCTAATTTTTTTATTTTTTAATAAGATTTTGCAAAATATGCTTTATATTTAGCTTCTTTTCCACAAAATACACATTTTTTATTTCCTAAAGGCTCTTCATTTCCGAATTCTATTACTCTGCAGCTAGCTTTTGTAAGCTCTTTCAATTTTTCTTCACATTCAACATTACCACAATGATTTGTTATAACAAATCCTTTTTCAACCTTCTCTTTAAACTCCTCTAAATTTTCTGCAAAGAATATATGTTCATCTAAAAAATTCTTCGCTTTTTCAAACATATCTTTTTGAATACATTCGATTAATTTTTCTAAATAGTTTTCTAAATCCTTTTCATCTACACTTTCTTTTTTCATTTTATCTCTTCTAAAAACTGTAACTTTTTTGTTTTCTAAATCTTTGGGACCAATTTCTATTCTTATAGGAACACCTTTTAATTCCCATTCATTAAATTTAAAGCCTGGAGTATATTCTTCTCTTAAGTCGCTAAAAACTCTATATTTGATTTTTAACTTATTTTCAATATCTTTAACTTTTTCAAAAACCTTATTTTTTTCAGCTTCGTTATAATAAATTGGAATTATTACGATTTGATATGGAGCAATCTTTGGAGGTAAAACTAAACCCTTATCATCTCCGTGAACCATTATTAAAGCTCCTATTAATCTAGTAGAGAATCCCCAAGATGTTTGATATACAAGCTTATTATTACAATCTTTATCTTGATAGTAAATTTTAAAAACATTTGAAAACTTATCAGCTAAATTATGCGAAGTTCCGCATTGCAAAGCTCTATAATCTGGCATTAAAGCCTCTATGGTTGTTGTAGTGTATGCTCCAGGAAACTTCTCATACTCGCTTTTATATCCGGCAATCACTGGTATAGCCAAAAAACTTTCTACAAATTCCTTATATTGTAAAATTCTTTTTCTCATTTCTTGCTCGGCTTCTTCAAATGTTGTGTGAAATGTATGGCCTTCATGCCACAAAAATTCTCTTCCCCTAAGAAAAGGTTTTGTAGCTTTAGTTTCCCATCTAACTACATTACACCATTGAATTATTCTTAGAGGTAAGTCTCTATAGCTCTTTATAATTTTTGATATATATGAATAAATAATAGTTTCGCTTGTTGGCCTAATAGCTAACCATTCGTCTAAATCACTATTTCCACCTTTTGTTACCCAGGCAACCTCTGGACTAAAACCTTCAAAATGTTTTGCTTCTTTTTCTAAAATACTTTTTGGAATAAATATAGGAAAATAAACTTCTTTTACTTCTTCTTTTATAATTTTAGAAAATTCCTCTTTTATTAAGTTCCATATTGCAAATCCATAAGGCAAATAAATAATACATCCCTTTACTGGAGCATAGTCGGCTAATTCACTTTTCAAAATAACTTCTTCATACCATTCACTTAAATTTTCTTTTTTAGATTTTATACCAAGCTCTTTACTCATAAATTATTGTTCAATAGCCAATATTTTATTTAACGCTTTTTTATTAACTTCTCTACAACAAATAAAAATTGCAAAAAAAGGTAAAATTTCTATTCTTGCTAATATCATTATAAAAATTAAAAAAATCTTTAGTTCTATCGACATGTTTTCGTTTATTATTCCTGCTGAAAAACCACTAGTAGATATAGCTGATGCTGCATCAAAAATAGAATAATTCAGCTTATCGGAATAATAGATAGAAAAAATTAATGATATAAATATCCAAAGAGATAAGAATAAAAATAAATAGGCTATCGAAATAAAACCGTTATTATTATTCATTTCAAAATTTTTTTCAAGTATAAAACTTTTTATTATTTTCCAAATACAAACCTTAGAATTTATTAATCTAATTATTTTCATACCTCCAGCTGTTGAAATAGCCATACCACCAATTAACATTACTATAGAAAATAAAAGTAGAGAGTATTGCGGTAAAGAGGTAAAATCTATATAAGAATATCCAGTTGTAGAAACTATGGATACTCCATGAAAAATAGAATCAAAAATGTCTATTCCGTTAATATTTAATACAAACGAGCATATAAAAATTGTAAGAATATATATTGGAAGCTCTCTTTTAAATTTAGATAAAATAAAAATCGATATAGACCCAAAAATCATAGAAAAGATTATTATTGTTTTTTCTTCTATGCTTAACTCACCTATTTCATAATGTGAAAATCCTCCAGTAGCCACTCCACTTAAAACTAACGAAAAGGACTTTATAATATCGTTGTTAAAATAGTACATAGCTAAACTTAGAGCTATGGTTACTATAATAAAAAAAGCTAAAATCTCTATAACGTTTTTCTTTATTTCTAAGATAGTTTCTGAAAAAAACAATTTACTAAAAATACGGGATATTTTATGTTTTGAAGAATACAAAAATGTTAATAACAAATAAACTATACCAATTCCTCCAATAAATTGTGAGGTAGCTCTATAAATTATCATAGATTTAGATAATTCAGAATTTTTTAAAAAGGTAAATCCAGTAGTTGTAAATCCAGAAACACTTTCAAATATAGAATTTATTGTTTTTTCAAGAAGGTTCTCTGTTTTAAATATATTTAAATACATGTATGGTATAGAACCTATTAATCCTAAAAACAAAAAAGTTAAAAAAAATAGTATTAGACTATCTCTAAAACTTATTTCTTTCCTTTCAGATAGAGCGTTAAGAGGAAAGCCTATTATAAAGAAAACAGATGCGGTTATAAAAAAAGAAATAGCTTCATTAATTTCATTTAAATACGTTGCAATTATTGCAACTAGGAAAATGAAGAATCCGGATAATTGCAATAAAAAACCTAAGTTTGCTAATAAGTTGTTCATAAACTATATTTACTTACCGATTTAAATTATTAAAAACTGGGGAGGCCGGGATTTGAACCCGGGTCACGGACTCCCAAGGCCCGCATTCTTCCAGGCTAAACTACCTCCCCATACATATTTATTTTTTGTTTTCTTTCAAATTTATGAGGTATCCAATAATTCCTTTAAGAATTTTGGAAATAAAAAATTCTAGCTATTTTGAAGGAAGTGTAGAGAATAAATTACCATCTTTTATTGTAACAAAAATGGGAGAAAAGGTTGTTAGGTGCGGAATTGTTGGAACCTTAGTTGATAAATATGTTAACGAAGATTTGACATATTCCAGATTAATTATTTGCGATGATACAAGCGATATAATTTTAAAATGTTTTGGAGAATTGGTTAATGAAAGTCTTAAAATAGATTTGGGAAATATAGTTTTTGCTTATGGTAAGGTAAGAGAATATAACTATAGATATATTAGAGCAGAGTTTATAAAAAAAGTTGATTTTGTTTTCGAGAGTTTTTTTAAATTAAAAATAATAGATAGAATAAAAAGAAATTCTAATATAGTAAAAGAGATTTTAAAACTTTCAGAAATTTTAAATTACGAAGAAATACTTATCGAAGCTAAAAAAAGGTTTGAGTTAGAAGAAATTCAAGTAAAAGAAATTTTGAAATTAAAATCCTTAGAAAATCTTGAGGATAAAATTCTAGAAATTATAAAAAGTTTTTCTTCCGAAGATGGCGTTTCGGAATCGGAAATATTATCTATTCTAAATATTGAAAAGGATAGGATTGAAAGAGTTATAAGGGAGTTGTTAAATAGTGGAAAAATATACGAATATGCTCCAGGAAAATATAGGATTATAGAATGAAAAGCTATGAAGAAATGTTAGATGAAGCATTGAAAAAATTGCCTAATGTTAGCATATCTTCTGATAGATATTCATTACCTGAAATAGAGGTAAAGTATGAGAAAAACAAAACTTATATTCTTAATATTAAGGAAATTTTATATAAATTAAAGAGAAGTGCAGAGGATTTTAGAGGAGATTTTTTAAGGATTGTTGGAGTTCCTGGTAGGTTTGAGAAAGATGTTTTAGTTTTAAACGGAATTATTAATAGAGAAATTCTAAGGAAAAAGTTAGATGAATACGTTAAGTACTTTGTTTTATGCGATTTATGCCAAAAACCGGAAACTGTTATAATCAAGGAAAATAATATAAGATATTTAAGGTGTGAAGCTTGTGGAAATAAAAAAATATTGAGATATTAAATGTTTTGTATAAAGATTCATGAAAAATTCGGAGTAAAAATATTAGCTATTTGCGATATAGATGTTATAGATAAAGAATTCGAGTATAGGGGTGTTAAATTAAAAGTTTCCAAAGATTTTTATTTCGAAAGAACTGTTAATCAGAACGAACTTCTAAGTCTTATAAGTAACGAAAGTTTTAACGTTATAAATGCATTTGGAAAAAATGTTGTAAATTTACTTATTGAAAAAGGTTTAATTAGTGAAAAGAACATTTTAATTATAGATGGGCAAAAACATGCAATATTACAAATATTATAAAGCACAGTTCATGACTTTAACAGCAGTTTTAATTGTAGGCGCTTTAATAGCTCTATACTTTACTATTACAGGAATGTTTTATGTAGATACATCTCAATACATACCTGAATACGCTCTTTTAGTTAAAAACATTAAGGAAAAGTTCTTAGAAATAGCGAGTTTGTCAAAAGATTGTGAAGAATTTAAATATAATACAGAGGAGTTTGCTAAGACATTAGAAAAATTAAGGGATTTTGGATATTTTGTAACTATAGATATAAGAGTTTCCCCATGCAATCAACCATTTCAACAATTTCCATCTACAAGCGAAGCGGAATTAGTTTTTAGTGATGGAAAAATATATTATAAAGAATTAATAGTTTTTAGTTGGAGGCCAAGAGCTAGTTAAGAACATTCTAAGATATAACCGTACCAAGGAGTTAAATTGCTTGATATATCTATATTTAAGAATGCGTTTCTTTCGGAATCCCAGCGTGCTATACTGACAGAATTACATAGTTGTCGTATGTTGGTATATATTTCTTGAAGACTTCTTGAAGAGCTTAAACTACCTATATAATTCTTTTTTCCTCGTATTATTCCTGGCATGTCGTTTGGAGTAACTGCGTCACTAACATATAAAACCGATTCACAATTTTTTTCGCTATAAATCCAATATGCTATTCCACCTCTTAAATTTTTATAGGTATGATATTCCCAAGAGTTCGACGAAGCATTAAAATAGTGAAATACCCTTTCTCTTAAATTACATCCATCTCTGTTCAAATCAAGATTTATAGTTTTATAGGGTATAGAAATTAAGTTCCATCCTTTTTTTAATGTTAGGTTTCTTGGTGTTGTTATAGAAACGTTAACAAAAAAACGCAATGTATTATTACATATTTGCTCAAAGCAGAAATTTACATCTACTATCTTATAAGTTTGACTGTTAGCTATTAAATTAAAAACAACTTGAGTAGAATTATTTACACATAGATTTCCAACGTATATTGGATTTGTATCTGTTGTTATAGGTGCGGAAGACGTTGGTATTGCAGTATTTGGTAGCATTGAAGTCGAAGTATTATATCTTAGAGTTGCGTTTCCATTCGTACAAAAGAAATAGTTAGACCTTAATGTTACATTTGCTTTTACTTGAATTCCTTCTCCAGGAATTAGGTTTATTATACTATTTTCTCTAGGATCTAATAGTTTAGCTTCTAGCCAAAAATCTGGCGAAATTATATTTAAGCAACTTTCTGGCGTAACATTCCATAGATTTAGAGTATTGTTTGCATAAAATTTCCAACACAATGTTCCTGGCTGAGAGAAACTTTTTGTAACATTTGCCCAGGCTGTGAAAGGTAGCATAGTTTCTTCATTTCCTATGGAAACTGTTGGTTCTGGTGAAGTGTATTTGCGAATTCTAATATTATCAAATTTAGCGCCCATAGAATGTTGCCAACCTCCTATGTATATTGTCGTTATAGGATATGGATAGATTGCTTCAGAAATAGAATAAGTATTTACATCGTTCATTCTAACAGTATAATGAGTTCCATTAAATATAATAGTTATACGATGCCAAGTGCCATATGGGAAATCCAAGCTGCTAGAATAAAAATTATTATTTACTCTAAGCTCTAGGGCTCTTATAGAATGATAATCACATAAAACACCGCCACCACCAATCATTATAGCGTTTGATGAGTTTAGTAAGAGAACTTCATTATTATAACAATGTGTTCCTGTCCACCAAGAGTTAAAATCTATTGCTATTTTTTGTGGTGATATCGGTTGAGGTAAATCTGAATAAAGATTTAAAGAGCAAAAACCTGATGTTAATTCTAAATATCTGTTAGAAGCACTATAACTTCCACAACAGTAGCTTGTACATATTTTTTGACCGGTATCTATATTCCATACAGGATTATTAGTGTAATCACCATCTTCAAAATCATCAAAAAATATAAAAGTGCTAGTTCCATTACTCATAGAAGTAGCACTTGGATTTCCATAATACAAATAAATTGTTTTTTGAGAATTAGCCGGAATATTTGGTACTTTTACCCAAATTCTTGTATTAGTTGTATTGCAACCACTTTCAATCCAATAATTTAATAAAATACTTCCATCACTATCTATAAATCTTATATCTCCACAATCATTTCTCATTTTTCCTTGAGAAATTAAGTTCTGAGTGTTTATCGTTACTAAAATTTGATAATCTGTTAAAGTATTTCCAGAATTTTCTCTAATTGTTATAGGAATTCTATATTGCCAACCAGAAAGCCAGGTTTGATATACGGGACCAAATCTATAGGTTTCATTAATCCATTGAGAATTTCCTAATTTATATGAGAAAATGTAGTTTGAGAGAAAGACGCTTGAAGATGAGGAAAGTATCTCTTCACTTCCAAGAGAAACAATTGGATTTATTCTACTACATTTTCTAACTATAAAATAATCGAATCTACTAACACCTTTTGAATTTATGGCAAAATTATAAATAATATTACCTACGGCTGAATTTCTAGAATCTATAACAGATCCGTCCAAATACCACGTTTGATTATTAGTAAATATTATAATATCATAGACTCTCCATTGCCTAGTCTCTCCATACGGGCAACTTCCACTTCCAGAACATATTCTATCGAAAAAACCGTACCATGCATAGGACGTTGTAAAGAACGGTGAATTATACCACGAATTACTAATATTAACTGAGACTACAACATCGTACGCCCGAACGGTGCCGTCGTTTATGGCCAACGTTTTTATACAAATACCAACATAATTGCTGATTCCAATATTCAGTTTTTGAGAGATCAACTCGGAACTCCACCAATTCGCTACTGTTTGTTTTGCTGTGTTATTTTCTATAATCCAGTTGTCAGGCCAATTCCATTTGGAAATGTTTCTAAAGGAGAAATCATCAAAAAATATAAAAGTATTATCTCCATTACTCATAGAAGTAGCACTTGGATTTCCATAATACAAATAAATTATTTTATTTGAATTAGCAGGAATATTTGGTACTTTTACCCAAATTTTTGTATTAGTAGAATTACATCCATCTTCAATCCAATAATTCAATAAAGTTCTTCCATCACTATCAGTAAATCTTATATCTCCGCAATCACTTCTCATTTTTCCTTGAGAAATTAAGTTCTGAGTATTTATTGTTACTAAAATTTGGTAATCTGTTAAAGTATTCCCAGAATTTTCTCTAATTGTTATTGGAATTCTATATTGCCAACCAGAAAGCCAGGTTTGAGAAGGTTGGGTTAAATATGGAATTTGGGAAGCATTCCATAAGCTCGAAAATTTTATCGGCTGATTAATTATAGCTTGAGAAACGTTAGAAAAATAACTTAGCCATACGGGAACTAAAGTGATGGACTCTTCCCTACCTAATGTATATGTTGGCTCTTGTGGTGCGAATTTTCTAACTCTTAAGTTTTTTATCGCATGATTGTCATTATACCCGCCAGTCGACGCACCAATCCCCTGCCAGTTATAATTTAGAGATGTTAAACCAGTATAACTGAGTTGTAGAACGTTGTTTATATAAACTTCAACAGCATTAGATTTTATTATTACTACTACCTTCAACCAATTTCCTCTTAAGTTTGAATAAGAGACGGAAGTTAGATGAGCTCCCGAATAATGTACACTAGGGTTTGTTGCGCTAGTCCTTGCAACTTCTATATGTGGCGTAGATTGTTCATATCCATTTTCGGTGTTTCGCCGAGTATCGAATCCTATGCTATATCCTTCAGAAAGATAGGAATTAGAACCATCGAAGGCCATACTTGCCATACTGCCTCCAGCAAGTGCTCTTCCATAGGTTATATATGGATTTATGTTTTTATCGAAATAAAACGACAATCCGTCAGCACCATTACCGCCGCCAATATAAATTTCAAATTCTGTAATGGTATTATATGGTGAAAAAGATTTATTAAAAAACGCCATAACACCTTTACCATTTAAATTTCTTGTCAGATACACTTGATTATTTGTGTTGTCCCATACGAACTCGTTATTAACGTCATTTGAGTATCTAAAAATTCTCCATTTACCATTTGTATTGGGATTTGTTCTAAAATCATCAAAAAATTCAAAAACCAAATCTCCATTACTCATCGAATTAGCATTTGGATTTCCATAATACAAATAAATTATTTTATTTGAATTAGCAGGAATATTTGGTACTTTTACCCAAATTTTTGTATTAGTAGAATTACATCCATCTTCAATCCAATAATTCAATAAAGTTCTTCCATCACTATCAGTAAATCTTATATCTCCGCAATCACTTCTCATTTTTCCTTGAGAAATTAAGTTCTGAGTATTTATTGTTACTAAAATTTGGTAATCTGTTAAAGTATTCCCAGAATTTTCTCTAATTGTTATTGGAATTCTATATTGCCAACCAGAAAGCCAGGTTTGAGAAAAAGATAGAGAAAAGTTAAATATAAAAATTGTAAAAAAAAGAAAAATCAAAAAAATTTTTTCTTTTTTCATAATAAATTATTCTTTATTTTAAAAATTTTGATAAATATGGCATAAATTCTGTTTTAATCTTTTTTGTTGAGCAATGTAGCTTTTCAGCAAATTCCTTCAATTTTATTTTTTCTTGCTCTCTTATTTGTTTAGTTTGTGCTAATAGTTTCAAAATGCTTGGCGGCTTATATCTTGTAAATTTTCTATACATTTCCTTTTTAGATAGTGCAACTCCGATTGTCATTAAATCATTCATATAGACCAAATACCTCCAATTTTGTCTAGACAATATTCTTTTTCTAAATAAATCAGCTTTACTTAAGCGATCATAAGCACTTGCAATTTCTTCTATTTTTTCATATTCGTTCGCTATATTTTCTTCAATCCAATAAAAAATTTCTTCTGGCTCCATATCTAAATTAATAATACTCATTTTCGCAGCCATAGCACTTTTGGTTTTAAAAAGAATTTTTAATGCTTCAAATATTTGCTGCTCTCTATCTCTAAACCCTAAAATTTCTAAATCCTCTTTTTTTATTTCCTTTTTATTTCTAGCAACAATTTCTAAATCATTTATAGCTCCTCTTAAATCTCCATTATTTCTACTAGAAATTTCTCTTACAACATTTTTATCATACTTTATCCCCTCTTTTTCTAATATTTCAATAAGTTTTTTTTCTATATCAAAAACACTTAATCTTTTAAATTCTATTAATTCGCAATTTTCTCTTAATTCTTTTAACTTTGCATCAAAAGGATCGTTAGCTGCCAAAACTATTGGAAATTTCGATTCTTGAATAATTCTAACAATTTCTTTTACTGCGCCAACATCTTCTCTAGCAGAAATCCCATCAACTTCATCTATAAAAAATATTTTTCCTTTTTTAAAAATGCTTAAACTTTTTGCTGCATTTCCAATAATATTTCTAATAGAGTTATAATCTCTTTTATCACTGGCATTTAATTGTATTAATTCTAAGTTATTATCTCTAGCAAAAGCTTCTACAAAACAACTTTTTCCAGTTCCAGGCGGGCCAAACAATAAAGCAGCTTTTTTAATATTTTTCCAATTTTTATACCATTGTAAAAATTTTTGTATAGCCTCTTTTTGGTTTACAAACTCATTTAAACTTTTTGGCTTATATTTAAAAATCCAAAGCATAAAATTATATTTTTATTTTTATTTTTTGAATTTTTTTACTATAATATTCTATAATTTTCGGCAAAATTTTTTCAACTTCGAATTTAGTTTTAAACTTTAAGATTTCCCTAGCTTTTGTAGTATCGGCTAATGTATGATGAACATAGTTATTTATAGGATTATTTACGTATTTTACTCTTAAATCTAAGAATTTTTTAACAATATTTGCCATATCATTAAACGAATAGTTTTTTCCAGAGCCAACATTAAATATTTCAAAAGGAATTTTATTAAAATCTTCAAATTCCATTGCCTTTAAATTTGCTTCAACAACATCTTTAACATATATTAAATCTCTGCTTTGTGAACCATCACCAAAAATCTCAAATTCTTTTTGATTTAATGCATGCCATACCATTTGGGTAATAACGTTAGCATACTTTCCTTTATATTCTTCATTTTCTCCAAAAACACTAAAATATCTTAGAGATATGCATTTAATCTTAAACAATTTTGCATAAAGTTCACATAATCTTTCGCATAGGTATTTTGCTTCTGTATAATAATCGGTAACTTTTATTTCCATATTTTCATTCCATGGTATAGGATTCCAATTATATAAGCTAGAACTTGAAGAGAAAATAATTTTTGAATTGTTCTTTTTTGCATATTCTAAAATCGCCATCATATCTTCTACAACTTCATTTACTAAAAACGGATTTTGTTTATACATAGGGCTAGAAGAATAAGTTCCAAGATGAAATATAACATCAAATTTTTCATTAAGATTTATAATTGTTTTCGATCTTCCTTCTAAGAATACTATATCTTCTATTATATTTTTAATATTTTCTATATTACCAGTATGTAAATTATCAATTCCATAAACTTTATAGCCTTTTTTTACTAATTCTTCTGCTAAATTAGATCCAATAAATCCAGCAATCCCAGTTATTAAAACTTTCATTAAATTATAATTTATTTTTAAAATAATATATTAATGGCTATTCAGACTGTAAAAAGATTAGCCTCGAAGATATTAAAGGTAGGAAAAAGCAAGGTTTGGATAGACCCATCTAAAATTAAGGAGGCAGAAAAAGCAATTACCACAGCTGATGTAAAAAAATTAATTTTTAGAGGAATAATAAAATCTAAAAAAGACTTTTTGCCAAAAAAAGATAAAAAAGAAAAAAAACATGTAAGGAAAGGTGGAAAATATTCTATAATACCAAGAAAAAGACATTGGATAAATAGAATTAGACCAATAAGGAGATATTTAAAAGCTCTAAAAAAAGAGGGAAAAATTGATAATAGAACATATAGAAAGTTAAGAGATTTAGCAAAGGGCGGATTCTTTAGAAGCACTACACACTTAAAGTTATATATACAAACGCATAAGTTAATTAAAGAGGAAAAAAATGGTTCATAAAACAACATATATAATGCCATATAAAAGGAGAAGAAAATATAAAACAGATTATAGACAAAGAATAGGTTTATTAAAAAGTGGAAAGATTAGATTAGTCGTAAGAAAGACAAATAAATATATCATTGCACAACTAGTAAAATCTAAAATAGCTCAAGATTACACAATCTTAGGCATAACCTCTAAAATATTAAAGGATAAATACGATTGGAAGTATTCTTGTAAAAATTTACCAGCAGCTTATCTTACTGGAATAATAATAGGTAAATTAGCTTTAAAAAACGGAATTCAAGAGGCTATATTGGATATAGGAATAAATAGAAGTACAAAGGGAAATAGAATATTTGCAGTTTTGAAAGGTGCGATTGATGCTGGATTAAAAATTCCTCATAGTGATGAAATTTTTCCAACAGAAGATAGAATTGAAGGGAAACATATTGCAAGTTATATTGAAAAGTTTAAAAATATAACACAAGATTTTTATAAAGTTAAAGAAAAGATTTTAAAAGATTATGGTTGAGGTAGAAGAAAGGCAAGAAGAGGAAAAGGCAGAAGATATAAAACTCCCTTTACCCGATTCACTCTCTAATTGGACTCCAAAAACAAAATTAGGTAAATTAGTTTTAGAGGGAAAAATAAAAAGTATAGATGAAATATTAGAAAATGGTTTAAAAATATTAGAGGCAGAAATAGTAGACATTTTATTACCGAATTTAAAAATAGAGCCAGTATTAATAGGAAAGGGTGGAACTAAGGGTGGAGGAGGTAAGAGAATTCCAGTAAAGAGAAGCCAAAAAGTTACTGCTAGCGGAAGGAGAATAAAATATTCTGTAATGGTAATTGTTGGCGATGAGAATGGACATGTAGGAATAGGTAGAGGAAAGGCAAAAGATGGCAGAAGTGCATATTTAAAAGCTATAAGAAACGCAAAATTAAACATAATAAAGGTTTATATGGGCTGCGGTAGTTGGGAATGCGATTGTAAGCAGCCACATTCAATTCCATGGAAAAGTTATGGGAAAAGCGGAAGTGTTAAAGTTATACTTATGCCAGCGCCTAGGGGAACTGGATTAGTTGTAGATGATGAAAGCAAAAAACTATTAAGATTAGCTGGAATTAAAGATGTTTGGAGCAAAACATTCGGAAGAACAAAACAACACATGAACTTAATTCAGGCAATGTTTGATGCATTAAGAAACATTCCAAAATATAAAAAGGATTAAAATTCAAGCGGTTTGAAAATAATTTCTGGCTTTCTAATTTTACAACTCTTTAATTCTATTTTACCAACATTTTTTATAGCGTTTTTTGGTTCGAAAGAATAATTTAAGAAATAGAAAATCTTTTCAGAGGATTTCGTAATAAAAGGCCAAAAGAGTATAGTCAAATCCTTAACAAGATTTATAGAAAACATAACAGTCAAATCCCTTTTTTCTTTATTTTTCCATGGTTCGCTTTCTTGAAAATATTTATTAGCGATTGAAGACAACTCTAAAATCTTATATAGAATTTTTTTAATTTCAACATTTTTAACGTTATTTTTAATATCTTTTTTTGATTCCTTTATAATCTTTAAAATTTCTCTTTCTTTCTTAGATAATTTTGCCTTAGGAATTTCTAAGTTATAATATTTCTCCGTGAAGCTCAATACTCTATAAACAAAGTTTCCAAAATTTCCAATTAATTCTTTATTTATTTTTTCTTTAAATTCGTTAATAGAAAAGTTTGCATCTTTATTCTCTGGTAAAATATATGCTAAGTAAAATCTAATATAATCGCTATCTATTTCAATTTTTTTATCTTTAATTCTAACTAATATTTTTTCATCCTCTATTTCAAAAAAAACTCCCCAATTCTGGCTTTTAGAAATTTTTTTATTTTCAAAGTTTAGATACTCTAAACCAACAACATTATATGGCAAATTAAATTCCTTAGTACCAATTAAAATAGCGGGCCAAAATATTGTATGAAATGGAATGTTATCTTTTCCTAGGAAATGAATTATTCTAGCTTTAGAATTTTTTAGCCAATATTTTTTCCATTCATCTTTTTTTCCTATTTTTTCAAAGTATTCGATTGTAGAGGAAATGTATCCTATTGGAGCATCAAACCAAACATAAAATACTTTATCTTTATAATTTTCTAACGGAACTTTAATACCCCAACTCAAATCTCTTGTAATACTTCTCTTTTTTAAACCTTCCTTAATCCAGCTTAAAGCAAAATTTCTTACATTATCTTTCCAATGTTTATTTTTTAATATCCATTTTAAAAGTTTTTTTTCTGTTTTTGCTAAATCTAAGAATAAATGCCTAGTTTCTTTAAAGATTGGCTTATTTCCGCATAGAACGCATTTTGGATTTACTAAATCTATCGGATCCAAAAGCCTTCCACAATTTTCGCACTGATCGCCTCTAGCTTTTTCATACTTACAAAATGGACAAATTCCTTCTACATATCTATCTGGAAGAAATCGTTTATCAAATTCGCAATATGCTAAAGTTAAAAAACCTTCAGTTATATAACCATTTTCATACAATTTTTTAAAAATATATTGCGTCATTTCGTGATTTGTTTTATTAGAAGTTCTTGAAAAGTTATCATAATCTATTCTTAACCAATCGTATATTTTTTTGTGAAGAGCATAATAATAATCACATAATTCTTTTGGATTTTTATTTTCTTTTATTGCAGCAATTTCTATAGGGCTTCCATGCTCATCAGTACCACCAATAAAAATAACATTGTAACCAAAAATTTTAAGTAGCTTTTGGTAAATGTCTGCAGGTAAATGAGAGCCAGCAATATTTCCTATGTGTGGCAAGTTGTTTGTATATGGCAATGCAGCTGTTACTAAGTATTTCATAAATAGGTTATTGAAGTTTTTAAATTTTTCACTTCCCTTTCGCTAAGTTTTCTACTTTTTGCTTTTGGTGATAAAATTTTAGAGATTCCTGTAACATCTTTAACCACTATAGTAAAAATTTTTTCGCATTTTTTCATTTTCTCTATTTCTGAGAGAATGTTTTTTGCTTTTTCTAATCTTTTACCTTTTAAATATGGAAGTTGAGATTTAACTATCTCATATACATCATTTAAAAATCCTTCCACACTTTTAATAAAACTTTTAGAGAATTGTGCTGGAATAAGCTTTATTTTCAATTCTTTTATTTCGATATATCCATTACTTCCTCTAACAATTTTAGCAAACAAATCTTCTTCGTTCTCAACTTTAAGATAGTATGCCATAGGTTCTTTAACTTCTAGGGTAAACTCATCACTAAATCTAAATCCGCAGTTTTCACAAAATAAAGTATAAAAAAACATTTCCCCAAAATGTTCAATATATTTCTTTTCAGAAATAAACTTTAGTTCTTTGTTACAATAGGGACATTTCATTTAGATTTAGATTTTTTCTTCTTCACCTTTTTTACAACTTTCTTTTTTCTAATAGTTTTTTTCTTCTTTTTCTTTTCATCTAGCAATGGAATTATTGGCTTTTCCTTCTTTTCTTCCTCCTTTTTTTCTATAATCTTTTCTTTTTCTAATTCTTCCTCCTTCTCTTTTACTATAGCCTCTAAACCAAGTCTCTCAATAATTTCCTTATACCTATTTCTTATAGTAACTTCTGTTAATTTACATCTTTCAGCTATTTCTCTTTGAGTTCTTCTTTCACCCTCTAATAATGAAGCAATAAAAATAACAGCTGCAGCTATTCCTGTAGGTCCTTTACCACTAACTATTCCAGCTTTTTCTGCTTGCTCTAAAAGCTCCATAGCTTTTTTTTGAACCTTTTCACTTACATTTATTAAACTACAAAATCTTGGAATATAATCTCTAGCATCTGCAGGTAAAATTCTTAATCCCAACTCTCTTGCAACATATCTATACGCTCTTCCCAACTCTCTTTTATCAATACCAACAACTTCTGCAATTTCATCAAAAGTTCTTGGAGTATGTAATTCTTTTGCTGCAAAATAAACTAAGGAAGCAATTATACTCTCCAAACTCCTTCCTCTAACAGCTCCTTTACTTATAAGTTGCTCATGATACATTGCAGCCCTTTCTAATACAGTTTTTGGTAATTGTAATGAAGAAACAATTCTTTGTAATTCAGATAAAGCATAACTTATGTTTCTATCCTTAGAAGTGGATAGTCTTTTACTCCATTGCGTTAATCTATAATATTGAAATCTTTTTTCAGTAGGAACTTTATATAGCTCTGCAGTTCCTTTTCCTATTTGAGTAGATAGACCTTTATCATGTTTTGCTATCGATAAAGGACTTCCAGTTCTCGCTCTTCTTTCTAACTGCTCGCTACTAAAAGCTCTCCATTCTTGAGATAAATCAATAATATAATCCTCTAAAACTACTCCACAATCTTGGCATACATACTCTCCTCTACTTGAATCTAAAACTACTTTTTCGCTTCCACACACCTTACATTTTAGCTTTTTTGTCTCCATGTTATTACCACGAAGTAGATTAGTTATACAAATAAAAATAAATAATTTTCGATTTTATAAATATATAGATTTCTATAAAAAAGTGTATATTTTTTATTTTATTAAGCTCAACAAAAAGATTTATATCTAAGTATTTATTAAAAAATAAATATATGGACAAGGTCGTTATAAAATTAGCAAGCAGAGATTTAAATGAATTAAATAGAGTTACCAATGAAATAATAGGAGTAGCAAAAAAATATGGTATAATGTTTAAAGGACCAATACCATTACCTACAAAAAAGCTAAAAGTTTATACTATGGCAAACATAAAAGATGGTACCGGTCATGGAAACGCTACATGGGAAGTTTGGGAAATGAGAATACATAAGAGATTAATTTATCTTCAGCCTGATGAAAGGGTTTTAAAACAAATAATGAGAATCGATTTTGGAAACGAAGTCGATATAAAAATTAAGGTTATATAATTTTCTGTTAGAATAAAGTGTTTTTATGATATCAGAAATATTTTTATTCCTTCCTATAATCTCCTTATTTTTTCTTCTATTTTTAACTCGAGATTTATTTAAAACACTGTTTTTCTCTTATTTAATAACTCTAATAGTATCTATTTCAATCGGAATTTATTTTTATAAAATTTTGCTTGCTCATATAGATTCCTTTCTTACAGGTTTTAAAATCTTTCTTTTAGTTTTTTCAGTATTATTCTTGTTTAAGATAATAGAGAAGGAAAATACAAAATTTTTCAAATCTTTTAAAGAGAAAAATTTTTTGAATTTTGTTGCAATAGGAATTTTTCTCACAATATTAATAGAAGGTCTAGTAGGTTTCGGAACGCCCGGTATTATAGCAGTTAAGAGCTTATATACTCTTGGTTTTAATCCATTATTATCAGCTTCTATCTCTTTAATTACAGATACTTATTCAACTTTTGGAGCTTTTTCTACACCTATAATAATAGGCGCTAAGGATGCGAATAGTTTAGAATTCGTAAAGATAGTTGGTATAATTTTTTCCATTTTCATATTTTTCATATTTTTAGTGGCATTAACTTTTTATTTAAAGTTTGAAAAAGAAATGCATAGCTTTTTAACTTTTAAAAAGGAAACCATCGCTTCTATTATAGTATTTTTTATCATTTCAATTATTGTTGCTCATACACAATTTTTCACGCTTACAATAATTTTGGCATCCATAGGAGCACTTTTTTTCATATTCTTTAAAAACATTTCGAGATTTAGATTTTTTTTAAAAATTTTTTCACCATTTTTTATTGCGATAATAATTTTTGTAATATTAAGAAGCTCTAACATTCCAATAATAATTGAAATATTGAATTTTTTTAATATAAGTATAATAATTTTATCCATAGCGCTATTTTTGGCATTAAATAATAGAAAAAGAATAAAGATTTATTCATTAGAAATATTAAAGAAATCTATTAGACTTTTTTTTATAATATTCTTTTTATCTTTTGTCTCCTCTTACTTAACTTTATCTTCAGAAAATTCCATAGGAGTTAAGGGTGTTATGGATAACTTAAAAAACTATTTTATTGGTTTTGATAAGTATTTTCTAATAATTTCGCCTATAATAGGAGTTTTTGGTGCTTTTATTTTTGGGTCGGCAACACTATCTAATCTAACCTTTATAAAGTTTCAACAAGAAATAGCAACTGCTTTGAATTTAAATGTAGATAAAGTTCTTGCATTGCAAAGTATTGGAGCTGGAATAGGGAATATGATTTCTTTATATAACATCTCTGCAATAATAGCAGTAATAGATGAACTTAAAGGAAAAGAGGTCGAAATTCTGAAAATAAATTCTATAATAGCGATTATACTTTCCTTTTTAGCTTGTTTTTTAGTTCTAATTCTTTAATTTCCATCCAAGAGGAGTTTAAATCTCTTTTTATTTCAAAATTTTTTATTTCTATTTCCTTAGAAAATAGTGGGCAATCTAAAACTAAGGTTTCGGCCTCTCCACCTTCAAAACACAAATCAAACATGTATTTTTCACTCTTTTTTATTAAACATTCTAACATTCTATAATCTATAACTTTTCCAAGCATTTCCTCCTCTAAACCTTCAGCACTAATTTTTGTAATTATTATTTTAAATTCTCTTTCTAAAAGCTCTTTCCAAATATTTTTGCATTCTCTATTCCATAGCGGAGCATATATTTTAAGATTAAATTTATTGGCTATTTTTTCAAATCTTTTGTATTGATATAAGCTTTTTATTGCCCCCACGCCTATGCAATCTATTTCTCTATAAAAATTTTTTAAATTCTCTATTAACTCATTAACCTCTTTTTCCTTTTCTCCACTTACTTCAAAAAATACATGCTCTATATTCATTAACTTTGCCTGAATTTTTGTAATATCTAAGGTAACAGAGTGAAACATATAAGAATCAAAATTCTTAGGTTTTACAGTAAACAGATACTTAACTTCATATCCATCTTCTATAGCCTTAAGTATAGTTAATGTAGAATCTTTTCCACCTGTATAAAAAATGCCAATCTTCATAAAAAATAAGATTTTAAATTTTTATGGAAAGAGCTCTTTTTGTTTTGGACATCGATTATATTTTATCTAAAAAAGAGGGAAAGCCTATAATAAGAATTTTTTGCAAAGACGAAAATAATGAAAATTATATAGTTTTTTATAGAGATTTTTTGCCATATTTTTATATTCTTGTTGATGAGAAGGATTTAGAGAATTTTATCGAAAAATTAAAAAACTTAAAGGTTATAGATGTAAGGATAGAAAAAATCGAAGTTTTAAATAAAGAATTTTTAGGAAGGGAAATAAAAGTAATAAAAATATCTATAAACAATCCAAAAAAAGTTCCAAAATTCAGAAAATTTTTGAAAGATAATTTTAAAGAGATTTTAGAAACTTTTGAATATGACATACCTTTCTATAGAAGATTTTTAATAGATAATGATATAGCTCCTTCGGGCTGGATTAAGGTATATGGTATAGAAAAAAATAAAAAAATATTAGCTAAAAAAATAGAAAGAATTGAGTTGCAAAAAATACCTAAGATGAAAATTTATGCTTTTGATATAGAGATTTTAGAAGAGAAGGGTTCAATGAAAATAGCTTTAATATCCATAGTTGGTAACGATGGGTTTAAAAAAACTTTAAGTTTAGATTTTGGTTTTAAAGCACCAAAAGAAAATGTAGAAGTTTTTAAAACAGAAAAGGAGCTTATTAAAAAATTTATTGATACAATAAAAGAAGCTAATCCAGATATTTTAGCTGGATATAATACAGATGGTTTCGATTTTCCATTGCTGAAAGAAAAGGCAAAAAACTATGGAATAGAATTGAGAATAGGAAGAGAAGAGTCTAAATTAAAAACTATTAAGAGAGGATGGGTCCAAAGTTATAAAATACCTGGAAGGGCTTATTTAGATGTTTATGTTTATGTCGATCATATATTATCTCCGATAATAAAAACAGAGGTTTTAACATTAGACGCTGTAGCAAAGGAATTTTTAGGTTATGGAAAAAAAGAAATTACTTTTGAAGAGATGCAGAAATCTCTTATGGAAAAATTAAACATAGAAAAGATTATAGAATACAACATTTGGGATTGTGAATTAGTTTTAAGATTGTTAGAAATCTTTTTACCACAATTAATTTCATTATCAAGGATAACATATTTAACTCTTTTCGATGTTTGTAGGAATACATATTCTCAATTAGTAGAAGCTTATCTATTGAGAAATTCTTTTAAAGATAACCAAATAGCTCCAAATAGACCAAAACACGAAGAGCTTAAAATAAGAAGAATGAAAGCTCCATATAAAGGTGCTTTTGTTTTTGAACCAAAAACGGGAATTCACGAAAATATAATAGTATTTGATTTTAGGTCGCTATATCCAACTATAATAATTACTCATAACATTTCTATGGATACGTTTAATTGCGAACATCAAAAATGCAAAGAGGAAAATAAAGTTCCAGAATTAAACTATCATTTTTGTGTTATGAAAAAAGGGTTTATACCTAAGCACTTAGAGTTCTTAATAGATGAAAGGGCTAGAATTAAAAAAAATTTAAAAAACTTAGATAAGAATAGCGAGGATTTTAAGTTATTGGATAGTTTTCAATATTCATTAAAGATTCTTGCAAACGCAACTTATGGTTATATGGGTTATGTCGGTGCAAGGTGGTATAAAAGAGAATGTGCAGAAAGTGTTACGGCTTTCGAAAGATATTATATAAAAAACGTATCGGAGCTTGCAAAAAATTTTGGTTTGGAAATAATATATGGAGATACCGATTCTCTTATGGTTTCTAATAAATCTTTAAATAAAGATGAATTAATAGATATTGGGAAAAAGTTTCTTGATATGGTTAATTCTTCTTTCAAGGGTAAAATGGAGTTAGAATATAGAGGATTTTATATTAGAGGAATTTTTGTAAAGAGAAGAGAGAAAGATATAGGTGCTAAAAAAAGATATGCGCTTCTAAGCGAGAATAATGAATTAGAAATTAGAGGATTTGAAACTGTTAGGAGAGATTGGTGTAGATTAGCTAAGGTTGTTCAAAGAAAAGTTTTAGAAATAATACTTAGAGAAAATGATGTAAATAAGGCAATAGAATATGTTAGAGAAGTAATTCAAAAACTCAGAAATTACGATTTTAAAATAGAAGATGTTACAATTCACGAACAGCTAACAAAAAACATAGAAGAATATAAGCAGATTAGCCCGCATGTAATAGCAGCTAAAAAAGCAATTAGAAGAGGAATAAATTTAACAGAAGGATGCATAGTTCCTTTTGTTATAGTTAAGCAAGGCAATTCAATCTCAGAAAAAGCTGAATATTTTCTTTTTGCAAAAAAAGAAGATATCGATGTGGATTATTACATTACAAACCAAATATTACCAGCTGCTTTAAGAGTTCTCTCAGTTTTAAACATTTCTGAATCAGATATCTTATCAAAAACAAGGCAGAAGTCTCTATCTCATTTTTTTAAAAATAACATATAAGCTAAAATTCGTATTTAACTTTTATACCTTTATACCTTTCTTTAATTCTTAGTCCAATAAACATTCCAAACAAAAGCCCAGCTAAGTGTGCTTGTGAAGCTATACCACTTTTAGCTCCAAAAAATTGGAGAAGAGTTGCAAGGCTTTCTGTTATTATCCAAAAAAACGCTAAGAAAAGTAATGGTACTGGAGTAAAATAAATTAAAACTATAGTTGTTGGTCTTAAAACTGCTAAAGCCCCTATTATACCATAAATCGCTCCGCTCGCTCCTAATGCAGGTACATTAAATTCTCCTAATAAAAAACTTGTTAAAATATATGCTATGCTTCCTATAATTCCACTTAAAAAAAATAACAATATAAATTTTTTAGGTCCTATAATTTTCTCTAATACACCACCAAACATAAAGAGCGCAAAGGAGTTAAAAAAGAGATGTAAAAAATCGCCATGTAAAAAAATCGAAGTTATAATTCTGTATATTTCTAAGTCTTCTACAACATTTTTTGGAATTAGAGCAAAAGCTTGAGTATATCCTTTTATGAATATCTGTAGTGCAAAACTAATAAAAATCAAAAATAGTAAAAATGTTGTATATTTCATTAAATTGTTTTCTATATTTAATCTATTTATTTTTAATGATAAAGAGAATTTGTCCAAAATGTGGAAAGAATGTAGAAATATTTGTGGAAAAGTTTTGTTTAGATTGTTTTAGAAGGGAAATCGAAAAAGAATTAAGAATTCCAGAAAAAATAACGATATATAAATGTAAGCATTGTGGAAAATATTCTCTTTCTAAGAAACATCTCTTTAATTTTTTTGAAGAAGCTATTGAACATCTTGGAAAACATGCAGATTTTTTTAAAAAAATAAATTTAGAGAGAAAAATTAAGTATAAAGATAGCGAAATGTTTGTTTATTTTTTCTATGATAACATTTTAGTTTTAGAGAGGAGGATTGAAATTCAGGAAAAATTATTTACTTGCATTTTTTGTGCAATGAAACTTAGTGGATATAAACAGGCTATAATTCAGCTAAGATTTGATGTTAGCGAAAGTTTAATAAAAGAGATAGAGGATTTGGTTAGAAGAAGAAATTTGAAAGATTTTTTAAGCTTCATTTCTAAAATTGAAAGGAATAAGGATGGAATAGATTTGTATATAGGTTCGAAAAAAACTGCATATGAAATATTAAATCTTATATTAAATAATCTAAACTCTGTTGAATATAAAATTTCAAAGACCTTAGTTGGAGTTAAGAATGGAAAAAAGGTATATTTAGATACTATACTAATAAGAAAAGTATGAACGAAGAGCCAAAAATTAGAATTGCAGACGAAAAGAATGGAGAAACTTATGGTTTAGTTGAGATGTTTTATGCTGGAGATAAAGTTAAAGTTATTTGTGAAGATGGGAAAGAAAGAATGGGAAGAATTGCTGGAAAAATTTCTAGAAGGTTTTGGATTAAGGTTGGAGATGTCGTTTTAGTTAAAAAATGGCCATTTATGGAAAATAGATGTGATATAATTCACGTATATACTCAAGCTGAATCAAATTGGTTAAGAAAAAACGGATACATAAAAAACTTACCAAATGAGCTTAGATTTTAAAGAAGGCTTAAAAGTTTTCTCTAAGGTTTTAGACGATTTAACAATTAAAGCTCTAGTTGAGCTTAGAAATAGAAGAGTTATCTTTGGTTTGGTTGGAATTATTAAAGAGGGAAAAGAAAGTGTGATTTTTTTGGGCAAAGATTTTGAAAAAAATTTTATTGCAATAAAGATATACAGAATTTATCATTCAGATTTTAAAATGATGAGAAATTTGTTAGTACTAGATTCGAGGTATGGAAGAATAAAAAGAGAAAAAAGAAATGTTGTGTTTGCTTGGTGTAACAGAGAGTATAGAAATTTAAGGATTGCATACGAAAAGGGAAAAGTTAGTTGCCCAAGACCAATAATATCTTATCAAAATATTTTAGTGATGGAATTCTTAGGTGAAAACGGAGTTTCATATCCTCAACTAAAAGATGTAAACTTAGATTATCAATCCGCTAAAAACTTTTATTTTCAAATAATAGAAAACATGAAAAATCTTAAAAAAATAGGTTTGGTACATGGTGATTTAAGCGAGCACAACATTTTAGTTGGAAATGATAGAATTTATCTAATAGATTTTAGCCATGGTGTGAGAAGTGATTCTATAGTGTATGATGAGATGTTTAAAAGAGATTTAGAGAATATTAACAGATTTTTTTCCAATTTTTTATCAGAAGAAGAACTAATTTTAGATATTTGATTTTTGAATTAGAATAGCGTTAACTATTCCGTCTTGCGAAGGTCTAGAAGTTACCTTAGCCAAACCTATTTCTGTCTTAATTAAAGCACCCTTAGTTATTATTTTTCTTCTTTCATAAAGTGGGTGCGCCTTATTTTCTACAACATCAAGTATTTTAACTTTTTTATAATTCTTACCATCAAAAACATTTGCATAGGCTGCAAGTTTTAATTTAATTTTTTTATTACCTCCCTTAACTCTCTTTATTATTCTTTTTTCCACTTCGCTTAATTCAGTTAATATTTCATCTCCACCTAAGTGACATTTCTTTTTAACCTTATAATGCGGAATAAATTTTCCCCCAGTAGGAGTTCTTCCTTTTATTTCGTCGTGATACTTTGCCATAATATCTTTTTAAATAAATATTTATAAGCTTTTGATTATTTTTAACTACTAAAAAACTTTTATGCTCAGTAATGATAGCGAATTCGATAAAATCGCAATAGAAATAGCTAGGAAATCCATAGAGAAATTTGTTAAAGATAAAAGGGAATCAGAGATAGATTTAGAACTTTTGCCGAAAGAATTTTCTGAGTTAAAAGGAGTTTTTGTTAGTATTTATAAAGAAAAAGAGTTGAGAGGTTGCATAGGATTTCCCTATCCTATATATCCGTTAGCTATCGCTATTTCAAAGGCGGCTAAGGAAGCGTGTAGAGATACTAGATTTGAGGAATTAAAAGAAGATGAGCTAGATAAAATTAAAATAGAAGTAACTATATTAGGAGAATTGAGAAGAATAGACGATAAAGTAAAAAACCGAAAAGAAATACTAAACCTATTAGATAAGAATAAAGGTTATATGATTATTAAAGGATTTAAATCTGGATTATTTCTTCCGCAAGTTTGGAATATTTTAAGCGATGAGAGACTTTTTATTGAAAACCTATGTTACAAAGCTGGCTTAGATAAGGATTGTTGGTTAGATGAAAAAACAGAGATTTACGAATTCGAAGCTAAAATAATTTCTGAAAAATAGTAATTACTAAAAAGTAAAAAATTAATATTAAGGATACCAAATATTTTATGGATACTTTGAAAGATTTATCCACATTCCTTTATAACTCGGATCTTAAGCTAAGTATAAAGGATAGATTCGATATTCTTGATAAAATCTTTAAAATTTTTGAGAATCAAGGCAAAACAAAAAACATCCAAGAAGACATCCAAGAAATTTGTGAAGAGTGCGAGAATGAGTTATTGAAAACGGGAATAAAAAGTATGTGTGGTATAGATATATATAGATTCTTAGTTTCATTGGCATTTGCATACTGGATATACAAAAACAATAATAATAAAAATATAAAAAATTATTTAGAAAGCTTAAAGGAAGAAGACCTTAGGCTTTACAACCTAATTAATGAGACTTTAAAAATTTATAACGAAGAAAAGTATTTAGATTTAGGTAAAAAAATATTTGAAGGGGTTTTTTATAACGATGCAGAAAAAGTTATGGATGAGATAGAAAATATAATCAATTCCTATTAACCTTATAGATAACTATTTATTTCACAGCTTTTATAATTTTTATCTAAATATTCAAAAAGTTTTGAAAAGAAGACATTTCTCATTTTTTCGTTTCTAACTAATTTTGAATTGGCAAGATCAACTATCTTAGAAAAATTTTCTAGAGATATTACAAGCTCGGAATTTATAACAATCGGAAAATCTATTCTTTCTAATCCAGTAATCTCTAAGACAATTTTTTCTTTTTTCATGCTTATTATTCCGCTATGTTTAAATCCGACTTCTCTAGCAATTGTAAGCACATCTCTAGTAACTCTTAATTTTGGAAAAACTAAATGTATAATGAATGGCTCTTGTTTGAAAAAAATTAATTCATGATTCATATCTTTTTTTAGCGATTCTATAACATCCTTTGGAGCAACAGTTTTATGCCATTTTGCTATAAAGTAAGAATCCTTTTTATTTCCCTTATCAACCAATAGTGCAATTCTTCCAGAACAGCTAGAAGTTGAATAAACAATTTCATATTCATTTAACCTTAGTAACTCTTTTTCTATTGGCTGATCGACCTCTTTGTTTTTAATAGCGTCTAATAGTTTTCGAATAGCTATTTTCTTCCTTTCTTTAAAAATCTCTAACATATAAATTTATCCTTTTTAAAATTCATAACTCCTTTATCATTACAATATAATCTACAAATTTTCCATTATAATAATTCATTTTTGGAATTCTACCAACTATTTTAAATCCCACTTTTTTATACAAGTTTATAGCTATTTTATTATTTTCAAAAACATCCAACTTAACTAATTTTATTTTTAGTCTTTTCTTAGCCAACTTAATAACCTCGTTCATTAATATTTTTCCTAACCCAATGCCCCTATACTCTTTCCTTACAGAAATTCCCAAGATTCCTACATGAGATTGTCTATATTTACCCTTTTCAATATTAACTATTCCCGCGATTTTTCTATTATCTAAATCTTCTGCTATTATAATAACCTCCTTTCTTTTCCTTACGTTTTCTAAAACTCTCAATAAAAATTCCTTTTCTTCTTTTCTAGTTAATTCTCTGTTAATTAAAATCATGGCATTTTCTTTCACAAGCAAATTTATATATTCTAAGAATTCATCAACTCTTTTAACATCTTTTCTTTCAATTTCTCGTAATAAAATTCTTAAGTTTTTTATTTTAAAAACTTTTTTCATAAAGAAATTATTATATCGAAGAATTTATTATTTTAGAGATAACTTTTCTAGCGTTATCTTTATAAACTTCTAAATCAAAAATTATTTCTTTTTTATATATTTCTTTTCTATAAGCTTCTAATAACAAATTTTCTAAATTATAAAATTTTGCTGCGGTGATTATTTTTTTATAATCAAAAAAAGGAAATTTCTTTTCAAAATCCTTATCTCTTAGTAAATGATGGTCTATTATAATCCAGCTATAATTAACCCTTCCAAATATTTTTTTCATATTTTTTATTCCTTCAAGAAAACTTTCATGCTTTACTTTATAACCCTCTAAAATTGTTGGGAATCCATCGATAATTAAGTAATTTGGTTTTGTTTTTAATGCAAATTTCAAGGCATTTTTATCTATTAAAAACTGTGCATCGCTTCCAAAAAATAACTTTCTATTTAAATACTCTATGCAAACCATTATAACTCTTCCAACCTTAGAGTTTACTTCTCCATGCCAAACAGGCTTCGAAAACTTTATCTTAATATCTTCTATCTTTATCTTTTTACCATCTACAAACTCAAAGCTTATTTTATTCTTTTTTAAATTATTAGTGAAAACACTTCCTCTTTTTTTGGCACTAAAATGTTCTTTTTCGAAATCCTTTATTAAAAAATGACATTTTTTAAAACTTTTAAAAAAATTATTATCCTCTGGTATAGGATGATGATCGTAATGATAGTGAGTAATTATGGCATAGTCACAATAACTTCCAAGTTTATATATTTGTTCAAGGTAAAAATTTAACATTTCAATTTCTAAATGACTTGGCTTTAATCCATATCTTATAGGTGCTAGAGCAGCATAGGGATCTATAAAAATTTTGATATCATTTAAAACAACAATAGTTGACATACTCCTTACTCCTAAGGAATCGAAAGCTATTGGATAAACTTTCATATATAAAATCTAAATGAAAAATAGATATGGAAAAAGTTTTGTTAGATACAAATTTTTTGGTTTATTTGATAAAAGAAAAAAAATTTAGAGTTTTTGAAGATTTCTTAGACAATACGATTGGAAACTATTGTATATATATTTTTGAGAATTCGTTAGCTGAGATAGGAAATATAAGTAAAAGAATTTTAAAAGAAGTAAGGCTACTTATAAGAAATGGAAAAATAACTCTAATAAAGGAAAAAGGAAAGGTAGATGATTTGATATTGAAATATAAAGACGAATATTTAATCGCAACCTTAGATAAAGAGTTACAAAAAAATCTAAAAAGAAAAATAATTAAATTCGGAAATTATTTTTCAGTTTTTTTATATTAAATCAATCTCTTTATTTTCAATCTTTTTACTTTCCTCAATAAAATCAATATCCTTTCCACTTATTTTGCCCTCAAACTCTTTTATTTTAACAATCGCAGGTATTCTAATCATAGGCCCTATAACAACAGCCTCTCCAATGTTTAGTGAAGAAAGTCTGATTAATAATTCATCTGTTAACATCTCACTAGCAGCTTGTACATATTTTTGATCATTTGGCTCAACTAATTTTAATATTATCATATTATTAGCCTGGCTTAGGGTATTAGAATCTAATGATTTAGGTCTTTGACTAACCAAACATAAACCAACTCCGAATTTTCTACCTTCTCTAGCGATTCTTGAAGCCCAATATTTTGTGAATGTATCAAAATCTTTTGGAATTAATATATGAGCTTCTTCTATTATAATAAACACAGGAAAACTTAATCCAACTCCAGAATTTTTAAATCTTTTTCTTTCTTCTAAAACTTTTCTTAAAGTATGGCTAACAAAAATATCAGCAACCTCTTCATCTACGAATCCTAAGTCTAGAATATTTATTTTTCCTCTCTCTATTAAGTTTGAAACATCGTCATAGCTTAAATCGAAAATGTCTTTAAACTTTTCTCTGAAATTCTCAACCTTTGAAATAACCTTATATATAGATTCTTCAGAGTTTTTTTCTTTTTTAGATAATATTTCCAATTCTCTAAGCAAAAAATCAAAAAAAGTGTTTATATCTAGTTTAATCTTCATGTCTCTTAACTTTTCTTTAACACTCTCCCAAGCTTTTCTAAAAAACATTTCTTGAATGTACGCACCCTCTTCTATATTCATCATTCTTGCGGCCTCTCTAAAGTGCAAAAAAAGAGGATTAATTTTTGTTGGAATAATTTTTTTCTTAGAAAAATTTGCATCAACATATTCGCTATGCATATCAAAAATTAGTGATGTAACCCCAAGCTTACTTAATTCTTCAACTATTACACTAACAGTATTCGATTTGCCAGCTCCAGTAATGGATAGAATAGCTAAATGTCTAGAAATCATTTTGTTAACATCTAAATAAACCTCTACATCTTCATTAGTTAATAGCTTGCCTATATTTATCGATTTCTCACTTTTACCGAAAATTTTTTCTAATTCACTTTTTTCAGCAATTCTAACTATTGTTCCAGGTTTTGGCGGAACTTTTGGCAATCTTAGATTTTCTAAATCTCCAAGAATTTTAATTTTACCTTTTATTACATATTTTTTTTCAAATTTTTGAATAGATTCTACTTCTTCTTCGCTTAGTAGTTCCTCATCTAATGCAGGATTAAATCTTATTAAATCTTCTATCATTCCAAGAATTTTCTTATCATCATATTCTAATATAACATATTGACCTATTTCTGGCATTTTTGTAGATATAAATGTTATTTCTTCTATTCTTGCATCTCCTACACATCTACCTATTATCATAATATTTCTCTACCAGTTTTCTCTTTTATTTCTAAAATGTTCGCAAACTTTTCCATATCTTTATTTGTAATCTTCGCTTTTCTATGCGCTTTAATTAATAAATATGGATATCCTCTAAATTCAAAAAATCTTATTAAAGAAACAATTTCTTCAATTTTATTTTTATTTTTTTCAAACGTTTCCACTTTAAATGTAAGAGAATCCTCTCTTAACTTAAAGAAAAAGGATACTATATTATTCTCTTTATATTTTTCAAACATATCAGAAAAGCCCATCTCAATACTTTCATCTATTTTTTTAATTGGTGTTTTTGATATAGAAAAAACTAATTTATTTGTGCTTTCAAATTTACTCAAAATTTCCTTTCTTTTATCTTTTGTTATAAAGTTTAGGAAAGAGTTTAAAGAGCCATCTATCATAACGTTAAAATCTTTGCAAAGATTGGATGCAATTTCGAGTTCTCTATTAATCATTTCAGACCTTAAAACATCTTCAAAGAATAGAAAATCTTCTGTAACATTAAACTCTGGAAAACTTTTGGTTTCTATTTTTTCGTCATTATAATAAAAAACAGATGAAATGTTAATAACGTAAAAAATCATAGATCTGAATTTTAGATAATTGTAGCTTCCATCTATTGCTACGCAGCAATCCCCTTTTTCTCTTGGCAAATAATTTTTCCAAACATTTTTTAAATTTATTTTTGGAGTCTCTTTAATTCCCTTAATTTTTTCTTTTAATAAATCCTTATTTTTTATGAAATTAAAAAAAACTTCAAAATCCATAAATTTAAAATATACTCGTTATAAAAACTAATAATAAATAATAGAAATCTTTAAATATAGAATTATTACTATTTTAAATTTATAGGTAGTATGACCAGGAATCAAAAAAACATCAAGCTAAGCAGCTTACATAAAACTTTCTTAGATTATTCTATTTCTTATAGTTCTTGTGGATGGGCATATTCTAATACAGTATGCTTAGGTAAAATGATATTCCCATCAAAGACATTAAAGACAACGACCGGGGAGGAAATTGCCCTTATGCCCGGTCGATAAAGAACCTAAATAAAATATTAACTGAGAGTTTCCTGCGCTTCAAATTTGATTTTTATGAAGAATTTGATGATTATGAGGAAATTTTAGAAGAAGAAAGTCCAAGCTCTGTAATTAATTGTGTTGTATGTAAAGAACCGCTTTTCTTAACTCCACCAAAGAGTGATATTAATGACGCAATACTAGAAAAAATAATCGAGCTTCTCAAAAAAAGAAAAGTAGATGAAAAATATATAGAAAGGCTAAAAGAATTAAAAGGAAAGCCAATTTGTAGATACGATTTATTTAAACTTATAGAAAAGATTTTTAGTAACGATAAAGATTTAAAAGGATTTTTTGAGAAAATAGCATCGTATTACGATTTTGATAGAACAGAGAAATATTAATATATTTTTTAAGATATTTTTTCTATGCCGATAAGCAAAGCTCCATATAAAAGAACATATGAGCACACAAAAGCTAGAGGTAACGAATATCATATACACTGCGATTTATGCGGCGGATTATATCCTAGATATAAAACATTTGTTTTAAATAAAAAACAGACATTAAAAGATGCTGTAATTGTTAAAAGTATAAATCCGAATTTAGTAAGTCTATCCACTATTAAATTAAGAGTTTGCCCAAAATGTGCAAGATTCTTAGGGGTTGTTCAGCCTGGAAAAGCTGTTAGAAAAAAGTTGAAGATATATTAATTTTATGGAAATACTTGAAATAAAAATCCCGGAGAAAATCGAAAATCTAAATATAAAATATGAATTAATAAAACCATATGCATATGCTCACATTTTCTATAACAAAGAAGATAAAAGTATTTTTTACGAAGTAATAGAGCCAGAGCTAAATGATAGTGAGAAGAAAACGTTAGAAAGAATAAAAGAGCTTATCTTAGAATATTTGGACATAGATTTAGAAAAAGTTAAAAATAAAGAAATACTAAATAAAACAGTAGAAGAGGCTATTAAGAAAGTAATAAGTATATTGAAAATTAAGGTTGATAGCGAAAGTTTTCTGAAAATTAGTTATTATATTTTTAGAGATTTTATAGGTTTAAACGAAATAGAGCCATTAATGCACGATCCATACATAGAGGACATAAGCTGTAGTGGAGTTAATTTGCCAATATACGTAACTCATAGATACTTTGGAAACATAAGAACTAATATTATTTTTAGAGATATAGAAAAGCTAAAGGAATTCATAATCAAATTATCTCAAAAATGTGGAAGATACGTATCTTATGCTGAACCCATTTTAGAAGGAACTTTACCGGATGGCTCAAGAGTTAGCGCAACTTTTAGCGAAGAGATATCTCAAAAAGGCCCATCTTTTACTATAAGAAAATTTACTGAGAAACCATTTTCTCCAATAGAATTAATAGACTTAAAAACTGTAAATAGCGAAATTTTAGCATATTTATGGTTTCTAATAGAGCATAAAACATCTTTTTTAATAATTGGCGGTGTAGGAAGTGGAAAAACGAGCTTTTTAAATAGCTTAGGAATTTTTATTAGACCAGATGCCAAGATTGTAAGTATAGAAGATACAAGAGAATTGAGATTTGTTCATGAGCATTGGGTTCCTTTAGTTACTAGAGTAGGTTTTGGTTTACCGCTTCCTAGTGGAAGTAAATATGGAGAAGTAACCCTTTTTGATTTACTAAGAGAAAGTTTTAGAATGAATCCAGAATATGTTATTGTTGGGGAAACAAGAGGTAGAGAAGTTTATGTTATGTTTCAAGGTATGGCTTCTGGTCATGCGAGTATATCTACATTCCATGCAGAAGATGTTAGCTCCTTAGTTAAAAGATTGATTTCTCCACCAATAGAATTACCAATCGGACTAGTAGAAGCCTTAGATTTTGTAATAGTAATGAAAAGGGCTAAAGAAAAAGGAGAATATGCTAGAAGAATTAAGGAGATTGTGGAGATTGGTGGAATCGATGAAAGGGGTGAGGTTATGCAAAACATAACATATAGATGGAATCCATTTACAGATTCTTATGAAAAAGCAAGTGAAAGCTTACTGATTCCAAAAATCTGTGAAAAATATGGTATTACGATGGAAAACGCTATTAAAGAAATAGAAGATAGAATTAAGGTTATTGAATGGATGCAAAAAAATAATAAAAAAAGTTATGAAGAGGTAGCGGAAATAATAAAGATGTATTATAAGGATAAAAAAACTTTAATGCAAATGATAGAGGGTAAGATTGAATATGAGGAAGCAAAAAGAAAAATCCTTAAATTAAAAGAAAGTGATATAACAAAAAAACTCGGTTATATTTTTGTTGTGGAAACTTAAAATATTTTATGAGTATAGAGTATTCACTGTTTTCTTGGTTAGTGGAAAGAGTTAAGAAGCTGAAATTTTTCTTAAGAATTAAGAGAGCCCTAACATCTACTAGATCAAAAACTCTTTATTCTATTTATTTAGCTAGAATGTTTTTCTATACTTTTCTATCTTTTATAATAGGTATATTTATTTTTTTCATACCAATCAATATACCTAAGGAATTCTTTATACTTAAATCTTTAATACCCTTTTTAATCCCTATAACAGTTTTCCTAACTTTTTATTTCGGGGCTATTCAGGGAGAAAGCGATTATAGGAGAGAAATAGAAAACAATTTTATAAGTGCGGTTTCTCATATGATGGCTATTTCAGAAAGCAACATAAATCCTTATCTTATTTTTAAGATTATCTCTAATTTCGAAGAGTATGGGGCATTATCAAAGGAGCTAAAGGAAGTAGTTATTAGAGTAGAAAACTATGGGATAGATTTTATTTCAGCTATTAAAGAGGTTGCATCAACAACATGCTCTCCTATTTTTCAAAAATTCTTAGGAAACTTGGCTTCAATAATAGAGAGTGGAGGTGATTTAAAAAAATATCTTAAGATAACCTATGATTATCTGATGTTTGATTGGAGAATAAAAAAGGAAAGCTTCTTGCAAAGATTAGGAACAATAAGTGAAATATACATAGGTCTTGTAGTCTCTTTGCCATTATTCTTAGTATCTATAATGATAGTTATGGCCGCTATTCAAGAAAGTGTTGGCGGCATTTCTCTAACAGATTTATTTAAAATATTTACTTATATAATTTTACCCTTTTTAAATATATTTTTCTTAGTTTTCATTAAGGGGATAGAAGTAGAAATATGAAATCGGAAGAAATTTTATCAATAATAATATCTGTAGTTTTTGGAATTTTTCTGCTTTTCTTTAATAATTTGATTTTATCAAAAATTTTAAACGTTTTAATTATTAATGTTTTTCTAAATGCGTTAGCGATATTCGTGCCACTAATTATAATATTTTTAATCTTAAATCAAAAAGAAAAAACAAGAAAAGAAATGGAAGTATACTTTTCATCTTTTCTAAGAGACCTTTCAGAAGGTATTAAAAGCGGAAAGAATATAGTTCTAATTTTTGAGGATATAGCGAATAACGATTATAAATCTTTAACACCCTTAGTTAAGAAAATGGCCTCAGAAATAAAATTAGGAATACCTTTCGATAAAGCGCTATATAACTTAGCAAAAAGGAGCGAATCTAAATTAATAAAAAAATTAAGTTTAACAGTTGGAGAGGCTGTTAAAGCTGGTGGAGATATGAGTTCTGTTATAGAAGCTACAATAAGTAGCTTAATAGAATCCGAAAAAATTAAAAAAGAAAGGGAAATGATAGCCGCTCCAACAAAAGTTAACGGATTTTTAATTTACTTTATGTTTTTAGCAATAATAATAATTCTTTTAAAGTTTTTAATTCCAACCATAGGAGAATATCAAAGCGGAGCAATATTTCAAAAAAAAGTTAATATTAACATCTTAGAAATTAAAAATATAATATTACATCTTATACTAATTCAGAGTTTTTTTAACGGATTATTAATTGGAAAGATGAGCGAAGGTAGTGTAATAGTTGGTTTAAGGTACTCTATAATACTAATGATAATAGGTTACTTGACATTTTCTTTATCAGCTTAAGGTTTTTATTCCTCTGCTTTAACGTTTGGACATTCTATACTTCTAATCTCTATTTTGTTATAATCATTTAGCAGAATTGGAATTTCTATTCTTGAGTAAGAAGCTCTTTTTAATGTAGTGTTCGTTTCGATCCCAGCAACATTTTTAATATTGTTCTGATCATCAAGATCTATAAATGTAAATGAGAGACCATTAATGTCTATGGGTCCATCGTTCAATATAATAAAGCTAATATTATTATTAAGTGTGTTTTTAGAAACTACGGTAAATTTCATAAAATCACATTTAAATCTCATTATTTCAGTAGTACCTTGGCCTATTTCTTGTGTTTTCGAAGTTACAAAGTTCGCCGCCCATAAGCCTAAAACACCAGCAATAATTACGGTTATACCTATTAATATAATTGTAGCTATTAGCGGAGATATACCCTTCATAAAAATATCTTCAAAAAATTATATTAATATCTATTTTTTATTGCGTCGTCAAAAAATATAAATAGTTGAAATTACTTTATATAATGAGAACCTGTCAAAAGTGTGGAACAGTTTTAATACCTGTTAGAAAAAAGGGTAAAACTTTTCTATATTGTAGAAAGTGTGAAAAAAACTATTCCCTAGACAAGAAGGAACAAATAACTATAAAAACGAAAGTAAGAAAAGAGTTTGAAGAAGCTGTAGTGGTTACAAAAAAGGATAAAGAAAAAAATTTACCAAAAACAAACGTAGTTTGCCCAAAATGCGGAAATCAAGAAGCATATTATTATGTTCAGCAAACCAGAAGTGCAGATGAACCACCTACTATATTTTATATATGTACTAAGTGTAACTATTCTTGGAGAAGTTATTAAAAATAAATTATGTATAGCTTCATAGAAACAACCGAAATATCAAAAGAATTAAAAGATGGAAAGTATTTTACTTATGGAAAGGTTTCTGAGATAAGAGACGAAGGATTTAAGTTGGAAAATTCTGAAATTTTGTTTTTATCGGTATTTAAGGTTAATACTAACGATTTTGTGAGGGTTTTTTTTACAAAAGATAAGGATGATTTTATAGTTGATATTGTTCAAAAAATAGATTTTGAAGATTTTAAAAAAGTTAATGATTTGTTTCAGAAGTATAAAAATCTTTATATTTAAATTTATTACTATTTTATGTTCAGAATATCGACTTACGAAACAACATCTTTAAGAGATATTTTTGATAGCATAAGCAAGTTAGTAGAAGAGGGGATAATAAAAATAGAAAAAGATAAAGGCTTAATATTTACAGCTGCTGACAAGGCTTTAATTTCTGTAATAAGGCTAAATATTTTACCAATAGCTTTCGATGAGTTCGAGGTAGATAAAGAAGCCATAGGTGTAAATTTGGATGAGTTAAAAACAATACTAAAAAGGGGAACAAAAAAAGATAAATTAGTGATGTACGATGAAGCGGGTAAATTAATAATTTCGTTCGAAAATACTACAAAAAGAAAATTTTCAATGCCAATTTTATCTTTAACAGAAGAAGAATTACCTAATATAGATAGTCTATCTTTTAAGGCAAAGGCAGAATTGAGTAGCGAAGGGTTTAGAAAAATCTTAGACGACGCTAAACAAATTGCAGACGAAATAGAGATATTTACAGATGGTAATAAAATAAGATTTTACGCTATCGGAGAACTAAGTTCCTTAGATATTGAAATAGAGAAAGGTCAAGATATTTTATTTGATTTACAAGCAGAGGAAGTAAGCAAGGCTAGGTATCCGTTAGATTACTTAGTTGCAATGAGTAAAGTTGCTAGAATTGCAGATACAGTAATAGTTCAGTGGGCTACAGATTTTCCGATAAAACTAACCTTTAAAGAAACGGATAAAATGATCTTAGATTTTGTAGTGGCGCCGAGGGCTACAGAATAAATTTAAATTTTATAGGCAAATCCTTTTTATCTTTTGTTTTAAATCCACAAAACTTACAAAAATAAAAATCTAAAATCTTTTCTCCTTTTAAATTAATAGAATAATGTTCTGAAAAATTTGATGAGCATATTGGGCATTTTTCAAATTCTTTCTCAATTTTTTTGGTAAAATATTTTATTTTATATCCCGCAATTATAGCGGCTTTTCTTATCTTTTCTTTACTTGGTAATTTTTTGTCTTTGAATTTGCTTTGTAAATATAGAATTAGGTCTTTTTGAGATTTAAAGATAATTCTATTCTCATAGGCTTCTCTTAATGCTTTTAGAGCGGCATTTTTTTCTATCTTTTTCTTCTTTGCAGATTTTCTTAACTTTTCAATTCTTATAAAAAAAGCTATGTTTTTCTCCATAAAGATTTAAAGATTTTTACTGATTAAAAGTAGCGGATTATTTTCCTATCGGTCTCCATTCTTTTTTTGGAGAAACTCTAAATGTTTCCGAGAGATATCCCAATAGCTCTGGAATGTAAGACGCAAACCTTTTTCCGTATATTTTCGAATACTCTTGTATCAAATCCGATATTAAATTATCAAATTCTAAATCTTCCAATTCTCCAATTATCTTTTCATCTTTCATTTTTATCCCATATTTTTTAAGCACATTTTTTGCTATTCTCATAGAAACTTTTCCACTTAATCTATAGAAAAACTTAATTATACCATTTATTAACTTTATTCTCGACCTTTTTTTACTTTCTTGTAGCTTTTTTCCACTTATTGCACAATAAATTTCATCCACTTCCAAAATATATTTTTTATATCCTTTTTCATATTGATATAAATTTCCTTTGAATTGCCAGCCTTTCATTTCTTTTACTCCAATAGCCTTAGAAATTAAGAAATTCTCTTTTTTCTCTATTCTAGAATATAAACAGCACATCAAACTAGCTCTACCTCTAAGTTTTAAAGGCCTTTCAAATTCTATTAGTATTTTGTTTTTCTCTATTACAGTTAATTTTTTTATCGGTATTACTTTTGGTTTTTTTCCGATGCATAGATAATGGTAGTAAAATGGTTTTTCTTTTGAAAAAGTTTCATCAAAATTTTTTTCCAGAGCATCTTTCATTTCCTGAGAAATGTTTATATCACTCTCTACACCTTTACTTTCATCTTCAATCCTTTTTTTAATTACATCGCTATATATGCTTATTTCCTCGACCATTCTCTAATTTCCTCTATTTCTATTATCACAACACTCTCTAAATTAAAATCTTTTCCTAGGGCAGCTTTAATAAAATTATTCATTTTTTCATAAATACTACCATACTTAACTATTTTTGCTTTGCCTCTAAACTCATAAAATTTTTCTTCGCATGGCAATATTTTGTATGGAAGTTTTGGTAGGAAAAACTTTAGAAAATAGGAATATAAAAAAATTAAAAATTTGAATTTTATAAGACCAAAAAAAGATGTTGGAAGCTCTTTAATAATGTTTTTTGTTATAAAATTAATTGGCCTAAGATACCATGGACCGTAGAATTCAAATTTCTTGTATATATGGGAAACTAAGGTTACATTTGGATTTTCCTCTATATTTTTTATAGATTTAAGAAGCGCTATATTAGGTATCGCTATGGTTTTTTCATTTACAACCTTAGCAAAAGAAATAACAGTCAAATTAGGATTCTTATCTTTATCACACGTTCCCAAATATAAAACTTTGTAGGGTAAAAACGGATGATATAGCGGTAAATAATTTTTCTCTAAAACCTCTTTCATTTCTTTCAGATTCATAAATAATATTTTTGTTGCAAAGATATAATTTAGTTTAGTGTTTTTAATAAATTTTCTTACAAATTTTTGTTAATAAAAATGTTAAGGAGATAATAAATAAGAGATTTATTATAGCAGTTTTTTTGCTAACGATAATAAATCAAGAATCTGTTTGTTTAATCTTCCGGATATTTTTTTAAAAGATAGAATGCGTTACTTAATATGCTGTTGGTTATCAATTCCCTTAATTCTTTTTACAACTTTTTTAGTTTGTAAGAAAATTCTTAATATTCCTAAAAGGCAATCCATATTAATAGGGGTTTTTATGTCAATATTTACAAACCCAATCATTTATCTATTTCTTGGAAAGATAATAGTTCCGTAAAGATATTATCTTTTATATTCCGTTTTAATATTTTTACATAGTTTTTTGGATTGGTTTTGGACCGGCCGGGATTTGAACCCGGGGTCTCCGCCTTTTTCTTTCTCTTAGAATGCGAAGGCGGCGCTTTCCCACTAAGCTACCGGCCCTATAAAAATATTTTATTATTTATACTCTTCAGAAGCCCATTCTTCAGGTCTTTTTCTAAATCTTTCGATCGCTTCTCTTCCTAAAATTGTATGAGCCTCTTCTGGCCATACTATCATACCTTTTAATGGATCTAAAGCGTGTTGAAAAATTATTTCTCTTTCTTTTATGAATTGCTCATCAAAACCAAAAAATTCCGAATAATATTCTTTATTTTTTTCTATTTCATTCGGTTCTATATTCATATCTAAATATTTTTTAATAATTCTTAATGCTAATAATACAGTTCTTAAAAACTGAAAAGGTAATTGCCCGCCACCCCTTTCAAAAATTAAATAGCTATATCTTTCTAAATCATTTTTCTTTTCATCGTTAAATCCAGCTTTTTTTAGTTTAAAGGAATATTCGTATATTAAATATTGCTCATCACTTCCAATATCAAAAGGTATGTGTGTAGTTCCAAAATATGGCTTTGGAACTCCTATATGATATATTGCTACTCTTGAATAAATTTCGTTTTTCCACTTTTCAACATATCCAATTAATTCTTCTATTTCGCTATTTACGTTAAACGCATTGGATAATAAATGCTCAGTATCAATACAAGCAGCAAAAGCTTTTTCTTTTGTATTACATCTAATTTGAAATTCTAAGTTTAAAGCTTCACTAGCAATAAAAACATCTTTTAATTTACATATTCTTCTTAAGCCTTCATAAGGTGGAGATGCTTCTGGAGTTTCTATTGCAATAAAAAAAGCCTCTTCTCTATTAATTCCTATTTTTCTCAATTCTTCTATTAATATTTTTAGCTTTTCATACGGCTTCTTTTTTGCAAATTCTTCAATATTCTTTTTTTCTTCTTCACTTAAATGATAAATTCTTCTTCTTGTTTCTTCTAAAATTTCTGGGAAATTTTCTATGCTAACTAAAAAATGAGAAATAGAATAAACAATAGAAGCTAAGGTATTTAATTCCGGAGTTAAATTTATTTCTCCCTTTTCTATATCAATTAATTCTTTTTCGAAGTTACCATCTAATTTTTTATAAGTTTCTTTTACATGCTCTTCAATTTTTTTATTATCTAATAATCTTTTAATTAAAAATTCACATGTTTTTTTTGATAAGAAAGATTCATAGTTTTCTTCTAAATATCCAAATTCAACATCTTTACATACTAATAACATAGCTATATCTTCATAAAATATTGCACCCTTTGCTATTCCTCTTTCATATTGTTGCTTATATATAGTATATGAATTTTCTAAACTTTTTAATTTTGCTTTTTTAAATTCATTTTCCAAATTTTTTTCTTTAAAAAAATTTTCTACCTTTTCATAAATCTTTTTAACTTTTGGATAAACGTTTCTTAAAAAATTAGATAAACTAGCTTCAATTCTTATTATGTTTTCATCTATTAGTTCTATTTTATTATTTTTTAAATTTTTAAAAGAGTTAATGATATCATCAACAATTTTTTTATTTTCTTCTATTTCTTCTAAAATTTTTCTTAAATCATCTTCAGATATTTTATCGTCTTTAAAAAGAATGTATAATGAATTAGCTAGTGCAAATAATAGTGGAGAAGGAATAAAGCCGGCAAATCTTTTTAGAATCTCTCTTCTAAACAATATTTCAAAAACATTCTCTAAAAACCATTCTTTTAATTTTTTTCTTTTTTCTAAGAATTCGTCCCAATTTGTATTTCCTTCAGGATTTATAGTTAAAACTTCGGATATTATTTCTCTTTCTCTAAATAGCGCATAACCAACAACTAATTCTCTACTTGCATGATAAATTGTATAGTGCGGAAAAACTTCTTTTGAATAATTATTTCTTTTTATTTCTTGCAAAATTTCGTACAAAAAAATTAAATCTCTGTTTAGAATTAAATGAGAAAGTTTCCAAAGAATAAAATTCATGGATTCTAAGGTTTGATATATTTCTCCAATTATTAATCCATGCAATGCCCATTGAATATTCATTTCTTGAATTAATCTAGAAATTCTTTTTATTAAATTTGGTTCTACAAATTCTCCAAAAACTTCTTGATCTATTTGAAAAAAATTGCATCCAACAGTATATCCATATCTTAATTTTTCTTCTATTCCCGCAAATTCTCTTGCAGCTTCAGCTCCAGCAGCTCTAGCAATTTGATAAGCGCCAGGTGTAATTCCGATAACATACATAAAATATTTTATTCGATTTAAAAATATGGAGAAAATTCTAATATTAGCTGAAAAACCTACAGCTATGAAGAAAATTGCATACAGTTTATTTCCTAAGTGTAAAATTATTTTTTCTAACAAAGTTCCTTATTTTGTTTCTTATTATAATAACAAAGTTTATTATGTTGTTTCTGCATTAGGTCATTTATATAAATTAGAACCCCAAAACAATTTTTTCGATTATCCAATTTTTAATGCAGATTGGGAAATAGTTGATAATAAAGCAGAAAAATTTGCAAAATTAATAAAAAATTTGGCAAAAGATGTAAATAAAGTTATTGTAGCAACTGATTACGATATTGAAGGATATGTAATTGCATGGAATATAATAAGATATTTAATAGGCTTAGATAAAGAAATAAAAAGAATGAAGTTTAGCACCTTAGCAAAAAATGAGTTAATAAAATCTTTTAATAATCTTATTGAATTTGAAATTAATCAAGTAAATGCGGGATTAGCAAGGCATTATTTAGATTGGTATTGGGGGATTAATTTGTCAAGAGCTTTAATGATTAGTTTAAGAAGAGTTTCGAATGAGAAAAAAATTTTATCAATAGGTAGAGTTCAAGGACCAGCTTTATATTTAGTTTATTTAAGGGAAAAGGAAATTGAAAATTTTAAACCAGAAAAATATTATAAAATTAAGGCAATTCTTGAAAAAGATGGAATAGAATTTTTCGTTTTTTATATAGAAGAAAAAATTAAGGATTTAAATAAGGCAAAAGAAATATTTGAAAAGTGTAAAGGTAAAAAATGTAGATTAATTCAGATTAAAGAAGAAGAATATAAATTAAATCCCTTACCACCATTTAACACTACAGATTTACAAGAAGAAGCTTATTATGCTTTTGGCTTTAAGCCAGAATATACTTTAAAAATTGCAGAAAGCTTATATTTAAAAGGATATATTTCTTATCCCAGATCTTCTTCTCAAAAACTAAAAGGAATAAACATTTTCCCAATTTTAAATTCTCTTAGCGAAATCCCATTTTATAGTTATTTAGTTAAAGAAATTTTATCGTTCGATAAAATTGAAGTTACTGAAGGAAAAAAAGAAGATCCTGCACATCCTGCAATAATTCCTACAGATGAAATACCAAAATATAAAGAATTATCAAAACAAGAGGTTTTACTCTATGATTTAATAGTTAGAAGGTTTTTAGTTTGTTTACATAAGCCAGCGATAAGAAAAAGTATTAAAATAGTTGCAAAGATTGATAACTTCTTTTTTCAAAATGTTTTTCATCAGACAGTAAAAGAAAACTGGATAAAAATTTATAAAAAATTTTTGAATCTTCAAGAAGATTTATTACCTAAGTTAAGTTTATCTGAAGAAATTTCGGTAAAGGATTTAAAATTGATTGAAGAAAAGACTAAACCTCCTGCAAGATATACTAGAGCAAGCTTAATAAAAGAATTAGAGGCAAGGAACTTAGGGACTAAAACTACTAGGGCTGAAATAGTTAAGACTTTGTATGATAGGGGCTATATAGTTAACGATAAAATGAAAATCACAAGCTTAGGAAAAGCTGTTGTAGAAACTTTCCTTAAATACTGTCCAGAAATTTTGAGCGAAAAGCTAACAAGGGAATTTGAAAAGAAGACAGATGAAATAATAGAGGGAAAAAATTCTTTGGAAAATGTTTTAAATGAAGCTAAAAGTTTTTTATCGGGTGTTTTAAAGAAAATTAAAGAATATGAAAAAGATATTGGCAATATTTTAGTAAATAGCTTATCAAAATAAATAAAAAATAAAATAATTTTTATTTTTATGAGTTTCGGTAAAATTAAATTACATGAAATTAAACATGAATATATATATATAAAAATTCGAGCTTAAAAAAATTAATTTCCGTATATGTAGCTACAGTTATTTTAGTTGCTTTAACAATAGGAATTGGAGTTACATTATATCTTTATTTTTCTGGCTACGTTTCTTATTTAGAAACAAAAACTGAAGAAACCTCTCCAATAAAATCAATTATAGAATGTTCAAAGGCAAGAATAGATTTTAATGCTAATAAAGATTTTAAATATAGAATTCCTATAATAATAAATAATACTCAGAATTCAGAGAATTTAGAAGATTATCAAATTTTAGTAACAATAAATACTCAAGAATTGATTTCTCAAGGAAAAATGAGAAGTGATTGTGGAGATATTAGATTTACAGATAGTGATGGAATTACTTTACTAAATTATTGGATAGAGCCAAATACTTGTAATACAAATAATACGAGAATTTGGGTAAAAGTACCAAACATTCCTGCTAATTCTCAAAAAATAATTTATTTGTATTATGGAAATCCTAATGCTAACTCTCAACAAGATTTTTCCTTAATTACTCCAAATTATATTGGAACAGAGTTTTATTCTACATGTTTGAATGTTAGTACTGGAAATGGAACAGCATTTAGAATAGTTTCTTACGAAGATGGAAATACTATAACAATATATAGAAGTGATACTTGGCAATTAGTTCAAACAATAGCTTTAAATAAATTCCAATCTACATCATATACTTGTAATTCAGATTATCCTTATTATATAAAATCAACAAAACCAATTTCTTTAACTTATGATGATATAGGACCAGATCATGATTCAGATGATGATGTAACAAGTATTTATGGAAACAAAATATGGATTAGAGTTCCAAGACATTTATGGATTTGTAGCTATGATAATAATAATTTTGTTAGAGTACAAAATTCTAATTTACAAGATGTATATAGTGGAACATTAAATGAAGGTCAATGCTGGTATTCTGGGAGTTTAACACCTGGATTTTATTATATAAATGCAACATATGATGTAACAGCTCAATTTGGTTTAGAAGATGATAGTATTTACACAATTATATATGGAAGAACTTATCCAAATGGAACTCAAATTTATTACTTTTATTCTCATGGCTATACAATAGTTTCAGCTTTATATCCTAATACAAATGTAATTATAGATAATTTGGAAGGAACTACAGGAGATTGGTCAGGAATTTTAGCAAATGAAGGAGATTATATAAGAACACAACAGATAACAAGTTTTTCAAGTAATGCTCCAGAGTATGTTAGAATGAAGGTTGTTGCAAATAAGCCTGTATTAGTTTATACAGAGGGCAATTATTATAATTATGGTTCTGAACAAATTCCAAGTATAAATGGAAAAGGAGCGGGAACATATTTTGTTTTTAGAGTTGGTAGGGGTTCAAGATATGTAAGAATTATTGGAACTGAAGATAATACAGTATTTAATATTTCGGGTGCTATAACATATACGAATGTTGCTATAAATAAAGGACAGCAATTAGAATATTCTGTAACAACATCTTGGGGATTAATAAGGATAGCATCAAATAAACCGATTTTAGTTTTTGAAAGAGGATATTATACATCTGAAAGTATTAGCATAGTATTACCATTTAAATATTCATCTCCAGAACCAACAATTTCCCTACAGACCGAAGAAACCTCTCCAATAATAAAACTAACTATAATAAATTTAGGTATTGATTTAGGTAAAAAATTACAGTTAAAATTAATATACGAAGATAACAAAACAGAAACAAGAAATATAAATCTGAATGAAACTTTTAAGCTTGGAGATTTTTTAGAAATTCCTTTAAAAGATTTACCTAAGGGGAAAATTAAAAAAATAGAAGTTTATTGTTTAGACGTATGTCCCGGATTATTAGTTGGAATAAAAAGTGTAAATATTGAAGTTTAGGGGTTATTAAATGCAATTAATTATTAAATAAAAACTTAAACTCTAAAATATTATGCCAGAAGAGCTTATGTTAAGAGTGGGAGAATTAACTGCAAAAGAAGAATCTTATAAAGGAATTGTTAGAATTGATTCAAGCAATTTATTAAAAATAGGAGTTAGAGAAGGGGAGATAGTTGAAATAGAAGGAAAAAGAAAGACAGCTGCTATTGCTTTAAGAGCTTATCCTGCAGATATAGGTTTAAACATAATAAGAATGGATGGAATTACAAGAAGAAACGCTAAGGTTTCTGTTGGAGAAAGTGTAAAAGTAAGAAAAGCAGAATACAAAATCGCTAAAAAAATAGTTTTAGCCCCAGCTGAAGAAAAAATGTTTACAGCTAGCATTTCTTATTTAAAGCAGAGTTTATTAAAAAGACCCTTAGTTAAAGGAGATTTTGTAGTACCTTCCCCTATATATAAAAGGAGAGACGATTTTCTATCTTCAATCTTTGGAGAAGAAGTAGAGGACTTTCTATTTTTTAGCCCTTTTCCCCAAATAACTTTTTACGTAGTTAATACAGACCCAAGCGGAATTGTTGTTGTTGGAGAAGAAACAGTAATAGATGTTTTAAAGGAAAGGCCAAAAACTATTGAAGTAGAAGAAAAAGGAATACCAAGAATAACCTGGGAAGACATTGGAGATTTAGAAGAAGTAAAACAAAAATTAAGAGAAATTGTTGAGCTACCTTTAACACATCCAGAAATTTTCGAAAGATTAGGAATAGAACCACCAAAAGGAGTATTACTATATGGCCCACCAGGAACAGGAAAAACATTATTAGCTAAGGCAGTTGCAAACGAAAGTGGAGCAAATTTTATTGCGATTAATGGTCCAGAAATAATGAGTAAATGGTTTGGAGAAAGTGAAAAAAGGTTAAGAGAAATTTTTGAAGAAGCAGAAAAGAGTGCTCCAAGCATAATTTTTATAGATGAAATAGATGCAGTCGCTCCAAAAAGAGAAGAAGTTGTTGGGGAAGTTGAAAAAAGAATAGTAGCTCAATTATTAGCATTAATGGATGGATTAAAAGGTAGAGGAAAAGTTATTGTTATAGGAGCAACAAATAGGCCAAATGCATTAGACCCTGCATTAAGAAGGCCTGGAAGGTTTGATAGAGAAATAGAAGTTCCACCACCAGATGCTAAAGGAAGATTAGAAATTCTAAAAATCCACACAAGAAACATGCCATTAGATAAGGATGTAAACTTAGAAAAAATAGCTGAAATAACTTATGGATATGTAGGTGCAGATTTAGCAGCTTTATGTAAAGAAGCAGCTATGCATGCATTAAGAAGAGTTTTGCCAGAAATTCAGAATTATAAAGAGGGAGAAATTCCAAAAGAAGTTTTAGAAAAGTTAGTAGTTAAAAAAGAAGATTTTGAGCATGCATTAAGGATTGTTCAACCAAGTGCAATGAGAGAGGTTTTTGTAGAAGTTCCAAATGTTAAATGGGAAGATATTGGTGGTTTAGAAGAGGTAAAACAAAAATTAAGAGAAATTGTTGAGTGGCCATTAAAACATCCGAAATATTTCGAAAGATTAGGAATAGAACCACCAAAAGGAGTATTACTATATGGCCCACCAGGAACAGGAAAAACATTATTAGCTAAGGCAGTTGCAAACGAAAGTGGAGCAAATTTTATTGCGATTAAAGGACCTGAAATATTTAGTAAATGGGTTGGAGAAAGCGAAAGAGCAATAAGGGAAATATTTAGAAGAGCGAGAGAGGTTGCACCAAGCGTAATTTTTATAGATGAAATAGATGCAGTTGCGCCAATAAGAGGTTTAGAAGTTGGAACAAGAGTAACTGAAAATGTAGTAGCACAATTATTAACAGAAATGAGTGGAATAAAAGATTTGAAAAATGTAGTTGTTATAGCAGCAACTAATAGGCCAGATATATTAGATCCCGCATTATTAAGACCAGGAAGATTTGACAGACTAATTTTTGTGCCTCCACCAGATGTCAAAGCTAGATTAGAAATTCTAAAAATCCACACAAGAAACATGCCATTAGATAAGGATGTAAACTTAGAAAAAATAGCTGAAAAAACCGAAGGATATACAGGAGCAGATCTGGAAGCTATATGTAAAGAGGCTGCAATAATGGCTTTAAGAGAATTTATGGATAAAAAGATAGAGCCAGAGAAAATGGTAGTTAAAACAATTCATTTTGAAAAAGCATTAGAAATTGTTAAACCTTCTATTACTAAGGAAATGGTAGAGTTTTACAAGAGATTTGAAGAAAGGTTAAAGAAGAGAGTAATGGAGACAGAAAGAAAAACAGAAAGATATATCGGTTAAACTCTTAACCAATATATTTTAATTTCTTTTCATTCTTTCTAATCCTCTTTATAATCCTATAAAACTCTTTAAGTGCAAACTCTTCCAACTCTTTTTTAATCTTTCTTTTTGATTTTCTCCTCATAATAATTTTAAATTTCCAGTAACTTTATCAATCTTTTCTGAGTAGTAGGGGCCAATTGCAATGCAAGTAATTGTTCCTTCCTTTAGCTGAGTTTTTCCAGCATCTCTAATTAACGCATATGGTAGTTTCATTTCTTTTGTTTTTTTAAAAACTTCTATTAACTCATCTAAGCTATTAACTTTAAGAACAACTTTTTTATTTCCAAAAAATTTCCAAAGAATTTTAAAATAGAGAGGAGCTTTTTTATATGCCTCTATGCTTGCATGACATGCTTGAGCAACCATTTTTCCTTTACCCATTTCTAAGTCATTTCTTATAACAATAACTTGTTTAATTTCTCTTACCATCCTAAGTAATTGATTGCAACCTCTCCCAATAAAATTATAATAAACATCTGTATTAACTTTCCTATAAAAGTTATTATCAGAAATTTTTTAATATCATATCTTAGAAATCCACAGAGAATACCTATAACATCAAAAGGTAAAGGAGTTATTGCAAATAATATTATTGCAAGTCCACCATATTTTTTGAAAAAGTTAACAGCAATCTTATAATTTTTACTTTTTCTAATTTTTTTCCAAGCATAAAACGATGTTCCAGCTCCAACTAAATAAGAGGTAATCTCTCCAATAGAAGCTCCTAAGGCAGTTAAAAAAGCAACTATTATAGGATTAAAACCAAATTTATCTGCAAAAGCTATTACAAAATAAATTGGCACTGGAAAAAAAATAGTTGAAGAGCTTATTAGACCAGAAAGAAAAAAACCAAAGTATGAAAAGGTTTCTATCAAAAATTCCAGATTCATTACTTAGGAACTATTTGTGGCATTGGTATTGGAGGATGAACAGCTAAATACTCACTTAGAAAAGTAGATAATATTAAACCCCTTCTAAGTATAAAGTTTTTAGTTTCTATTTCAAAATCTTTATTCTCAATTTTTTTATCTTTTTGCCATTTCTCTAATATTTCATCAACATCTTTACCAGAATAAATTAAATAGCCTTCAATTCTAATATCAGCAATTTTTGGATTGTAGTTAACTAAAAACTCAAAATCAACCTTTAAAACTTTTTGCTGTTTTTTTTCTTGCTGAATTTTCATTTCCTGAACGTTTTTTATACTTAGCGAAGTATTTATATCTAGTTTGTTTACATTTTCTTTTATTTCAATTTTTTCCGCATTTATATATGTTATTGAATAGCCAAGTATCATTAAATAAAATAAAGTCTAAAATATATATTTTAATAATATGGTAACGGCATTTAAAGAAATAGATAGTGAAATAAGGAAAATAAGAGTTGTTATAATGGCTGGTGGAAGTGGTAAAAGAATGAATATAGATAAACCAAAAGCTCTCTTAGAACTTAGCGATGGCTATACGCTTTTAGACAGAGAAATAGAATTTTATTTTAATTGTGGATTCAAAAACTTTGTATTTATCTTAGGAAAATATGCAGACCAAATAATAGAGCACATAGAAAATAAAAAATATAAAGAAAAAATAAACTACGAAATCTCAATAGACCCAAAAACAGATAATTGGGGGAAAGGGAAGGCATTAAAATATGCTTTTGAAACAGGAGTTTTAAAAAGAGAGAGAATAATAATAACATTTCCAGATGATTTAAAATTAGATAATTTCTTACCAATAAAACTTCTATTAACTCATTTAGAAGCAAACAGAAGGTATGGAATATTGGGAACAATAGTATTGACTAATGGTTCAGAATTTCCGTTTGGAGTAGCAAAAGTTGAGAATAATTTTGTTGTAGATTTTGTTGAGAAGCCTTTAATGAATGTTTTCGTTTCCATAGGAATGTATTTATTAGAAAAAGAAGTTACTGATATGATAGATGATTACATAGATTTGGAAGAGCCAAAAGCTATAGAATTTGAAGAAATAATATTGCCAATGCTATCAAAAGAGAAAAAACTATATAGCATGTTTGTTTCTCACGACATATGGCTACCGATTAACGATATGAAAATTTATGAAAAGGCTAGAAATTTGTTTAAGAAAGCTCAGAGTAGCTTAGTTTTTTAACTAAAGATGTAAATCATGCTTAAAATCATTTTTTTCAGCATCCTCTAATTTCCAAGCATCTTCTAAAAGTAAATCTGGAACATCATCTAAAATAGGAAAGGCAAGCTTACAATTATTACAAACTAAAAACATATTTTTTAACTCTAAATCTCCTTTACATTTTGGGCAAGCCAAAATTTCTAACAACTCTTTATCAATCATTTTTTAACAGACTTTCCTATAAGAGCTATCTGAGCTAATAACGCTGTTAATTGAATTAGAGCATCTCCACCTTCACTAATCCTAAACTCATATTCACCTATTTTCTCTATTATCTCAATTTTTTTCTCATCAGGAACATTTAATTTTAAAGCTTGTCTATAAATTTCTTTTATTAAATCTTCTCCAGCCAAACCCTCTTTTATTATAAAGTTGATTAGCTTTTCTCTAGCTTTCTGAAAATTTTCTGTAATACCGCTTAAAGCTAAATTTAACATTTCTTCAATTTCTTTTGGTTTAGCTAGAGATGCAACTTCATAGATAACATCTGCAGTAATTTTTTTAGTTATAGATGCAGCTGCTTGTAGTAAATTTGCAACTTTTCTTAAATCACCTTCAGCAATATTAATTATAGCTTCTATTGCCTTTTCATCTATTTCTATTTTTTCTCCTTTAACAATTCTATCTATAAACTCTTTTTGAGCCTTCTCTGGCAAAGCTTTAAATCTAAATACAGCACATCTAGATTGTATAGGTTCAATAATTTTAGAAGAATAATTGCAGCATAATATAAATCTTGTAATTGAGGAAAAATCTTCCATAGTTCTTCTTAATGCTTGCTGAGCTTCTTGAGTTAATGCATCTGCTTCGTCCATTATAATTATTTTGAAAGGAACATCTCCAATAGCTTTTGTTCTCGCAAATTCTTTTACTTTTCCTCTAATAACATCTATTCCCCTTTCATCAGAAGCATTTAATTCTAAAACATTTGCTTTCCAATTTTCTCCATATAATTCCTTAGCAATTATTAAAGCTAACGTAGTTTTTCCAGTTCCAGGTGGACCTGCAAATAACATATGTGGCAAATTTTTTTCTTTTAAAAACATTTTTACTCTTTCTTTCACATGCTCCTGATTTATTAAATCATCTATTTTATTTGGCCTATATTTTTCTGCCCAAACTACGAATTCGCTACCCATAATAATTCTATTTTATTATTTTTATTTGAAAGATTATAGAAATTTATAAAAAACTTTCTATTTAATATTCTACTATGGAAGTTCTTAAAACTTTAAAAAAAGAAGATAGCATAAGATTAGCAAAAAAGATTATAAAAATTTTTGAGAATCCTTCTCAAAAACTGCTAAAAATTCTAGGAAAAGAAAGGATAGAAAAGTATAAAAAAATATATTTTAAGCTTTTAGAAATGTATGATAAAGGTTTTTTACCTTCTAATCCGAACTATTTAGCTAATAGTGAGTTAGCTCAGAATATTTATAAAAATAAATACTATCTAAAAGATTTAGATGGAAGTTTAATAGAAGAAAGGCCAGAACATCTTTTCATAAGAGTTGCAGCCTTTGTTTCTTCTGTAGAAGAGAGTGAAGAAAAAGCAATTAAATACGCAAGGATTTTTTATAATCTAATGTACGAAGGCTATTTCATGCCAGCAGGTAGAGTTTTAGCTGGTGCAGGAGATTTATTAAGAGTTAAAACGTTAGCAAATTGTTTTGTGACTATGATAGAAAATGATAGCTTAGAAGCTATATATAAAGCTGCATACGAAGCTGCTAGAACATATTCTTATGGAGGAGGAATAGGAATAGACATTAGTGTTTTAAGGCCTAAGGATTCAATAGTTCATAACGCTGCAATAAAATCTACAGGAAGTGTAAGCTTTATGGAATTATATTCATTAACTACCGGATTAATAGGTCAAGAAGGTAGAAGAGGTGCACTTATTTTAACCATAGACATAAAACATCCAGATATTTTTGATTTTATTGATATAAAACATATTCCAAACTGGATAACTTCTCAAATTATAGAAGAGTTAAGATTTTCTGGTAAATTTACAGAAAATGAATTAAAAGAAATAGAAAAGAAAATAACAGAAAACACTCAAGTTAGATTTGCAAACATAAGCATTAAAGTTAGCGACGAGTTTATGCATGCATTAGAAGAGCAAAATAAATACGAAAACAAATTTTTGGTTTACAGAAAAAATTATAAAGGTATAATAAAAAGTGTTAAAAACGTTAAAGACTTAAATTATTCCTTAGGAATGCCTAGCAAAGATTTAGAAAAATATTCCTTAGAAAAGGTTTTTGAAAGTTTTGAAGAACTTAAAAACTTTTTAAAAGAAACTTATGGAATTGAATTATCAGAAGAAGATTTTAGAGATGTTAATAACAGAGACATATTTGGAGATTATGTAGTAGAATTAAAAGATAAAAATTATGACATAGCTATAAGACAGGCTGGAGATTTCTTGTTATATTTCGAAAATGAAGAAAGCGGTAGAATTTCTCGACTAATAAAAGCAAGAGATATTTGGAATAAATTTATTGAGAGTAATTACAGAAGTGCAGAGCCTGGAATAATGTTTTGGAATAGAATGAAAAAATATAGTCCAAGCGATTATGTAGGCTTTCCAATAGTAACTACAAATCCATGCAGCGAAGTTCCACTCGAAGATGGTGGCGCTTGCAACTTAGGATCTATAAATTTATCGAGATTCGTTTTATATCCGTTTACTAGCGACGCAAAAATTGATTTTCATTTGCTAAAAAGAGTAGTTAGGCATGCAATTAGGTTTTTAGATAATGTTATCGAGTGGAACATTTTATTACATCCATTAGAAAAACAAAGAGAAGCTTCTAAAAAAACTAGAAGAATAGGCTTAGGTGTAATGGGTATTGCTGATATGTTTTTGCAATTGTTATTAGAATATGATAGCGAAGAAGCTCAAAGAGTTTTAGAGAAAGTTATGAGATTTATATCAAATCAAGCATATATAACAAGCGCTTTTTTGGCAAGGGAAAAAGGGAAATTAGAGATAGATTATGAAAAATACTTACAAAATCCTTTTGCAAAAGAAGCGCTATCTGAAAAAACAAGAAAAATTATATTAAAGTATGGTATAAGGAATTTAGCATTGCTAAGTATAGCTCCAACAGGAAGCATTTCTAATATAGTAAAGAGCATTCAATTTAATGGTAAAATTTATATAGGTGTTAGTGGCGGAATAGAACCAATATTTGCAGTATATTACTTTAGAAGAACAGAAAGTTTTGAAAGGAATAAAATGTTTAGGATTTTCCATTCAACAATCCAAGCATACATAGATATGAATAATTTAAGTGAAAAAATTCAAGATATGAATTTAAATGAGTTAAAAAATGTTTTACCAAAATGCTTCTTTAAAACGGCACATACTATAGATCCATTTAAAAGAGTTGAAATCCAAGCAATAGCTCAAAAATACATTGATCATAGCATTTCAAGCACAATTAATTTACCAGAAGATATTCATCCAGAGATAATTTCTGATTTATACATTTATGCTTGGAAAAAAGGTTTGAAGGGTGTAACAATTTATAGAGAAGGGAGCAGATTTCCTATATTAATGGAAATGAAAGACAAAAGCGATTTTGAGAAAATAGCTTCAAAAACTTTTGAGATAGAAGATGAAAATGGTAAAAAATATAAAGTTAAGGGCGATGATATAATAATAATAAACAATAGAATGACAACAATATATCATTTAATTAAGGAGGGAAATATAAAAATATTATGATTATCTTAACAAAAATTAAAAATATAAAAGAGATTAAAGAAGTCGAAGATAAAAGCGCTTTAAAAGAAAGTATACAAAATGTGCCAACAGAGAGACCAAACGTTATAGATGCTAAGGTTTATAAACTAAAAAGTAAGTTTGCGAAACATAGCATTTTTGTTACCATAGGCTACATTAAAAAACCAGATGGAAAAATAAGACCATTCGAAATATTTTTAAATTCGAAAGATTTAACAAAAGCTGCTGAATTTACAATGCTAACGAGATTACTTTCAGCAATATTTAGAAGAAGTGAAGATGTTAGCTTTATATTAGAAGAACTTCGAAGCATTTACGATCCGAATGGCATAGGATATTTTAAAAACGGAAAATACATAGCATCTTTTTATGGGGAATTAGCAGAAATCTTAGAAGAATTTTTTATAGAAGCAGGAATTATAAAAAAAGAGGAGAAATTAAAAAAAGATGATGAAATTCATTTCGAAGAAATAACCAAATTTCAAATATGTCCAAAATGCGGAATGAAAACTTTAAAAAGCGAAGAAGGCTGCTTTACATGCATAAATCCAGACTGTGGCTATACTAAATGTAATTAAGTTATGAAAATAACATTTTTTGAAGTAAACGAAGAAGATATTCATTTTTTTAAAAATAACATAAAAGATTTTGAATTAGAGTTTTACGATTTTCCGCTTAATGAAGAAAGGAGCGAATTAATAGCTGAGAGTGATATAATTAGTGTGTTTATTCATTCGAAAATAAATGAAAAAGTTTTAAAGAATGCTAAAAAACTTAAATTCATTTGTACAAGAAGCACTGGATACGATCACATAGATTTAAATGTATGCAAAGAAAGAAACATTTTAGTATCTAATGTTCCATCTTATGGAGTAGAAACTGTTGCTGAACATACTTTTGCTTTATTATTAGCAATTTCAAGAAAAATAATAGAAAGTTTTGAGAGAACAAGAAAAGGAGATTTTAATTTGGAAAATTTGAGAGGATTTGAGTTAAAAGGAAAAACTCTAGGAATTATAGGTGCTGGAAAAATAGGCAGAAGAGTAGCGGAAATAGCAAAGGCCTTTGGAATGAAAGTAATAGCTTACGACATTTTTCCAAATTATGAGGAAGCAAAAAGAATTGGATTTGAATATGTAGATTTAGAAACTTTGCTTAAAAATTCAGATATAATTACTTTGCATGCGAATTTAACAAAAGAAAACTATCATCTTATTAACGAAGAGTCTTTTAAAAAAATGAAAGATGGAGTAATAATAATTAATACTGCAAGAGGTGCGCTAATCGATACAAAAGCTTTAATAAATAACATAAAAAACGGAAAAGTTAAAGCAGCGGGCTTAGATGTTTTGGAAGGAGAGGCACTTATAAAAGAGGAAATAGAATTATTAGTTAAAAATAAATTAGAAAAGGATAGCTTAGAAAGTTTAGTTGCAAACCACATTTTAATAGAGATGGAAGATAAAGAAAAAAACATTATTATAACACCTCACAATGCATTTAATTCTGTAGAAGCAATAGAAGAAATAAGACAAACTACTTTACAAAACATATTTAGCTTTCTTAAAGGAAATCCAATTAATTTAGTAAAAATTTAATAATTTAATGGTATCCGAATTATTAAGAAATGAATTAATAGAATTAAGAGAATATCAAATAAATATAGCAAATACAGCAATAAAAGGAAATACCTTAGTTATTCTACCAACCGGAACTGGAAAAACAATTATTGCAATAATAGTTGCATCCAATAGATTAATGAAATTTCCAGATAGCAGAGTTTTAATTCTTGCACCAACAAGACCATTAGTTTTGCAGCATGCAAATACATTTAGAAAACTTTTTAAAATAGATAAATCAAGAATAGTAGATATTACCGGAAAAATTTCAAAAGAGGATAGAAAGTTTTTATATAAATACGCTAAAATAATTGTAGCAACTCCACAAACAATTCAAAACGATTTAGAGCAAGGGATTCTTACTTTAAACGATTTTAGTCTAGTTGTTTTTGATGAAGCCCATAGATGTGTAAAGGAATATTCTTATACTTATATTGCAAAAAAATATTTAGAGCAATCTAAGTATCCACTTATTTTGGCATTAACTGCATCTCCAGGAAGTGAAAAGGAAAGGATAGAAGAAATAAAAAATCATTTAAAAATAGAATATATAGAAATAAGAAGCGAATACGATAGAGATATAAAACCATACATAAAAAAAATAGAAAAGATTTTTGTTGAAGTGGAATTGCCAAAAGAAATTAAAAGAGCAATAGAAGAAATAGAAAAAGTTAGAAGGGATTTAATAAAAGATTTAATTAATTTAGGAATTTTAAACACAACTGAAATATCAAAAAAAGAAATGATAAAAATTTATGAAGAATTTGTTGCAAAATCTGAAATGTTAAATAAAAAAGTTTTTAGTAATATTCTGTTTAAGCTTCTTCAGTTAATAAAAGTTGAGTATTTATTAGAATTATTGGAAACTCAAAGCTCAACATATTTTCTAGATTATTTAGAAAAATTAAAAAACTCGAAAAAAATATATGAAAAAATGTTAGTTAGCGATTTAAGAATAAAAATTGCTGAAAGTATAGTTAAAGAGTTTATAGAAAAAACACAAGCTCATCCAAAATTAGAAAAGCTAGAAGAAATTATAAGCTTTTTAATTCAAAAGAATCCAAATGTAAAGATTATTGTTTTTGCAAATTATAGGGCTACTGTAGAATTCATTTATAAAGAGCTAAAAAATAAAGGAATAAAAATTACGAAATTGGTTGGACAAGCTAAGAGAGATAAATATGATGGAATGAGTCAAAAAGAGCAAGCTGAAGTTATTAAAGATTTTGCTAACGGAATTTATAATGTTTTAGTTTGTTCTAGTGTTGGTGAAGAGGGTTTAGATATACCAAAAACGGATTACGCAATCTTTTACGAACCAGTTCCAAGCGAAATAAGAGCAATCCAGCGAAGAGGAAGAGTTGGTAGGCAAGAGCACGGAAAAGTTATAATTCTAATAACTAAAAATACAAGAGACGAAGCTTATTATTGGGCTGCTTTTCATAAAGAAAAAAGAATGAGAAAAATAATTTATGATATAAAAAAAGAGTTAGCGAATGAAGCAGAAAATTTTAATTAAAAAACCGACTATAATAGCAGATTATAGAGAAAGGGAGTTAACAGAAATTTTAGAGAATAATTATAAAAACATTCACATAATAAAGGAGAATTTAAGTGTAGATTTTATAATTGGAGATATAGCCATAGAAAGAAAAACATCTCAAGATTTTTTGAAATCAACTTTTGATAAAAGAATTTTTGAACAAATAGAAAATCAAAAGGAATTTAAAAAATATATTGTTATACTCGAAGGTTTTTTACTTAATGAAGAGCAGAAGGAGATTTTTTATGGAATGTTAACGAAAATAATAGCTTCGACAAACGTTTCAATAATTTTTACTGAAAATATTTTTGAGACAGCAAAGATTTTAGCAAAAATTTGTGAAAAATATGGCTCTCAATTTTTTGTTTTACCAAAAACAAAAATAAGAAAAAAGAGGGAAGAATTGGATAAAGCAATACTTTCTATTTTAATCAGTTTTCCAGGAATTTCATATAAAACTGCAGAAAAAATTTTAAAAAGATTTAAATCTATAAAAAACTTTGTTAATGCAAAAAGGCACGAGTTAATAGGTATTTTAGGCGAAAAAAAGGCAAATAAAATCTTTAAACTTCTAAATTATGAGTATAACCAATGAAATAGTTGTTGGTATAGATGTTGGAACAACTTCTGCTATATGCATATTAGATAAAAATCTAAATATTTTGTTTTTAAAAAGCAAAAAAGAATATAAGACAAGTGAAATAATAGATGATATAATAAAATTCGGTAAACCATTGTTAATCTCTTGCGATGTTGCAAAAATACCAAAAAAAGTTTTAAAAATTGCAAAATCCTTAGGTATTAAAGTTTTTCATCCGAAAGAGGATGTTAAAGAAGAAAAAAAGATGAAATTAACAAAAAAATATTTTTATAAAAATTGGCATGAAAGAGATGCTATATTTTCTGCAATTATTGCTGCAAAATTTTTGAGGAAGAAAAAATTAGAAAGAATTGATAATTTGAATAAAATAAAAGAGAAAAAAAATTCTAATAATCTTAAAAAAACCATAGAAAAAACAGATTATAAAGAAATTATAAAAAAATTAATTCATAAAATCAGAAAGCTTAAGGAAGAAAATAGAAAGATAAAGGAGCAGATTGAAAGGATTAAAAAAATTAGTAAAGAAAGCGTTAAAATTAAATACGTTGAAATAAAAAACGAAGATTTAGAAATAGAAAATAAGACTTTAAAAACTGTTATAAAAATTTTAAAAATGAAAATAGAAAAAAATGAAATTCCGTATATTAAGTTAAATGAAATTAATGAACAATTTTTAAAAATTTTAAAAGAGCATATAAAAGATATTGTATTAATATCGAACGAAGTCGAAAAATTTTATATTATTGAGAAGTTAGGATTTGAGTATGTTATAACTAGTAAAAACGTAGAAAACGTTTGGAATTTTAAGTTAATTTTTGATGAAATAGAAAAATATGAAGAAATAGGAAAAATAAATATAGAAGTATTAAAATCTAAATGGAAGGAAAGGATTTTAAAAATTTTAAATGAAGGAAATATTTAAAATAGCAGCTTCTATTTCAATAGGAGTTCTATTAGTTTTTTTAATAGATTTTTTTATAAATCTAGAGTTTTTTCAATTGCTTATAGCTAAAAAATTGGTAATTCTTTTATCTTTATTTTTTGATAATGTAGAGCAGAAAAATTTCTCAATATATTTAAACAATATAGAGTTTATAATAACCGATGATTGCATAAAGCTATCTGCCTTTTTTATGATGCTTCCATTCCTTACCTTAAACAAGAAATTCAAGATTATAATTTTATTTTTTTTCTTATTTTATTTTCAAAACTTTTTTCGAATTTTTTTCGAGATAGGCTTATTTTTATATTCTGAAAAAAGTTATGATTTATTTTTTTCAAACTTTCAAAACATTTTACAACCTTTTACTTTATATTTTTTAGCAATTTTTAAATTGTTAAGAAAGTATAGAAAAAAGTTAAAAAATATTATAGGATTATAGTAGTTTCGAACTGAGCAACAAAAGAGTTTTTAACCTCTTTTAAAACTGGATATTCGTGCAATATATTATATTTTACTCCTTCGTTTATTGCAAATTCTAAAATGTTTTTATTGAATGGCAACCATCTTTTTGTAAATGGTAAAGTTTTAAATTCTTTATAAGCAAACTCAATTACTTTTCTAGCTTCAGGAATTCTAATTAAATTTATTTTATCTATATTTTTAATTTCGAAAATTAGTGCTGGAAAACTATCTTTAACATAACCATTTCCATTGCTAATAAAAACTTCCCAAGCAATTACCATTTTTTCTTCAAACTCTATATCAGTATTGAAATTTGTGTTTAATAAATTTGGCTCAGTATGTATTTTATAAAAACCTAAGCCATGACCACCTAAATTTCTAACAGGTTTTAATTTATATTCTGCAGCAATCTCTTCAACAGTTTTCCCCGGAGAATTAATTTTGTTACCTACTTTTATCTCTTTTAAACTTTCTTCAAAAGCTTTTTTTGTAGCCTCTATTATTTCTTCATGTATACCTTTACAATAAGTTTTTGCTGTATCAAAAATATAACCATCTATATGAATTCCAAAATCTACTTTAACCATATTTTTTTCCAAATCTATAGTAAAGCTTTCATTTGGAGTAAAATGGGCAGCTATTTCATTTATAGAAATATTTACTGGGAAAGCTGGTTTAGCTCCTAACTCAATAATCTTATTCTCTATTTCTTCTGCAAGTTTTAAAATATTAGCATTTTCAATTTTTTTATCTATAAAATCCCAAACTTTTTCAGAAATTTCTTTAAGTTTATTATATCTTTTTTTATATTCCTCGAAATAATCTTGCGTTTCCATTATTATGAAAATAGTTTTATTTTATATCTAATTTTAGCTTATGTTTTATTGAAAAGGTATTTATATGAAAAATAGCTAAATATGTTTTATGGATAAAAAAGTTATCGAAATTTTAAGAATATTTTTGGGATTAATGTGGATTGTTGCTGGAATTTTAAAAATTCCATTATCATTTTTTGAAGCAGAAAATATGATAAAATCCTTTTCTGAAACTTGTTTAATAGGATTTTATTCTGAAATCATAAAGAATTATGTGCTGCCAAACTCTTTCTTAGTAGTTCTGAGTATTAGTATTTTAGAAATATTGACGGGAATTCTTATTTTAAGGTTGGAATTCTTAGTTAAAATAGGTTTTTGTATCGGAATTTTTCTTAATATAATATTCTTACCCTTAGCAAATTATACCGTACCTATAAATCTAATTTTAATAGCTCTTCAATTATTTTTATTAACAAAAAAATTTGAAAATTCTGGAACTAATATTTTGAAAAATTTTATTCTTAGCTTAATTAAGAAGTGAAAAAGTTAAAGTATAGGGGCAAATACATTTCACTTTTCTTATATAAAAAAGGGAGCAAAACAATAGAATTTATAAAAATTCCTAATGCAGTAGTAATAATTCCTTTAATAGAAAATAATAAAGTAATTTTAGTTAAGCAATACAGATTTCCAATTAAAAGATATTTATGGGAATTACCAGCTGGAAAGGTAGAAAATAAAGAATCTATTTTAAAGGCAGCGAAAAGGGAGCTATTAGAAGAGACAGGTTATATTGGAAAAATAAAGAAAATTGGAAGTTTTTTTGTTTCTCCAGCGTTTTCTGACGAAATATTTCATTTTTTCTTAGCATACGATTTAAAAAAGGTTAGTGGTTTTAACGAAAGAGAAATAAAAGAAATAAAATTTTTTGAGATAGAAAAGCTAAAAAATTCTAAGGATTTAAAAACTTATTTAGCATATTATTTAATTAAAAATTTGGGCATTATTAGATAGCTTACATTTACATATTTATTTAAAGTTTAATTGAAATACTTTATGGAAATAAAAATAATAGAAAAAAGTAACGATGAAATAAAAATTAAAGTAATTGGAATTACTCCTGGAATTGCAGCTATGATAAGAAGAGCAATAATTTCAGAAATACCTACTATGGCTATTGAATGGGTAGATTTTTATAAAAATGATAGCGTTTTGCCAGATGAAGCAATTGCTCATAGATTAGGTTTAATTCCGCTAACTTTCGATAAAAATTTTCATACTTTACCAAATAAATGCGATTGCGAAGGAAAAGGTTGTGTAAAATGTCAAGTAAAATTATATCTTTATAAAAAAGGACCAGGATATGTTTATAGTGAAGATTTAAAAAGTAGTGATGAAAAAGTTAAGCCATTATATGATAGAATTCCAATTACTTATTTAAATGAAGATGAAGAATTAGAATTAGAAGCTATTGCTCAGCTTGGCTTAGGAAAAGAGCATGCAAAATGGCAAGCAGGAAATTGTGGATATTCTTATAATGATTCTGAAGTTATTTTTAATATTGAAACAACGAGTTTTCATAAACCAGAAGAGTTATTTGAAGAAGCCATTAATTCGGTTTTGGAAAAATTAAGGGAAGTTAAAGAAAGAATATAAGAAATAAAAATGATAAAAAACGTTAGGAGAAAATTTTTTTATTTTCTAAGAGATGTATATTTATTCTGTATTTTTGCAAAAAATATATATATCTTTATAAATTTTTTGAATTTTCTAAAATCATTAATTTTTAGACAGAAAAAATATAGATTTTATCTTAACGAGGAAATTTATGAGTTTAATTATAAAAAACTAATAGAACATATAAACATTAATTACTATTATTATCTTAAATACGGAAAAATAAATACAGATGTTTTGGATTATCTAAATTTTGGTATAAAATTTAAAAATAGAGTTGTTTTGGATGTTGGTGCATGGATAGGAGATAGCATTTTACTTTTTCATAAGCTTGGAGCCAAAAGGATTATAGCATATGAACCAATCAAAGAAAATGTAGAATTTGCTAATAAGATTATTAAAAAATTCAATATTAATTGCAAAATATATCCTTATGCAGTTTGTAAAGAAAGCGGCATAATGAAATTTATAGTTGAGGAAAGCGAATATGGATATGGTGAATTATCACTATTTAAAAATAAAGTAAACAAACCAAAAGAAATAAAAGTTAAGTGTATATGTTGGAAAGAAGTCCTAGAAAAAAGCAATTAAGGAAAAAGTAGATATAGCTAAAATAGATTGCGAAGGTTGTGAAAAGTTTCTAGTTTTTGTAGACGACGATTTAATAAAACAAATTTCTGAATGGATTATAGAATGTCATTCATTAGAAATTTCTAGATTAATATTTGGGAAATTTATTAAAAATGGGTTTCAGCTTAAAAAGATTATTTCACATATCTATCCTGATGTAAATATTTTATATTTTAAATCCAAGCTCCTTTAACTCTTCTAGAGCAACATTTTTCCAACTACTATGTAAATTTAAAAAATTTAATGTATTTTTATCATTATGCTCTTCTTTGTATTCATTTAAATTTTGATTTAAAATTTCAATAGCTTTTTTTGCCATTTCTTTTATACTCCCTTCTTTAACAATTTTAACGGGTCTAAGCTTTCTATATTTCAATAAAATTGCTGGAATATCATAAACTACTACACTAGTTCCTAATGCCAAGCTTTCTAAAATAACTAGAGGATATGCATCCTGATGCGATGGATATATTAGTGCTTTAGCTTTCGAAACTATTTTATATAATTTTTTTTCATTTAAAAATCCTGTTAAAATTATATTATTCTCTAATTTCAATTTTTTAACTAAGTTTAAAAATTGGGTTTTTACAGACGGTTTTGTGAAGCTGCCGATTACAAATAATTTAACATCTTCAAAAACCTTTTTAATTTCATTTACTATAGGTGGAATCTCTAGTATACCTTTTTCTGGAACCAATCTAGCATAAAAAACAAGATAGTTTTCTTTTTTAAATTTTCTAAATTTCAATAGTTTTTTGTTAAACGCGTTTCCTATTTTCAAAACTTTATAATTATCTAAATAATTATTTAGATTACTCAAGATTATTGGTGCGTAAGAAACTGCTAAAATTTTTTTAAGATAGTTATTTTTGTTAAGATAAATTAAAATTTTTTTACTCTTTTCTCCATTATACTTATAAATTATTGTTGATGGCGCGTTGTATTTAAAAAATCTATAAAAAGTTATTATTCTTAAAAAAGGGGATTCCTGTAAAAGGATGAAAACATCTTTATTATATTTTTTTGCAATAAAATATCCTGGAAATATAAATTCAAAAAGCTCGTGAGGAATATATATTTTTTGTGATTTTTCAGGATTTAGTTCTCTGTTTTTTATAATTTTTTCTAGGAATGTTGATTCGAACTTTTCTAAATTTAGGGTATAGGTTAAAAGATTTATTTTTTTGTGTTTCATAAATTTTTTGCATAGAAAATCTAAGTAAATTTCATTTTCTAGTAAACGAAAAATGTTGTTAGGTACAAGTAATCCTCTATTTTCTAAATTTTCTAATGATCTTATAGTATATTCAACTATTTTTGGGTTATTCTCTTTAAGAAGAGCAATCTCAACAATATATCTAAATGGAAAATAAAGCTCCATATCTATATAGTTCATGGACTCTTTTATAACATAGTATTCTCTTTTTGCTCCTCCACCAAGTCCATATTCAACAGGACAAGAAATAATAGTTATTCTATCTTTGCTCATATTTCGTCATAGATAAAAAATAGGATAAACAACAGTTTTTACCATTTTTTTATATCTTTTAATAAAATATTTTTTTGAAAAACCAGAATTCGCTATTACCATAAAATTATTTTGAAGTAAAATTTTTGTTAATAAACAATCTAAAAATATTATTGGAGATAGTAAAGTTCTTTCGATTTTTTTAAGAGACCAAAAACTTAGTGGTGGCTCGTGTAAATAAATAATGATTTTTCTATTAGTAATATTACCTAGAATTAAACTTGACCAGTAGGCAGGTATGGATAGAATATTTCCGGTTAGTGAAACTATTATTATATCGTTATTTTTAATTTTTTCAATTAAATTACTCAGTGAGTTAAAAATTCTAAAGATATATGCAACCTTCTTTATCTTTGATTTATATAAAACTTTCCATTTTTTAGAGTTTCTATCCAATTCGAAGTAAAGTTCGCAATTATACTTCTTTTTAAGCCTCTTATATAAACCCAAAATAGACTTTTCCGACCCACCAATTTCAATAAACTGAGAATGAATTATTAGAATTTTTTTAGTGTTTTTTGGTATGTATTTTAAAAATTTTTTAAATTCAGTATTCGGATTAATATATTTTTTAAGGTTATTGGCATTTTTACTTAGTTGCTTATAAATCTTATTAATTTTTATAGTTTTAATTTTTTCTAATAGATCGTATTCATCATATGGATCAAAAATTAATCCAAATTTATATTCTTTTGCTAAACCTGCAATTCCACTTAATTTACTAATAATACTTGGTTTACCAAATTTTGCTATTTCATATGGGACTAATCCAAAAGGCTCATTAATATGTGGCATTATACATACATCCGCCTCTTTATATATTTTTTTTAATGTTCTTTCATCGACAAATCCAAAAAATCTTATATTTTTCGCTTTAGTCAATTTTTTTAATTCGTTTTCATATTTTCCTTTTCCTACTATCCATAGTTCATCGTCTTTTAATTTGTTAAAAACTTTTATAACAATCTCAATATTTTTAATTTTTTCTAGTCTACTGACTATAATAAATTTCATAAATTAATCTGGTCAAATTTTAATATTTAAAAATTTAAGCTCTTTCTCTTAAAACTCAGATGAAAAATAGAAAGATTGGTAATAATATTTTAAATAGTTTTAAAGCTTATAGCTAATGACAAGTTTAAGATTTTAGTTTAATTAATTTGTCTCATCTAGCTAGATTAATAGATAGTCAATGTTACATGTGTTTTATGCTTGTGCGGAAAACTAAAATATAAAATCTGGTTGAATGCTTAAAATATAATTTTATAATTTTATAATATTACTTTTCTATAAGGCTCTATGGTCTAAGGGGTAATTTTTTTCGTGTAAATATCGAATGTTTTGGTAGTACAATTAAACATTATTTTTGAATTGAGGAGTGACGATTTTAAAATTTGTATTTATTTATATTTATTCACGCATAAAAAAATTTCGGCATTAATATTTTCAATAAATGAATATGAATTGGTAAAACCTAAAGTAGAAATTCTTTATCCATATGTTGATGAAATAGTAATCATAGATAGTTCTACTGATAAAAATCAAAAAAAGTTAATGAAAAATTTATCAAAAAAATATAAGAAAGTTAAAGTAGTTTGGCTACCTCCTATTGGAATAGCAGATTTTTATTATAAAATTGGAATTAATGAATGTAAATACGATTGGATTCTTCAATTAGATGCAGATGACGTTCCAAACAAGAAATTACTAAAAGATTTAAGAAAATTAATTAATGATAAATATGATGCGTATAAAATTTATAGAAAGTATAGGAATAAAGAATCTAGAGAATTTCTATTTAGATTAATTAAGAAAGATGTCGCATATCCAACTGGATTAATTCATTGGGTAATGGCATCTTCTTCAAAAAATTATATAGAATTGAATACTATAAAATACTTCATAGAACATAAGCATAGAAATATAGTATGCGGAAATCCTGTAGAAAAAGGAGCTATTTACAATACTATAGAATTATCTCAGATTGGAACAAAAATACTTTTTTCTTTAATAGAAATGCATACTTATGGTTTGAATATTCAAAATACTTTAATGCAATTAAAAAATTTGTATATTATTTATTCAAATTAGGTAAATTTGGCTTCGCTATTTTGATAATACTATGGAACTACTCTTATGTTATTTTATTAATAAAAAGAGAGAAGAAATTTAATGTAAATTGGATAAAGTATTCAACTCTATTTCTTTTCAAAATTTTCATTATAAATACTTAATTTATAATTTTCAATACAAAATAGGAGTTTTTAAATTCTTAAAAATAGAAAATAAAAAAGAAGTAATAAAATTATCAAAAAGATTAAATCTAAATAACGATAGTTTAGAAAATTTTAAAAAACTTTTAGATAACGGATTAAAGGAGGCTATCTTAAGAGAAAGAATGCAAAAAGAATAATTGATAAAATTATAGCCAATGTTAATAAAATTGGAACAATTTTTTCGTTTCCGCCAGCAACAAAAAAAGGCCAAACAACTATTACAAATCCACCTTCACTTTTTACCTCTTTTTTGCTATGCAAAATTATTGATAAAAATATAAGGAATATTCCAATAAAAATTAGACTTAAGCCGATTAAAAACAAGCTTTCCATAACTTTAAATTTATGTTGTTATATTTTTTATGATATACGTTTCGATTAATGCTGTAGGAATATATGCAATTAATGAAAAAAATGAAATAATAAAGTATAAACTTTTTGATGAAAATCAAATAAACTTAATCTTAGAAATTAAAAAAGAAGAATTAAGCGATTTTGAAAAGGAATTTATTAAAGATTTAAACGAAGAAATAATTTTTACATATCCGAAACTTGGTTATAAATATGAACAAAAAGATTTTAGCGAAATAATTCTAAATTTTTTAGTAAATAATTTAAAAATTTCAAGAGAAGAAATTATTGAAAAAAGTAAAAAAATTAGTGAAAAGTTATTAAAATTAGAAGCTGAGCAAAGAGTATTAGATAGAATAATTTCTCAGTTAATTCAAGCAATAGAAGATAATGAAAAAATTATTAATTTATTAGTAGAAAGGTTAAGAAGAATTTATCAAATATATTTTCCGGAATATGTTGAGAAAGAAACTTCAATAGAAAAGTTTGTTAAAACTTTGGCAAAAAATCCAAAAAGAGAGAGCATAGATAAAGAATTAGCTTTAAAAAGTGTTGGAAGCGAAATTAGCGAAGAATTATTAGAATTTATAAAATACTTTGCTCTAAAGATTTTAGATTTAATTGAATTTAATAATGAATTAGAAAAAAGACTAGAAAAAATTGTTAGCGAATACGCTCCAAATTTAACTATGCTTGCTGGCTATAAATTAGTAGCAAAACTAATAAAAGGAATAGGAAGTTTAGAAAAAATTGCAAAAAGTCCGTCCACAAGAATTCAATTAGTTGGAGCAGAAAAAGCATTGTTTAGATTTTTGAGAGGCAAGGGCAAAAGTCCTAAGCATGGATATATATTTATTCATCCATATATTCAGCAAGCGCCAAAAAAATTAAGAGGAAAAGTTTCAAGAGTTTTAGCTAATTATTTAGCAAAGGCAGCTAAATTAGATTATTTTAGCAAGAAAAAAAATGAAAAGTTAAAGGAAGAATTAGATTTAAGAATAAAGGAAATACTATCAGAAAAATGAAAATAAAAGAAATATTTGAAGGTGTATATAAGATAAATAATGATTACTATACAAAAAATTTGGTTAAAGGGGAAAGTGTATACGGAGAAAAATTAGTAAAGATAAATAACGAAGAATATAGATTTTGGGATCATTATAGGTCTAAACCAGCTGCTGCACTAAAAAATGGATTAAAAAATTTTTCAATAACTAAAAATTCCAAAATTTTATATTTAGGAATTGCCAGCGGAACTACTGCTTCTCATTTTAGCGACATAGCTATTAATGGAATTATATATGGAATTGAAATTAGCGAAGTTCCTTTAGCAAAATTAAAAATATTAGCTGAAAAAAGAAAAAACATAGTTCCCATATTAGCAGATGCAAGAAAACCAGAAACTTATTCTTTTCTAATTTTAGAGAAAGTAGATTTTGTTTATTGTGATGTTGCTCAGCAGGATGAAGCGAGAATTTTTATAGATAATATCGAAAAGTTTGGAAAAGAGAGTTGTTATGGAATGATAGCTATAAAATCTAGAAGCATAGATGTTACTAAGAAACCTAAGGAAGTTTATAAAGAGGTTGAAAATTATTTAAAGGAAAAAAATCTAAAAATAATCGAAAGAGTTGAGTTAGATCCGTATCAAAAAGATCATGCAATTATTGTTGTTAGAAAGTGAAAAGTAAAATTTCAGCATTAATTTTTTCAATAAATGAATACGAATTAGTAAAACCTAAGGTAGAACTTCTTTATCCATATGTTGATGAAATAGTAATCATAGATAGTTCTACCGATAAAAACCAAAAAAAGTTAATGAAAAATTTATCAAAAAAATATAAGAAAGTTAAAGTAGTTTGGCTACCTCCTATTGGAATAGCAGATTTTTATTATAAAATTGGAATTAGTGAATGTAAATACGATTGGATTCTTCAATTAGACTCAGATGATTTCCCAAATAAGAGATTACTAAAGGATTTAAAAAAATTAATTAATGATAAATACGATGCGTATAAGATCCTTCAAGGCTCGTATTTCTTTAGATTGTTTAAAAAAGGTGTGGCAAATCCACTAGGAGTAATTCATTGGTTGATAAGTATTAAGACCAGAAATTATAAAGAGTTAGATTGTAAAAGATATTTTATAGAGATTAAAAGAAGGGAAACTCTAAAGGAAGTCTTTGAAAAATATCTTATAAGATATACTAAAATAGAATCCTTTCAATTACCAGCAAAGTTATTATACGTTTCAGACATACCATTTAGAAAAATTGAAGTACATACGCCAGATAAATTTAAATACTATAGGTTATTTTCAAAAACTTCGAGATACAATTATGTCATTTTTTTCATTTCTTTCTTGGTTTATTTGGCTATGTTAGAGCTGTATATGATTTTTTTTGTTAAATCCAAAAGTATTTGGATGAGATATCCAATTTATGTTTACTACTTCTTTATCCAACATCCATTTAAAAATTTATATATTTCTAAAAAAATCTATGAAAAAGGATTCTACGAATTATTCGAATTAGATAGTAAAGAAAAAATACTAAAAAATGCAAGAAAATTAAATTTCGGAAATGTCGGAATTAAAAACTTTGAAAAACTTTTAGAATATAAATTAAGAGAGGAGTTTATGAGAGAAAAGAAAAATTCATTTATCTAACTACAAATTCTTCATTGCAATTTTTTCTTTTTTATATATACATTGTTATATATATGTCGAGTATTTTGTGTATTAATAAAAAATTACATATTATGGACGTTTTAAATATCATCAAAAAATATATATGAAAGTATATTAGGCTATATAGAAAAATCGGTCTGCTATTTTTCAAAATATATATTTTTGGTCATGCGGGGGGTGGGATTTGAACCCACGACGGCTCTACGCCATCGGGTCCTAAACCCGACGCCCTTGACCAGGCTAGGCGACCCCCGCATATAAATTATTTGGATAAGAAATCAAAAAATTATTGAGGTTTATATTCTTTTATAACGCTTTCTTCTACAGATTCCTCTGAATGATTTACAGCTTCAATCTCTACTTCTTCTGTTTTCTTTTCTTCCAATTTTTTAGAAACTTCTTCTAGAGACGTTTTAACTTCATCTAGTTTACTTTTCAACTCTTCAATCTCTTTCTTTTCTTCCCTTTTTCCTAAAATCATTTCAGAAACTTCCTTTATATTTTCTATTATTTTTTCCAAACTTTCTTTTTCTTTTGAGACTATGTTTTTTTCTAATTCTTTAATTTTTTCAGCAACCTCTAAATAATTTTTTAATTTTATGCTTTCCAATTGAAGAAAATTTATTTTATCTATTAAATCTCTGTATTTATCTATTTTTATAAAAATCGGAACTTTTTTCAATTTTTCTTCAACTTCCATAAATTTATTTATTTACTTTAAATATATTGTTATGAATCTAAAAAACTTACCGGCTGGACCTAAGGATAAATTTCCAGAAGAGATATATGTTGTAATTGAGATAAGCAAAGGAAGCAAACTAAAATACGAATATGATGAAGAGCTTGAAGCTTTTCTCTTAGACAGAATTTTGTATACTAGTATGCATTATCCATTAGACTATGGTTTTATTCCATCAACATTATGCGAAGATGGGGATCCTCTAGATTGCTTAATTATTTCTTCATTACCACTAAATGTTGGAACTGTAGCTAAGGTAAGACCTGTAGCATTATTAGAGATGGAAGATGAAAAAGGAAAAGATGAAAAATTAATAGGTGTTTTGTCAAGTAAAATAGATCCTACATTTAATTTTATTAAAGATGTTAAAGATATTCCAGAGGCCCTGAAAAACGAAATAAAACACTTTTTCGAGCATTACAAAGAATTAGAGCCTGGAAAGTGGGTAAAGGTGAAAGAATGGAGAGATGCCGACTATGCTAAGGAATATTTGAAGAAAATAGTAAAGAAATGAAATGATAGTAGATAGTATAAGGTTTGGATTTCAAAATATTTTTAATAAAAACGTTTTAGTTTTTGCGTTATTACTGAGTTTTCCTTTCATATTTCTCATCACTTTCTCATCACTTTTATTTAAAAATTTTAGCATTATAGGATTAGTAACAGTAGTAATTTTCTCTATCTTTTACTCTACTTTTGTTCATGGTTGTTTAATACTTTCTAGCTTTGAAATTATTAAGAAAAATAAAGAAATTAATTATAAAGAGATTGTTAGAGGGATGTTACCTCTTTATCCAGGTTTTTTATTAATAACATTGCTAATAAATTTTATATTTGGTTTATCTTTTCTTCCGTTTTTTGTTTTGTCATTTGTTTTGGTAGCATCTCTTGATAAATTATTAATTTGGTTCATATCTTTTTTGTTTTGTTTGTTTATCGGTTTTTATATTTTGTATAGGATGATTCCGTCATTATATATCTATTTAATCGATAAAAAAGGTATAATACAAAGCATAAAAACTTCCTGGAAAATATCTAATGGACATGTCTTAAGACTTTTCTTAATCAATGTTGTAGGCGCAATAATATTATCTGCAATCGGAGCGTTGACTATGTTCTTTAGTATAGTCGTATTTAAAAATGCTATTCTTTCTAGTTTGATATTTTTAATATTTCAGGTTCTTATATGGATATATCAAGTTTTTTCTATTTCTTTTGCGTATAACAGATTTCTAAGAAAACCTTTAAAAAAGAAAAATAAATAACACAGAATTATAAGTAAGTTTTAAAAATTTTTAAACTATATAATTGTAATTTATAAAAATATTTCTCTTTTTTGAGGCAGTCTAATGGATAGTTTATTATTATATTGAATTTTTACTAAATATAAATTTATATGACTGGAGATTCAGAGATTCTATTAATAGTTCCATCTCTAGATTTTAAGAAATGGAAGGGGCTAGGAAGGTATTCATTTTATCTTTATAACACTCTTATAAAAAAGTTTGATGTAGATGTTATAGAGGTTCAGGAACCAAAAAAGAACTATTTTAGGGCGATATTAAAATCTATAAAAGCTGGTAGTTTTTCGAAATATAGGGTGGTTCAGTCCGTTTCACCAGAGTTATTGTTTTTTAGAAATCTTAATAGATATAAATCGAAAAAAATTATTACCATTCACGATTTTATTCCTTTTTTTGAAGATACTTTGTCAACTTCATTTAAATCACTTCTATTAATGTTGTACAAATTAAATATAAGAGATTGCGACTTGGTAATTTCAAATAGTACACTGACTTCTAAAACGCTTTTTAATTTATTAGGGAGAAACTCGTATGTAATTCATCCTCCTGTTGACCTTGATTTATTCAAGTTTAAGAAAAAGAAAATAGGAAATAAAATTGTGTTAAGTTTTATATCGAACTTTAGTTTTAGAAAAAGGGCTGATATAGCTATAAGGGTTTGTAGTTTACTCCAAGAAAATGTTGATTGCAAGCTAGTTCTTGCTGGCGGAAGATTAAAAAATAGTTATCAACGTCATTTCGATGTAGAAAAACTAATTAAACAAAACAGGGTTAGAGATTTTGAAATACATGAAGAAATTGACGATAAATTATTGATAAGGATATATCAAAAATCTCATTTTTTTATATTTCCATCAACAATAGAGGGGTTCGGTATTCCAGTAATAGAGGCGAGTGCATGTGGAACACCAACTTTGCTTCTAAAATCCTCTATAATGCCAAAAGAAGTTAAAAAAGCTGGGATAGAATGTATAGATGAATTTGACATGGTCAAAAAAATTTTAAAATTAATAGATAATAAGGAAGAATATTACTCTTTTCAACAATATTGTCGAAGTTATTCTGAGAGATTCTCTTTAGAAATTTTTAAAGAAAAATACATCAAAATTTATGAAACTTTACTATAGACGTTTTTTATTATTCTTAATTTTGTCGATTTTTTATCAATCTTTTGTACTTTCAGAAGTTTTTTTAATTGGAAAAATAAAAATAGAAAATCCTACTAGAATAGATTTTAAAAATTATACAATTTTTTTAACGCTTAATTCTAGCGGATTAATTGCTAGTTATTGTAAAAACTTAACTTTTTACTCACAATCTCAGGGCATTCTATACTATACTCTTACAGGAGATTGTAGAGAGAATTATATAGAGATTTATCTTAGACTAAATTTTTTACCATCTCTATCTAGCGACGAGATTTATGTTTTAATAATGGAGGATGGAAGGTACACGTCATTTATTGATTGGAGAGAAATCTTTTTATTTTCGGAAGATTATACTACTATTAATTTCTCCCGCCTAAATGATAGGTGGTGGTTTTTTGTTGGTAATAATACAGAAATTTACCTTTCTTCTGACGGTTTAAATATATCGGTAAAAAAATGTAGTCCACCAATTGAGGATGTTGGTATGATAGTTTCTAAAAATAAAATTATTCCACAGAAAAAAGAAATAATTTCTGTGATAAAGATGCAAAGTGAAATAACAGGTAGAGTCTCTAATGGAGTTTGTAGTTTTGTGGGCAACCTCACTCCAATAAATTTGACTAAAAATATAAGATGGTATTGGGATATTCCATCATTTCTTGGGGGTGCATGCAAAGGTAGGGGATGTGCTTATGGGGCTAATATTGGGAGTATGGATTATTATCATTTAAATACGTATAGCTTACCCTCTAAAACTATTGTTTCTAGATTTAGAATATGGAACGATTCTATAGAACTTTTAATTAATGGAGAAAAAATATTTACACTTTCTAATCAATCAATCTTATTATTGAGTAAAGAGGAACTTAATATAGTTGGTTTTCTTCATTGGTGTGATGGATGGGCAACAATAAATAAACTCTTTATTAGAGATTACTATAGAGAAGAGGAAGATTTAAAGATAAATTTCCTATTTATAAACAAACCTATAATCTTTTTAACTTCATCTGAAGAATTTCTATTTTCTAAATTGCCGATACTTTTAACGTTTTCTGAGAATTATACTCGTGAATTTAATAGTTTTTTAAAGAAGTATGATTTCGAAACCGCAAGTCTTACGAATGAATTTGTATATAATTATTATAAGGGGATAGAAGATTTTTACGTATCGCGTAATATAATATATGCTGGAATATTTTTTTCTGGGAAATACAATAAAAAGCTCACTATTTTAGATAAAGTTGAAGAAAGCCAAATATTCAACAATGGAGATGCGTTACTTTCTTTAGAAGAATTTTATGGCAGGCTCATAAATGATAGTAAATTTTCATATAAGTGCATAACTATATCTAATTCCAATTTTCTTATATCATCAGCTTTAGCTTCTCGTTATGCCTTTCTTTACGACTGCTTCCCCTTATTTATCAACTCTTCAAATCCTCTAGAAATAAAGTCTTCAATAAAACAAACCTACGAAACATTAAGATTAATGAACATGCTCTCAACAATAGAACCAGAAATTATAATTATCGGTAATTACTCACAAATACCACAATATCCCCTAAGAATAACTAAGGATTTAACGATTTATAGCGACTCCCCATATGCAGACCTAAACGACGATAATTTTCAAGACTTTCCAATAAGAAGATTATGTTGTTCGATTGAGGAAATAAGCTTACAAACAGAAGCTAAGAGATTATCTAAATTAAATAAAAGCGTATTGATAGCACAATCGTACTTAGATATAGTAAATGAGAGTGATATCTCCGAATTATTTCTAAAGTCTGGCTTTATGCATTTTGTATTAGAAATAAAAAACAAATTAAAAAATAACGATTATACAGTAAACAGAATAACAGAAAAAAGATTTACAAGCGACGATTTATTAGAGTTAATTAATAAACTTAAGGAGTCAATATTTTCAGAAGAGACTCTATCTTTTCCAGAAGCTTTAAGTTTTCTTAGAAACATAGTTGAAATTTCTGGAATATTAACAAGGTTATTTTTCGAAATAGAGACGGATCCAATAAAAATTTTAGAACCAATAAACTCAACCAATCTTATTAAATACTTAAATAATTCCTCAATTCTTTTTATTCTAACACCTACATATAAAGAAAAATACCTTTTACCTACAAACAAAACTTACAAAGAGGAAATAGAAGCAGAAAAATTACCATTCGTAGAAATAGTTTTTGACGCAAGTATAAACAATTTTGAAAATACCTTACCATATATAAAATCTTTTACAAAAGTAGGATATAAAAATCATACTACTCTTATTTCAGCATCAGATATAACTCATATCTTTTCAAGAGTTTTAGAATATAACTACACTCTTTCGAAATCTTTTAAGGAAGCAATAAATTCTGAAAGAGCTTCTCTTTTAGGAATAAATCCAGCTCAATTAATATATATCTTTTCAGATGAATATAAGAAGAAAATAGAGGATTGGCTACATTCAATAGTTTTTATAGGAGAGTCTTTTAAAATAATTAACGAATCAAAACCTTTATATTATACTAAGAATTACATTAGCAATCCAAAAATTAAACTTAGTTTTAATAATATATGTTCAATAATAAATTTTACTTTCAATAATACAAATTACACATCTTTTACTTGCAATTATACAAACGTTTATTTTAGTAATTTTTCAATTTTTTATGTTTTACAAGAAAAAATTGAGTTGCCACAATTCAAATCTTTAAAAAACTATAATGTCAATTATTCCTTTATAGTATTAAATGAAACATTCCCGCTATCAAACTTAACAGAATTCTATAGCTTAGTTTTAGTAAATAATACAAACGATATTCAAGAAATTTATTTAAATATCTATCCAGCAACATTCAATAATAACAAAACAATTTTATTAAAAGATTTTGAAATAGAACTTATTTATAACGACTCTTTCAAAGTAATAGATATTTATTCTATTAAAGACAAAGTTTATATCGATGTGTATTCTAATGTTCCAAGAAAAATCTACATAGAAATTTTTAAAGAGAACAAAAGTGTATTAAAAGAGGAAAAAGAAGTATATGATAACTCTAAGCTAATCTATATTTTAGACGAAGGAAAATATTTAGTTAAAGTAAAATATTTCGAAATAGAATATCAAAAAGAGGTAAATATAACTAAATCTATTCTTGAAATTCCGATAGCTCAAAAAATTGTTAGTGCGGCGGAATATTTTTTGAGAATTTTTGAAAGTTTTTTCAAAAAAGAAATAGAATTTATAAATTCATCTTTATATACCTATTCCTTAGAATATCCCGGCTTAGAGCTAAAGATTGAAAATTCAAATATATATCTTAGAGGAATAGATTTTGAATACCAGAAAATAACAGATCTTTCAGAAGAAATAGAAAAATTAAAAACACCTTATGGATACTTAGAGATAAAAATAAAAGATGGAAATTATTATGAATTTTTTGAGGGAAATCGTGCAAAACTTAAAGAAAAACTATATAAGGTTAAAAACGATTTGAAAAAAATTTTAGAAAATATTAAAAATAATTCTTAAACTCATTTCTAATTGCTATTAGTATTATTAACGCTAAAACTTGAGAAATGACAATAAAAATGAATAAATATAGAATAGATATTTCGTAGAGAATTCCTATTATTGTTGAGCCTAAAAACGCTGAAATACCAAGGGTAAATGAAAAAATTCCATATGCAGAGCCTCTTTTTGAAATTGAAGTAATATCTGCAATTGTGGCTCTCATTATAGTCTCTTGCATTCCTAAAACAAAACCATAAAATATCATGCTAAGAATTATTGTTTCAATTTTATTAACAAAAACTAAAAAAGGTATAGAAATGCTAAGTATTGGAATAATAAAAAATAAATCAAGAAAAGATTTTCTCTTTTCCTTTATTCTATCGTAAATTCTTCCAATAATTGGAGAAATTATTGCATCAGATATCATCGCTATGGAATAAAGAAAAACAATAAAGTAATCTTCAGCAATATTTTTTAGCTTAAAGTGATATCCCAAAATTGCAAAATGTATAAATCCTAATGACGCTAAAAATATAAACAAATTATAGTACCAAAAAATTTTTGAAGTATTTCTGTTTATCGGTTTTTTAGTACTAATCCTTAAATTTTTTGTTTTCAAATACGCAGCTAAAAGTAAGAAAATTAAGATTAAAAATGGAATGAATAAAAATAAATATACTTTTTTATATTTATCAATAGCACTTTCTACATAAAAAAGAAAGACTATAGCAATAATTATAGGGCCTATTAATGCTCCTATTTGGTCAAGAAATTCAATAATTCCAAAATTAAAACCTATACTCTTTGTTCTTTCTGAAATTATAGATACAATAGTATCCCTTGCAGGATTTCTAATAGCTTTACCTATCCTTTCAAATATTATAAATAAAATTGCTATTTGCCAATTATTTGCAAAAAACATTAATGGAACAAAAATTAGGAAAGAATAGCCTATAAAAATAAAAATCCAATAATTTTTAACTCTATCTGCTAAAAATCCAAAAACAAACCTAAGAAAATTGCTTAGAAACTCTCCTAAGCCAACAAAGAAACCTATTATAGATGCTGTTGCTCCTAAGAGTAGAAGATATTGGCCGTTAATACTTCTTGCACTTTCATATATTAAATCCCCAAATAAACTAATTAACCCAAAAAATAGTATTAATAAAAAAATTTTTTGCGTTGAACTTTTCATAAAAAAATAAAAAATTGAAAGGATTTATCCAATTACTAAGAAGCTCCACCAAGGCTTTTTTATTGAAATTTCTTTTCCATCTTCTGCTGAAATTTCATAGTTTATTTCAACATTTACTGGAATTAATCCCAATATTCTTCCAGGTTTTTCAGAACTTACACTATAAACTATCATATTTCCTTTTCTTTCTAAAATCATTTCTTTTATCTTTTCTTTTATCCTCTCTCTAACTCTTTCTGGAGTTACATTTATTGTTTTATTCGTTTCCTCATCTATAATCGTTTCATTTTTTACTTTTATATTAATTTTACTTTTTGCCATTACACCTTCTACACTAATTGTAACATTGTCTCCTGGCTTTATCTCTACTTCTTTATCATTTACTTTTATTACGATTCTAGAGACATTTACTAAAACGCCATTAACTTCGACTTTTCTATGAATTCTTATTTCGTCTACAGCTTCTTTCAGCTCTTCTCTCCTAGCTAAATTAAGCTCGTGTATCTTCTCAACATAATCCTTAACTATTTCTTTTCTTTTTTCATTAATTTCTCTTATCTTTTCAGATAATTCTTTTCCAGTCAGCTCTTTATTTAATATCAAATCTATTTTCATTTCATTAATTTCTTTAATAGCCTCTACAAAACTTGCAGTTATATTTCTCTTTTCTTCAATATATTTTTTCTCTATTTCTCTAATTTTATTTGTAATATTTTCGGAAGTTATTTCTACTTGAGGTAAGCATTCTCTATATCTCTCTCTTATTTGTAGCATTTCAGCTTCGCTTATATTTCCTGCTTTTATTCTTTCTCTTATTTCTGCTCTTATTCTTAAGCATCTGTCTATTAATGTATAATTAATTTTTGTTACGTCTATTTTTGGATTTGGCCCACATACGCATCTATACTCTTTACATCTTGGAGTGTCCATTCCAACTACTTGAGGACAATATAAGTCTTTACAATCTAAATCTACTTTACACTCTCTATAGCTAGAAATTACTGATACTCTTTCTTGACCTATCCTTTGTTGTTCCTGTATTTCTGCTAGAGATATTACTGGGAAAATCACTATTATAGCTATCATTGCTATTATTGTTTCGATTCTCATAAAATATATATTAAAAAAATATATATTAAAAACTAAGAACTAATTCATTTTTTGGTAAACCATTTCCTTAGAATGTATTTAAAAATGTATGTAAAAATTCTTATTAATTGTCTTGGATTTCTAACCAATTTACTACTAAAAAATCCACCACCTCTTTTTAGTATTGGCACAGGAATTTCAGAAACTCTTAAATTTAACTCAGCGGCTCTTAGATTTATTTCAGTCTCTATTAAAAAATCATTAGAAGTTGGATTTATTTTTTTCCAAGCATCCTTTTTTATAGCTCTATATCCAGTTAATGGATGATATTTTATTTTGAATCCGGCAAGTCTAAATAAACTTCTTACAAAAGGTATGTACCAAGAATATATTATTTTGTATCTTTTTTCGGAGTTTTTATCAAAGGGATTTTTTGAGCATAATATCATATCGTAATCTTTAATTTTTTCCAAAATTTTTGAAATATATTCCGGTGGATCAGTACAATCTCCATCTAAAAATATTAAGATATCTCCCTTAGCAATTTCAGCGCCTAATCTCATCGCATAACCTTTACCTCTTTTTTCTGCTTTAACAACTTTTGCTCCAAGTTTTTTTGCTATTATCGGTGTTTTATCTTCTGAGGAATCTACCACTATAATTTCAGAAATTTTTTTAACTTCTTTTGGTATAGACCTTAAGACTTTTGCAATAGATTTTTCTTCGTTCCTAGTTGGTATTATTATAGAAATTTTTTTCATAATTTAACATATTATAAAAAATTATATTCTATAGAAAATAGTCCTTATACGAAAGAGTTTAAAACATAAGTATATTTTAATGTTTGCACACGATTATTTTAGATATGAAAGGTATGTTTTTTGAAGGCACGGATAAAACCAGCAATATAAATAATAGAGCTGAGGAAGAGTTTAAAAACAGTATGAAAAATTGTGATTATGATCGCGCGTATGCAATTGCGAGTGTATTCAAGTTAGATAAAGATATGATTAGAAAAAAAAACTCTATTCGAGTTTGGAAAATGTCTAGAAGAAGGTAATTATGGAGCTGCGGATATAGTTAAAGAACTATTTAAACTGCCTGAAGAGGAAATAAGGAAGGCGGCGGAAACAGTTTACTATGAATGTATAAAGAAAGAGGAATACCTCAAAGCAGCGTATATAGCGGAACTATCTAACTTAGGAAGAGATAAGGTTGAAGAAGCGGCAAGGAAGGTGCTAGAGAAGTATAAAAGTGAGAAAGGGTCTGAGCGTGCAAAACTTATTGCTCAAAGATTTAATTTAGAAATAAAAAAATTTAAGTAAAAATATTTCAAAACCTATTTTTATCGTTGTTAATTTTTTCAAGAACTTTCTTATATAATTTTAGTATAAGTTTTCTTCTATCTTCCATTAAAACTACATCGCTTTCGCTTATTGCAATTAAATTATGAGCAAAAGGCGATGGAACTTCACTTTCTATAAATTCAAACTCTATTTCTCCGTTTTCCATTTTTTCTAAGATTTCTTTTACCTTTGGTAAATCCATATAATCTTCTAATATTTCTCTATAAGTTTCTTTTAATACTGGAAATTCATTCTCTAATTCATGAACTATTTTAATTAATCTTTCTGCGCTCATTTGCTGTTTTTCTAAGCTAATTTCATATCCTTTATAATTTCTTAAAATCATAAAACTTCTAGAAGCTACATGTCTAAACTTTCTCTTTATTAATTCAGTGTTTTTTAAGGAATTCTTCACTAATTCTTCTAAATTTCTAGAATTTACCAAATTAATAATTTCTTCAACATTAAATTTTTCTTTTTTATTTTCAAGAGGTATAGTTAGTATAAATCCATTATCGCTTATAGATACTCTAATACTTTTATTTAAGTGTTTTGATATTGCGTATGCATATGCTCTACTTAATGCATCGTTAACTCTTCTTCCATATAATGTATGAAAAACAATATTTTGACCTTTTTCATCAAAAAAACTTTCTACAAGAATAACTTTATGTGAAGGAAAGTTTTCTATTCCATGTTTTTTAAGAAATTTATATTCTAACTCAAAATAATTATATATTTCATTTGCAACATTTTCCTCACAAAAATATTCCTTTTTTAAAAATTCAATTATTTTTTTCTTGCTTGTTTTCTTCTCTAACATTTTAAACATTTTTTCTCTAAACTTTCCAATTTCTATTGCTAAATCAAAATTTAGTGGCAATTGTTCGCTAAACCAACTAGGAATTGTTGGTTTCTTTTCTTTTACTTCTTTTACATACGCAACATCTCTAATAGCTTTAATAAATTCATAAGTTTTTCCACCTAAAATGAAAATATCCCCAGCGCTTAATCTTTCTAAAAATCCTTCTTCAATATATCCACAAAACTTTCCATCTAACGTTTTAACTTTTATTTTTACTTCTTCTGGAATAGTTCCTATATTTAATGTATATATAACTCTTGCAGCTTTTTTTCTTCCAAATTTGTTTTCATTTAAATCTAACCAAATTTTTCCATAAACTTTATAATCTTCTAAGGTATGATAATAACCAGCTAAATATTTTAAAGTATTTATAAAATCTTCAAAACTTAAATCTTTAAAAGGATAGGCTTTCTTTATTAATTCATAAGCTTCATTTATATTCCACTTTTTTTCGCAAGCCATTCCAACTAAATGCTGAGCTAAAACATCTAAGCAATTTTTTGGCATATGAAACTTATCTAACCAATATTTTTTACTCATTGCAACCATTACAACATTTTCAACTAAATCATCTCTATCTAAGCATATAACTCTTCCTTTTGAAATTGCATGCAAGCTATGACCTGCTCTTCCTATTCTTTGCATTAATCTCGAAACACTTTTAGCACTTCCTATTTGAATTACTAAATCAACATAACCAATATCAATTCCCAATTCTAAGCTAGTACTAGAAACCACTACTTTTAACTTTCCATTTTTTAATTTTTCTTCAACTTCAAATCTTATATCTCTGCTTATACTAGAATGATGTACTCCAGTAATTCCATCTAAATATTTAGATGGAAATAATTGCTTTAAATGTAAATGAACTTTTTCTGCCCCGCTTCTTGTATTTGTAAATATTAAAGTAGTTCTATGCTTTTCAACTAATTCATCTATTAATTTATACATTTTTTTATTTATTTCTTCCGCATTTTCCAAGATTAGTTTGTTTGATGGAATTAAAACTTTAATGTCGCTATTTTTAACAAATCTTGCATCTATTACAATACATTCTCTATTATTTCCAACTAAGAATTTCGCTGCCTCTTCTAATGGCTCTAACGTAGCTCCAATTCCAATTCTTTGAATTTTCTTTCCTACAAAATTTTCTAATCTTTCTAAGCTTATTGATAAATGAATCCCTCTCTTATTATTTGCTAATTCATGAATTTCATCAACTATTACAAATTTTACATCTTTAAGCTTTTCTTTAAATTTTAAAGAATTTAAAATTATTGCCAAAGTTTCTGGAGTAGTTATTAGAATATGTGGCGGATATTTTAATTGTTTTTGTTTTTCGCTAGCTTTTGTATCTCCAGTTCTAATCGAAATTCTTATTTCTTGTAAATTTATTCCAAATTCTTTTTCTGCAATTTCCCTTACTTCTTTTAAAGGAATTTCTAAATTTCTTTTTATATCATTATCTAAAGCTCTTAAAGGAGAAACATAAATGCAATAAACTTTATCTTTTAATTCATTTTTTTCAGCCAATCTAAATAAATAATCTAATATAGATGCAAAACATGCTAATGTTTTTCCACTTCCTGTTGGAGAAGTAATTAAAACGTTTTTTCCTTTTTTTATTAATGGTATTGAATATTTTTGTGGCAATGTTAATTTTCCTTTAAACTTCTTTTCAAACCATTTTTTAAAGTAAGGGGTAAGTAAATTTAGAATTTCTTTATCATTCTTTATATCTTTTGCTTTAATTATTTCTATCATAATTTATTTACTTAAGTAAATCATTCAGAACCTTTTCTTTTAAGTATTATTAATGAAGCTAAAACAGAAATTACTATTATTATTACTGGCAAAATATTTGTAGGATTTTCCTTTATAGAATTCGATATGCTTTCTATTATTTTTTCAGTAAGTTTGGTTTCTACTTTTTCTTTTTTACTATCTTCAACCTTATTTATTATAAATAGGAATTCTCTTTCTTGTCTTATAGGTATTTCTGCATTTTCTAAACTTTTTGCGTAAGCTCTTATTTTAACATATCCACTAGCATCTTTACTTAAAATGTAAAAATATACATTTACTGGAAGCACCTTTATCTCTCTATTATTTATTATTAAAATTTCATAATCGTTTTTTAGCTCGGAGCTTAATATAATCTCTTTTTTATCTAAATACACTTCAACATTTTTCGGTTTTTCAATTATTTCAAAAACAACTTCAATATCATTTTTGCCAGAATTCCAAATCAAAATTTTTGAAGTTAAAAGAGTTTCGTTTTTAACTTCTAATATTTTTTCATATTGATAACTTCCGAAATTAATTTGAGAAAAGATAATATTAAACTCCAGTATTATAGAAAATATTATAAAAAACAATTTTTTATTAAGGCAATTCATCTTCTTCAACTATTTTTATTGTAATAGTTCCATAGTAAATTCCAGCAAAAACTGGTGGTACATCTAACCAAAAAAATATTGGCTTAATCGAATTTTGAGCTAAACTTTTTATTAATAATTTAAACTCATAATCCAAACTAAATGAATTGCTGTAATCATTGCTTTGATTACTAACTTTTATATTTTGTACGGGGATTTTAGAATTGTATGTATCATTGTACAAATCATAACCTTTAATATATGCATCTATTGAGCAACTTCCTGGATTTACTATTATTTTATACTCTTCATTATTATTCCCTTCGGCAGGATTTCCAATAACGTTAGGTAAAACATCACCAAAACTTATTTTATCAAAAGTTAGAGTAACATCTATTACGCAACCTATAATTTTTATTGTCGCGTTTTCAGTATGATTATAAATTCCATCGGAAGAAAAAACCAAAACACCTATTTTCCAAATGCTTTTTACGTTTCCGCTAGCATTTATTATCCAATATAAATCGCATTTTTCATCCATACTCATATTGCCACAATATTTAATTGAATTAGGATTTTCCTCATCTATGAAAAACGGCTTTGCTCCATACGTTTCATTAATTGGAGTATTTGGATATGGAGACGATTCATTATATCTTATAACAGCTTTTACATCAGTACAATTTCCATTTCTACAAAAAATCGAAACATTAACAAAAAATGTAGAGTTTTGGAATATATTATTTATTACGTTTGTTTTTGGAGAAGTTAAAATAACTTCTAGATAAGAATAAACGTATGAAAAATTAAATGATACGAAAATTTGATCTATATAAGCAAATGCCATCGGAAATCCATCTAAATCCTCTCCTCTAAACCTAACCATTAGATTTTGCAATTGTTCCTTAGATATTGAGCTTAAGCTACAATAAGAATGAACTATTTCAGAACTTTCACTATATGGTCCAGAACAATAATACCAATTTGTTCCATCAAAAGAATATTCTATATAAATATTTCCAGCACCTTCTCCTATATCAGTATACCAGAAAACATGAATACTAGCATCTCTTATAAGAATGTTTCCCTTTAAATTTATTTCAAAATCCCTAGCAATTAAATATCCAAAAGGATAATACAATAAATCAATCATTTCATATTCATTATCTAAATACTTTATTCTTTCTACATTACAATCTCCATCGCTATCAATACAATTCATAGGAAAAACTCTATATTGAACAAAAAAAGTTTTATCATCACTTACGTTTATTTTTCCAAGTGTGTCATTTACATAAATTTTCCATCCAACATATCCTATCGCAGAGGAATTTTTCCAAGTAAAGTTAACCTTTACCCAAGTATTTGAAATACCATCTAAACATATTGGAGAATTATACGTTCCGTCGGTATAATTAATCCAATTACCACTCTCGTTCGTAGATAACCATACACAAGAAATTCCATTATCGCTAAATATTTCTATAGATAGCTCAATTGCTTGATCAAAGTAAATAAAATCATTTGTAGTATTTGTAGTTTGATTTCTTAATTTTGGAGCAGAAGAATGATGTACATATAGGCTTATTTGATCTATATAAGCAAATGCCATCGGAAATCCATCTAAATCCTCTCCTCTAAACCTAACCATTAGATTTTGCAATTGTTCCTTAGATATTGAGCTTAAGCTACAATAAGAATGAACTATTTCAGAACTTTCATTATATGGTCCAGAACAATAATACCAATTTGTTCCATCAAAAGAATATTCTATATAAATATTTCCAGCACCTTCTCCTATATCAGTATACCAGAAAACACTAATATTTACATAATCTATTTCGTTTTCGTCTGGTATTTCTATTTCAAAATCCCTAGCAATTAAATATCCAAAAGGATAATACAATAAATCAATCATTTCATATTCATTATCCAAATACTTTATTCTTTCTACATTACAATCTCCATCGCTATCAATACAATTCATAGGAAAGAATTCAGATAATGGAGAGTGTATAATATTTGCTATAATAACTACGATAAAAAAGAAAAAAAGCGAATTATATAACTTTCTCATTAATATAATCTAAATTTATACCTTATAACTTTTAGATAAATTTTAACTTCTGCATATGCATCTATTGCATAATCCAAATCCTCTCCTCTAAACCTAATCTTTATATTTTCTATGTTAGAGAATGTTTTAATAGGAATTTCTATTATTGTTTTCGTATAATTATTAGATGCATTGAATGGGCCAATTTCATAGTAATTTTTTCCATCTAACGAATAACCAATAAATATATTTCCAGCTCCTAAATCTTCATCGGCTCTCCATTCTACTACTGCAAAAATTTTTTTAACAAAAAATTGGTTTTCCCAACCCCAAACCTCTAAAAAACCATATGGATAAAATTTTAGAATTACTCTTTCATAACCTTTTTTAATATTTTCAACTATTTCATCGCTTAAACTACCATCACTATCTTTGCCAAATTTTGGAAATAATATTATTTCTTCTTCTATAATAAAAAAGTTAAAAAATAAAAAGATAAAGAAAATTAAAATAATTAGTGCTACTAAATAATTCTTTTTCATAACCTATATTTTTCTAGAACTTAAAAAAATTAGTTTAACTTTATCTTTTTTAACAGCGAAATTATTGAAAGAATCAAAAACCTTTATTTCAAAACTTACTTCCTTTATGCATATTCTTCCTAATATCCATTTACATCCATATGTAGAGAATAAATCTGTTCTAGATATTGTATAGTTAACCCAACCATTAACGGGTTTTACTACAATTTCTTTATTTCCATTGCTATTTTCAGTAATTATAGCTCTTACTATCTCACTGCAATTATCCATCCATTTAGATGTAATAATTAAACCATCTCTATTAAGACTTCTTTTATAAAATATATTTTTAGGACTTTTATTATCGATAATAAAAACATTTCTAACTATTTGATGTGAAAAAATATTTTTTCCCTCGCTATTGTTATATATAACTTTAAAGTTTCTCGCATTTTCAAAAACTAATTCTAAACTTATATTTTTTCCATAACCTAAAAATTCATTGTATTCTTCTGAAGATAGGAATAAATAGTATTCGACATCCTCATCTTCTTCTAAAGAATACGCATCAATTCTTATTTTAGCTGGACATTCTAATACTACATCACTTTCATTATAATTAATTTTTAGCTTAGTTTTTGGAATTCTTTTTTCAACTACAATTGTTTTTTCATCAAAACCTTCTAAATAATTTTTAGATTCTTCTGCAACGCATTTAACTTTCCAATAACCACTCTGCAATTTTAATGAGATGTTTATCTCATTACTTATTTCTTCTTTTATTAAACTATCATTTATAAGTATTTTTATTTTTGAAATTTCGTCTTTAGCGGCTGTGCAATTAATTTTAATAAACTCTCCATATTTGTAGGTTTCTTTATCTAATTTAAGCGTAACATTTTGAGGAGCTTTAAGAATTATTATTTCATTCCATTCAGAACTTTCACAATTATTTGATAAATCACATGCATGTATCCTAAATTTATAAGTATTGGCTTCTAAGTTAGAAATGTGATAAACAAAATAATCGTTTTCTAAATGCATACTTTCGTTAGATAAATAACCTTTAAAATCATTTTCAATCAAAACATTCGAAATTTCATAATCATCTTCTATTTTTGCCAATATCTTATAAACTTGATTTTTGTTATAAAAACTTGTGTTTGGAATAGCTTTAACTTCTATTATTTTTGGTTTATTATCGTAAACTTTAATCTCTATATAATCTTCTAGCTTTTCTACATTTCCATATTCATCCAAGACTTTTATATTTACAATAGAATTATTGCAAGATTTAAATGTAATATTAACCCAATCTTCTGGGCCAAGCAATTTAATTTTGTACCTTTCTTTTAAACTTTCACTCTCTATAAATACTTCTGCAAATTCAAGATTAGATAAATCCTTCCATTTAGAAACAATATTAATATTACAACCATCTATTTCTTTTTCATAATGAATAAGCTTTGGCGGAACGATATCATAAATTCTTGTACTTCTTTCGTTTCCACCAAACATATTCCAAGATGGAGGATCTAGTGCATATACATTTCTATCTAAGCCCCCAAAAGAAACATCTAATTTTCCATCTCTATTTAGATCTGCAATTGCGGGAGAAGTATAAATGTAGTTTCCAATATTATAAAACCAAATTAGAGTTCCATTTAATCCATTAATTACATAAATTCTTCCGTCTGTAGCACCAACTATAACATCTTGAATACCGTCTTTATTTGCATCGAAAGCGGAAGGTAAATATGGAACTCTTCCACCTGTAGGAATTGTAAAAGTCCAGTTAATTGTGCCATCTGGATTAAAAGAGTAAACCTTCGAATCATGTGACGTAATTATAATTTTTTTATCATTTCCAACTCTTAAAGTTATTGGAGAAGAAGTTATCCAATTATTGGTTGTATAGTTCCATAGCAAATTTCCTGTTTGAGCATCTAAAACATAAACATTTCTATCATAAGATCCAAAAACAACTTCATATTTTCCGTCATTATCGAAATCATCTATTAATGGAGTACTTTCAATTTTATCCTTAGCAGAAAAATTCCATATTTTACTTCCATCACTACCATTTATAGCATATAAATTATAATCATAACTACCAATGAAAACATATGTTTCATCTCCAATTTTCTTTATTGATGGCGAAGAAACTATTCTTCCATTAGTTTGAAAACTCCATATTAAATTTCCATTAAGAATATCTATGCAATAGACCTTTCCATCTTCCGAACCAAAAACTATATCTATAACATTATCTCCATTAACATCTCCTATAGCTGCTGAAGAGACAATTCTTCCACTAGCAGAAAAATTCCATATTTTACTTCCATCACTACCATTTATAGCATATAAATTATAATCATAACTACCAATGAAAATTCTCAAATAATTTTCATTTTCTAGCTGCGAAAGAGAGGGACTTCCAACGATTCTTCCAGGTAAGTTAATCATCCAAAGAATTTCTCCATTAACAGCTCTTATAGCGTATAATGTTCCATTAAAACTTGCAATAACAACATTAATTTCTCCATCTCCATTAACATCTCCTATTGAAGGAGAAGAAAAAATTCTTTCATTCAAAGTAATGTTCCATAGCTTACTCGCATTAACAAAAAAACTATATATTTGAGAACAGTTTATATTATTAGATGTATCATTAGCACATATTCTCCAACTAATCCAACTACCAGCGATTACTTCTGGATTTCTCCAAGTAAAATTGGACCAAATTAAATTATCTTCTAAATTCAATTTAACATAAGAGACATTTTCCCAAGAACCATTTTCATTAGTTTCCAACCAAGCGTAATCTAAATCATAGTTGTCATTCCATTTACCAAAAATAAGCAAACTTTCTCCTACTCCAATCCAACTTCTATTTTGTCCAATAAAAACAATTTTTGGCGGAATCCTATCAACTACTTCAATTTCTTTTTCGATATAATACGAGGAATAATTTTGATCTCCCAAGAAATATGAGCTAAATATAAACTTACCTTTTTTATTAAGGTTAACTAAAATATCTATTATTGTATTATTTTCAACTATATCCCAATTTGGAAGATTCGAATTCAAATAAATTATTTTATTGCTTACATTTATTATAGCTGTAACGTTTATTATATCATAAACATCAAAAACATTTTGCTCTTCACTCCCATTAAAATATATTTTTATTTCAACAGGCGCTTTATTTACAACGTAAATAAAATCGTGGCTAACATTCCAATTTCCATATATATCCTTAGCATAACTTTTCCAATAATAAGTTCCCGCTGGCAAATCATATATTTCAAAATAGAATTCATTACCATTTTTTATCATACTATCGTTTTTAACTATGGAAGTAAAGTTATGCTCTATTAAAACTTCTTCTATTTCGCTTTCATCTATCCAAACAATACTAAATCTATAATTAGCATTCGGAGAATAATAAGCTATCTCAGGAAAGCTTCTGTTTAAAAACCACTTAGGTGCTTTATTATCTATAACTTCTATAGTTTTTTCTTCAGAAAACTTATCATAAAATTCAGAGGAATTACACTTAACCTTTATAGAATAATTCCCTATTATATTTGCTGAAACATTCCAAAAAACTTCTATGTAATCAAAACTTCCTTCTAAATAATATGGATTATCCCCATCTACTAATTGTAAAGATAATGATTCGTTCGAAATTCTTTCATTGTCTACTAACAACTCAACATTAACATTACTACAATTCACATACATACAACTACAAACTCCCTTTATATTAAAAACATCGTTTATTCCTATTTTTTGTGCTGGTAAAATCTCTACATCTACATTCGTTTTTCCTATGGTTACTATCCAACTCTCAGAACTTTCAGTATAGTTAAGGTTTCCAGGATAATAACCTGTAAAATTAAATATACCCCCAACATCTAAGTTAAGAATAGTTATTAACGGAGAAACTCCACTTGAAATAATTTTATAATTACCATCGCTATAGTTACTTAATAACTGAACTATATCGTTATTTTCTAGCAATTCAACAGTAAAATTAATTGTTGCATTATCATAATAAACCTTATTTTCTCTTGTTCCATTTATCCACAGATATATGTTTGTTGGTTTTTTATTCACTATCATCAATAAACTCTTAAAACTACTTGTATAATTTTGATCCCCAGGAAAATAAGCAGTTATATTATAGATACCAGCACCAAAATTATTAGTTATTATAGTAACAACATCTTTTCCATATGCTATAATTTCCGGATATCCACTAAAATTAGCCTCTATATAAATAACTTTATCAGAAACATTAATAGTTGCAGTTATGTTTGCAAAATCTCCATAAGTATAAACTCTATCTTCTTCTGTTCCATTTAAAAACAGTTTCACTTCAACAAACGCTTTATTAACTATATATATTTTAGAATCAGAGGCGCTCGTGTAATTTTGTGTTTCTGTAACATTACATTCATAATACCAAATTCCTGCCGGCAATATTATAGCTGTTCCGTTTTCACTAGTAACATCTGTTCCATTTCTCCATAATTTTGCTTCAGCTTCTGGATTTGTAGCTATACATATTGCAGTAGTTTCTGTTCCATATGTTATTGGAGACTCTGGATATATAATTAGCTGAGCCGAAGAAATTCCTTTATTTATTCTTAGATATCTGTTTCTAATTTCATAATAAGTATAGTTTTGTGTTTCTTCAAAAATTAAATCAAAATAATATTCTCCAGCTGCTAAAACAGAAACTTCAGAAAATCTTTTTCCAGAAAAGATTAAGTTCCCATTTTTATATAACTTTATCTCTCCCTCTTCATATAAGTTTTCCATCCAAGCTGTAATGTTTATCTCTTCTGGATAATAAGTTATGTAATCATTTTGCATTCCATTAATTTCTAAGAATACTTTTGGAATGCCCTTATTTATAGTTAATATAAAGTTTTCAACTAAATATGAAGTAAAGTTCTGAGTTTCTTCATAATAACATGAATATTCATAAACTCCAGCGCCTAATATAGCAATTTCTGAAACTCTATCTTTATTGCTATTAACAAGAGTATTATTTCTATAGAGTTTTAGGTTATTTTCTTCGTCGCCTAAAATTAAATAGCAAGTAGCATTTGTTTCGTTAGGATAATCTACTATACTATTAGATAATTCTAAGTTTATTTCTGGAATAGCTTTGTTAATTACATACATTCCTTCAACAACATTTGACCAAGAATTTCTTTTATCCTTAGCGTACCATCTAAAAATATATCCATATGGATTTGCAGCCAAATCATAAATTTCTATAGAATATTCTCTAGTAGTAGAATTTATTGTAACGTAATTATTTACAGTTTGATTAATTCCATTAAACTCAAATATAACACTATCTATATCATTTTCTCCATTAAGATCGGTTACTTTAACTTTAAAAATATATGCTCTATTTTTTAAATATGTAGTTGGTGAGTTAGGAATTTCGATGTTATCAAACAAAATTGGTGCATAGTTAATGAATTCATAAGTAACGAAAAACTGTACATATTCTTCCATTAAAACTCCTTGATTAAAATCTTCGTTAGAAAAAAATCTAACCCTAACTTTATTATCACTAGAAACAAAATTATTAACTTCTGAATTGCTTATATTACACCAATAAACATAGAATTGGTTTGGGTTTGCTAATAAATTCTGACAAATAGTACTATTCCATTGATTGTTTTTGAAATCATATATATGCATAGAAAAAGTGTTTTGAGTAGAAGAAGTGAAGTTAATCATTATGCTAATATTTCTTAGAAGACCTTCAAAAAATATCGATGCATTATGTTCAACTTCAACTTTATAAAATGGCATATAAGAATAAGTTACTATTAGTTTTGACGCAAACCATCTTGTTACACTAGAAGATAAAACTACAGTATAACTGTTTGCAATAGTTATATTATCTCCAACGTAATCCCAGCAGAAATCAGACCTCGCTTCTCCAGTATTTCTGAAATTACATGTTTGAGAAACATATCCTGGAACGTTAACATAGGAAACTAAGGTATTTGTACCTGTTGTAGAAGATCCAGTAAATCCATATACATTTAAATAGGCATCTCTAATTAAATAATTTGGTTCAGATATTACAAAACTAAAAGGAAAGTTAATTGATGATGCTAAAGCTAAATGATAACTACTACCTACAAAATATTCTACGCTATTTACAAATGAAGTTGAATTAGAAGCATTATAAACATAAGTTAATATTAATTCACAACCTTTACTTCCGGTATAATAGCTTGTGGTAGCTGCTGAGCTATAAACAGAGCAGACTATAGTTGTACCATTTGTTATACTGTATAAACCAGTTGCATTATATAAAATCATTGAATGACTTACTTGCTCATCTCTTAAACCCAATATATAATCAACTCTAGGTTGAGATTCTCCAGAAACAGATGAATTTACACCAATTGTTGTTGTATATGCTGTTGTTCCGGCTCCTGAACCATAAGCTATGGAAAAAGTTATTCTATTATAAGCGCTTATAATACTTTTAACATCTTCTGGAATAATAATAGTTCTTGAAAATGTTGCTGTGTGTGGTGTAGTGTATAATCCACCATCTTGACCAATTAAATACCTTACAGTTTTTAATTGCAATTCAGAATCGCTATCATATTCGTAAGTTAATACTAATTCAGTACCGACTGCATGTAAAGCATAACCAGCAGTTGGTTTAAAATTGAAAGTATGCGATGTTGATGTATCAAAAATGTTTCTATATAAAAAAACATAATCTATTGTGGTTGAACCAGCATTATTTATAGGTGTTCCAGAAATTGCGTTTACACCATCTAAATCTATTGATATACCTTGATTTACATTACCTCCTGGTTGTAAGTGAATATATGTTTCAAAAAAAGCATCCCTTATAATTACATTTTTTTCTGGTAGATTTAATGGTGGAATTATAAAATTAGTAGATGAACCTACAGCTAAGGTTGAATTTAGTTGACCAACAAAAAATCTAATTGTTTTAATTTCTCTAGGAGAATCGCTATCGTATTCATACGTCAAAATTAATTTTGCATTTTCTCCTTGTCTAATAGCATTTAATTTAACGTATAAAGTAAAAGTATAAGTACCACTTCCAGAAATAAAATTTCTTAAGGCATCTGTTGCATTAATTAAAAATGTATAATACATATTTTCTCCAGTAGCTGCTGGACCTGCTTGAGTGGTTAATAGTGTTATGTTTGTAGTTCCATTGGATAAAATAACAGTTTGACCCGCTGTTATTTGAGTATTGTATATTAAGTTTCTTATTTCTATTATAGCGCTTCTTATTATTGGATTTTTTTCTGGAATATAAACAGTAAAACTTCCAGATTTTTCAGTATTTGCTGCCATTTGTGTCATATCTTGATAAATGAAGTATTCAACAGTTTTAATTTTCCTATGTGGTACTTGAGATTTTGCTATATTCCAAGTCAATCCATCAGAATCTATATTAAGAAGAGAATCTATAACAGCTTGATTTAATGTAGATGCACTTCCTATTATTACAGAACTTTCTGATTGATTAAATCTTTGAGTTTCAACCTGAGAAAAAGAAAAAAAGCTAAAAAACACTAAAAACACCAAAAAAACTAAAACATTTTCTTTTAACTCCATTATTAAATATTATTGTTTAATATTATATTTAACTATTTCTTTTTTAAACGAGATATTTTATAATGGGAATAAAATTTTACATTACAGTTTTGATTTTTCTAATACTGCTTTTATTTTTTTTCTCCTATACAGCATTTTTTCAATTATCACTTCAAATAAATCAAAAAGAAATAATTTGTATTAGTGCTTTTTATCCAACGATAGTTTATGAAAACGAAATTTTTGATATGCTTGTCAGATGTGAGAATTGCGGAAGTATTAGTTCAGAGTACTATGCTGAAATACTTATATACAACAATAATTTTTTGAGAAGAATTATTTCAAACATATATTTTCTAGAACCATCTCAGTATTTAGAATTCTCAACAAAGGTTTCTTTACCAAAAGGGATTTATAACGTTTCTATAAAATGTTTTTCTCAAACAAAATATAAAGAAAGCCAAGGTTATATCGAAGTTCATCCTAAACCACTACAAATAGTACCCTCAGCAACTTCAATACCAACATTACCTCCAAAAAAGTATGAGCTTGAAATTTTTTATCCAAAAGTTATTAACATTTCTCAAGGAGATGTAATAAACTTTTTTATTAAAGTTATAAACAAAGGAGATACATTGAACGATTTAAAACTTAATATTTCTTCGGAGCTAAACCTTAAAACAAAATACCCATTATTAATAACTAAGCTATTTTTTAACGAAACAGCAGTTTTTTTAGTAGAGCTTAACGTTAGTTATGAAATTACACCAAAAAATTATTTAGCAACGTTTTGTTTAATTTCAAAAGAAATTGAAAAATGTTTCGATATAGAAATAAACGTAAGTAAAGCAGAAATTATAGAAAGATTAGAAAAGTTAATAGATTTTTACGAAAAACTCATAAGGGATTTAAACATGGAAATAACTAATTTAGAACTTCAAGGAAAAGATATTCATTTAGCAAAAAATTATTTAGAAAATGCGTCTTCTCATTTATTATTTTCAAAAAATTTCTTTAGATTCAAACTTTTTGAAGAAAGTTTAAAAGAATTAGAGAATGTAAGAAGGTATATTAATTTAACTATAATAGAAATTTCAAAACTTTACTTAGAAACAATACCGATAACAGAAAGAAAAGTTTATTATGCAATACCAATAAACTTAATTATTTACATCTTATTAATAGCATTTACAGTATTTTTAATATTTATACTAGTCAAAAAAATCAGAGATTATATCAAATACAGAAGCTTATACTCCTTTAAATTGAAAAGGCTAAAGTTAAGATCTTCTTAATTTCAAATAAAACTTTTTTAAATATATTTGGATTTTTTAATTCAAAACTTTTGATAAAGAATTCAGTTTCATTAAAAAACAAAACATCTATTTTCTCTAATTGAAAATTTTTTATTTCAATTTCATTATAGTTTTTATTTAATTTTTTTTGTGTTGTAGAATGATTTAGTATAAAAAAATGATAATTGTCTAAATTTCCTAAGATTTTTAATTTACCATTTTCGAATATATAATCTAAATTTTTTTCGGTAACATTTAGAATCTCTGAAAAATTAAACAAAAACCTTCCTATATGAATATTTAAATCATCAACAATTAAAGAAATGTTAATACTTTCATTCCTTAACGACAAATAATATACTGAAAAAAACTTTTCTTCAGATGGATTTAATATATTTTCTTCGGAATATATTTTGCAGCAGTCACTTTCTAAAAATAATTTAGCTTTAAAACTTTTGGAACCAGTATTATAAACATATGCATTGTAACCAAAAAAATTTTTATTTTCTAACTTAGTATAGTTAACTATCGAAAAATTTAAGCTTTCTAAAACATTAACCACTATTTTTTGAGATAAAGCTAAACTTAGAAAAAATAGACTTATTAATACAACAAGTATAAAATAACTTCCCATATTTTGTTTTTTGGCTTTAAAACGTTAATATATATGTATCCCTCATAATATCCAGTAATATTTTTGTTTTCGACAGCTATTTCTATTTCTCTATTTTCTTTTGGTTTTAAAATAAAATAAGGTTTTGAAATATTTATAAAGTCGCAAATATTTCCATCGCAGAAAATTTTTACCCCAACTACGGAATTCTCTAAATTATTTAAAGTAATAATTCTTCTAACCCTTTCTATAGGAGAGTTTATAGGAATAATTCCAAAGGTAAGTAAATTATCTTTATGTACTTCAATCCCTAAAAAATAACTCTCATTTGTTTTTTCAATATATGTCACATTTGTTTTTATTTTTTTTATTTCCAAAATATACATTAGGGAATCTATTATTTCATACTCTTTTTCTGAAGTAAATCTACTAATTTTAAGATTTGTTAAAAAGATAGAGAAAAACAAAACAATAAAAGGGATTATTATTGCTAAAATAATTTTTTTCATACCCTTTTCAAAACTAAAATAATAGCAATTATAACAGATGCAATAACTATTACATATGGCAAAATATTAACAAAAATTTCTTCAAAACTAATATGAAACTCTTTAATTTCTAATTCCTTTTCTTCTAAGGAAAAGTCGCTGTAATAATCGACTTTAGCAGTAACATTATATTTTCCAACAAGACTTATTGGAAATTTTATAATAGAAACCTCTTTTGGTTTTAATATACCAAACGAGCTAAAAGAATAATTAGAGATATTAAGAGTAGTTTTAAATGAAGTAGTTACAGTTCCGTCATTTCTAACCAATACGCTTATTTTTGGTTTTTCTTCATATATCACATTCAAATCTAATATACTAATCTTTCTTATTGCATTACCCTCGACTAACATTAATATAGGTATTTCTACAGATGGTATTATCGCTACAGAATAATCTCTTTCTCCTTTTATATCTTTTATTTCTCTAGCACTTATATAAAAAATTCTATATCCAGGTTCTGCTTCTTTACATTTTTTTATAACAAACGGAATATCTATAAACGAAATTTTATCGTTTGCACTTTCTATTTTAACAAAATTATTATATAACTCTATTTTAATGCAATCTTTTTGTTCAGAGAAATTTTGTATAATTCCTTTAAAGTTTGATAAGACATCAAGTATATTGGCCTCTCTATGTGTTATTTCAATATAACTTTTATTACTTCCATAGATTCTCAAGCTACTAAAAGTTTCATAATTTGTTAATGTTATGTTTCCACTCGACAACATTATACCAACTTGAGAGAAAGAAATATAAAAAATGGCAAAAAATAGAGTCAATAGTATAGCTATATAAGACTTCATAATAAATTTCAAAATTATCAAAATTTATAGGAAGGGCAAGCGAAAAGTATATATATCAATTTTTAACATTAATATTTATTATGAAAGAAAAAAGTAATGTAATACTAGCAATAATAGTAGCTTTTATAGTAATAGGTTTTTATGTTTCTTTTTCTGAAGACTATCCCAGCGAGGTAATTGTAGATGTTACAGTACAGCAAGCCGTAATAATAGATGTAACTCCAGATGCAATAAGTTTTTCTGGTATGCCAGGAGATATAGCAAATCCAAATTCCGCTTACATAACAATTTATAACTTAGGTAGCGTACCAATAAGTAACATAAAAATCAGTGTTGAGTTGCCATCACAAAACCCATGGGGAAGCAATAATCCAAACTTACATAAAAGTGGAGAATTCGTTTTGGTAGAGGACGAATCATCAAATATTAAATATGTAGCTCAGAGATTATTCTCAATAGATAACCCACCAAAATACATGACATTTCCAGCAGAATGTATGAACAACAATAATTTTGATTCCACAAAATGTAAACTTTTCTTATTTAGAACAGCAAAAGTTGTGACAAATGAAGGAGAGGATTGGTTTATTCTAGCAATTTCTGATAGTAATAAAAAATTCAATACATCAGATGTTAAAGTAAGATTTGCTAAATCTCCAAAAACAGCAACTTCTTCAGGTATTTTAAGCTTTTCCGACGCAAGCCAATATGACGAAAAAGATTTAACAGCAGTTAACGAATATGGTTATGCAGCTCATACAATAGGAAATAATAATATGTTGGAAGGATATTTTGTCATAAATTCCGATGGAACTGAAGCATATTTTGGATATTGGGATTATAACGTTACCAATAAAGTAAATCTTCCGACAAATTATTTAAGATCAACTCAGTTAAATCCAGCAGAGTTTGTGAATTTTAGAGTTCAAGTAAGAATTCCATATGGAGTTCCAATGGGCACAGTAAGCGGAAAGCTCTTTGTAGTGGCTTCAGTATAATAATATTTTTCCTTAATTTTATTTTTTTATGAGAATAGGAATTTTTTCAGCTAAGGGTGGTGTAGGAAAAACAACATTTGCAATAAATTTTGCAGGCTCTTTATTATGTTTCGAAAAAAACCCATTATTAATAGATACTGATCTTAACAATTCTTTATCTATTTCCTTAGGTCTAATAAACTATAATTTAAATCTTTCGCGAGCTTTAAATTTTGAAATACCAATAAATAATGCAATATATTTAACTCCTTTTGGGTTAAGAGTTTTACCAACCGGAGATTCTAATCTAAACTATAAGAACATAAACATATTAAATGATTTAGAAGGGAGTTTTGATTTTTTAGTTATAGATACAGAACCAGGAATATCTGAAAAAAATTTGGAAATAGCGAAAATATGTGACGAAATATTTTTACTAACTTTACCAGAAACAACTTCTATATATGCCCTAATGAGAATAGTAAAAGAGTTTGAGAAGGAAAATATAAAAATTACTGGAATAATAGTTAATAGATATACAAAAAAATCAATTAGTCCAAACGAAATTTTTGATATTTCAGGAATACCTGTTTTAGCTGTTTTACCAGAAGATACAAAAATAAAAGAGAGTTTAAACAAAGGAATACCTTATGTGTTTTATAATCCTTATTCTTCATTTACAATAGAAATTAAAAGTTTAGCTAGCAATTTTTTAGGTATTCCTTATAAAAAACCAAGCTTCTTATTTCTAAAAAAATGGCTAAGTTTTATATAACAAAAAGTTTTTTAATCTCAATTTTATTTTTGTTGCTTACTTTTTCTCAAGAATCTATAAACATAGATTTTTTTCCTACCGATGCTTTTTTAGGTGATAATATTAACATAAGTGTTAGTTGTCCTACTGATTATATTTTAGATAAAATAGTAATATCTATAGATAATGGTTTGCAAAGGATTTTTATAAATCCTAAGAATCAATTAACATTAAAATATGAAGATTATTTATCTCAAGATTTTAATGTAACAGCTATTTGTTTTAATGAAATTCAAAATATTAATATATCAAAAACCATAAGAATAAGTTTGCATGTACTAAATTTTGATATACTGGAAATTTCAAATAATTATTTAAATGAAGAGACTTCAATAAAGTTTATTCTTAATTTAAAAGAGAGTTGGAATAATAAGCCGAGAGTTATGGATCCTTCAGAATTTGATATAAAATTCTCTTTTACAGATAATTTTAAATTAGATAGAATTGGATACTATTATTATTTGAAGTTTGTTCCATCGAAAGAGATAAACAAAATAGAAACGATTTCAGTTTTTCTAAGAAATTTTTCTAGAACTTTTTCTAAGGATTTAAATTTAGTTGTTAATAATCCTCTTCAAGCTAATGTAGATTTAGAAGATAAAATTTATTATCCAGAAAGTTCTGTAATTGCTGCTATGGATGTTTCATTTAAGGGAAATAAATTGAGCGCAAATAACATAAGTATTGAAGTTGAAAATGCTAAGTTAAACAACTTTTTTGATTGTAATAATAGAATATGTATTAATATAACTTTGCCTGCAGAGGCTTCAACAATAAAATTTAGAGTAAGATATGATGTACATTGGGTAGATGTTAAAAAAACAGTAAATATAGGAAAGCTTGGAATTTGTAACTTCTTTGACTATGATAATAATCCAATAACTTTAACACTAAAAATAGATGATCTTCAATATTCTTTATCTGGAAATCAAACATTTTTATTTTTACCCGGAAAAAGAAATATAACTATAAAATATAAAAACGCAGAAATAAGAATGATTAACGTTAATTTAAAAGATTTTGATAACTCAATAAGATTTTATCCTATAAATCTTAATGAAAAAAATTTAAAAATTTTAGATTTTTTTGTTTTCGAAACAGATTTAGAATTTGAAAAAATAATTGCAAGGATATATTACGATGAAAGAAAAATTGATTCCGAAGAAATGGTTTATCCAATTTTTTGTAAAGAAATTTCTTTAAAAGATAAATCTTGTAAAAAATTTGAAGTTGGATTATTTACTAAAAATACAATAGCAAATTATATAGAATTTGAAATATTTGATAAAAGTTACTTTGGAATTTTTGAAAAATTAAGCTTAAAAATTCAATATTCACTTAATAAACCAAAATATTATTTAAATGAGCAAATACTATTAAAAGGAATAGTTATAGATAGTATAGGTAAACCTCAAGATATAGATTTTAAGGCTTCATTTAATGGAAAGGTTTATAATGTGCAAACTCAAAATGGTAGGTTTGAATTAATTTTATCTTCGCCATCTATCGAAGGGAATTATACTTTATTACTTTTTTCAGAAAGCGATTTTTTTGTAAATTTTAGAGAAGCTGTTAATATAGTTACAGAAGCAAAGATAGAATTAACTTTATTAAATACATCAATAGAACTTTCTGATTTTGAAAATGAAAAAATTATAGAAATAAAAAATTCTGGCCAAAAAGAGTTAGGAAACATATATTTATTTTCTGAAGGTTGCGAAGTAGATACAAGAAAAATCGATAGAATTATGGTTGGAGAATCTATAAAAATAAAACTTTTTAATTTTACTAGAAAATCTAATCCAGAAATTATAAAGTTAAAACTAAAAAACAATGTTAGTGAATTTTCTTTTGATATACCTGTTTTTTATATAAGTAATCAAAAAGAGTTAAAATCAAATAACTATCTAACAGGAAATTTTGTATTAATATTAGATAACAATACTTACATATCTATTTTAATATCTATCATTATAATAACATCATCTATATTCATTTCAAGAAAAAGGAAAAATAACGAAAAAGTTATAGGTAAAACTTTTATAAAAAGAAAGTTTAGCTAATCATGCCATATACATATAAGAATAAAAAAGGGGAAATTTGGTATTTACATATGAAAATAGGTAGAGGAAAAAACCTAATTTTTTATTTTAGTAGGGATCCTATAGATGCCTTAGAGGCAATACCTCCAGGATATATAGTTATAGAGGCAAGAAATGGTATACCAATGCTAAAGAAAATAAAATAGTTCAAGGCTATAATTATTTATGATTTTAAGACAGAAAAAAGACGAAAACCAATTAATAGCAGGGATAATTAATCAAAAATTAGATAACATATACAATTTTTTAACTAAACTTTATGACAAAATTCTAGAATTAGAAGCTAAGATTAAGGATTTAGAGGCGGAAATTTCTATAATAAAAAGAAATATGAAAATAGAGGATGTCGGAACTCCACTAACTAGAAAAACAAAAGATTTAATAAAAATTTTATTAAAAAAACATGGAAAACTAACTGCTCAAGATTTAGCAAATTTATTAAATCTATCTAGAACTAGATGCTCAGAATATTTGGTTGAGTTGGAGGAGAGCGGAGAAGTTAGAAGCACAAGAGATGGAAAGAAAAAATATTATTTTTTACCTAGTTAGTTTATTCGATAATTTTAACTTCTTTTTCGATATCCTTTAGAGATTTCATAATATCTTTTAATTCTTCAAACTCTTTTGGAACTTCCTTAGAAACTTCTTTTAATTTTTCTTCCAAATCCTTTATCACTTTTTCTTGGTTTTCAACTTTCTCTTTAAGAACCTTTACCTCATTACTAAGATTTTCAACTATTTCCTTTAGCACATTCTCTATCTGATTTCTTTTAATATCTTTCAATTCGTTTAATAATTCATTTAGAGCTGAAGAGAAGCTTAGACTAACATTCTCTATTTTTTCTTCTAAGGTTTTTACTAATTTTTCTCTTTCCATTTTTTCACTATTTATCATATCCTTAACATTACTTATTATAGAAGTAAGAAGCTGCAAATTTTCTATATTTTTATTTTTTTCTTCTTCCAGATAGTTTTTTACTTCGTTTATTTGCGATTCTAATAGAGATTTTACCTCATTAAGCTTATTTTCAAAGGTTTTTATATTTTCTTCTATACCGCTGGTTAATGAAAGCAGTTTGCCTTCAACTTCTTTATTTTTTTCATAAATTTCATCTTTTAATTTAGTAATGAAGTCTTCAATTTTATTAATTCTATCGTTTAAAGAGTTACTGTTAAGATTCGTTGAAATATCAGAAATATTTTGCTTTAGGACTTCTATCTCGGCTTCCATTTTTTTAACATCTTCAAGCAATTTTTTATTCTCTTCTATTTCTTTATTGAGAATTTCAATTTTTGAATAGAAGTTTTTTAATGCTTTATCATAGTCATAAAAAATTCTTTGAATTTTTTCCAATCTTTCATCGTTCTCTTCTATAGCTTCATTAGTTTCGTTAATTTTTTGGAATATATTGTCTGTTATTTTTGCCATTTTTTCAACCTCATTCTTAATCTCAACCAAACTCTTATCCCTTTCTTCAAACCCAGCTTTTACTTTCTCATCAATGGACATTATTTGCTCTTGAACAGATTTTGCCATTTTTTCAACCTCATTCTTAATCTCAACCAAACTCTTATCCCTTTCTTCAAACCCAGCTTTTACTTTCTCATCAATGGACATTATTTGCTCTTGAACAGATTTTGCCATTTTTTCAACC
>JAVYPJ010000001.1:0-39764 GCA_038733315.1 Candidatus Aenigmatarchaeota archaeon | reverse complement strand
CCTCATTCTTAATCTCAACCTTTAAATTTTTTATACTGGTATTTACATTCTCAGTAAATTCTCTTATTTTATTTTCTTTTTCCCTAACTAATTTATCTATTTCTTCTATCTTCTCATCAAACCTTTTAGCTAAATCATTTATGGCTGAATTGTTTTTATCTTGTAAATTTTTAAGCTGTGTAAAAAACAAATTCTTAACAGCTTCGAAACCTTCACTTACTTCCGATTTAATCTTTTCAATTTTTTCCACATTATTATTAACAACGTTACTAATCTGATCTGAAAACAACTTTAATGATGCATTTTCCTCTTTTAGATTTTTAATAGCTTCTCTTATTTTTTCCATTTCTACAAGAATTTTAACTATCTCTTCCTTATTTTTTGAGGTTTCTAAATTTTGAAGGTCTTTTAATATTTTAACTTCACTCTCTAGCGTTTTTAGCTCTGAAGTTAATATAGATATTTTTGAAATTAAATTTTCTAACGAAGGAATTTTTTCTATTAAATTAGACATTTGAATTTTTAAAGAATTAACATCATTAATTTTGTTTTCAAACTTATTTTTTTCCTCTTCAAGCGCATTCGCAAGACTTTTAATTTTCTTTATTTCATTTTCTAAATTATTATAAATATCTTCAATTTTTCTTAGTTGAAACTCGATTTTATCTAATTTTGTGTTAATCGAAATTTTAGAATATGCCTCTATCTCTTGAATTTTAGATTTAACATTTTCTATATCACTTCTGTATATACTATCAAACTTTTTAATAATCTCCTCAACTTCCTTATCAATCTCTTTAATTTTATTTTCTATAGATAAGCTTAACTCTTTTTTAGCTTCTTCTTTTAAGGTGTTAAAATCCTTTTCAACATCCTCTCTAATTTTAGTTATTAGTTTTGTAAGTACATCAACTTTAGTTTTTAAAGTTTCGAATTTTGAAGCGAAGTCTTCTTGCATAATAATTATTTGTTTTGTTTAATCAAATTGTAGATATCTTCAACATCTTTTTTGGTAGATATTATACCAATATGCTCTATTATTTTTTCAGAAACAATTTGAGAATAAGAGAGTAGGTTAAGTTTATTAGAAAAATGTATTATTAAATCTATTAGCATCATAACTCCTTCAGCTCTATGCTCTTTTAAAAAACTCTTTACATCTTTATATACCAGGGCAAAAAACACATATCTAAATATCTCACTTCCAAATAATTTCCAATTTTCTTCATTTTTAAAAAGAGTTTTCAAATTATCAAAATCGAAAAGAATCTCTCTATATTTTATACAGAACTTAGCTACTAATGAGCTGTACCTCTCTAAAACTGTACCTTTATAATATTCTCTTATATATTCTTCTATCCATTCAAATTTTGCTCTTAATTTTTTATCTATTTTTTCAATAAATCCCTCATTTATCATTAGCTCTACATACGTTTTTTTTAGTCTCTTATGCTTATGATATAAAAAGTTAGAGGTTATCCTCCATCTTTTTTGAATTTCAAATAATGAAGTTTCCTTAGACGCACAATTCAACCATATAAACCAAAAAATTTGGGATTTTAATAACTCCCTCATTCTACCCCCCCCCTGCCCATCGAGAAGAACCGTATTATTTTTTGTTATTTTCAAAAACACGCATTTTTCTATTAAAAATTGTACCATACTAATATTATATATAAAAAAATTAGTTAAAAATTGGTTAAAAATATTTTAACCCTTAAAATTCCTTAGAATATTTTTTATAGCGTTATTTATGTGACGCTCAAGCTCTTTTATAGAATAATTTACATAGTTTTCAACATCTTCTTTAACTTTTATTAAATCCCTCTCTATAGCTCTAATTTTATTATTTAGAATTCTTCCCTCTTCTTCTACATTCGATATTTTTTCATTTAGTTTGGCCTTTTCAATTTTTAAATTTTCAATAATTTTTCTAAGCTCTTTTAGCTCTGAAATTTCTTTCCAAAACCTTTTATATATTTCGTTAGATTTTTCATTTACAATTTTTTCAACTTCTTTTTCAGTATTACTAAATTCTTTTTCCAAAACCTCTTTATTATATTTTTCAATCTCTCTAACTTTTTCATTAATAAGTGTTTCCACATCGAATTCTATCTCGGAAATTTTTTTATTAATGAATTTTTCAAGAAGATTTTTTACCTCTAGCTTACTCTTTTCTAACTCCTCAAATTTTTTATTAACCTTCCTTTCATTATTTTCTATAATAGTTATTTTTTCTCTGATTTCATTTATTTCTGATTTTAAGCTTTCAACAATTTTTTCTAGGTTATTTATTCTTAGCAGTCCATCTTTCAAATCTTTGTTTATTTCTTCAAATTTCTCGATTAAAATACTATTAATTCTCTTTTCAAAACTTTTTTCTAAGTACTCTTTTCTTAGTTGTTTGTCTATATCTAACTTTATCTTATTTAAAATTTTGTTAAAGAGGAGTTCAAATTCTTTATTTATTTCGTTTTTCAAAGAGTCTATTCTTTTTTCGAGTTTATATAGTTTATGCTTAATCTTATTTAATTCTTTTTCTCTTTTCTTTCTAATAATTTCCAGAATTTCACTCATTCTTTAAAAAGTTTATTATTTCAATATACTTGTTTTTTACATTTTTTATATCGTTCTCCAAATCCCTTATAATTAATTTAATATCCCTTATTTCTAAGCTCTTATTTTCTATCGAATCTTCAATCTTTTCAGTTTTTCTTTCTAATTCTCTTATGGAGTTCTTTATTCTTTCCTCAAATTTTTTAATCTCTTCAATTTCTTTCTCTATTTGTTTTATTCTATCTTTTTCTACTATTATGTTCTTTAAATTATTCACTTCCTTTTGAACATCCAAAATTTTGTTAACCTTGTTTTGAATCTCAGCTATTAAACTCTCTTTTTTATCATAGCTTTCAACTTTTTGTTTTACAGTATTTTCTAAATCTTTAATATTTTTAAGAATATTTGTTATCTTATTCTCTATTTCTAAAAAGCTATGAGTAAAGTCTTTAGTTTTTTCAATAATTTCCTCTATTTTAACTTTATTCTTATCAATCTCATCCATCCTATTCTTTATTTTATTTATTTCCTCATTCAAAATTGCCAAGTTTTTCTTTTCATTTTCAACAGAGTGTTTTAATTTACTTAGTGTTTCAATAATTTCAATTAGCTTGTTTTCAACATTCTCTCTTTTTTCTAACATGCTCTTTAAATTATTCACTTCCTTTTGAACATCCAAAATTTTGTTAACCTTGTTTTGAATCTCAGCTATTAAACTCTCTTTTTTATCATAGCTTTCAACTTTTTGTTTTACAGTATTTTCTAAATCTTTAATATTTTTAAGAATATTTGTTATCTTATTCTCTATTTCTAAAAAGCTATGAGTAAAGTCTTTAGTTTTTTCAATAATTTCCTCTATTTTAACTTTATTCTTATCAATCTCATCCATCCTATTCTTTATTTTATTTATTTCCTCATTCAAAATTGCCAAGTTTTTCTTTTCATTTTCAACAGAGTGTTTTAATTTACTTAGTGTTTCAATAATTTCAATTAGCTTGTTTTCAACATTCTCTCTTTTTTCTATCTCTAATATAAAATTCTCTAAGTTATTTAGTTTATTTTGTAGTTTATTAGCTGAAAATATTATTTTATCTATATGTCCTACTAATTCTCCGTGTAACTTTTTAATTTCTCTTATTTGTGCTTTTTGTAAAGCCATCTCTTTGTTTAATTCTATATAATTTTTTTGCATTTCTTCAATCGCTTTTCCTTCATTTAATATACTTTCTAAGTTATTAACTCTTTGATTAATTATAGAAATATTTCTAACTATACCGTTAAAGCTGTTTATAATAGACTCTATTTTATTAATCTCGAAATTGCTTTGCAAGTTTTTAATCTCTTTATTTAGAATTAGAAAATCTCCTTTTATTCTCTCTATATCTTTCTTAATTTCCTCAACCTCTTTATAACTCGCTAAATCATTCAACTTTTCATCGAATATTTTAATTTTATATTCTATTTTTTCAAAATCGCTATTTAGAGTATTAATATTTCTCTTAACCTCCTCATAGTATGGCAAAAGATTTTGCACAAAATTTATATTTTCCTTAAAATTTTCAAGAATTTTTAAGTTTTCATCGATAGTTCTATCTATTTCATTAATCTTTACTTTTATAATGGAAATTTCTTGTTTGTTGCTATAAAAATCTTTATTAAGCTCTTCTAATATTTTTTTGAAGCTTTGAATTTCATTGCTTATTTTCTTTATTTCGTTTTCTAAATCAGAAATTTTTTTAACTTCCTTTAATAAAAATCCTATTTCTCCACTTTTACTCAAAAAAGAATTTTTCAACTTATTTATTTCATTTTCTAAGTTTTTTACGTTTTTTAATATAGAATCTGCTCTTATTTGAAATTCCTTATCTAATCTTTTTGGTAATTCTTTATTAAAGAAATTGTCTATTTGTTCAAATTTTAAAATTTTATCCGGTTTTAAAAAATTCTCTAAGTAAGAAACTCTTTTCTCTATATCTATATCATTTTTTCTTAATGTCTCAATTTCTTTAATTTTTATGATTTCATCCTTTATATATTTTAAACTTTCTTCCAAGTTTTTCAATCTTAAATCTATTTCCTCTACTTTATCAGAAATTTTTAGTTGTTTCTCTTTTTCATATGTACTAACTAAATCACCAAAAAAATCCTCTTTTTTTTCTTTTTCTTCTCTAAGCTTTCTTAATTCAGATTCTATTGAATCTATCCTATCTAAATTTTTTAGTTTTTCCTCAAACAACTTAAGTTTTTCTTCAAACGCCGTTTTTAAAATTTCTAGCGTTTGATCTTTTTCTTTTCTCTTCTTTTTTACCTCGTTTGAAATTTCGTTTAAAACCTTTGCCAGTTCATTAATTTGATTTTGCAAATTTTCTTCAACTTTTTTAATTTCTTCAGAGCCACTACTTTTTATTTTTTTCTCTAATTCAGCTATTTTTGTAGCAACTTCTATTAATAATTCTTCAAACGCTCCTTTTTCTGGCATGTCTTCTTTTTTCAATTCTATTTATTGTTTTTTCTCTTTCTTTTTTTGTATTTAGAATAACCTTTATCCTTTCAAGATTTCTTTTAATATCTATTAAATCGTTTTCTATTTCGTTTATTATTTTTTCCAAACTTTTCCTTCTTTTTTTTATACACAGAAATATAAATATAAGAGATAGTGCTAATACAACTAATATTAATGTTAAACTTATATCGTAAACCATAATTATAATATGATTTTTATCTTTTAAATAAAAATTCTACAACTCTTCTAAGCACACCTCTTTTAATTTCTATTTTTTGATTGGTTATCAAACCACAAATTTTTAGGAATTCGTCGTAAACTCTATTATTCTGGTACAATAAAGTATATGGCGATTTTTGTGAATTTGAAATTAAAAATTTTTCATCATAGGGTATCTTACCTAATATTTTTAAATTTGTTAACCCCTCTATATCATTTTCTCTCATCTCAAAAGGCTTGTTTCTTACCATATTAAGTATTATTCCTAACTCCTTTTTTTCAAACTCCCTAACAACTTCTTGAGTTCTAACTATATCAACAACACTTTGCATTATAGGTATAGCGACATATACAATTTTATTCGCGTTTTTTATCGATATTATAGCCTCTCTTCCCAATCCCGGAGCTGCGTCTAAGAGGATAAAGTCATATCTATAATTAATTTCTTCTAAAAATCTCGGAAATTTTAGAATATCTATACCTTCTAAATCCCTTACAGACAAAGATAAGGGTAGCAAATCTAAGCCTAAGGAATAGTTATGAATAGCCTCTTCAATTCCGATTTCACCTCTTAATACCTTATTTAGATTTCCCTCTGGATAAAAAATTCCTAAACTTAAACTTAAATGAGAAGTAGTAAAGTTAGTATCGACAATTAAAACTTTTCTTCTAAAATATGTCGACAAAACATTAGCAACATTAATTGCAATAGTGGTTTTACCAACACCACCTTTACCTGATAAAAAAGCAATTATTTCTGCCATAAATAATTTTTAATTTCTAAATAAATTATACAAAATCTTTATTTAATTTTTTCTTCGTATTTTTTCTTCAATTCTTCATACGTTTCCTTAGAAATTATTCCTTCTTTGTACTCTTTTTCAATAATTTCTAACATTCTCTTATATTTTTCAACATCTTCTTTTTTTCTTTCGACTCTAAGCTTTTTTAATTCCTCTACAGTACTCTCAATAGCCTTGTATGTAATTTTTTGAATTCTTCTAACGCTAGAAATGTAAGTAATAATTATAACTATAACAGATATGGCAGCAACTATTAATATTCCGATAATAAGTATTTTTTGCCATTCGATTTCAACTATTGGTTCAGCAATTTCTAAAAGATAAAACCCCTTATCTATTAAACCTCTTAGTTCGTATATTTTTATTGTAGCCTCTGTATATTCTTTTGATTTTATAAAATCTTCAATAAGTTTAACTAGCTCTTCACATTTTATAATAATTTTTTCTACTTCAGTAACATTCTTTTTAGCTAATTTTGCTTCATAAGTTTTTGATTTAAGGTCTATTAATTTTGATTTTAGCTCTTTAAGCTCATCTAATAACATTTCTTCCATAGAGGGAAATATTTTTAGGATAATTTCCTTAGAACTTATAAATTCATAGGACTTAAAGTAGAAAGCAGTTCTAATTTCTTGCTGTTTTACGTTTTTTGGAATTAGCAAAATTACTTCAAAAATTATTGTTTGATTTACTTCAAAAAATTTTATTGAATCATTTTTTATTTTGTACCAGCTCTCATCAATTCCTAATAATTTAACTTCGACATTAGTTAATGGCTGATTTCCATTATTTTTGATAACAACTAAAAAACTTCTTTCTTCTCCGGCAACTGCTCTAACTTCCTTTGGAAAATATAAAAATTCTATACTATAGTTTTTTGGTATTTCTGGCTTTAGTGGCGGTACAGAAGGAATGCTTGGTGGAGGAGCTGGCAAAGCTGCTGGAGGAATTGCTTTTTCTATAACATTAAATGTTTCGTTTGAATATAGCGGAGGCTTAATTTTGTCATAAGTCATAATAACATTTAAATAATGTAAGCCTAGCGGCTGATTAGAAAATATATAAACATTTCTTAAAATTGTTTTATTTGATGCTGCCGGCGAATAAATCCATTCACTAGAATAATAATAAACTTTACCATCTTTATCAGTTACATAATATTCAATAAAAACATCCATACTAACCTCACCCATGTTAATTATTGTAATTTCAAAAGGTAGCAAATCTCCTCTTTCTACCTCTTTTTTTAGAAGATTAACTTTTAAGTCAAAAGGTCCACCAGCACTTACTCTAAACATTTTTGTTTTTATTGAAGAAATATTCATTTTACTAAAATTCAAAATAGCTAAATATGCACCTGTAGCAGTATAGGGATGCATTGCATACTTTAGAGTATAGAAACCTAAGCTTTCTTTTTTAAATTCGCTTATATTTTTTGAAAAATATAAGTTTTCTGCGGGATCAAAAACGTTTAGCTCGGCATAATCTGGATCAAAAAGATTTCCTCTATTATCATAAAATGTCATTGCAAATTTTATTACGTTTTCTGGATACCATACTACACTCGTTTCTAAATCTGCAAAAAGAGAAATTTTCGGCTTTTCAACAACTAAGAAACTTTTTAAATCACTCGAATAAGAAAAATCTTTTTTGATTTCATCATAATAGCTTACGTTAGCAATAATAGAATAGCTACCCAATTCTGCATCAGTTGGTATATTAATAACTGCTATAGGAATTTTCCCATTTTCAGTTACATATATTTCATCGAATATTTTGTACTCGCTTGGATTAAATACTCTTAATCTTACGCTTGCATTATCAATACCAATATTGGCATAATCAACTAAATTAAAATATATAGAAATGCTTTCCCCTCTTTCATATTCATCTTTATTAGTGTATACGTTTGGAAACAGAATTTTATATACAGAAAAATTACCATAGGCATAAGTAGTTATGTTTGCATTATCCTTCATTTCTAAAATTACAAAATATTTTCCGCTTAGCGTAGTATTACTAAAATTTCCTATCCAAACAGAAGTTCTATTGATTTCCGAGATTTTAGTTAATGTTATATTCTCTGTTAAACCATCTGGTTTTTGTATTATTGCAATTACATAATCCATACCAATTCCACTTCTATCGAATACAGAAGCATTAATTGTTATGTTAGAGGATTGCGAAGTTATATTTGGAAAAATAGTTAAGTTCGCTATTGCACCAATAAACGGTCTTAAGCTTATGTTTATTAATCTAAACTTAGGTATCGCATCCAATTCTATAGCACTTATATTATATGTAGCATAAATAAACTCTAATGGAGCATTTCTAACATCGTAATAAATTTCAAAACTATAGTTTGTTTGTGGATAAATAGTAAAATCAGTTACATTAATCCAAGTGTAATTCACTTCTTTTGGTGTAATATTAAAGTTTAATGGTATATTTCCCAAATTTTCTATATTTATTTCACAGACTATTCCAATAGGTGGATAAAACGTAGCTTCACAATAATCCTTATCTATAATCCAAAACCCATCTCTCAAAATAGTTATGTTAAGCAATATTTCCTTATATCCAATTTCACTACTAACATTTATAATTCCATAATAAGTTCCAGCAGGATATCCTAAGGGAATACTAACATTAACATTTATTTCAACTATTTTTCCAGGCTCTATATAACTTATATTTGGATTAAATATAAACTCTAAATCAGTAATATTAGAAGAAAAAGAAATATTATAAACAAAATCATTTCCAGTAGAATTAAGAATTATTTTGCCAATATTTTTAGTTTCGTTATGATTAGCACTTACTATAAATTCATCTGGATAAATTTCCAATATTTTATTACTCTTTACTTCAACAATAGTTTTATTACTTATGCTTCTACTTTCTAAACCTATATCAGTCCAATTGAAGAAATAAATTATTTCATATATGTTTGGTAATGTTAATTCTTTTATATTTATTTTTACAAATATAATACAACTTTCTTTTGCAGATAGATTTCCACAATCAAAAAAAGTTATGTTAGAAGAAAAATTGTCATTTGGCAATTCTATAGAAATGTTTGAAAAGAAGGCATCTACATTTCCTATATTAGTAACATTTATTATAACTTCAAAGCTTTCCGATGTTAAAGTTGTAATATTTTCAGCAAAATAATAATCTGGATAAATTTCTATTGTTGCATTTGTTCCGCTAACCTTTAAAGTTAAATTAATTTCCTTATATCCAATTTCACTACTAACATTTATAATTCCATAATAAGTTCCAGCAGGATATCCTAAGGGAATACTAACATTAACATTTATTTCAACTATTTTTCCAGGCTCTATATAACTTATATTTGGATTAAATATAAACTCTAAATCAGTAATATTAGAAGAAAAAGAAATATTATAAACAAAATCATTTCCAGTAGAATTAAGAATTATTTTACCTAAGTATGTTTCCTTTCCAGGAGGATTCACACTAAAAATTTCATCTGGATAAATCTCTAATATTTTATTACTCTTTACTTCAATAGTTATATTTGTTGTGTTAGAGCTATAGCTTTCGTCATGATTCCTCCAATTTACTATGGCAGTTATATTATATACGTTTGGTAAAGTTGCATTTTTTATTATTACTATAAAATCTTTCGTACAATATTCTTCGATATAAATAGTATCACAATATTCTATTTCTGGGATTACTTCAATGGAATTTGAAGTATTAAAAGTTATGTTAACATCATAAGCGTAACCTATGTGCAAATTAGTAACATTTATAATTACTTTGAAGCTCTCATTAGAATAAAATGTAATGTTTTCAGCAAAATATGAATTTGGAATAGCTTCTATAGAAAGGTAAGTTATAACATCTGTGGAATCATATATATCGAAATCATATCCGCTGTTATTTAAATATGATGCTGAACAGTTTAAAATATTATATCCTGGATTACTAGAGGAATTAATAGAAATTAAATAAGTTCCGTTATTAAAATTTAATACATCTATTTCTTTTTCAATTCCATTATCAAAACATTTTATTTCTGCGTTTGTTATGTTTTCATCTTCTCTAAAATTCTTTACATTAACTAAAGCTTGTAAAATTCTATTAACATATCCATGTTTATTAATTATATTGGTTTCTACGCGCAAAATATTTGTAACATTAAAATAAGTTTCATTAGTTGCTAGCAATACATTATTAGAATCGAAAACATAAATTTTTATTTTCCAAATTCCAATTTCATCAATAGGTAAAATAGTAAAGTTGTTTCCAAAGATTTTATCATTTGGTAAATTATCATTATGTTGCCCATCATCGAATAATTCTAAAATTATATCATCGCTTTCATTTTCTGTTCCTCTATCAATTCTTGCAATTACATAAGATACAAGATTATATGGATCTGAAATGTTATATGCAAAAATTTTTACATTTTCCCCTCTATTATATATATCAAATTCAGTATGAACTCCAAATATAACTTCTCTATTTTCAGTACTATAAATATTGATATTTATTGGATTTGAAAATCCATATAAAATTTTATATGGATATTCTTGTTCTTCTGGTGTAGATAATATACCAAAAAAAGCTAAACCAATATGCTCAGCATTATTTATTTCATTTTCATTAAAGTAAAAACCTATAAAACTTTCGCTATCACTATTTGCAAAAAATTCTATATTAGAATAATTTAGGTTAATTATCATGGCGCTAAAAGAACCTCTAAATGCATAAGCATATGAGTACGGATTGTTCGGATTTACATCAAATCCAATATTTACTTGAGGATCTCCATATAAATTAGATACTTCGAATCCAAAAGAATAGTTTGAAAACCTTATAGCATTACCTAAGAAATTTTGCTTAATCTTAACTAAATTAGCAGCTACATCTTCTAAACTTCCTGGGCCAGCATAATTATAGAAGTAATATGTTTTCGTATAGTTTATTCCAGTTATATTTCCAAAATTATCTATTTCAACCATTTTTACTTTTATTCCCAATCTTATTGGACCTTCAATAATTTCGAAATCATATGGAATATAGAAAAATTGATGTGATTGATTATATGTTGTTGAATATTCAAAAGGAGTATCAGAGGGATAAAATATATATAAGCCGCCGAACTCTTCTTTTCTTTCAATATTTACAAAACCAAATTTATTAGATGCGTTTGCTAGTGTAAAAACAAATCCGGTTGTGTTAATTTTAATTAAATTATTTTCTATGGAATAAGAAAGATTTGTTTGAAATTCTACTCTTTCTTTTAAGCCGTTTTCTTCTATATCAAAATATAAATAAAATTTTCTTTTTGCATTGTTTGTTCCATTTAGAATGAAAACTAGCTCTCCAGCTGCATTATTTGATTTGTTAAAATTTTCTTCTATATCGAATTGAAACGGAATAATTCCTATTGGATTACCGTTGTTATCATATTCGACTAATCTTAAAGAATTTAAGTCTAGGTTTCCGCTTATATTTAATTCTTCTAACTTTTTGGTAAAATTAATAAAAATCTCTATTGGCCAGTTAGTTCTAACATAATCACTACTATCAATTTCTATTTTAATTCTGAAATTATAACTAGAATTCCACCATTTATCTTCTACATATCTATAAACAAAAAATCCTGTGAAATTTGAAATAAAAAAGGATATTAATAAACCAAAAAACAAAAATATAGCTATTATTAATATTTTTTTCATTTTTTAGTAAGTTTTTTATAAAGTTCCTCACTTATTATTCCTCTTTCATATAATTCTCTTAATTTCATTTCAAGTTTGCTCATTTTTCTTTCATTCAATATCTTCTCCTTTTCCTCTTCTAGTTTTTTAATTTTTTGAATATGCGTATTTTTTAAGCTTTCATATTCTTCTTTAGAAATTTTTCCTTCATTTAACATTTCTTCTAAACTTTGAATTAATAAGTTAATTCCATCAATTTCTTCCTCAATTTCTTTAATTCTTTTTGTTGCTTCCTCTTCTATTTTTTTCTCTTTTTTCTTTTCAGCTTCAACTATTTGCTTTTCTAAATTACCTACGTAATCTCTAAAGCTATTAAATTCATCTTTTGTAACAAAATTCTCTAATTTATTAATTGCGTCGTTAACATTTCTACTAAGATCGTTATAATTTTGAAATAGAGCATCGACTTTATCCTTTAAAATTTCTATATCTCTCATTTTTTTGTTAAGCTCAACAAATATAGATTCGATTTTAGCCGACATATTTTCAATTTTTTGTGAAATCAGTTGAATTTCTTTTAATTTATCTTGCAACTCTTTGTTTAATTTTGCTAAATTTTCAACATTTCCTATTATCTTTAATTGCATTTGCAATTCTTTAACAGCTTTCGCAGCTTCTCCACTTAAATATTCAACCTTTTCGACCTTAGCTCTAAATAACTCAATTTCTTTTCTTATTTTATTCAATTCTTTCATATACTTTTCAGGCTCGATTTCCTTTATAACTTCTTTCATTCTTTCAACATTAGCTTCTAACTCTCTAACCTTAGATTCTCTCGCAACTAACATAGATCTCAACTCACCAATATTTTCTGTGATTCTTATAATTTTTTCATCGCTTGTTTGTTTCATTTCTTTAAGCGTATCGATTAATGTTTTAGTTTTTTCTAACTCCATTGTAATCTTAGTTAAATCATCTTGAACTTTTTTGATTTCTTTTTCAGAAACCTCCTTCTCAACTTTAAAGACCTTTTCAATAATTTCTTCTATTCTGCTTTTCTTTTCTTTTTTTTCTTTTTCAGCTTCCTCATTTCCTTTAAGTTTTTTTTCTATTTCTTCCAATTTTTTTCTGTTCTCTTCAACAACTTCCTTATAAGACTTTTCACTAATTTCACCTCTTTTATAACTCTCTTCAATTTCAGAAAGAACATTTTCTATCTGCTCTTTTTCTTTTAATAATTCTTCCTTACTCATAATTATTTATATCTTTTGAGATTTGTTTCTATGCTTTCAATATAAGTCTCAACCATTTTGAACATACCTTGTTTTAACCTATCCCAAGCAAGTTTTATTTCATTTTCTATATCGAAAGTATCAATTCCTTTTGCCTTAAGATTTTCAACTTCTTTTTCAAACGCTTCTAACTTCTTTCTTAAATTCATATAAGTATCTAACTCATCTTTTGTTAACGCAAAAGTTGAATGTAAAATAGGTCTAAATTGAATTATCCAAGGCTTACCATTGTTATATTCAGGATTTTGAACAATTCCAGTACCAATTGTCAATTTAGTAACTTTGCTTGCATAATCTGTTCCATACTTTTGCTTTACTCTATTTATATCTCCTTCATATTTTGTTCTTAATTGAATTTCTGTAGCAACATTTGCTCTAATTGCTCCTTTAAAGTCTAACAATACTTGAGATATTAAGAATAATCCAATTCCCCATTTTCTAAATTCTCTTGCTCCCCTTTCAATAGCTATATAACCACCTTTACCTCCATATTTTGGTAAAGTTCTATGAATTTCATCGTATATTAATAATAGTTTGAGTTCTTTCGATTCTGGTGGCTTCATTTCAAAAACAGCCTCAATACTTCTTCTAACAAATTTATCTAATTCATCCGCTTTTAATCTATTTAATACAAAAACAGTTATTTCTCCAGGATTCATATACTTTTTAATATCTAATGGCATATCCACATCTTCTACAACAATTATGTTTGTTTTGAATCCTCTAGCATCTTCTGGTTTTAATCCGAATTGTTTATAGAAATTCTGCATCATTGGATCTTTATTCGGTTTAATGAAACCAGTCCATTGTGCAGTAGGATCAAAAACTATTACTGGAATATTTCTTTTTAGTAATTCTTCTGTAATTACCATAGCGCTTATAGTTTTACCACTTCCAGTACCACCGGCTGCAATAGTGTGCATTATTAATTGCTTCATATCAAAATATGCCTTTACATCCGTTTCTGCAATCCTTCCAACTTCAATACTATTAGGACCTGCTTTTGGTAATTTATCAAAATCTATTGGTAATGCATATCTCTTTTCTTTTAATTTTCTTAGTCTATAGGCTTGTAGTGCTTTTTGAGCTAAATAAGCGGTTGGTGCAACTCCAAAAGTAACAATATAAGTTATTGGATTTAGTAATAGGCTTCTAAGTATTTTTAAAGGTATGGGTAATGAAACTACTTCAAAAGTATCTGCCGCATATGCATATTTTCTTCCATACCAATAACTTGCATTAACCTCTATTAGATATTTTCTATCTAATTTAATTCCTTCTGGCAAAGTAATTTCCCTTGTAAATGAAGTTGCTGTCTCTACAGCTATAGTTTCTTTATAAACATTGTATAATTCTCCAGTTGATAGGTCTTTTATTGTATAAGTTAAAACAATATCCTCTACTTTTTCTGTTTGACCCATATTGACCACTCTAACAAACACCTTTAAAGTTTCATTAGGCTCTATAGTTTTTCTTAATACGTTTATTATTACGTCAAGCAAAGGTTCTGGTGGTAACTCTATTTTAATTGTTACAGGAATTCTATATGTTTCATTTTCAATATAAACAATCAAATCTCCTGTATAAATTCCTGGCATTTTTTCTTCCGGAGCAAATATTTTCATTTTTATCGTGCCTCTTTGACTTGCTTTAACTTCAATCTCATTTGCTTCTAATTGAACAAATTCCCAAATTAATCCTTCTGGCTTAAACTTTACTTTAATATCTTTATTTCTGTTGTTTCCTACATCAACACTTACAATTATATGTTCTTTTGGTTTTAATGTTACAGTAATTTCCTTAGTAAATATTTCATAAGGTGGAATAGTTATTGTTGGTGCACCAGCACCAACTCCTATTCCTACTCCAGGAGCAGTTGGAATTGCAGGAATTCCTATTCCAGCCCCTATTCCAGGTGCTCCAATTCCTGGAGTTGGAATTCCTGGAGCTCCAGCGGCTGGACAATCTAATGGACAAATTGCATTACTTTCACCAAATCTATCTTCACATATCCCATTTCCACAAACATATTGAGCTAAAATATATGCACCTCTAATTTCACTTATGTTTGTTGCATAAACTTTTAAGCTTTGTAGAGAAACTATAGAGTTTAGTCTAATCCAACTTGAATTGCAGCCAATATATCTTGTCCAGTTTGCGCAATGATAAATTCCTAATAATCTTAAATCATGCTTTCTAGCATCTAAATTGCTTATATCGAATATTAAAGTAGAGGGTGATTTAAGAATACTGTCTAAAACATAACCTTTAATAGCTTCTCTTGGTAAAATAACTTCTCTTGGTATTCCTAATACTATCGGATTAAATACATCATCAAACAATCCAATATTAGAGATTACTAAGCTTTCATTAAAGAATTTATATACAATATCATAATACATCGCTTCTATTGTTTCATTATAATATCCTTCTTCGTCAGGAACTATTCTGTATAACATTTCATACCTTCCTGCTGGATACAATTCGAAAGTAACGTTTAATGGAACATAATCTATACTTTCTTCGTCTTTTGCAATACCACTAAAGAAAATTAGCGGCCTAACATCAAAAATTGCAGACTTTTCAGCTTTGTTACCGCTTTTATCATAAGCAATTACATTTATTACATATGTTCCAATTTGATCTGTTTCATTAAACTCTAATTTGTATATATATGTACTTCCTATTCTTTTTACAAACGTTAAATTATATTCACTAATATTGCTATCTGGTTTAATTATTATAGCATTAGCACTTTCTACTCCACCTAAATCTGTTATATTAAACCAGAATATAGCTGATGTATTAACTCTAATTCTAGCTGGAATAATTATTTCAATTTCTGGCGGAATAGTGTCAAGATAAATTATTGATTTTGGTTCTACATCTATTTTTGAAACATTTTTTAATAAATATGTAGCATTAACAATTAAATCATATCCTATTCCTTCTGTTAAATTAGGAGCTATGAATGTTAATAACCATACTTTTTCAGTTACTAAGAATTGGGCTGTGAAATTTTCTATTTCATGCCTATATGTTTCGTTCGATAAAAATATTTGAAAACTAACATTAGATGTTAAAGTTTCATTTCCATAACTTACATTTACCTTAGCATAAATAGTATCACCAGCAACAACTCTTTTTAGTGGATTCGATTCTGTAGGTTCGATTATTTTTACAAATAATGGATGTATTTTAAGTATAAATGTAGAATTCTTAGTTATTAAGCCAGATTGAGTTGTAAAGTTAAGCGAAACTATTTTGTTTTCAAAAATGGAATAATCGTAAACTATAGGAACAACTATTTTTATTGGAATAATTTTTGTTTCACCAACTCTTAAACTTATTGTAGTAAAGTTTTTATTATTTTCAAAATATATAAAGTTAGATCCGTTTATTGCTATTGAAGACAAATTCAATAACAATCTTAAATTTCCTGTATTTCTTATTGTTATATTTCTAAATAATTCTTCTCCCTGTACGCTTTCTATTTCTTCATAAATTGGATAAATTTCCCAAGAAATGTTTATAGGAACAATTATTTTTAGATATCCAGTTGCTGAAGTAAATTCATTATAAGCCTTTAACTCAACCGTATATTCCCCACTTTCTAAATCAGAAGGAACAAAAACTCTTATTGGAATTTCTATGGTTTCTCCAAGTGCTATATTATCAATAGTTTCGTTTAGATCTATTTCAAACAATTCGCAGTTTGCAGAACAAATTAATGTTATATTAGTTTCGTTAACATTTCCTATAGCAGATAAAGATATATTAACAATTCTTTCTTCATTGTTTTTAATGTATTCTGTTTTATTTTCTATTTCTATCAAATGAACTGGCAAAACTTCTATTGGAATTAAAGATATTTTACTTTCAATGCTTTCATCTAAATTAATCCAAGTTATATTTATTTTTGCAGAATAATTTCCACTATAGGTTCCATTTAATGCTGTTATATTAACAAATACTGGAATTATTTCTCTAGCCAAAATTAATGATACATTAGTTAAACTAATATCAAAAATTTCATCTTCACCTTTTATACTAACGTTAAATGCTCTTGCAAAACCTAAATTAGTTAAGTTTAGTATAACCGTTTTTGTTTGAGAATTTCTTAATGTAACGTTTTCAAAAACTATTTTTTCTGATAGAACATCTAAAATAGTTCTTGAATGAGCTCTAATTATAAACTCTTCTGTACAACTGATTAAACCTTTAGTATCATTCGCACAAATTATTACCTTAATTTCTCCAGCAATTCTAGATGAAATATTTTCGTAGAATATATCGTCTTGCAATTTCTTCAGCAATTTAATTTCATAAGTATTGTTTGGATAAGATATGTTTATCCAAGCTTTATCCAATTCAATGTTATCATATATTTTTGCAGTTACATTTATAGTTTCGTTTATTTCAAAATCTGTTTTTGAAAATGCTACATTCTCTATTATTGGTGGAATATCTGTTACATTTAACGTAAATGTAAATTCTCTTAGATTAGGATAACCATCTGTACTTACCATTACTACTCTTACATCATAAAGTCCTTCATTTTTAGTTTTTGGTATATCGTAACTAAATGAAACTAATCTTTCTTTTTGTTTTGGTAATACAAAAGAAAATGAACTTCTATTTTCTACTCTTACTAATTCGGCACCTGTTCCACTTAAGTATATAGAGATAGTTACATTAACATTTCCAATATTCGAAAAGTTAATTTTGTCAATTTCTTTTTTAGTTCCTAATGGAGCTAGAATTATTCCACTAATCTCTTTATCAATAATCCAAGAATTATTTATAGGTACAGTTATATTTATTATTGAATAAACAGTGGCTGCCTCTTTTGAAGAAACTAATATCCTACTCCAATAACTTCCTGGATCTTGGCCCGCAGGAATACTAACAGTAATTTCACTAATAAAGCTTTGACCCATTGCTAAGAATCCTTGATATGTTGGAAATAGTGATATGGAACAATTCAAACAATACATATAAAATGGAGTGTTTAAATCTGTAGAGAGTAAAATTTCGGTAATTGGCACGTTTCCGATATTTGTAATGTTTACACTACCTATAATCTTTGTTGTGTCATGTTCAACAACTTCATTGATATATTCGGGCTTAATTTCTAATTTTGGATTTTCTGCAACTATTACGAATATTCTTTTAACAGTATAGTTATATGTTAAATCTGGATTTCTCCAGCTTAGGTTAACGAATATATTAATGGTTTGTGCCGGTGTAGCTTCTTTTACTCTCGCCATAACCATTTGCGAGATGTTTATATACCTGCTTATGTTAGAAATAGTAATAATATTAGTTGAATATTCAATTCTTCCACTGTCATCAAATAGTGTTATGTTTAAATCGTATGCTGTCGCGGGACCTAAATTACTAACATTTATTATTATTTCAAAAGGATAGCCATTATATATTGTAATACCATCTGCAATAATGTTTTCTGGAAATACGTTAAGTTCAAGATTCGTTTTTCCAAATACGTAGAAAATTCCTGCAAAAGATGAGTTAACATTTGCTTCAGGTGGCAAATCTTTTGCAAATACTGTTACATTATACTCTCCGCCTATTGGAGGAATATAAATGGCTGAATAAAATCCATATGTTAAATTTCCAGATATTTTATTCATATTTACTCTTACTGAACTACCATTTGGCAAGCCAATCATTGCCCAGACTTCACTAATTCCTATGTTATCAGATACTACTGCAGAAATATTTACAAAATCTCTATTTGCCTCTATATCATATGTCGGACTTATTGAAGTTTCTAAAATTTCTGGTGGAGTAAGATCTTTAACTAAAATTCTAACAATGCTTTCATTATATATAGCAGAATATACCAAAGTTGCATTATCGCTAATAACACATTTAAAGTAAAACTCTCCCTTTGATGGGGTTGTAAAAGATATTTTTGCTAATCCACTAGAATTCGTTATTTCTGTAGATACATATGTCCAATCGCTACTCGACGTTTTATAATAAAATTCTACAGGATAATTCTCTATTCCGATTTCACTATCTAAATCTTTAACTAAGCAAGTTGGATATATTGTTGAAGGATAAGTTATTTCTTGGTTATTGCTTGGAAATGTAAATTCTACCCCAGCTAAACCAGTTACTAATATCCATATAGAATCTACTGCAGAATCATAATATGGAATGTTTATTATAGTAGTCACATTTAACCATCCAGTTTTTTGATCTAATAAATTAAAGCTTCCAGCATAAATATTTGCCTCCCCTGTTGGATAAGCAAAACTAATTATACTCGAAGAGTTTGTAATATTTACTCTTGAATTTGGATATAACGCAGGAATATTTTCGCCATTTTCACTAGTTACATAAGTTCTTATATTAACTGTTGAAGATTTTGCAAATATGCTAGAGTTCGAAGGTTCTAATATTTGAATATATAATTTACCTTTTGCTATAAAAGATGTGATATATGTATCTGAGTTTTCTCTACCTTCTATCGTTGGTGTTGCGTTTATGTAAATGTATTTAATTCCAACATTAGTTTCGTTGGGTGGATTATATGTTATCGAACAATAGCCAAAAGAATTTGGTGTGCAGTTTCCAATTAAATCTGTTTCGTTATAGAAATAAACTATTGCATTACTTGTTGCCGCTATTATTGAATCATATGTTCTTACGCTTATAGTAACTGTATTTGGTGAAAAAGTATCATTTCTATAAATTTCATTTGGTGTAACAGAAATCTCTCTTATTGTTATAGGTCTTCTAATTCTTATTAAAGAAGAGATTTCTGAAATAGATGCATTATAATATTTAATATCGTCGTTAGTTATCCTACATTTTATCTCTACAAATCCAGCTAATTCGTTAACTGTTGACCAGCTGAATGTTGCATATCCACTAGAATTTGTTAGCGAGCTTCCTATTAATGTATCGTTTCTATAGAAATATACTGTATATCCTTCGATTGGTACATTTAGATTTTTATCCATAACTCTGCAAACTAAATTTACTATTTCTCCAGCTAAGAATTCTGAATTTGTTTGCGGATAAATTTCTGTTAAATCTGCAAACCCATAAACATAAACATTTATAACCTTTTCATTTGGATCGTAATAAATTCTAGAAGTGTTTGCTTTTACATTTTCTAACCCTAACTTATAGTTAAATGGAATGGTATATGTAATGTTATATGTATTACCAATTCTTGTATTTCCAAAGAACCAGCTAACATTTGCATTATCGATTATTAAATTGCAATCATCATATACGCTAGAATTAAAGTAATAAGTAGTATTTCTGTTTAAGATTTGATTGTTTTTTGGATTCAAGATGTCTATATATAATTGTCCAATAACGGTTAAAGCTCTTTCTGTTGTATTAACATTTTTATAACAAACATCTGTGATTTTCGCATACCATTTTTGAATTCCTACGTTTGAAGAGCACGTAGGATCGTAATAGAAAGATACATTTCCTAAATATGTTTGATTAATAATTTCTACAGTATAATCATTTCCATTTTCAGTTATATATAAAGTGACTTCTGTATTATTTGGATAAACTTTTCTATCGCTATCGTAAACTCTAAGCAAGAAATACGATATATTGTTTTCTAGTCTTCTAACGCTTGAATTATATTCTATAATACTTAATGAAACATCGTTTTGCTCAAACGTAACATTAATTATTCCACTTTCATTATAATAACCGAATTGATCTTTTGATGAAAACTTGAAATATACTAGAGGACCATTTAATAAATCTTCGCAATCAAACGTTACAACAAAACTTACCAAATATCCTGTATATGTTGGCGTAACTAATTTACTCGTTACATAAATCCAACTTTGATTATCATAACTTTTCCATAAGGTAACATTATTTTGATTTCTATCTAAATCAGTTAATCTTACGCTAAATGTAAACGTTTCTCCCCATCCACCAACTAATGGATTAACAGATGCGTTAGAAAGCTGTGGTATTGATGCTAAATAAAATGCTAGAGGTTTTGTCGTTGAATTAGATGCGTAGAAAGATTTCGAAGCAATAGCTATTACATCATAACCTCCATATGCTTTTCCACTAGAGTCCCAAACACAGTTATAAATTCCATTATCAATATTATTTACTGGAGTGCAAGTATATGTAGTTGCTAAGTATCTAACTCTTATTGTTACACTTGCATTATTTACATATTCACATTCATCTCTTAGGCTAACATTTATAGGTACTAATTCCCCAACTAAAAATGCATGCCCATCTGGAAATGTTACATTCGGAATTAAAGTAGAGTAAATGTTTAATGTGAAGTTTTGAGATGAAGAATCTTTATAATAAGTGTCGTTAATAATCTTCACAACCCATTTTTGAATACCTGTCTTATATCTACAATCTGGATCGAAATCAATGTATGAATAACCTTCATTATCTGTATATGTTTCTCTTCCTTCATCAAAAACATTTCCATCATAAGTTATAAAGAAATATGTTTTTGCTGAAGGAGAAGATACATAGGTTTTTTGATCTAAATCGTAAATTCTAACTTTTAAAGTTACAGATTCTGTGTTATTTCGCCATACAGTTGAATTATTTCCTTCAACTAATTCTATTCTTACATCATTTTTCTCTACAGTGAAATTAATAATTTCACTATAACTTATATATCCTCTATTATCGATTGAATAGAATTGAGCATTCCATATACCTAAATATTGTTGTAGTAATCCTGGATCTTTCACTATAAGTTCAATCGTTGTCTTATTAATTCCAGAAATTATAGTACTATTGACAGTATACCAATTTTCAGAGTTTTCTGGCTTGATTTGAATCCAAATTTCATTTCTATCCAAATCTTCATCTTCAAAAGTTGCAACGAATTTCCATGTTTCTCCCCATCCACCAATATTTGAGTTTTCCTCACTAATAGCACTTATATTATATACTTTTGGCTCTGTTTCTATGAAAAATACGTTGGAAAATGTAACATTTAGATCTAAATGATATTCTTTTTTAGCTAATATAGAAACGTTATACCATCTAGCAGCTAAGATAGATGTGCTAATAGAACATTGATAAGTTCCACCGCCAAGATTACTTATAGGGCAAATATATTTATTATTAAACTCATCTATTAAAGTTATATTAACGTCTGCATCATTTATATACGAGCCCCTATCATCTTGAAGTGCTATAGTAATTGTAATATCATCTTTTGGCTTAAGGTATCGAGCATCTTCTCTATCTATTCCAAAATAACTAAGAGCCATTTCTCCTAAGATAGTTAAATAATACTCTTCACTATTTTTATCTAAATAACAATTATCGTTCAAAACTCCTCCAAGCCATTTTTGAATACCTACTTCATAATCTCCGCTTGGATCAAAATAAACATTTAGATATCCAGAAGAATTGGTATAGTTTATAATTTCTTCTCCATAATTACTTCCATCTTTAGTAACTTTTACAAAACCTCTAACATTAGAACCTACAAATGTATTCTTAATTTTATCAAATATCCTTAAAGATAATAAGGTTGTGTTGTAATACGCTCTATTAACGAAACTATTATTTCCAAATGCATAATAAATTTCAACATCATTTTTACCTATTGCTGGTGCAAAAATTTCTGTAGTATTAAAAACATTGTTTACATCAGAAATTTCAAACTTAAACATATTCAAAGAAGTAACATTAATATCTGAGCAATCAAAATCACTAACATTTATTATACACTTTCCAACCCCATCTTTAATAGTTACATTTCCTTTATATAACCAAGTATTTTTACCTGTATAAACATATAGCTTACAAACAACATCATCTCTTTGAATATCAAAAACATCTGCGCTAAATGTAAACGTTTCTCCCCATCCACCAACTAATGGATTAACACTTATATTTTCAATTATTGGTGGAGTATTATTTAGATAAATCCAATTTGAGAATAATGTTGAATTAGAATTATAATATTCCTTGGAAGAATTAAAAACAAAAGAATAATATCCACCAATTTTTCTACTTAAATTCCATGTTGCATTATAAATTCCACTATTTTCTTCATAAACAGGAATATTTTCTATATAATTATTTGGCCAAATAGCATTTAGATTAACATTAGCATTTTCAATATAATTTTCACACTCATCTTTAACATTTAAAGTTATATTTTCGATTTTTCCAAATTCTATTAAAATATCTGAATTTCTATATGGATAAATAATATAGTTTTGTAAACTTCCTATAATAGTAATTTTTGCTTGTGAAAACTCTTTTTCAAAATCTTTATAGCATACATTATTCAAAACCTTAGCTTTCCATTTTTGAATTCCGACATTAAACAAACAATTTGCATAGAAATTGAAATTAGAAATTCCATTTTCATTTGATATATTACTTCCCACAGGTATATAATTATTTCCATCATACGTTACAAAATATGAAATATTTGCAACTATCGGTAAGTTATATCTATCAGTATCTAATACTTGAATTGATAGCGCTGCGAACTCGTTAGAGGATCTATTTATTATAAATTCATATGGGGAATTATAAAGAATATCTACATCATCTTTTTCAATAGTTATAGTTGAAGAAGAGCTAGAGTTATAATTAAATTCATCTATAGCAACAAATATTATTTCTCTATTTCCAATATCTGCACATTCAAAAGTATGTCCTTCAAAAACTATTGGATATGGATTTGGAGAGGCATCTATTGTTGTAGAATCTAATAATCTTAATGAACCATTAAATTCTCTAATATATAACGAAACATTTACTTTATTAAAGTCATCATCTTTTACATAAATTAAAAATGTCCAGCTTTCTCCCCATCCACCGATATTAGAGCCTTGGGATGTATATGCAATCGGTGCTGATGTAAATTCTGGCTTGCTTGCCAAAAAGAATGAATTTTGAACTGATATTTCTGCTACATTATAATAATCCTTCGTGGCATTAACTATAACTTCATGCCATCCATATTCCCAATATTGGGTAATTGTTTTAGGAATTGAACATTTATAAGTTCCATTACCTAAATCTATTGCATTGCAAATATAATTATATTTCGGTATAATAAACTTTACATTACCTCCTGTTACAAAACCACATTCATCTTTTAATGTTGCAATTAACTCAACATCTTCAATACCTCTTAAGAAGCTTTTATTAATAGGATGCTCTAAATTAACAGTTAGGTTAGTACTAATTACTGTAAAAATAAATGTAGAAGAATTAGTATCTTTATACCATGCATCATCTTTAATTCCAGCTTTCCATTTTTGAGTCCCAACACTAAAACTACAATCAACAGGTAAATTAGATAAAGTTAAGTTTCCACCTGAATCGGTATATATTGTTAATGAAATGAAATTGTCTCCATCTTTTGTGTAATAGAATATTCCACTTCTTCCACCACCTACTGAAACATTTCCTCTATCTCTATCCGTAACATTTACTCTAAGGAATAAGCTTTCTCTTAGTCCTCTATTATAAATAGTATTGTTTCCAAATACATGATTTATATTTACATCATCTTTAATAATAGTAATTTCATTAATTTCAGTAGAGTATTCATATCCTTCTACATCTCTAGCTAAAAAGTAATATTGTCTATTTCCAATATCTGAACCGCTAAATGAAGAATAAGTAAATGTTAATTCTATATTTTCTCCACTAACAAATTGAGATAAACCAATCCAACCAAAGCTTCTATTAATATACAAATAAACAGTATTTGTATCCCAATCTTCATCTGTAAAGTTTACTTTAAAGTACCAAGTTTCTCCCCAACCTCCATCATTGCTCGGAAATGCTCTTGCATTATATAAATATGGAATAGTTTTTATGTTAAATGCATCTTTATAAGTTATAATGCTTGGATTATAAAATTCTTTATACGAGCTTATTGTAACATTATAATACCTTGCTGGTAAGTTTTCTGTATTAAATGTGCAATTATAATATCCAATATCTTCTTCAAATATTGGTTGGCATTCAAATTCTTCTCCAGTTTTACTACTTTTTATTTTTATTGTTAAAATATCTGGCGCTGTTAATATATTGCATTCATCTTTAATTCTCGTTCTTATAGTTACATTACTTCCTTTAAGATATTTTACTCCACCTATTGGCTCTAAGAGCTCATTATTTAACCATGCAAAAACATTTACAAAATATTCATCACTTTCTAATTCTTTATAGCAGAAATCTGTAGTTTTAATTTTCCATTTTTGAACTCCAGCAGAATATGAACAATCTGGAGCAAAGTTATATATAGCATATCCGTTAGAATCTGTATAAACATTTCCTACAAATCTATAGTTTTGGGAATCGTTTGTTATTAAAACGCTAACATTAACATTTTGCGGAAACACATTTCTATCTAAATCCTTAATTCTAGTTGAAAGTGTTACAGAATCATGTGTTCTATTAACGTTAGAATTGTTTCCAGAAATTAGAATTATTTCAACATCGTTTGGTTCAATTTTTGGTGCAAAAATTTCTGTAGTATTAAAAACATTGTTTACATCAGAAATTTCAAACTTAAACATATTCAAAGAAGTAACATTAATATCTGAGCAATCAAAATCACTAACATTTATTATACACTTTCCAACCCCATCTTTAATAGTTACATTTCCTTTATATAACCAAGTATTTTTACCTGTATAAACATATAGCTTACAAACAACATCATCTCTTTGAATATCAAAAACATCTGCGCTAAATGTAAACGTTTCTCCCCATCCACCAACTAATGGATTAACACTTATATTTTCAATTATTGGTGGAGTATTATTTAGATAAATCCAATTTGAGAATAATGTTGAATTAGAATTATAATATTCCTTGGAAGAATTAAAAACAAAAGAATAATATCCACCAATTTTTCTACTTAAATTCCATGTTGCATTATAAATTCCACTATTTTCTTCATAAACAGGAATATTTTCTATATAATTATTTGGCCAAATAGCATTTAGATTAACATTAGCATTTTCAATATAATTTTCACACTCATCTTTAACATTTAAAGTTATATTTTCGATTTTTCCAAATTCTATTAAAATATCTGAATTTTTATATGGATAAATAATATAGTTTTGTAAACTTCCTATAATTTCGAATTCGTCAATATCGCTAGTTTTGAGCTTATAGCAAGAATCGTTTGTGCTTACTTTGAAATATTGAATTCCAGCGCTAAATCTACAATCAGGATCAAAGCTATATGTAGCAATTCCATTTATGGAATTTAGATTAACATAGAAATTAAAGTTCGAAGAATCTGTTGTAATAAATAATGTGAGAGTAGCATTTGCTGGAACTCCTCTATCTACATCTATAACAGAAATGTTAAATATATCAGCAAAATTCCCTTCTCTATTAACTCTTGTTGGCTTTCTTAGAATTGTTATTTGCGGTTCATCTGGTAATATGTTAAAATACCCTTCGGCAGATTCAACAGTATTATTGAAGAAATCTCTAACTATAAACTTAAATTTCTTATTATCACCAATCTTTGAACAATCAAATGTATGCGTAAAAACAAATTCTTTTAGACTTGCACATTCTGGAGCTTCACATATTTGCGAAGATATGTATTCGTATCCATTACCAAAATCTATGTATAAACTAATATTTAGTTTTTCAAACTCTATAAAACTTTGATCTTCATCATAAACTCTTATTTTAAAGAACCATGTGTCTCCCCATCCACCCTCTTCGCTTGATGTTCTACTTGCGTAGACTTCTGTGGAATCTATGAAAGGTGCTGAAGTAATGAAAAAGGCATTTGGAAATTCATTAATATACCCTTCAGGATAGTATTGCTTGTTTGCTTGTGTTCTAATTGTGTAGCTTCCCAATACATAAGTATCGCTAAACGAGCACCTATAGCTTCCATTTCCAAGATTCGAAACGGGATAACATTCAATAGTTTCGTTGTTTGGATTTATAACTTCTATTGAAAGAGATGCACCATCAACTTTTTCGCAATCATCATAAACTTCTACAGTTATTGGTATATTATATCCTTGTGGGAAATATTCTCCTATAGGATATATTAATGTCGAATTTAGAGGCAAGCTCGTGATATTAAGAGTTCCTATTGGAGAATTCGCTGGTTTATAGCAACTTGAATTTATACTTACATACCATTTTTGTGGCCCTACTTTATATAAACATTTGTTTTGTTGTGGAAAGTAAAATGTTATGTTTCCTAGAACAGGATTTCTATTTATGTAAACGTTATCTATAAAGTAGTTTGTTGTTCCTGGAATTCTAGTTACATATAATGTTGCATTAACAGCTCTTGTTGCATAGGAATTTGCATCTAAATCTCTTATCGAAATTATTAGAGAAGCCTTTTCTGTACTACTTCTATTATACTCTACATAACTCTCTGCTAAACTGACTGAAATATCATCTCTTTCAAGAATAAAGTTTTTTATTTCACTTTCCGCTATATTATTGTCATCATCTGTAACATTAAAGAAAAATTCATATTCTATACTTTCTTGTCCTAGTAAATTATCACAGCTAAATGTTCTAGAAAATGTTAATGTTTGTGAAGCAATGCCAGAAGGTTTCGTTCTACAAGACGCTAAGATCCAATCTTCACTTCCTTTCGGTCTATAATATAAGCAGACATATAAGGCATCTCTGTCTTCATCACTTGCTGTAATACTAAATGTTCTTGTTTTACCCCAACCCTCAACTATTGGTGTAACAGATGGGTTTGTTAATGAAGGATAGGTTTCTACGAAAAACGCATTACTTTCTGTATATATTGCTGAGACATGATATTGTTTAGAAACATTTACTCTAATATCATATGCTCCAGCTGGTTTATCTACGGTTTCAAAACTACAGTTATAGATTCCTATATTTTCTTCTGAAACAATACAGTTAAACATTTGACCTGTAATTCTGCTTATTGGATTAATTTGTATAAAATCTACGCTAATATTTTCATTGCAATCATCTTGAATATTCGCTCTAATGCTTACATTATTTCCTTTATATACTTTAAATAAATTAGTAGGTTCAATAACCGATGGGTTTAAACTACCTATTACATATACTTCAAAATTATTTGTTTGATTGAATTCGTAGCAAACATCGTTTTCACTAATGTAGGCATACCAATATTGAGTTCCAGCTGAGAAGGAACAATCTGGAGAAAACATAACTTCTGCATATCCTGATGTTGTAGAAACTTCATCTAAGTTTATATAATTTAAGCTGTCAAATGTAATATTAAATTTCACATATGCTTCTGGCAATATTGAAGTTCCGACTAATGAATTTTTAACTAAATCAAAAACGCTAATTCTTAAGTTTGTCGAGGCTATATTTCTTCTTACACTTGTTCCATTTCCACTAATTAAATTAAGAGCTACTGGACTTTTAGTTAATTCAAAAGATTGCTCTTCTGTATAGACTATATCGTTATATCCATCGCTTAAAGAGAATCTAAAGTAATTAGTTCCTATATCATCACAACTAAAATCGCTAATCAAAAAACTACAAAGACCATTTCCATTTATTTCCATAGTTGCAACTTCTATATACGAGTAACCTTTTTTAATTTCTAGAGAACATCTTACTACATCATTATCAGCATCTGAAACATAAACACTAAAGTTTAGTATTGATGTCCATGGAGAAGTAGATGGAGAGACAGATATGTTTGAATATGTTGGTGGAGAATTATATATGCTAAACCAGTTTGGATAATTAGTATAACTTCCGAAGTAATATTGTTTTGTTGAGTTTAGAGTTATCGAATATACACCAGCTCTTTTGCCTGTAGTATCAAAAGTACAATTATAATATCCGTTTTCCTCAATTATTGTAGTACATATAATTTCTTGATTTAACGGATCATACACTTTAATCTCTGCGTTTGCGTTCTCAATTAATCCTTCATCACTACAATCTGAAGTTATATAATAAGAAATATTAAATGTTGTTCTAGATGGAAATATTGATCCTTGTGAAGGAGCTACAAGGTTATTATACAATTTTCCATAAATGTATATATCAAAATTTGGAGAAACTGTATCTTCATAACATGAATTATTATATAGAATTGCTTTCCAATATGTTTTATTAGCACCGTAAGAACAATCTGGATCAAAAATGTAAGATGCAATACCATATTGGTTTGTCCAAGTTTCATAAGTTACTTCGTGACCAGTTTTATTAATAGTTATAAATTTTATTTTTGCATTATTTATATCTGCTCCATCTATTGCATCTATAGCTTTTATTCTTAGTGTTGTGGAAACAGAACCCTCTCTATGAATTATTTCGTTTAATCCACTTATAGCGCTTATAACTGCTGGTCTTTTGAGTATTTCGAATTGATATCCAAATGTTTCGCTTGAATATCCGCTAGTGTCGGTAACATTAAATTTAAAGTACCAATTTCCTACATCATTGCAAGTAGGAATAAAACTCAATTTAATATCTACTCCTCCTGGTGGTGTTGGGCCATAATATGTTGTTTGATTTATTAATCTCCAATTACTACCATCTCTACTAATCCATAAATAAACAGTTTTATTATCTGGATCCAAATCATATAGTTTACCTACGAATTCAAAAACAGTCCCCCATCTCCAAGTTGCTGAAGTTACATAAACATCTTCAATTTTTGGCTTATCTGCTAAGTAGAAAGCGTTTTGTTTAGTAATTACTAACTCATTTTCATAGAAATCTTTCCTTGCAAACATAGTTATATTATTCCAACCATATGGCAATATTTCAAGTGTACTAGAAGATAAACTACAAGTATAATTTCCTAGATTATCATTTATAACATTATCGCATGTAATATTTATGTTTTCATTTCCTACAACAAAGTAAACATCAGCACCATTTACATATTTACATTCATCGCTAACAGTAGCTCTAATATTTAAAGAATCTGCACCTCTTAAAAGAATGTTTCCATTTGGCTGAATAATATTTCCACTTAAATCAGAAACTATTATAACAAAATATTCTGAAGAATTCGATGCTTTCCAATTTGTATTTTCTAATAATCCTCCTTTCCATTTTTGAATTCCTGTTTCAAATCTACAATCAGGATCAAAAGTTATATTAAAATATCCATTATTTCCAGTATATACAGTTCCAATATAAATATAATTAGCATAATCTGAAGTAACCCAAAAACCAGCGGGCTGATAATAAATATTGTTCGATGGATTATCTATATCTATAGCTCTTAATTCAAAAGTTGTTGTATTATGAATTCTATGAACTATACTATTATTTCCACTAATATATTCAATAATAGTATCGTCTTTTTCAATTGTAATTGAAGTATTTATTTCAGCAATGCCAAAATCATCGGTTACATTAACAATTACAAACCAATCTCCAATATCTGCAGATGTGAAAGTAAATTGTGTAGAGGCTTCAACATTTATTCCTTGAACATTTAAAATATTTCTAGTTCTTACTCTTGAATAGTCGCTTTTAATTAAATAAACATTTATAGTATGAGTATCTAAATCTTCATCAGTAAAGTTAACTTTTATTGTTAAAGTTTCTCCCCAGCCTAAAACATTTGGAATTGCCCTTAAATTAAATAGTATTGGATTTGTTTCAATCCAAAATACATTAGAAAATGTCTTTGTTCTATTCGTATATAATTCTTTAGAAATATTTAGAGTTACGTTATAATAATTTGGAGTGAAGTTAGAAGAATTAAATGTGCAAGAGTATAATCCATTTCCTAATTCAATTATTTCAGTACAATATCTTATGCTTTTATCTCTATTACTTATCATCGTTATATTTATTTTTGTATTTTCTAATGGAATGTTTTGTGAACATTCATCAAAAATTGAAATATTTAAAGTTACATTAGAGCCTCTTAAGAATTTATCTCCTTTTGGATAAGTTATGTTCGCATCGATATTTCCTATTACATATAAATTAAAATCGCTTGAGTTTACATTTTTATAGCATGCATCATTATAACTTCCTATTTTCCAATATTGCAAACCAACATCAAATTCGCATGTTGGATTAAAGAATAATGTAGCTATAGAATTTAATGAATTATTTATTGCTACAAGCTTATAATTATTTCTATCAGTAGTTACGTATAGAGCAACTTGAGAATCTGCATAATCTCCAAAATCTAAATCATAAATTCTAGCCTGTAATATTCCACCAACATTTCTTATTATTTCGCTTTCATTTCCACTATAATACTCAATTCTTAAATCATCTTTATCAAGATATAAAGCTATAGGATTTCTATCTGTTGAATTATAAGCATCTGTTGCATTGAATTTGAAGTATATTGGCTGATTTAAATAATCTTCGCATGTAAATCCTTTATAAGATAGTTCTATAGTTCTTTCATATCCACAATTATAGCAAATAGTTTGATTTACTAATTCCCAATTGCTTCCGTCTCTTGAAATCCAAAGATAAATATTTACATCGTCTCCATTCAAATCACTAACATTAACTCTAAAATACCATCTTTCTCCCCAACCTCCATCTTGCTCAGGATAAGCATACTCATTGCTTAATACTGGAGGAACTAAGCTATGAATTATTTTGAAGGAGTTTGTTTGAAGATAATAGTAATCATCATAATATAAAACGTTCGATGCTGTAACGTTTACATTATACCAACCTTCCTCTATTAAAGTTGCATTTAAGCTACAATTATAATAACCATTAGAATAAGTAACGTCTGAACATAAGTATTCGCTTCCAAAAGCAACACTTTTTGCAATAAATGTAACATTGGCATTTTCAAATGTAATTAAATTACATTCATCTTTAACAATTGCAGAAAGATTTATGTATAGTTCAGCATATCTTGTATATTCTTCATTAATTGGAGAAACTAAATATGGATTTAACAAACCAACTATTGTAATATTTGATCTATCAGAAATTACATTTTTATAACATGCATCAGCCTCTGTATAAGCATACCATTCTTTAATTCCTACATCAAAGCTACAATCAGGTTTGAAAAATAGAGTCGAATATCCAGAAGAATTTGTTGAGTTTGCACCAACAAAAACAAAAGAACTTCCATTATATACATTAAATTTAATATTTGGTGAATTATATGCACTAACATATGCAGCTTGTTTTTGATCTAAATCATATGCATATACTATTAATCTTGCCCTTTGATCTCCATATCTTTTTGCTTCAGAATCGTTATAATAAATTATTAGTGATAAATCATTTTTTTGTAGCATATGTTGATATTCTTGACTTTCGCTATAAGAAGAAGATACCCCTGGCTCTGTAGCATTAATTTTATAATTCCAGAATTGACTTCTAACAAAATCTGCACAGCTATATCTTCTATTAAATGTTACTTTTTTTTCTCCAGATGGATTTTCTACATATTTACATTCGGTAACTTGATATTCTTGTGCATCTATTGGTTTTTCTAATAAACATACAATAACATCATTATAATGATCTATTAGAGCTGTAAAATTATGAATTTCACCCCAGCTACCATCATGCTCATAATTCATAGTAACATTTATAATTCTTACTGGAGTTACTAGAAAGAATGCATTTTCTTTTATAGCTAGGGAATCCCAATAATAATTTCTTGATGCGTAAGCTATTATAGTATAATTTCCTCCAGGTTTGCCACTAGTATTAAAATTGCAAACATAAGAAGTTCCATCATAATTTGCAAACCCACTTTCTGGACATCTAAATTCTTCTTGAGTTCTTTCATTTCTTAAAATATAATAAACATTAGCATTGATTATTGAAACACCACAATCATCTATAACATTAGATCTTATAGTTACACTTTGTCCTTCTGGGATAATCTGATAATCTGTTGGAGAAATTATGTTAACAGAAAGGCTTCCATAAATGTTTATTGTATAATTTTCACTTCTTGCATTTTGATAGCAATAATCGTTTAAAACATAAGAATACCATTTATATTCTCCTACAGGATAACTACAACCTGGAAGAAATTCATAATAATATTTTTCTTGAGTTTCATCCTTTTCCATTTCATATGTAAAAGTTGCTGGACCTTCTAATTTTAAATATACAAAAGGTATTTCTGTTACATTTCTATTTAAAATAGTATCGAATATAGTCACCGATAAATTGTATGCTTTCGAATTTGGTACATTACTTCTGTTAATTAATGGAACGCTTTCAAATAGCGATATATTAATTGGTTCTTTTTCTATTGTAAATGAAATTTCTTGAGATGTATTTGAAAAACCAGCTTCATCCTTAGTTTCAATTTTATATCTCCATTCTCCAACTTCAATATTTTCATAATCACAAACAAAATTTCTAAGGAAAGAAGTTAAATAATAATTACAATTTGTGCAATTATCAATATAAGCAACAAAATATTGTTCTGGAACTTTTCTTAAATAATGAGTTATATTAACAAAATTTCCATCTTCATCAATAATGTATGCACTAAAATTAAATGGACTTAAACCCCAAGGACCGCCAAAAGGATTAATAGATATATTAATTATTTTTGGTATGCTTGCTAGGAAGAATGCATTATTTACACTATAAATACCATCTGTATGTAATGGCTTTGAAGAATACATAGATATGTTATACCAACCTAAGGGTGCACTTAAACTTCTTGGATTAAATGTACATTGGAATTCATTTCCAACTCTTGTAGCTATGCATTGATAATTATAATCTCCATTAGTTAAATTGAAATATACATACATATCTTCATCAGCTCTTATATTTCCACAATCGTCGTAAACAACTCCTCTTAAAGTAATTGTATCTAATTCGAAACTAAAGTTAACATTAATTGGATAAATTATGTTATTATATAAGCTTCCTATTAATACATATGGTAATGCATTATATGGTGGAATTCTTGTATTAACATCTTTATAATATGCAGATCCTTGAATTCCACCAAACCAGTAGTTTTGACCTAAATAATAGTTGTTTATTGGATTGCAAAACTCTGCATTAGTAACTTTTAAAATTATGTAACCACTTTCATTAATTGATGGAGATAATGTATATATTTTATAAGTTAAGTTATTTCCATATTGACCTAAGGCAACAAAAGCTTTATAATCTTCTAAAACATATGGAATAGTTTTATTATCAATATCGAAAGCGTAAATAGTAAAGTTATATCCATAAGCTCTTAAAACTGTTTCGTTCCATTGTGGTTGAATTGGTGTTAATTCAACATCATCTTTTTCAACAGTATATACAAATCCATAATATTCGCTAATACCATCTGAATTTATTCCTTCAAATTTGAATTCCCAATTTGATATATCTGTATAATCGTAATCATAGCTAAAATTAAATTGAGTCCATTCTAAGCAAGAATAGCAAACTTTTTCATCTACTAAACTCCATTCACCACCTACTTTTCTATGATACATTCTAACTATAACATCTCTTCCAAATCTATCTCTAACCTCTACACTAAATTCAAATTTTTCTCCCCAGCCTCCAACTTTTATAGAATCGTTACCATTAATATAGAGCTTTGCATTTCTGAATAGAGGTGTATAATCATAAACCTTAGATTTTATAAATAGGTTTTGAGTTTCATTAAACAATTTTCCTAAATCCCAAGTATAATAAATTTTAAGTATTGAAATGTTAGTATAAGTATTTTCTGTTGCATCAGAATATGAACTAATTTCAAAAGTTTTTATATTACTAACAAAATTTTCTTGATTTTCATAAATTATTAGCTGCTTTGTTTTTATTTCATTTTTCTCTTCGAAAGAATAGTCTTGCCATATTATATGCTCATTAAGCAAATCATCAAAAATTTTTATGTAAGAATTTCCAATTGTTAAATTATTTCCAGAATATTTATTCAAAAACTCAATAGTTATATTGGATAATTTTTCATATCTAGCATTTGTTGGTTTTGCTAAAATATAATCTAATTTAGAATAGCAATATGCAGGTTTTGAATAAGATTCGCAATAAATTGATGTAGAATTTTCAAAGCTTACTTTACTTCTAGTATCTCTTATTCCTTCAGCAATTAAAACATATTGTTTTTCTTCATTACATTTCAAAGTAAAGTTAAAATATGATGTTTGATAAGTTGAAATATTTGGTAAACTCCAAACTATTTTTCTTTCGCTTTCATTCCATATTCCGTTTTCTACATTAATAACTTCGCATTCTTTTGGAATATAAAGCTTAATAGTCCAATCATTATTAGTATTTATATCTCCAATATTTGTAACTTTTAAAGTAAAGTTATATTCTCTATTAACTTGAATGCTTCTTACTTCTGGCCATGGATATTCTAAGGTTTGAATAGCAATTAAATCAAATTCTAAATGAGATTCTTCTGGATATCTATATGTATAAACTTTTGATGGTATTTTTTCTTCAATATAATATTCATTATTCCAACTTACATTATACTTTAAGTAACCTGCTGTAAATAATGTTGGAGGGGCTTTTATTTGATATGTTAGTACAGCATATTTATTTGGCTTAATATCGCTTAATTGCCAAGTTAGTATATTATTTATTAAGTCCGTTTCAGAATAAATTAAATCAACATCCTTATCAGAAACTTCTGGATCATTAGCATATTCATTCTTTGCAATGCTTGGGTTTGCCCCTATCCAACCGGCTGAAATATATTCTTTAATAGTTACATTATTAGCAATCCCACAACCTTTGTTATGAATAACTATTCTTGGCTTAAAAACAATTGAAGTGGAAACTAAACTTGGTAATTCTCTTATAATTTCTAAAATTGGAATGTTTGGGGAAACTTTTATGTTTATAGGTTTAATTAAACTTTTTGTATTATTTGCGTAAGTGTAATTAATTACAATTATTATTTGATAATCTTCTTCAATATTAGAAAATGCTGTTAAATTAAATTCAGCAAAATAAAATCCTTTACCTTTTGGCTCTAAGTATATGTATTTAGGATTATAATTCCAATTATTTGGAATTTGTAAAGAAATGTTATAAGAAATATAATCTTCTAATGGCTGATAAATTTCTAAATAAATTTTTTCTGTTGAAGAATTACATTGATATTTTGGAGAAGTTATATCGATTTTTATTTCACTAAAAACTATTTCTCTTTTTAATAATTTAATTTCGTTTGAAGAATTAAGTATTGCAATTATTTCATAAATTCCTTCTTCCCAATCACTTGTTTGAATATCAGTAAAATTAACAAAAGTAAAGCTATTTGCATTTATTGTAAATTCTTTATAATTCGAATAAATTTCCTTTCCATCTTTCAAAATCTTTAAAGTTAAATTACCATCTTTATTTATATTTAAAGAATTTCCTATTCTAACAGAAATATTAAATGAGCTTTCTGTTTTATCTATGCTTTCTATCTCAAAATTATTAACTAAAACTTTTATGCCATCTATTTTTAAAGTTTCATTATAGTAAGAAGTAAGGGTTGCACTTTCTATAATTACATTTTTATCTCCAACATTTGTTATTTTTACTAAACATTTTCCATCAGAATTGCTTGAAATTTGATTAGCTAATATTGGAATAAAATAGAAGCTATTGCTAATAACTTCTAAATTATTTTCAATTTTTATCCAGTTAGAAGAGTTAAATGTTTCAATTTTTAGAATTGAATTATTTGAATTTTCTGAAATTTTTATTGTTAGATTTGCAATTCTATAGTTACCAGTTTCGCAATCAAATTCTAAAATGTCAAAATCATTACTATTAATATTAATTGGCGAGTTTATTGTTGATTGAGAAAATTTATAAACAATAATATTATTGCTTTCCAATCTTTTATAACCAGCATTACTTGAGTTTATATAGAAAATTGCTTTTCCCTCTCCAAATGTACTAGCATAAACATTCCAATAAATTTTTTTGAATTCATTAGCATTTATTTTTCCCAAATATTTAGTTTGCTCATCAGTATACCAACCATCTGGTAAAGTAATATTTATATAAACATCTTCAGCATCTCCTACCCAAGAAGTAACATATGTTACTATTGTGAAATTTCTATATTGAAATGCTTCTTTTGGTAATTCTATCGAATAAATATCTACTTGCGGCTGGCATCCTGGTAATTGAATTTCTATTGTAAAGTTTCCTATGGAAGATTTTTTGTAATAGTTATCATTATCATCTATTTCTGCACCCCATTTTTGAATTCCTTCAAGCCAGCCAGTACATTCTGTTATGTTTAGCAATAGATTTGCATATCCAGAAGAATTTGTATAAACACTTCCAATAACTTTATATCCATTTGGATATCTTTCATCATATAATTTAAAAGTAACTAATGCAGGCGGATTTAATTCATAAGTATTTGCATCTAAATCAAAAACTCTAACAGAAAGTAATGCTGGTTGAGAATTTCTTATTACTATAGAATTATTTCCACTAACATATTCCATTGTTGTATCATCTTTTTCAACTATTACATATTTAACTTGAGTAGTTGATGTTGGTCCTAAGGAAAATCTATAGTACCAAGTACCTATTTCATATGCAGTAAAATTCCTTAAAAATACAACCAATTGCTTATAACAATTAAAGCATGTTTTTGGAGTAATGTTTATACACTCTTCACAGGGCTTTGCTGGTGGCCACAAATCTCCTAAATATATATTTACATCAAACTCATTTTCACTATCTCCACTAGATGCAAATACACTAAAATTCCAGTTTTTATACCCCCATCCTTCTCTTATTGGATATGCTTGTGGATCTTCTAATTTATAAATAGGTTCTAAATAGAATAATCCAGGATCTTCAGCTTTTATACTCCAATTCGAATAATGAAACTCTTTTTCTACATACATAGAAACATTATACCAACCCATTGGTGTAGTAATTTCTGTATGCCAATCGCAAGTATATGCATTAGAACCTACTTGAATTACATCTGAACATTCAAAGCTTTCTATGCTATGATTTGCAAAAAATATAACGCTTGCCGTTAAAGGATCTCCACAATCATCTGTTACATAACCTAAGAATGTAATAGTATCTTCTTGAGTATAGTTTGTACTACCATCTGGCCTAACTATATATGGTAAAATATCTCCAGTTACTAAAACTTTTAAATCAAAATAATTTTCTGTGGAATTATCAAAATAACATTCGTTATCTTTTAATTCAGCTTTCCATTTTTGATATCCAACTAAATACTTTGGAGTACAAACTGCTAAAAAGTTATAGTTTGCATAACCACTTTCATTTGTATAAACTATATTACCTGCATCAAAAACAATTTCGTTTAAAGTTACGTAAAATCTTAATGGTAAGTTAGAAATATAAGTTCCATTTATATCTTTTACTCTAACACTAAGAATTGTAGGCATTTTACCTCTTCTACTTTCTGTATTATTTCCTAAAATTTCATCGAATACTATTTTACTTTTAGTGATAGTAAATGGTAATGTTGTAGAATTAGAAGATCCTGCAAAGTTTGTTGCATTAAACTTAATAAATACAGGATTACCAATATCTTCACAGCTTGGAGAATATTCAAAAGAATAATTTCTCCAACTTCCGATATTATTTCCTGGAGCAGGATAAATATCACAACCAATTAGTTTAAATGGTTCCATTCCAGTTTTACTAAACCATGCACATATTTGAATGTCATTTTCTGAATTCGAAACTCTTACAGAAATATTAAAAGTAAAATTAAAGCTCCAAGAGCCAAAAGATGAGCCTGTTTCTTTTGAAATAGCAATGGGATTTTCTAATTCAATTAATGCTGGTGGAGCATTTATTGTAATATCTCTGCAAGAGAAAACTACTGTGGAATTTTCAGTGGCATTTGCATTAATACAAAATCTTATTATTCCCGGAGAAACTCCTGAAGTATTTACTGTAAAATAATAGTCATTAAAGGCAATTTTTGTTTCCTTTGGTAAAATATTTCCTAAATAAATAATATTGCTTTCTTCTCCATTAGAATTATAAATTTTTAAATTTTCTAATCCTCTCATCGGAGTTACATTTGTATAATTAATCCAAACTATTACATTACTTGCATTTCCTGGACCATCATTATAAATATTTGCTGAAATGTTAAAAATATCGTTAACATATATAGTTGGTTCTGGATATTCTCCTTTTCTTATTTTTATTTCATCTATGCTTAAAGAAGCTCCACAAGAAATTGAAATTATATATTCTTCATCGAAAAAGCTAAAGGTATTATTAAGCGCTAAAGCTTGAAAACTAAAAGTACCATTGGTTTGATATGGTACAAAAATTGAATAAGTAAAGTTTATTGCATTATCTTTGCCAGTAGCTATGAAATTTATTCCTCCATCCCAGCTAATTAGTTTTGATTGCTCTAAATAAGGATTAGAAGGATTAAAACCGTAGAAAATTAAATCTCCAGGATGAGTTTTAATTATATCAATTTTTGTTTCATTTATTCTAAAGTTATAAGCAGGTAAATTACCTTTATTAAAAACTTGTAACTTAGTTGAAAAATTACCACAAGCAAAAAATGATGGGAAATTTAGTTGTTCATCTGTTGGAGTAGTGTTATAATATCTTACTGTTTTGAGCCAGGGACCTAAAATAATAAGAGGAGTTTCTTGATACGTATACCATTTGGCTAGTCTACCACCACCATGTCCTACTAAATGTTGATAGAAAACCTTACCACCAGGAGTAATATATCCTATATTTC